>CATOSA010000008.1 GCA_951812315.1 uncultured Burkholderiales bacterium
CGCCAAATTCGGCCAGATAACGCGTTTCAGCCGTATCTCTGACCAGGCCAAGCGCATGTGGTCCGATCAGTATTCCGACCAGGAGGTAGCCAAGCAGGGCCGGAAGTGCCAACAAACGGCACACCGCGACGACAACGACGGCCGCAAGAAGAAGTACGAGGACAAGTTCAAGTGCGTCGTGCACGCGCAAGCCTCAAGTCAACGGTTGAATAGATTGTCATGAGTTCAAGTGTATCTAGGAGTCTGCCGGACTTAGGATGATGCGGCTGCAACGGTGGGAGAGTGGTCCATATTTCGCCGCTTTCTCCTTACATATTCCCGATATGCGCGTCGAAATCGTCAAAATCTGTCCTCGCTCTCCCATCGTTTCGCTTTCGCACACCTAAGTCCGACAGGCTCCTAGTGTAGTGCTTCATTGTTCACGACATTTATGTTGAATGATAAGACGTGCGCTCACACAAACAAATAGCTGGCGTTGTGACCTCAGACGAGGCGCAAACCGCAGCGAGGTTCGCCCGCGTACGGCGAAGCAGGTTGCGCCCGCTTCGGCGCGTACACCTCGTGAGGATTTGTAACGAAGTATGAGGTCAATTCTCGCCATCTTTTGCGCCGTTAATAGTGGCGCACTACACTAGTTCCTATGGTTTTTAGCAAGGTTTTTTTCCGACCATATCAGGCTTGAACGGTTGTCCTGAAGTCCAGATGGCAAAGGCGATGCGCAGTAGCTTTCTGGCCAGGATCACAATGGCCTCGGTGGTTGCCAAGCCCCTGGCTAGTAGTGCGCGATAAATTGGTTTGAACAATTTTGTCTTTGCCGCTGCCTGCCCAGCCAGGTAGATCAGCCGCCGATCCTCCGCATTGCCCTGTTTGGTCAGGCGCCGCTTGCCCTGATGAGTACCAGAATCCTTCGGGCGCGGGTCCAATCCGTAGGCGGCCACCACCGCATCGCTATTGGCAAAGGGCGTGTGATCGAAGCGATGGGTCAACGCCGCGCTGTTGATAAAGCCAATGCCGCGAATGCGCTGCAGTTGCTTGCGTTTGTTCTCCAGTTCATCGTTGTGTGCAATGACGCGTTTGAGCTCGTTGTTGAGCTCGGCGAGCAGCGTGTTCAGGCTCTTCAAGGCGCCTTGATGCGCGCGCTTTAAGGCGCGGTTGGACCGCGTGCCCGTAGCCCGGATGCTCTGGCGCAGCGCCGTAGTATGACGCACGACGCTCGCGCGTTGCTGATCAAATCACGCAGCGTGCGCTGCAAGGCGCTGGGTACGACATAACGATGTAGCCCATCACGTTCGCGATCGACATAACGGGCAATCACGCCCGCGTCCATTGGATCGGTCTTGCCGCGCTGGCCCACGCCCCTGGCGTAAGACGCTACATGCTTGGGGTTAAGGACGTACACGACGTGTCCATGTCCTGCAGCCAGATCAGCCAGCTGCTGATGTAACCGGCCCGTGGCCTCCATGCCGATAACACAGCCTGCGGGAAGTTGTTTGAGCCAGACCACAATGGCCTCGCGCTTATTGGCAATACGCTGGCAAGGTCGCTGCGAGCGCGCCCAGGCAATAACGATTTCGCACTGGCTAATGTCCGCGCCGATGACTTCGATGCTCTTGTGTGAATCAGACATGTAAGCTCCACTTCCACGGCCAATGGCAACAACGGCTGCATACATGGACAACGCCGTGCTCAAGCCGCCCGTATCGCCGTACACTTAAACGTGCCGAGGGGGGCTGTCTTTGCCGCGTTAGCTTGTTTCTATCGGCGGTCAGGTGCGTAAACACTTGCCGCTGCTTCCCAAATCGACGCTCAGAAAGACAGAGTGGGGACATGGCTAGTTCGGTCTGTCCGGTTACGGCAGATAGCCTGCATCGTCCCTCCACCCCGGCACCCTCAGGTGCAGGACGTACCATACAAGCCTGCATACATTGCATGCTGAAAACGGTATCGCAGATGGAATGCGGCAAGTCGATCCGGGGCTGAATGTTTCCTCTGCTGCGTTATACTGCGCGGCGATGGTGGCTATCGGAAAACTTTCCAGTCAGGAGGCGATCAGCCTCGCGAAACGCGTGCTCGACATCGAGGCGCGTGCCGTTCAGGAACTTGCCGGACGCCTTGACGATTCCTTTGTGCGGGCGATGCAAATCATACTCGGTTGCAAGGGCCGGATTGTCGTAAGCGGGATGGGAAAGTCAGGGCACATTGCGCGAAAGCTGGCAGCGACACTGGCAAGTACCGGGACGCCGGCGTTCTTCGTCCACCCTGCGGAAGCCAGTCACGGTGATCTTGGCATGATTACCAGCGACGACGTGCTCATTGCGCTATCGAATTCAGGGCAAAGCGCCGAACTGCTGGTGATCATACCTATTGTAAAGCGCGAAGGCGCGAAGCTCATTTCGATCACCGGCGATCCGGCATCCGCGCTGGCTACTGAAGCCGATGCCCACTTGAATGCACAAACGTCCGAAGAAGCCTGCCCGCTCGGTCTTGCGCCGACAGCCAGCACCACGGCGGCGCTGGCGATGGGCGATGCACTCGCAGTCGCCCTGCTCGAGGCACGCGGTTTTGACGAGAACGATTTCGCACGTTCGCATCCGGGTGGCAGCCTCGGACGCCGTCTTCTGACCCATGTTCACGACATTATGCGCAGCGGTGATGCCGTTCCGCGGGTGCCAGACACGGCGATGCTCAATGATGCCATCCTCGAAATATCCAGGAAGGGCATGGGTATGACGGCAATCGTTCGCGGCGATCAGGTCACCGGCATTTTCACCGATGGTGATCTGCGCCGAACCCTGGAAAAGACGGGCGACATACGAACGGTCGCGATTGCAGACGCGATGACCAAAGCGCCGCGCACCGTTGAAGCGACTAAACTTGCTGTAGAGGCGGTCAAGATCATGGATGATCACAAGATCAACCAGATTCTGGTCGTCGACGATAGAAATGTCCTGGTCGGCGCCCTGAACACACACGACCTGATGCAGGCAAAAGTAATATGACGCCAGATCTGTCGCAACGCGCCCGGCAGGTACGCCTGGCGCTGTTCGATGTCGATGGCGTCATGACCGATGGCACCTTGTTCGTGTCGGACAAAGGTGAATCGTTCAAACCTTTCAATATTCTCGACGGTCTGGGCCTCAAGCTGCTGAAATCCAGCGGTGTCGCTACAGGCATCCTCACCGGCCGATCGTCCGATGCCGTTCGTGTCAGAGCAGGCGAACTCGATATCGATCACCTTATCCAGGGCGCCGCCGATAAATTACACGCATATGTCGACTTGCGGCAACGACTCGGACTGGAAGACGAGCACGTTTGCTATATGGGAGACGACCTTCCTGACCTGCCCGTTCTGCGCCGCTGTGGCCTCGCCCTCTCCCCGCCGGATGCCGTTGACGAAGTCCGCAATGAAGTGCATTTTGTGACGAAAACCGGCGGTGGCCAAGGCGCGGTACGCGAAGCCTGCGAACTGATTATGCAGGCCCAGGGAACCTGGGCCGCTCACGTCGGTCCGTACCGGTCATGATCAGAGATCGACTGTTTGCCTGGTCTCCAGCCATACTCCTGCTGCTACTTGCAATCCTGACGTGGTGGCTCGACGCCAAGGTGAGTTCTCCGGAAAACCTGGCCGGGGCCAATGCGCGTGGCGCGCCGGAGTTCTACATTGAAGGATTCAACGCGGTTCGTATGAATCCGGACGGGTCTCGCCGCTACGAACTGACAGGCAAGCAACTCGTTCACTATGCTGACGAAAGCAGCTCCATACTGTTCTCGCCGACTCTTCTCTATCATGATTACGAGCGCGCTCCGGTTACGGTTCGCGCAGACACCGCGGAAATTGACAGCGGCGGCGAAAACGTTTACTTCCGCGGTGATGTACGGATTGATCGACCACCATACGACGCCAATCCACGCCTCGGGGCGACGACCAGCTACTTGCACGTCATCCCGGATCAGGAGATTGCGAAAACCGATCAAGCGGTCACGATGGCCAATGGAAGTTCCACAGCCCGCTCGGTTGGCCTAGAATTTGATAACAAAACCAGACGCATTAATTTGCTATCACGAGTCCAGGCGCATTATGAAAATCCCAGAGCGCAAACATCGAAGTAAACGCAACTTCAAGATCGCCAGTAGCCGAGATTTGGCGGGGTGGATTCGGACTTTGCCGCCGTGGCTGATTCTGACGATAGCGCTTGCCACCAGTTTCAGCATGAACGCGTACGCCGTGCGCGCAGATCGCGATGAGCCCGTTAATGTTGAGGCAGATAGTGTTGAAATTAACGACCAGAAGCAGGAAGCGGTTTTTCTCGGCAACGTCGTGCTCACACAGGGCACATTGATGCTCAAGGCAGACCGGATTGTTGTCACCCAGGGCGATAGCGGGTTCGAGTCCGGCGTCGCCTACGGAAAACCGGCTTATTTCAGGCAAAAACGCGAAGGGCACGAGGATTACATCGAAGGCGAGGCAGAACGCCTCGAATATAGTGGCGAGGCCGAGAAAATCGAACTGTTCAGTAAGGCCAAATTGAAACGCGGTGGCGACGAAGTACGTGGCGCCTATATCTCGTACAGCGCTCTGACTGAATTCTTCGAGGTAAACAGCGGGAAGCGCGATGGCGCCGAACCGGGAAGTTCGCGTGGCCGTGTTCGCGCGATCATTCAGCCGAGAAACTCCGACGACGACAAACCTTCCGACGCCTCTCCCGAATCGGGTGGCGTTGACGGTGACGACCGCTGATTACGTGTCATTCCCGAAACCAAAGGCGAGAATTCCGGTTCGCACAGTCGATGCCGCGCCACGCCGCACGGCGATGCTGTTTCCGCGGGTATCAAATGTGCATTGAGTGGCCACGGTACCTCACGTTACGGTCCGTTATGGCGATATGAGCAAACTACGCGCGGATCGCCTCAAGAAACGCTACAAGGCCCGTACCGTAGTAAAAGACGTTTCGCTCGAGGTTGAAAGTGGCGAAGTGGTCGGACTGCTGGGCCCCAACGGGGCCGGCAAGACAACCTGTTTCTACATGATGGTTGGACTGGCGATGGTGGACGGTGGAGAGCTTTATCTGGACGATCGCAACCTGACCCATATGCCGATCCATCGGCGCGCACGCCTCGGATTGAGCTATCTTCCACAAGAAGCGTCGATATTCCGCAAGCTGACTGTCGCCGAGAACATCCAGGCCGTGCTCGAATTGCGCCCACAGTCTGATGATGGCAATACACGCCTGGATGATCTGCTGACCGAACTGCAGATTACCCATCTCAGAAATAGTCCGGCCATCAGCCTGTCCGGCGGTGAGCGGCGGCGCGCCGAAATTGCCCGCGCGTTGGCAACCGACCCACAATTCATTCTTCTGGACGAACCCTTTGCCGGAATCGATCCGATCGCGATACTCGATATTCAAAAAATTATTCGTTTTCTTAAAGATCGGGAGATCGGTGTCCTGATTACCGATCACAATGTTCGTGAGACACTTGGTATCTGCGACCGCGCCTATATTATCAACGACGGCTGCGTTCTGGCCTGCGGAAAACCGGAGGAAATCGTTTATAATGAAAGCGTAAGGAAAGTTTATCTAGGCGAGCACTTCCGCTTGTAAATACATTTCATCCCCCCTCCTGAACACAGTTCCGTTGTTGACTAAACCATGAAACACTCACTGCAGCTCAAGCTGTCACAGCATCTGACGCTGACGCCCCAGTTGCAGCAGTCTATTCGGCTTCTTCAGCTGTCGACGCTCGAGCTGAACCAGGAAATCGAGCAATTCTTGCAGGAAAATCCACTTCTCGAGCGAGAAGAGGAAGAAGAGTCCCCACAGCCTGCGACAACGCCAGGACAGGAAACGCCTGAAACGGCAACAACATCAAGTACCACCGAAACGGCCACGCATGAAGAGATTCAGCCGCAGACCGAATGGAGTGGCGACGAGGGATACACGTCGTACGGCAATCCCGAGTCTGACGATGACGACTCCGAACCGCCACTGGCCGCCGGCAGTGCCACGCTCAGGGATCACCTGCTTGGCCAGCTCTCGCTGATACAAATTTCAGAGCGTGACACGCAACTGGTCGCATTTCTGGTCGACAATCTGGATGACAACGGCTTCATTCAGGATGAATTACAGGAACTTGCAGATATTCTCCCGGACGAGCTGGAAATCGATGCGGAGGACCTTGGTATTGCATTGAAATATCTGCAGAGTCTGGAGCCTGCCGGGGTCGGTGCCCGCAACGTCGGTGAATGCCTGGCGCTGCAACTCGAGGCGTTGCCTGAAGACACACCATTCCGGACGCTGGCCCTGCAAGTCGTAAGGGAAAATCTCGATTCGCTGGCGTTTCGCGATTACGCAAAGCTGAAGAAGTTGTTGCGCTGCGACGACGATACGTTGCGCGGTATCCAAAGCCTGGTCACTCACCTGAATCCCCGGCCGGCCGCAAACTATACCGGCAGCGAAGCCCGCTACGTCGTCGCCGATGTGATCGCCCGCAAAATCAAAGGAATGTGGGTCGTTTCATTGAATCCCGACGCGATGCCGAAACTGCGCGTTAACCGGATGTATGCGGACATACTGCACCGGAACCGTGACGCGAGCCTGCAACAGCTTTCCGGCCAGCTTCAGGAAGCCAAATGGCTCATCAAGAATGTCCAGCAACGCTTTGACACGATACTGCGGGTGTCGCAGGCGATCGTTGACCGGCAACGCCATTTCTTCGAGCACGGTGAAGTTGCGATGCGCCCGCTGGTGCTGCGTGAGATCGCGGAAACATTGGGTCTGCACGAATCAACTGTTTCGCGCGTCACGACGCAGAAATTCATGTTCACCCCGAGAGGTATTTTCGAGCTGAAGTATTTCTTCGGCAGCCACGTCACCACTGAAACAGGCGGGGCCTGTTCCGCAACCGCCATTCGCGCCTTGATCAAACAACTCGTGGGCGAAGAGAATGGCCATAGTCCGCTTTCGGACAACCAGATTTCCGAGATTCTCGGCAAACAAGGCATTGTCGTCGCGCGTCGAACGATCGCGAAGTATCGCGAATCGCTGAAGATACTCCCCGTCAATCTGCGCAAGGCGATCTGAATCGAGCCTTCCGCAAGGAGCGTAACTGATGAACTTAAAGGTTTCCGGACACCATCTACCGATCACGCCCGCGATTCGCGACTATTTGCAGGACAAGCTGGCCAAGGTGTCGCGGCATTTCGAGCAGGTGATGGACATCGACGTCATTCTGTCGGTCGACAAACTGGACCAGAAAGTCGAAGCGAAAGTTCACCTCAGCGGCAAGGATCTGTTTTGCGAGTCGATTGATACCGACATGTATGCCGCGATTGACGGGCTGGCGGACAAGCTTGACCGGGTCGTGCTCAAGCACAAGGAAAAGCTCGTTGATCACCACAACCAGGAGTCCATTCGCCGCGCCGCGAGTTGAACCGATCCGTGTTATGAGTCTGCTCGGTCGTCTGCTTCCGACAAGTAATGTCATCCTTGACCTGGATGTCACGAGCAAGAAGCGTGTGTTCGAACAGGCGGAAATGTTGTTCGAAGACTCTTTGGGCATCAGTCGACGCAAGATATTCGACGCGCTGCTTGCACGCGAACGGCTGGGTTCGACCAGTCTTGGACATGGGGTTGCGATCCCGCATGGCCGGATCAAGGGGCTGAAATCTGCAGCCGGTGCATTTATCCGCACCCAGTCCCCGATCGCGTTCGAAGCCCCGGACGGCAACCCAGTCAATCTGATTTTTGTGCTGCTGGTTCCCGAGAAAGCAACCGATCAGCATCTTCAGATCCTGTCCGAGCTCGCACAGATGTTCAGCGAGCGTAATGTCCGCGACGTGCTAAACAGCGCCACTGACATTGACAGTGCGCAACGCTTCATTAGCGAATGGGAGCCACATGCCCCGGGTCAGCGTCGCGCAGCTGTTTGACGACAATGCTGACGCGCTCGACCTGGACTGGATTTCCGGACCGCGCGAACCAGCCCCTGAACTTGACAGCTCGGAAATAAATCAGTCCGTACAGGGATTGATTGGTCATCTCAATTTCGTTCATCCGAACTGGTTGCAAATATTCAGCCGTACCGAAGCAGCCTATTTTTCCGGCCTGGGCGAAGACGCGCAACGTGACGCGCTGAGTCGCATCTCTGACAGCGGACTCAAGGGCATGATCCTGTCCGATGGCGAACGCGCACCTCAGTCACTGGCAGAATTTGCGCAGGCGCGGGACGTCCCGCTGCTCTCGTCACCGATGGCGAGCTTGCAGATTATCTGGGTGCTGCGCACCTACCTTGGACGCGCGCTTGCCGAATTCGTCACGCGTCACGGTGTGTTGCTCGATGTGCTCGGGGTCGGTGTGTTAATAACCGGGCAAAGCGGCGTCGGCAAGAGCGAGCTGGCGCTCGAATTGATCTCGCGCGGTTCCGGTCTGGTCGCTGATGATGTGGTCGAGCTCTACCACATATCACCGCGAACGCTCGAGGGACGCAGCCCGCAATTACTCAAGGATTTTCTCGAAGTGCGTGGATTAGGCATGCTCAATATCCGCACGATTTTCGGTGAGACTGCAGTACGCCGCCGCAAAAATCTGAAGCTGATCGTGCAACTGGAAAAGCCGGTCGGCGGCAAGGTGCCCGGGATCGAACGGCTCCCACTCAATGCGAGCGTTGAACAGATTCTCGACGTTGATATCCGCCAGGTGCAACTGCCGGTGGCCGCAGGCCGCAACCTGGCAGTGCTGGTTGAAGCTGCAGTACGGAACTATGTTTTACAGTTGCGTGGCATCGACAGCACGCAGGAATTCATTCAAAGGCAGGAGCGCTATCTAGGCACTCAGGAGTAATCATGCTCCGCCGGCCCAGCCAGTGCTTACTCGATCGGGAACGGCAAGCAGGTATTCAATACGACAGGATTCGAATGCCCCCATTGACGTGTACTTCGCGAACATGAACGCGCGGCCAGATCGAAACCAATTCGGTCGGGACGAGTCGAATTGGTTTGCGCACTGACGGAGATTGACGGCTCTTGCAACTCGCTATCATCACAGGATTATCCGGTTCCGGAAAGAGTATTGCGTTAAACGTACTCGAAGACAGCGGCTATTACTGCGTGGACAATTTGCCCGCGCAATTGCTGGCCGAAACCGTCGATTTTCTGCGCAACGCCGGGTACCAGCGCGTCGCCGTCAGTATCGACGTTCGCAGTGGCTCGAGTCTGGCGCGCCTGCCCGACTTGCTGGAACAGATCAAGTCCGAAGAGCTTGAAACACATATCGTCTTCCTCGACGCCAAAGTCGGAACGCTGGTCAAACGATTTTCCGAAACACGCAGACGTCATCCGCTCGCGGACGACCAGCGCACATTGACCGAATCCATCGAGCGCGAGCGCCAGCTTCTCGAAGTCATCGGCAATCTCGGTCATCGCATCGACACCAGTGAGTTGAATCCGAACACACTCAGAACCTGGGTGCGCGATTTGCTGTCGCTTTGACGACAGCGGTCTGGTGGTTCTGTTTCAGTCATTCGGGTTCAAGCACGGCATCCCGCTGGATGCCGACTTTGTGTTTGACGTACGCTGTCTTCCCAATCCCCACTATGATCCGCAGTTGCGAGATTTGACCGGGCGCGATCCGGACGTAGTGCGCTTCCTCGAAGCAGACGCCGACGTCGAAAACATGGCGAGAGACATTAGGGAATTCGTAAAACAATGGCTGCCGAGTTTCGTACGTGACAATCGAAGCTACCTGACCGTCGCGATTGGATGTACTGGTGGCCGCCATCGCTCTGTATATCTCGTGGAACGGCTGTCAGCACATTTCGGCCAGCAGCGACCAGTACTCGTGCGCCACCGGGAACTGGCGGTTTGATGTTTGTCGTTGCGACGTTGCAGCGACCTGTTCGCTGGACCAGTCAGGCAAGTACACGCCTGGCCACTCGTAGATGAGCCAATCGCGTACGGTTACGCTGGCATTCACCGGTGCCTCGGGCATGCCGTACGGCGTGCGCTTGCTCGAATGCCTGCTGCAGTCCGGAACGCGCGTATACCTCGTCTACTCGCAAGCAGCGCAAATAGTCGCCCGTCAGGAAATGGATCTGTCATTACCGGGTCGCGCAAAAGACGCCCAATCTTTTTTTGAAGAACGGTTCTCGACGCAAGCAGATCAACTGCAGGTGTTTGGGCGGGAAGAGTGGTTCGCGCCGGTCGCGTCGGGCTCAAATCCGGCAACAGCCATGGTGATCTGTCCCTGTACGATGGGGACACTGGCATCGGTCGCTGGCGGGTTGTCCGACAATCTGATCGAACGCGCCGCCGACGTCATGCTCAAGGAGCGCCGGCCGCTGATCCTCGTACCACGCGAAACACCGCTGTCGGCAATTCACATGGAAAACATGCTGCGCCTGTCGCGCGCGGGGGCGGTCATTCTTCCGGCAAACCCGGCTTTTATCATCACCCTGACAGCGTTGATGCACTGGTTGATTTCGTCGTTGCGCGCATTCTCGACCAACTCCAGGTCGCTCACAGCTTGATGTCACGCTGGGGCAGCAAGAAAGCCGGCGCCGAGTAAGCGGATCGTGGCGGACATGCAAGCTATAACGGTGACGAATATTCCGATATTTCCGCTCAATCTGGTGCTGTTCCCCGGCGCTGCACTGCAATTGAAAATATTCGAGCAACGTTACCAGCACATGACCAAGATCTGTCTCCGTGACGATACGCCGTTTGGCGTTTGCCGAATTCGCACCGGCCAGGAAGTCGGCACGCCCGCAGAGCACGAACCCGTTGGGTGCAGCGCGCGCATCGTCAATTGGGACATGCCACATCCAGGACTGTTTCATCTCAACTGCACGGGAGAAACCGTATTTCGTATCATCGAAGTGCGCGTTGAAGACAATGGATTGATCCGCGGCGATATTGAGTGGTTAGCGGAAAATAATGATGATGTCGTCGATCCCGAGAAGCCATGTGCCGCAGCGCACTCGAACGCATTGTTGAACAAGCCGGTGATCGTTTTGTCAGCGCGCCCAATGCATTTGATGATCCGGCCTGGGTCAGTTATCGCCTGGCCGAAATTATTCCTGTCGCCACACCAGTCAAACAAAACCTGCTCGAGCAACGCAGTGCTGCAGAGCGTGTGTCGCGCATCGCTGAACTGCTTCAGTCATCCTGAGCCGTGCGCAGTTGCGCAACCAGCTTTCGCACCGGAACCGGTATCGCGCAGGTCAACGCACTACACGGTTGAACCCACATTCGACCCGGCGCCTCGACGCGCGTATCGCGCTGTATTACACGACACCGCAACGGCGATATATTCAACGAAAAATGCGTGAAGCCGTGTTCGAGAGGCGCCATCAGATCCGCTGATTGCACGGCGACACCGAAGCGATGTTGGCACGCCTGCGCAGCATCGCCAATCGCGTCAATCTCGGGGAAGCTCCACAGTCCGCCCCAGATGCCAGGGGCCGACCGTTTTTCCAGCATGATCTCGCCATCACTTTCCAGAATCAGCATCACCGTCGATCGACGTGGTCGTTCTTTTTTTGGGCGAGCTGCTGGCAACGCTTTGACCCGATCCTGTATCCGTGCAATACATTGCCCCGAAAGTGGGCACTCACTGCACTTGGGCCGGCTGCGGATACATACCTGTGCTCCAAGGTCCATCAGTCCCTGTGTATAAGCCTGCACATCGTGATCAGGCAGGAGATTGTCAGCCAATGCCCATAGTCGATTGCCGACGGCGCTGCTTCCAGGATAACCGTCAATTGCAAAGCAACGCGCCAGCACCCTTTTGACGTTGCCGTCAAGAATCGGGAAACGTTGGTCAAACGCAAATACGGCGATCGCGCCGGCGGTCGACCGACCGACACCCGGCAGTGAAAGTATGTCCTCGAAGCGATTGGGGAAACTGCCCTGATGGCGTTCCATGATCTCGCGCGCAGCGCGGTGCAGGTTGCGCGCGCGCGCGTAATATCCCAGCCCGCTCCATTCTGCGAGAACCGCGTCTTCGGGGGCCTCTGCCAGGCCGGCGATGGTTGGAAATCGAGCAACAAACTGCTCAAAATACGGAATCACCGCGGCGACCTGAGTCTGCTGCAACATGATCTCCGACAACCAGATCCGATAAGGATCTGCAGTATTTTGCCAGGGAAGATGGTGGCGCCCGGCTCGCCGCTGCCATGCGATCACATGTTTCGAAAATTTCACGGACTCGTTGGCGGCCACCCGGTCGCTCATCGCATCACCGCAACAATTTCTTCAACTGATCACGAAGTGCGTCTTTGGGTTCGACAACTGGATTGTCGGGTTCACCTTCGCTGTTTCCAGCGGGCACGCTCGGTATGTCTCCGTCAAACAGTTGTTCCAATACTTCGGAATCGAGCTGACCCTCGAGTTCCGCCTCAAGCTTCTGTTCAAGCTTCTTTTGCTCCGCTTTGATCCGTTCCTTCGCCTGATCGGCAATCGCGTCGGAAAATTGCAGCTCATACCTGAGCGCTGATGTCGGCCCGACGATCCGTACCGGAACAGTGATTCCGGCAACGTCGGCAATATCTTTACCGTCCTGTCCGCTGGACGTAGCAACCAGCGTGACATTGGCAACATAGTCGAGCGCACTTTCGACCAGGTCAATATCACCCGTGCCATTGAGTCGGATGAACGGTGAACGAAGTGACAAATCTTCGTTGCGGGCCTTTCCATTGCGGATATTGAAGCTCGCGGTGAGATCCGTGAAATCCGTTTTTTGGGCCGGCGCCGCAGTCGCTTCCCTATTTCGCTTCAAGGAAAGAAGGTCGCCGGCATTGCGCATCGACTGTGCCAGATTGATGCCTTTTACAGAACCGTCTTTCAGCGCAATACTCGTGGTCCCGGAGAGTGTACCGGTCAACGCACTTACGGTTTCGCCGCGGGCTGTCAAATCAAGCTCTACCGTACCGCGACCGTCGAGCAGGTCCTGATCAATTGAATCGCGCAGCAACGGTCCGATTTGCACACTCGACATGGTTTGCCTGAGGGCAAACGCGTTCGATTTTGCGTTGGCCGTAACGACACCACGCGTCGAACCGCCATGAAGTCTCGCGAAAAACGGGTTGACTTCTGCTTTTCCGCCAGCGACTTTGACGTTGAACCGAACGTCTGACAGCGTAATCCCGGAGGCGATCAGTTTACCGACGCGCAGCTCACCAGCGACATTTAGTGCTTCCAACGGTGACAGGTCAATCTGCGCTTCCTCCTGCGCACTGCCCTCTTGCTCGCCATCTTTTTGACTGGCGTCTGTGTCGGCATTTGCCGAGGCGCCCTGCTCAGACGCCGTATAGCGGTCAATGTCGAGATAGTCGATCCCGACGTCAAATCTCAAAATGGGATCGGCAAATCGCGTCACATCGAACACACCTTCAATCTCGGATTCGTCGAAGCGGACCTTCAAATCCGCATGGACTTTCTCCCCTTTGAGATTCGCTCCAATCGCACCGACAACCGGAATTGTGGTCGATTCTGTCGGCAACGCCGGCGAATGTGCCTCGAACTGCCCTGCAACTCCGGACAAATTGAAAACTTGCCTGTCGAGATCGCCTTTAACGGTAGTCGTCACACGACCTTTCAATGCCTGATCCGCCTGGTTGGCGTCGAGCTCCAAAGCGAGCTCACCGATCGACAGAACATTCTCCGACACTGAAACACCGCTTAGCCGAATAGCGGATTCAGCGCGCATGTCCGGTTCGCGCTCACCGGAAACTTCAGCGCCCGCGATCACCCCCGTGAATGAGGCCGTCAATTCATTGACAGTTGTCACTCCCTTTTCGATGCGTAGATTCGGCACAGATACTTCGGATCCGAACGTGTCCGCGCCGATCGTTGCATTCGCTTCAATTTCGAGTTCGCCAACGTTGACCCGTTCGACATTCGGGCGTGCCTCGATGTTCGCGGAGAAGCGCATGTCCAATGCGCTGAGTGTAGCGGCGACGCCCTCTACACCACCCTCCAGGTCATCAATCGTAAATATCTGATTCTCCGTGTCGGCAAGAATCCTGGCCGACGCGTGCGTGCGCAAATCGATTACAGGCCGATCGGCACGAATGGTCGCGCGGTACTCCACTTTGGTTGGAACGCCCGAGGCAACGCGACCGGTTTTAACTGCGAGCTCGGAAACTTCGTACGTCACTCCAGCCACTTCATCTTTCCAGCGCAGCGTGGAATTCACAATGCGCACGCCCTCGATATCGAGTTTCACAGCAGACGGCTCCGCCGCATCTTCGCTGCTGCCCCGCTGCTGATCGTCGCTCTCGATCTGCCCGTCCGCGTCATCTTCGGTCTGGCCGAGTGATAGCAGATCATCAATATTCATCTTGCCGTCGGCACGTTTGATGATCTGAGCACGAAGTCCGTCAAGCACCACCTTGTCGACGACAACATCGCCGGACAGCAGGGGCAAAAGTGCCAGCGCGATTCGCATTTCGTCTACACCGGCAAACTCCGTCTCCGAACCATGTTCGGACAAGCTGGTGCCGGCAAGCGTGACACCAATCTTCGGGAACAACGTGAGCTGCAAATCACCGTCGATGGACAGCGTACGGCCGGTCTTCTCAGTAACCAGGCGCGTGATGTCGTCCTTGTAGTCATTGGGATTGAACGTCGCCGCGACATAGCCAAACACGAGGCCGGTCAACACGATCAGCGCGGCGAGCACGATCAACCCATATTTCAGATAGCGCATCAGAACCAATTCCCGGAAATGTAACAATGCGGCGCAGAACGACCGAGCACATGTTCGCGACTATCAATCTGTGGCCGAATCGTACCGTCAAATGGCAAAACCGGCCCGTCTGCCGTTATTCGCATCGAACAGGCCTACGTTTTATACGGTCCGGTTTCACGCGGTTCACGCTGTTCGCTGCCCTGTGGCGGTGTCGGCACATAGTGCGATGGCACCCGCCCGCGTTCGGTCACCCGGCGCCGCGCAGATGCAGGGGATTCAACCGCGTCGCGCGCGAGCATTGCGGCCTTGCGATCAACCGGCACTACTTGTGCCGCATCTGGCGGCGGCATCACACTCGCAGGATAGAACGCGATCGTCTTGCTGCGCAAATCGACCTTGCGCTTCGGGTCAACATCTCGCGCATTCGTTGCTTTGGGTTTCACCGCGACCCCGTCTACCATCTCCAGATCGAACCACCACTTTTTGGCCGCAATGCGTTTGCCGTTGCCGAGCCTGTCATCCAGCCAGGTTGCAATCGGCACCAGCAACGGCTTGAGCCACATTGCATTCACACCCAGCCAGCTTGCGCCACGTGTCAGCAAGGCACCGTCGGCATCGACCACCTTGTTGAGCGGGCACATTTTCATGCAGCGGCCACACGCGGAGCCCTTGGCATTGGTCAACCGGTAACGCGTGCAGCGCTCGACATCCGGCTTCCACATTTCGTAGCCGTTGAACATCACTTTATCCGAGAACGAGATCGCATCGCACGGACATTCGCGGGCACACTTGAGACAGCGGCTGCAGAAATACTGCAATCCGAAATCGATCGGCTTATCGACTGTAAGCGGCAGGTCCGTAGTCAACACCACGGACTTGAAACGCGGGCCGAAAAAGGGATTGAGCACCAGTTCGCCGATTCGACTCAATTCACCCAGACCCGCCCACAGAATCAGCGGAATGTGCAATACGTCACTATCGGCGTTCGTTTGCGAGCGCGCCGCGAATCCTGCACCGCGTAGCGTTTCGGCGATGATGCCGGCAATCTCTGCGCCGCGCAGATAGCCACGCATGGACTGCGCTCCCGAGATCCAGTCATCACCACTTGCGCCTTCCATGGTCTCATGGCCCTGGTCAATCAGCATGACAACCGCATAGCGATGATACGGTTCGATCGGTGTGCCGTCTTCCTTGTGCGAAAACCATGCGTAGCGCGGAATCTCGCAAATACCGGTGAGATCCGCCCCGAGAAAATACGAAAGCGACTTGATTGCCCTGGCGTTCGCGTCCGGGTCGTGAAAACGTTCATCCTCTTTGTCTGCAATCGGCCCGTCCTGAAACGGCACCATATTTCGAATCATGCCCAACTGACTACGCGACAACGGATGCTTGAATGAAAATCGCGTGCGCTCGCGTTGCGATTTCTTGCCGAGATCGCCTTGCAGAGCACGTTCGAAAAACGCCGCTCGCTTGGGCACGCGCGGTACTTCATCGTCCAGAATCAAGGTTGTCGGTCGCTCAACTTGCCTGACCGTCTCCATTGGAAATCGCCCCAGATGGGATGCGCGTTTCGCCCGGCGGCGCCGTTCCCGGCCTGATTGCGCTCCGTTGATGCCCCACCAGTAGCGTAGACCCGTTACTGCTTGCAGTGCGCGAGCGTGCAGCGGTTCGTCGACAGCAAGTTCGTACGACGTCGAAACGACCGCGAGCGAATAAGACCGGCCGACGAAAGGGTTGACACATTCGTCGCCACGACGAACGTTCAATCCGGCAAGTACCGCCAGACGTTCGGCGTCCACCCGGCTGTACTCGGCAAAATGGGCGCGCGCCGACCATCCCATGTTGCGGATCTGGCCGGCAACGCATACCGCAATCTCTCCGGCACGCATCTCACTCACGCATTTGTGCGCTGGTAGCACCCAGTCGAGCGCAATGTTTCCCTGATCCGGCAGCCGGCCGTGTTCAACCAGAATGACTATCGCATAGGTATGCGCAAGACTGTCGGCTCCCGCGTACCATGCGCGCTCGGGGAACCGGCAAACACCCACCTGGCTCGCGTCCATAAAATACGCCGCACCCTTGACGTCTTGTGCGCACCGGGCAAGGTCATCGGGAACGGGCGCACATGCAGGTGCAACATCGCCATCAATGTCTTTGGCGATGATCTCGCAGTAGCGCAGTGCGGCACTTGCAAGTAATCCCTCGTGACGAGGCGCGACTGGCGCTGAAATCGCAGGGCGCTTCGTCTCGACGACCATTACGCTTGCGTCACGCCGCAAGACCTCAAGCGGAAATGAACCAAGATGAAATGGCCGGTATTTAGACCGCTCGCGAACAAACACTTTCGGAACCCCGGTTAACTTAGGCGCAGTCTGACATGGTGTTGCCGACATCGCCACAGATGCGGGACAAGCGCCCGCTCACCGCAACGATTGAACGCCAGCTTGATCTGCTCGCGCCGGCGGCGCATCTCGCAACGCGTCGAATTCGTCAACGAACACACCGCCTGACGAGGGCAAGATACACTGATCGGGCAACTGTTTATCAGTTCACAGGGACCGTAAGAACCGGCGCGACATGTTTGGCTGCGGAGTCTGCGAGGCGCATGCCTATGAAGGTCCGGAGAAACGAAAAAGAACGTTTGCTGCGTGTGTCAGTCGCGTCGACGTAAAACCACCAGCCGCGAAAACGAACTTCCACGGCGGCATTGTCCGGTCGCTTCTCAGATGAACGAACTGTGATAAATCGCAATTCGTCCTCGATTTCAGACCTGAGCGGTTCGACAATTCCGGCATCAAGGTGGGTGGCAGGAATGTCGATCCCGTATCCCATAAAGCGGAGTACATCGTATGCCGAGCGTTGCTGCACGTGAATCGCGGAGTCGGAGCGTCCGGGTGTTTCGCGAAGCGGCAAGAGAATGTCAGAACCGTCCAGTACCGCCTCGATGCCCAGCAGATCGAAGAACTCACGCACGCTCCCCTCGTACCCGTCCGTATAGCTATGGATATCCCAGAAGAAGCGGCCCGCCTCCTTGTCAGCACTCGTTTGAACGACATCGAGAACGTCGGCCGCACGCAACTGCTCGTAGAGCGCAACGAAGCGCGCGAACTTCGGTGACGGCGGCTGTAAACCGTGCGAAGGGTTTCGCAGACCATTGATACGGTCTAGCCCAAGGTGAAGCACGGGTCCAGTGCCGTCGGCCAGTCGTTCGAGCAACAACCACTCCCGCGTCGACACCGGTGCAATCATCCGCCGGGTGAAATCCTCGCCACTCAACGGAACGTACGAGATTGTCGGGTTTTCCTCATAGCCGACGCCTGCCGAAAGCGGAACCAGATTGCCGGCGAAGTTGGCATCATCACCGACCCCGACCTGCGCGCCGGCCCGCGCGCTGAAGCGAAGATTCGCGGTGATACTGGCGACGGAGATCATGCCAAAGCTCTCGTCGTACCGCATGCGCACAAGCACGTTCAGGATTTGCTCATTCTCGGTGCGATTGATCACTTCGATATACACGCCCCGGCCGGCAGTTACCGACTGCGGACCGACTGTGGCGCAACCTGCCAATGCGAGCGTGCACGCGACTAACAGTGTATTCGCGCCGTAAAGGACAGCGCGAATGCGCGCCGGCACAACCGACGCAAGTCCTGAATCCACGAGTGCTACCAGAGAGATTACAAATCGCCTAACCACGAACCAGCTCCGAACACATGTACCGACCGGCACATGACACCAATACGCTCTGATTGTGTCGACCACCTTTGCACATAGCAATTTTTCAACGCCGATCACCGCGGCTGATGATCAACCAAGCATAGCATGCGCATACCGGAAATCTGCCGCACGACAAAAGTGGCTGCCCGGACGCCGCATGCTGCAGTGCTTTTATCGTTACTGCGGCGGCATTCTTCCGTCGCAATTTTCGTCGGTTAAAATTACGCGTTCCACTGCAAAAACGAACGAAGCGTTGATTCGCGCTGCGCTGACAGTTTCACCGCATGTCGCTCACCGCCCGACGCCAAACCAATCGTCGTTGCGCCTGGGAATCCTGAATTCCAACCCGAGAGGCACACCATGAGAATGATATTGTCTGGCCTGGCAGCTATCTGCCTTGGCGTCTCACTTCCTGTCGCTGTCGCTGCCGCAGGCATCGTGCACGACGCCGAGTACTACGTCCTGAAAGCACAAAATGGCAAACGCTGGAACGCAGAGGACAAGGCACTTAACGCAAAACTTGCGCAGCTGCGCAAAAAGTATGGCGCACCGCCAAATATTATCCACATCATGTGGGACGACACCTCATTTGGTGACGTAGGTATTCCGGCGATCAGCAAGATTCGCGGCTTCAATGCACCGAGCATTGAACGTATGGCAGAAGAAGGCATTCTGTTCACACGCATGTACACCGAAGTGGGCTGCACACCGAGTCACGATGGCCGAAGTGCTGTCCAGTGCAGGGTATGCGACGGCGTTCTACGGCAAATGGCATCTCGGCGATATCGAGCAAAGCTACCCGCATAACCAGGGCTTCGATGAAACACTGTTCACCCCCTATAACCAGGTGACCAGCATTCAGAACCAGATCGGCGAGGGTGCCAACGCGGTCCTCGGAATGCGCGAAGAAATGTTGCCGCCCGATCCCTACAAACTCGACAACACCGTGCTTCCGCACGGCTGGGTCCAGGTCATTGAAGGCAAGAAAGGCAAACCGGGCCGCGAGTGGGACACCACCGATCTGGAAACCTTTAACAAGGTCGACCCCGAGAGCCATAAACGGTCTCTTGCGTTCATTCGCAAGAATGCGGCCGTGAAGAAACCGTTTTACGTTGCCTATTGGCCAAATATGACTGCCTTCATCCCGAACCCGAAGAAAGTCACCGAGTCGCGCAGCCTGTATTCGGACGGGTTCACCTTGAACGTCGATGCATTTATTGGCCAGGTTATGGATCAGCTCCACGCATTGGGCATTGCCGAAAATACGCTGGTCGTGACCATGGCAGACAACGGGCCCATGGCGCACAATCCGCCGCCCGGTCTCGGTATGACCGAGACGATTTTTCGTGGCGGCAAGGGCGATTTTCTGGAAGGCGGAGTGCGCGTACCGGCATTTGCATGGTGGCCGGGTGTCATCGAGCCGGAACAAATCATCGGCGACATGATTCATGAAACCGATTTGTTTACCACCTTCGCGCGTCTGGCGGGCGCGACCCGAAACATCCCCACCCGACCGGATAGTCGACGGCATCGATCAGACGGCGCTGCTGCTCAACGGCGATACGCACGGGCGCCGCGACTCGGTATTCATATACGCGGGTCCGAACCTGGGCGCCGTGGTGAAAGGAAACTACAAGAAGCACGTGATATCGTCTGATTCCACCGCCGGGTCCGGCATCGCCGCGCAGTATTTCTACCTGTTGCACGACACCCGTGAAAAAAGCCCGCTGTTAACCACGCTGCTGCATTACAAGGGCGCATTCAACCGCATGCAGGCGCGCCATATACTGTGGAAACGGAAATATCCGGATTCGCCAGCCACGCGCGGACCAGCGTTCACCGGACTGGCCAATGCGCGCCCTGAAACACGGGCGTTGTCCAGGGCACCGGTCAACATGCAGGATCTTCCGTTCGATCCGTTGCAATACATCGAGTACGACCCGCCATTCGATGCGAACGACGATCCCGATTGGGGCGAATAACTGACCTGGAAACCCGCTTCGGCGGGTTTCTTGATTGCAGGTATCTTCGGCGCTGAACGCTGCCAAAGTACGGCCATGTGCCCGCGATTCAATTCTTCAACAATGTCGCCTCCCCCGCCCTCAAACGCCGAGCGCTGCAAACTCAAATCCCGGCAAGACAAGACACGCACGATTACCCGCGGCGCAGTCGAATTCACCCATTACGTCGCGGCCGGCGAAACATTCGTCGAAGCATGAGACGATCGTTCCAACACAAGTAGACATTGCTGAACCGGTTATGCTCTGCCTGTGGTCAATAAAGCTGGTCGTACCGGAACAGAGGCAACGCGATCTCCTGCATCCACGGATTCCTGAAGCCATTCCGATGAAAACCAGTACCAGAACTCGAAGTCGCACCCTTCACCTGACCATTGCAGTCGCATGCGTGCTGTTCATATATTCCGGCGCAGTGCTGGCCGATGCGATCGTGCGCACGCAGGCGATGTTTGCAGACACCATCGCGGAATACTTTGTCGAAGACGATCTTGTTCGACTGGAACTGGAGATTGGTCAGAATGATGTTTCCGCATTCCGCAACCTCTTGCCTGACGATATTTATCAACGCCTGGGGTACGGCGAGGCGCCGCTCGCGCAACGGCTGAAGACGTTCACGACTCAGGATATGGTCGTTCTGGCTGGCGAATCACCGCTGAAGGGTGTGTTCACGAAGCTCGGTCCGGGTACACGCCCACTGCGAGATCGCATCACCAGCGAGGTAGTGCCAACGCCGGAGGACCAGGCCGCCGTCGTCATTCGCGCCACGATCTTGTATCCATTTGAGAAACGGCCCGATGCATTGACGCTTGTGGCGCCAAGAAAAAACGGGCAAGCCAATATCGGCTTTGTTGTGTATCACAAAGGCATCGCGGTCAACGACTATCGCTATCTCGCGTCAGGATTTACCGTTCATCTCGACTGGCAGGACCCCTGGTATTCGAGTTTTCCGCAGCGCGGTTTGCGGCGCCAGTATTTTTCACCAATGACCGGTTTCATCTATGTCGAGCCTTACGAAGTCCGAAAGGAAATTATTCTGCGGCCGAGTGATGTGCAACGGATTGTCGATCTCGGGCTCGACGGAAAAGACACAATCTCGGCCGATCGTCATGACGACATCAAACAGAAAGTTGTTGCGTTTCTGTCCGACCATTTCCCGGTAACGATCGACGGCGTGGCGGTCGAGGGCACTGTCGACAGAGTCAATTTTCTGAAACGCACGTTGCGAAGCAGTATTGTCGTCGATGGTCAGGATCTCGATCTCTGGTCGGCAACACTAGGCGTCATCTATTATTTTCCGACCGACGGGCTGCCGCAGCGGGTTGAAATGGAGTGGGACATATTCACCGACAAGATGCAGATGGTTCCAGCGGCGACCGTAGATCAGGCGGGACCGCTACCGACGATGCTCGAACCGGATGCCAATATTCTGCGCTGGGACAACTTTCTGCGCTTCCCGGAGTTGCCCACGCTCAATGAGATTGCCCCGCCACCAACCGTGTTGCAACGAATCGCGAAGTGGGCGCGCTGGATCGCGACGGCAGCCACGATAGGTCTGGGCGCGCTGTTGCTGATACGGTTTCGCAGACAACGACGCGTTGCACCCGCAACAGCCGTCGTGTTGCTGTGCACAGTCGCCATCGCCGTGGTTTCTTTTACACAATTCCGACGAAGCTCACTCGACGACGAACGCCTGCAAGAACTGGTCGGCAACCTGTTGCACAACGTGTACCTCGCGTTCGACTATCGCGGAGAAGAAGTCATTTACGATGTGTTGGCAAAAAGCGTCGCTGGCGACCTGCTCACGGAAATTTACCTCGAAACCCAGAAAAGCCTCGAACTCGCCAACCAGGGCGGCGCAAGGGTCAAGGTCAAGTCCACAACCGTCGACGAAGCCGAATTACTGGGCCGTGAAGGCAACCATCTCGACATTCAGACCAGCTGGACCGTATCCGGCTCGGTTGGCCACTGGGGCCATGTTCATCAGCGCACCAACGGCTATCGGGCGAACCTGCAGATCAGCGATGTCGATGGCGCCTGGAAACTGACCCGGCTCGAAGTACTCGACGAACAGCGGCTATAAAGCGCGATGATTGAAGTCAGCGGCCTCGAGTTCCATTATCAGACGCCGGTTGCGGACGGCGCGGCCGCATTCGGGTTGCACGTTGAGTCGTTCAATGTACCAGCCGGTGCCAATGCCGCGCTGGTCGGGCCCAGCGGCTCGGGCAAAACCACTTTGCTCGGACTGATTGCCGGAACACTGCGCCCGACATCGGGACGCATCAACGTCAACGATCAAGTCGTCACCGCATTGAGCGAACGCGAACTTGGCCGCTATCGCATCCTCAACGTCGGACAAGTGTTTCAGACGTTCGAACTGCTGAACTACCTGAGCGTGATTGAAAATGTCATGCTGCCCTGGTTCATTGCCGGCGTTGGCCAGCAACTGGACATGCGCACACGGGCTATGGAATTGTTGCGCGATGTCGGCCTGCAATCCAGGGCAAAGTCACCCCCGGAGGAACTCTCGCAAGGCGAGCAACAGCGCGTCGCTGTCTGCCGCGCGATGCTCAATCGTCCCGCAATATTGCTAGCTGATGAACCTACCGGCAACCTCGATCAACAAAACAAACAGAACGTTGTTGATCTGCTGCAGGCACAGGCACGTGCATTTGGCTCGACCCTGCTGATGGTGACCCATGACGAATCGCTATTGTCCCGATTCGATCACGTTCACGACATCCACAGTATCGCTGCCTCACCCACCTCGAGGGCAGGGCAATGACGGGCGCATTGTTTCTCGGTTGGCGCTACCTCGCGCATCACCGGATAAAGACCAGCATTCTCGTCGCCGCCACAGCATTGATGTTGTTTCTGCCCGCCGGGACGCGTCTGCTGGTTGAAGACGGTGCCGCTGCCCTCAGAGCGCGGGCAGACGCGACACCGCTCATTCTGGGTGCAGCCGGTAGCGAGCTGGAACTGGTTCTGAACACGCTGTACTTTCACGCCGAATCGCCGCGCACGCTGCGCCATGCTGCGTTAGAGAAAGCACGCGCGACCGGGCTCGCCACATTGATTCCCATTGATGCGCGCTTTCGTGCACAAGGCGCACCGATCGTCGGCACCTCTCTCGAATATTTCGAATATCGCAATCTCACGCTTGGCAGCGGGCGCCAGATGGGCCTGCTCGGGGAATGCGTCATTGGCGCCAACGTCGCGGCGAGCGGCGGGCTCGGCCCCGGCGACTCCCTGATCTCGTCACCGGAGACCGTATTCGACATTGCCGGTATCTATCCGCTCAAGATGAAAATTGCCGGCGTGCTGGCACGCACCGGCACCGCGGACGACGCCGCCGTGTTTGTCGATGTCAGAACAAGCTGGATCATCCAGGGACTCGGGCACGGGCACACCGACCTGGCGAAGCCGGGCGCGCAAAGCGCAATCCTTGACCGCCGCGAAGACATGATTACCGCTAACGCAGCCCTCGCGCAATTCTCGGAGATTACGCCGGACAATGTCACTGGCTTTCATTTTCACGGCGCATCAGGCGCGTTTCCGCTCACCGGCGTCATTGCGCTGCCGCCTGATCAGAAAGCAGCGGCACTGCTTCGCGGCCGCTACCAGAACAGCGACTCCGGCTTGCAACTCATCGTTCCCAAAACGGTATTGAGCGAATTGCTCGACACGGTGTTCACTGTTCAAAACTACGTCATTCTCGGTCTCGTCATGCTGAGCCTGGCCACGCTCGCCGTCATATCCCTGGTATTTCTGTTGTCGCAACAGCTTCGCACCGGCGAGTTTCGTACGCTGTCACGAATTGGAGCGTCACGCAGTTACATCGCGCTACTAATTACATCCGAAATTGGATTCGTGTTTTTGATCAGCGTCGCACTGGCCACCGCACTAACACTGATCACGCGTCACTTTTCCATGCAACTCATGCGGGCATTTCTTTCGATATGACGGTGCGCAAACAGGCCCAGGAAATCGTGCGGCTCCTGATTATCTGTCCGCTACTGTTTCAGATGTCATGTGACAGCTTTGAGAACGAACGCGAAACCGGATCGGGCAACCCCTCAGCGCCCGACAGGTCAGTTGTCGTCACCAGCAACTATCCGCTGTATTTTCTGTCTCGCCAGATTGTCCAGGGCGTCGACGCTGCCCCCGACATCGTGCTGCCTGACATCGAGGGCGATCCAGTGCACTGGGTGCCCTCAACGGATCAGATTCAACGCTTGCAAACTGCCGACCTGATCATCTTGAATGGCGCCAGCGCAGAACCCTGGTTGAACTGGATTTCACTGACGCAACGCAAGATCGTTAACACCACTGCAGCGCTTTCCGACCGGCTGATCACACAGGACCAATCAGTTCGTCACCAGCACGGCCCGACAGGCGATCATTCGCACAACCCTACGGCTTTTACCACCTGGCTTGACCCGACGCTGCTTACACAACAGGCCCGCGCGATCGAGCACGCGCTGACCGCACTCACACCGGAGCACGCGACGCAATACCGTCGCAACATGTCGGCCCTCGCACAATCACTGGCAGGACTCGATCAGGAATTGTCGAAAGTCTTTGCACAGTTGAACGACAGGCCGGTGCTGTTCTCCCATCCTGTGTATCAATACTTGCAGCGGCGCTACAAAATCAATGGGGAGAGCGTCCACTGGGAACCAGAGACCGAACCCTCGACGACAGCCTGGATCGACCTGCAGGACAAGCTGGTACGTCACCCCGCCACAATCATGATTTGGGAAGAGGAACCGTTGCCGGCGACGCGCAAGCGTCTCCATGACAAAGGCATTGCAACCGTCGCTTTTCACACCGTATCGAACCGGCCGCCAGAAGGCGATTTCCTCAGCGCGATGCGTTTAAATACACAAGCTCTTGGCGCAACTCTGGAGATGTCAGCGGCCGAATAATCAGCGAAATTGCGGTCTCTCCGCGTTCAGCTTACGCATAGGCGCAAGCAACCGTGTAGTCACCAGCATTGCAAACCAGGGCAAGGTGGCGAGTGAGAACCGCATTGTGAAATTCATTTCGCCCATCCTTCGGTTTCCGGCGCGAATTCTCACCCGTTCGCACTATTGTTTTTATAGTTTGGCGCCTGTCCACGGCAGCAGATTACGCACGGCAAAATCGTGACTACCGCTCGCAGCTGTTGGCTGCAACTACCGGGTCCGATGGCGAGCCCTCACAACAGGATGGCTCCGCGACTGCAAAGTTATGTCAACTGACTTGCCCCGCCATAATTAGGCCAATCGCTATGTTAGGGTTTCTCAATGGAGGAGGACCCGATGAAAGGCAATCGATTCAGCGAAGAACAGATCATTCGAATATTGCACGAGGCCGAAGCAGGATTGTCCGTGGCCGAAGTGTGCCGCAAGCACAACTGCTCGGAGCAGTCGTTTTATCGCTGGAAAGCCAAGTTTGGCGGCATGCAGGTCGCTGAGGCGAAGCGGCTTCGAGAGCTCGAGCGCGAGAACGCGCAGCTCAAGAAGATTGTGGCCGAACAAACGCTGGACATCCGGATGTTAAAGGACGTGAACAGCCGAAAGTGGTAAGCCTGCCAGAGCGCTGGCGCTGCGTGACGTACCTGCACAATACGTACGCCGTTAGCGAGCGCCGCGCCTGTCAGGCGATGCACATGAACCGTTCGAGCTACCGCTATATCGGTAGTAAAGACATTGTCGACGCAGCCTATGGGCAGGTGGTGAACCTGTCGCAGCGCTATGGTTGCTGGGGCTATCGCAAGATATACGAGCTGATGCGCGCAACCGGGTTAGCGATTAGCCGCGAGCGCGTACGCCTGATACGTCGCCGTGAAGGACTGCAGGTGCTCAGAAAACGGCGCAAACGCAAGGTGTTGGGTACAACGACCCAGTGGGTGAACCGGGCGAATTATCCGAACCACGTATGGAGTTACGACTTTGTGTTCGACCAGAGTGCGCGACAACTCAAGTGCCTCACGGTGGTCGATGAGTTCACCAGGCAAGGTCTTGAAATCAGCGTGGCACGCAGCCTGAACGCAAGCGATGTCATTCGTGTTCTGGACAAGCTGTTCCACGAGCAGGGCCGCCCGGCGTGTATTCGCTCGGACAATGGTCCGGAACTCGTCGCGACGGCAGTACAGCAATGGCTGAAGAAAAAGCACGTGGATACCCACTACATCGACCCGGGCAGCCCATGGCAAAACGCATACTGCGAGAGTTTCAACTCGATCTTTCGAACCACGTGCCTGAATCGCTGGCTGTTTTGCTCGATGACCGAGGCCAGGGTCGTAATCAATCAATGGCTCGAGGAGTACAACACGATCAGGCCGCATGGATCGCTGGGCGGCATGAATCCGGAGCAGTTCTTACAGCGATGGACCGAAGGACAGACGATTCAACAACCTAATTCCCTAACAGCGTGAATGGACCAAAGATCTCGGGCTTGACACAACGTGAAACGTAACCCCAATAGGAAATAGAACCCCAATAATTCGTTTAATATCTGGCTGGCGTCCAGAGAATTGACGCAGATCAACAATGCGTACAAGGTATAACTGCAATGGTTTGCGAAAAATGGGGCTGTAACATATTCGTAACATTCACAACCCATGCTGCCACCAAAGCTCGGTTTACGCAGGCGACAGCAATACCTGTTGACCATAGCAGGCACCAACAATTCTCAGGCACCAACATTTCTAAGGAGTGAATAAATTGAACAATTTGGTTTTCCGGAAAGTCATTTTGGGACTTCTTGCGTTCGCGTTCGCCGCAGTTGCCCAAGCGGCGACGAAGCCGAATATTCTGGTGATCTGGGGCGACGACATCGGCGTGCACAACATCAGCGCCTATAGTCACGGCATCATGGGCTACCAGACGCCGAATATTGACCGCATCGCGAAGGAAGGTGGCATGTTCACCGACTCTTATGCGCAGCAAAGCTGTACCGCGGGTCGGGCCTCTTTTATTACCGGCCAGCATCCGTTCCGTACCGGCCTGCTGACAATCGGCATGCCGGGCTCTGATCACGGCATTCCCGATTGGGCGCCGACCATTGCCGATCGGCTCAAGGATCAGGGTTACGCCACCGGTCAGTTCGGCAAGAACCATCTCGGTGACCAGAATGAACACCTGCCAACCGTCCATGGATTCGACGAGTTCTTCGGCAACCTCTATCACCTGAATGCCGAGGAGGAACCGGAAACGTATTACTACCCGAAAGATCCGGAATTCAAGAAGAAGTTCGGCCCGCGCGGCGTAATTCACTCGTATTCCGATGGCAAGGGCGGGCAGAAAATCAAGGGCACCGGCCCGATGACGCGCAAGCGCATGGAAACTGCCGACGAAGAATTTCTTGGCGCTGCGATGAAATTCATGGACACCGCCGTCAAGGATGACAAGCCATTCTTCATGTGGATGAGTGCGACACGCATGCACGTCTGGACCCGGTTGAAGAAAGAAGCACAAGGCCGCACCGGCATAGGCCTGTATCCGGACGGAATGGTTGAGCACGACGACCACGGTATCTTGCTCGACAGGCTGGACGAGCTCGGCATTGCCGACAACACCATCGTCATCTACAGCACCGACAATGGCGCTGAGAAACTGACGTGGCCGGACGGCGGCATCACGCCGTTCCACGGTGAAAAAGGCACGACATGGGAAGGCGGGTTCCGTGTTCCCCAGGTCATCCGCTGGCCCGGCGTGATCGAGCCCGGCACGATCTACAACGATATTTTCTCGCACGAAGACTGGCTGCCGACCTTCCTGGCCGCTGCAGGTCAACCGGGTATCGTCGAGAAGTTAAAGAAAGGCCACAAGGCCAACGGCAAAACCTGGAAGGTCCATCTGGACGGTTTCGATCAGACGGATTACCTGTCTGGAAAGTCCAAAAAGTCAGCACGCGATCAGATTTTCTATTTCGATCAGGGCGGCATGCTCAATGCCGTGCGTTGGGATGACTGGAAGGTGCATTTTGCGATTGTCGAAGGCAACATCGCCACCGGCGTGCGCGACGTGACCGGCTGGCCAACGGTGATCAACCTGAAGGCCGATCCCTACGAAGAGATGTGGCACGAGTCGGATATGTATATCCGCTGGTTTGGCGACATCATGTGGATTTTCGTGCCGATTCAGGAGGAGTTGAAGAAATTCTTCATGACCTTGCCCGGCTACCCGTTCCAGGAAGGCGCATCGTTAACCGCCGGGGAAATCGGCTACGGCGCGCTCAGACAATACAAGTTGAAGCAAATGCTCGAAGAACTGGAAGAGCGGTTCCCGGTTGGCCGTTAAGAAAAGAATCCGGTAGGACAATTCGGCAAAAGCCGGTCAGCAACCTTGAGGTTCGTTGTTGACCGGCTTCTCCTGTCGTAGTGCGGCGGGAGGATTGTGAATAGCGTGTAGCCGTAGGCAGGCACTACAATCTCACGCTGACTAACCCGGCACGTCCGCATTCCACCGGTCAGATCGCAGGAAAAGAACATGAACATGCGTTCAGTGCGCGATATTTCTCAGGCCTCTTGCGCACGCTAGGCTAGCGACGTGTACGAATACTGCGGCAGTGATCTCGGCTAAATGAACAAGCTATTCCGGTACGGACTTGCATGGGTTCTCTTGTTCGCCTCTCATTCGGCATTGGCACAGGATAGCGTCCCCGAAACTTCAGGTTTCAGCGGATTTTTCATTGCCGCGCTTGGCTATTTCAAGGTCGAGAGCAACCAGATCGCTACCGGCGCGCCGCTGCTCGACGACGTCAGCAATGAGGTCATTCCATCGATATTCGAGTCGCCGCAGTCCCGATCATCGCCGACGTTCCTCTTTGGCGGCGAGATCGACTATACCTTCGCAAGGTCGCGCACCCAAATCTTCTTCGGCAATCGGCTCGAAGACTTGTTACGGCTAGATCTTGTTGTCGGATTAGGTGTAAGGCAGGAACTGCCCGACAAGAGCATTCTGGCAGCGAGTTTGCTCGCAACACCATTAGACTTGAAGTTCTGGACGGACCCGTTTGTGGAAAGCGAAGCTCGGGTCAAGACCGGTGTTGACGTGCCGGGTATTCGCTTGCGTTGGGGCCGAATCCTGAAAACCGGCCTCGAATTGACTGCAACCTATCGCGAGTTTCGTTACGACAACGAAACCAGTGGCGACTGGCTAATTGGCCAGGGAAGGCTCAATCCCGCCGATAAACCCCTGCTAAAGCGTGACGGAACGACTAGTCGGCTGCAAGTGCTCTACCGGATCGACGTCGCCAAGAAACATCGGTTTGAACCAGCGTTTCGATTCATTGAAGACGATCTCGATGGGGCAGCAGTTGCAAACAAGGGATTCAGCGCGCAATTGACCTATCTTTACCGGATACCCAAGTTGATTCTCGACGCCAATATCATCTACGGCAGGCGCGAAGCAGACGCCGTTCATCCCGTCTATGGAAAAACGTTGGAGTCGGATCGATATGGCGTCGCTTTGAGCGCTTTCTTTCCAATCAAACGGTTCCGGAGCAGCGTACTAAATATCATGGTCGGTGCCGAGGCGTTCCAGGAAGATGCAAACATTGCGTTCTACGATTCCGGCGCCCAGTCGGTCAGCTTCGGCGTACTCTGGCGCCACATCAAGAAATAGCGGCCGTTTGAACAAAATTGTGCAAGGCCGGCGTACTTAACTCGATGCGGTGACAAAGAAACGCGCGATCAAGGTTTTGTTGACTCATCCGGTGCTCAGACCGGGCTGGCAGGTTTCAATCGGAAGGTCCCGAGGCGGGGTTGAACGCGCGGAGGGTATTTGTAACGATTAACATGCCGGGCTCTCATCGCACCTACGGACTGAAAACGTACGTTTGATCGCAAAGATCGCATTGGGATTTACGAGGTATAGCGGGACGTCTCGCTAACGAAAAAAGAAGAGAGGACGAAGATGTTCCAGAAAATGCTCGCCGCCTGCCGTTTTTTGCTCATCGTTCCTGTTGTCGGCTGCGTTCTGTTGACATTGGGGGTTGTACTGATGGGCATAGGCCGGATCGTGACCGATGGCATGGCGACCCTTCAGGCCGGCGACTACTCCGCCAAGGCAGCCAAGAAAATGTCGCTCTCGGTCATCGAGATCATCGACCTCTTTCTCATTGGCACAGTTGCGTACATCACCGCAGTGGGTCTGTACAAGTTGTTCATCGACAGCAAAGGCGTTCAACTGCCGATGCGTTTGCAAATTAACACGCTCAAGGACCTCGAGGACAAGATCATCGGCGTACTGGTCGCCGCGCTGGCAGTTGCCTTTCTCGGGCATGCAGCCGGCGGAGATGAGCCCGCCGCATTGCTTTGATATGGCGGCGGCATAGCGCTCGTGGTCGCCGCACTCGGCTATTTCGTCAGCACGGGCAACAAGAAATCTGACCCATCAGACGAGGCCTGATTGCACTTCGCCGAACATCCAACGTGAACAATCGTAGCCTGGCAATCCGGCATGCAACCACGCTTGCGTTCGGCATGTACTTGCTGACGCTCATGCTGGGGATCGCAGAGGCGCAGAATCCGGAGGACAAACTCGGCAACTGGTTTGGCATTACCAGCGCCACCCGGTTCACTGATCGCTGGAGTCTGTTTCTGCAAGGCGAGTTGCGAACATGGGAAATGCTCTCGAATCTGAACGAGACGCTTTTTCGGGGTGCCGGGCATTACGACTTCAGCCCGAAGACCATGGGCGCGTTCGGATACGTAAGAGTCGATACCTGGCCATTTACGGACAGCGGCGCCCGCAAGTTCTATGAAAACCGCTTCTACCAGGAACTGCTTTTCAAGGCGAAAGCCGGCACTGGCGGACTGAACAACCGGTTCAGACTTGAGCAACGCTGGCTGGAAGTCGAGGGTGAGACCGAATACTCGAATCGGTTTCGCTACATGCTGCAGTATACGAAACCGCTGAACAGCGACAAGATGCAGCCCGGTACATGGTTTGTTCAGGCGCTAAACGAAATATTTGTTGACTTTGATACCAACGGTTACTGGTTCAACCTTGTTCCGTATGACAAAGGCCTCAATCAGAATCGATTGTATTTAGGTGGTGGGCGCCAGATTACGCCGTCATCAAATTTTCGGTTCGGACTGCTTTGGCAGCTCCAGCCTGACCTGGACGTATACCGACTCGTTTTCTCCTATGCGCACAATTTCGACAGACGCGCGAAATAGGATGGATATTATCTTGCCGGGACCCTCCTGCATTGACTGAAATGAAATCCTTCGACCGATTCAGATGTGCAATGCGATGGGCAACGTCAAGACTGTCGAAAGGTGCGCTCACCTTACTTGACGATCGCCTGTCGGTTTCCCGGTTCCTGCCCGCCCCGTCTTCGCTGCCAACAGGGCATTCCATGGTTCCAACCCAAGCCGCAATCATCCTTTCGGTGAACGCCTGCTCGACTGCGCAAGTTCAAGCGTGTTCTGATCGAAGTACACATGGGCGTGATACTTTGGGTATACGTTTTCCGGTCTCTGAATCACATCACTTCCCTTTATCACCAAGGTTGTTCAAACTGCCTGTTACGAACCCTCCCCGAATCAACTGCGGACTTGTCCGACAATGACCGGAGATCAGCCGTCTTTGCTGATGGGCAGCAGCGACAATTCGACACGTCGGTTCAGCGCGCGACCTTCCGCGGTTCTGTTGTCAGCTATTGGTCTGACTTCGCCAGAGCCAACGATAATCGCCCTGTCACGAAGAATACCTCTTGAAATGAGATATTGAGCAACGGTATTTGCGCGCCTTTCTGACAGCGACTGATTGTTCTCGGCGGTACCGACATTGTCCGTATGACCGACCACCTCTAAGAGCGTCTTGTTGTACTTGAGAAGCACCTTTGAAACACTATCCAGAATTGGAAACGAATATGCGTTCAGGTCTGCGCTTCCAGTCGAAAAACCGATGTGGCTGGGCATATTGAGGATGATCTCGTCGCCGCGCCGGGTTACGCTCACACCAGTGTCCTCGAGCTCCTTGCGCAACTCGGCTTCCTGCTGGTCCATGTAGGACCCGACTGCACCTCCCGCAATGGCACCGACGCCTAAGATGCACATACTGGACGTCGGGTCGCTCGTCAGGACCCGACTGCACCTCCCGCAATGGCACCGACGCCAGCACCAATCAATACCCGCTTTCGCCTGTCGTGGGCACTGTCTGAACTGATCGCACCGATCACCGCTCCGGTGGCCGCACCGATAGCGGCGCCCTTGGTCGCATTGCTGGTTTTGGTTTCGCCGGTATAGGGATCGGTCGTCTGGCATCCGGTAGACAACAGCGTGCCTAGAAGTGCAACGAGAAATAGCCGGGGCGCTGCTACCTGATTCATGATTGCTGACTGCATCGCGTCGAAATTGGAAGGTGGGTCTATTGCCCGATTGATACTCGACTCACTATTCAGTCGAAAGTTGCATTCGAACAAGGCACCGGGCCTGGCAATTCTACTACCCTTCCCCTGGCATTCTGACGACGACCGGCGTCGCGAATGGCGTCAGTCTGGTTATATTGTTTCGCTGTTAATGGCGGTGCGCTGGTTACGATGCCGTACCGCGAACGGCGCGCTGATTTCGATACCGCCCCGCTAATGGCGGCGCGCGACAACCAACCAAATGAATCCGCACAATTGCAGGATGAAGAATATGCCGAATGCAACGGCATAACCTTCAGCCTGGTAGCCGCCTGATTCTGCGGGCCAGTGATTAACGATCGCACCGAATCCCCATTGCGATGCGAATGCAGTCATGAAAACCAGCAGGTTCAGCGCGGTCGTAGCGCGTCCCGACAAGCTGATCGGAAAGTTCTGGGACAAAATTGCGAAAGCCAGACTTCCCGATGTTCCAAAGAAACCCCAGCCAACCCACATCGGCAGCGCCAGATCGCCTGAGCCGAACACAAACAGAAGCTGGATTAGCAGGTAAATTGCGCTTGCTGCGATCAGCACAGACATCGGCGCAATGCCCCGCCACGCGAGTCGCGCCGCCAGGGCACCCCAGAACAGAAAGCCACACATGGCGGCGACTCCGAGAACGAGCAAATGAAATGCGACCGCCTGCCGCCCGAAACCGGCAACGTCAGCCAGCCATGGTCCGGCCCAGAGTCCCTGGACGGACATGTTAATCCCCTGGAACAACGTCGTTCCCAGCGCCAGCCTCCAGAACACCGGCGACGCGTAGACGCGCACAGTGCCACTGAACTGATCCGAGAGGGTTTCCTGGGGCCTGTCTCCGGGCTTTTCCGGCACCGCCAGAAAAATCAGGGCTGCGGCAATAAACGTCGCCGCGGCAAGTATCTGAAACAATCCTCGCCAATCGACGAACTGCAATGCCGCCTCTACCGGCACAGTCGCCGAGATTGCGCCCAATCCCCCGATGAACAACATCCGGCCTGTCATCGCCGGCAATCGTTCGAGTGGGAACCACAGCGTGAACGCCTTGATGCTGGACATCAGGCCGGCTGCAACGCCCAGACCAATCAGCGTACGGCCGAGCAGTAATCCGCCGACACTGTCTGCCATCGAAAAGATCGCGGCACCGGTGCCCGCGCACAACAACAGCCATGCATTGGTTCGCCGCGGCCCGATACGATCGAGCATCAGGCCGACCGGGATCTGCAAGGCGGCAAAGGCCAGAAAGTACGCCGATGTCAGCAGGCCGAGCGACGCCGCAGACAGCCCGAATTCGCTGACAAGATCGGGCGAGATGACGGCATTGACAGTACGGTATACGTACGACAAGAAGTAGCCGGCGGCAAATGGCAGAAAAACAAGCATCGCCGTGCCGACGGCGGGCGACTCACGAACGGAATCGTGAGCCATCGATCAGGGCCGATCAATACGGCGAACGCTTACCCGGTTGTATCCGATGAGTGAATTGACGATGAAACTGAACAGCGCAACGAAAAATCCTGACCAGAAGCCTGCGACAAAGAAGCCCGGTACCAGCCACGCGACCAGTAGCAGCATCAACGCATTGATGACCAGTACAAAGAACCCGAGCGTCAGGACTGACAATGGCAACGTCAGCAAAACCAGCAGAGGTTTCAGAAATGTGTTGACAATGCCCAGCAGCAGTCCCGCAATAAACAGCGACTGGGAGGTATCAAAGCTGATGCCATCGAATAGTTCGTCGGCGACCCAGAGTGACAGTGCGGTAACGCCCCAGAAAACAAGGAATCGGATAAGGTTTATGCGCATAGCCGCAATAATACGCGATGCACGCGGTTCGACGAACCCGGAGCGTACACACGTCGGTCACAGACTATTTCCTGGCCCTTTGAATTTGATACGGCGCAATGCGCGGCGCTTGCTGCGCCCTACCCGGGCTATCGAACGTCCAGGTCCGAAAAGTTGCTAGATGACAGATCACCACACCCTTCCCCGTTCACTGTTAGCTCTTTTGGCAGCCTTGACGCTGGCCTGGGGATTCAACTGGCCAATGATGAAACTGGTGCTAAGCGAGTTGCCGGTATGGAGTGCCCGAACATTGAGCATCGTCGCAGCGTCTGCCGGCCTATTTGCAATCGCGCGCGCAAAAGGCTTGCGCATCCGGGTGCCAGACGGTCAGTTCAAACGCCTGATGTTTTCGTCCCTGTTCAACGTGACCGGATGGAACTTGCTGATCGGCTACGGAGTGTCGATGCTACCCACGGGACGCTCGGCAATACTCGCCTACACGATGCCTCTTTGGGCAGTCATGCTTTCCGCATTGCTTCTGCACGAAGCTTTCACCATTCGCAAAACAGCAGGCGTCGTTCTGGGCATGGGCGCGATGGCTCTGTTGCTCGGGGCCGAATTCTCGCAACTGCGTGCAGCGCCAACCGGCGCGCTGCTAATCATCGGCGCTGCGATGTCATGGGCGACCGGTACCGTCATCATGAAGCGATATCCAACCACGCTGCCGAACACGTCTTTTGTCGCCTGGCAACTCGCGCTTGGCGGACTCCCGGTAGTCGTCGGCGCGCTGATACTGGATTGGCAAACGATTCAACCATTTCCCGCACCGCCGCGGCGGCGCTGCTCTACAACATGCTGATCGCATCGCTGTTCTGTCATTGGGCGTGGTTCAAGATTGCAACCAACGCACCTGCCAGCATTGCTGCGCTGTCGACCATGATGATCCCGGTCGTGAGGGTGTTCAGCGGCATGCTGGTACTCGGTGAACAACCGCAATGGCCTGGATACCTTGCGCTGGTACTGGTAACGCTTGCACTCGCCACGGTCCTCTATCCAGCACGAAATCGAACGTAGATTATGACCTGGACATTAGCGCAAAAGACCCCATGAGAACGGCTTAAAGCTTGCTATTACTAGCTCAATCAAGCAGTCCGGCTTCGTAAGAAGTCTACTTAAATGCGTGTGATTGCAAGCTTGACAACACTGATTCTGGGCATGCTCTTCGTTGCCCCGGCCACTGCCGACATCTTTCGCCACGTGGACAAGGATGGCAGGGTCCAGTATACAAACGTGCCGAACGATAGCCGCTACAAGATCTATCGTCGCATCGATACCGATAATCCGGTTACTGAAACCCTCACGGTCCGGGCGCAATACTTCAGCCAGAAAACGCGCAACCGTTTCGAAGAACAAATCGACGCCGCGGCGAAGGCAAACAAGATCGATCCGGCCCTAATTCACGCAGTAATTTCCGCCGAATCGGCATACAACCCGTATGCGCGCTCGCGTGCCGGCGCAGTCGGTCTGATGCAATTGATGCCCGCGACGGCTAAGCGATATGGAGCGCAGAACCGAATGGATCCGGCCCAGAACATTCAGGCAGGTGTGCGCTATTTGCGCGCCCTGATGAATCTGTTCGACGGCGATCTGACATTGACAATCGCCGCATACAATGCGGGTGAAAACGCCGTTATCCGCGCCGGCCACCGCATCCCGCCCTACCCCGAGACGATGAACTACGTTCCGCTCGTGCTCAAGTACTACAAGCAATATCGCAAACGCATGTAGTGCAGCCGCGGGCGATGTGATTACGAGCAGGTGCCTTGCTCGATTGCAGTCGATCGCCCCTGCATTCGAATATTGCAGTAACAATGCGCCTAATTCAGCGGCGGGCGTCGCGTGCGGATTTTTCTTTCCGAAGTTGACCGAGTTCATCGCGCAGCGCGCGCACTTCCTTGCGCAGCGCACGGACATCCTTGTGCATTTCGCGACGCGTGCGTTTCTCGTCCTCGCCGATAAAGAATGCGGAAATCGCTGCTGTGACCATGGACAGCAACGCAAACCCGACCAGGACCATGAAGACTGCAAAAAAGCGTGACGCGGTTGTTGTCGGAACAAAATCACCATAGCCAACGGTCGCTCTGGTCACGAACGCCAGCCACAAACCCTCACGGAACGAATGTACCGTAGGTTCAAGAAACAGGAACCCGACACCGGCAAGCAGTAGCATGAGAATGGCGACGCCGAAGTACAGCGGCACGCCTTTCGCGACCAGCGCACCTCCAACGCCGGAAAGCGCCCGCGCGACCAGCAAGCTGATCAGTGCCAGGCGCGCAAGGCGTGCAGACGCGACCCAGAATCCGGAAGCCATTCCGGCAAGACTGAAGATCGCAACGACAATGATGACCACGTTCAGCCAATTGCGCGTCAGATAGGCAAGCTTGCGGCTGCTCACATGCAGCATCCAGATTAATTCGGCCGAAAATGCCGCGAGGATGAACCAGTGAAGTGAGTTCGCGAATGCAACAACCCATGGCATATCGCTCTGTTGGTCGACCAAAGTGACAGGAATGGATAGCAGCGCAACGGCAATCATCACCCCGTCCAGACGCTTCTCCCAGGCTTGCGCTTCAGCGTTGTCACCAGGCGCAACGCCACCAAGCCCGATGAATTGTCCGACCTGCGCCGTCATTCAGATATCTCCCGTGCCCTTGTCATTAATTACAAAGCGCCGGCACGCTGCAGCAGTTTCGCAACCGCCTCGGCCAGCTTTCTGTAGCCCTGTGCGTTCGGATCGGATTTGTAAGCATTGTCCCTGAGTATGTCATTGAGAGCATCGCCCTCAAACGGCAGCGAGAGATCTTCCGCAATTCGCTCGTAGAATTCTGCTGTCCCGGCAAACAACGCCGGCTTTGGAACGCCGATCAGCAATACACCTACGCCCCGCCCTCGGGCATTGTCAATCATGAGCCGCAAGTTCGCCTCAATCACCGAGGGGTCCACTTTGCGCAACATGTCATTGCCACCAAGACACAGCAGCATAATCACAGGTTCGTAGATGTCCAAAACGTCGTCAAGGCGGTCCATGCCGGCCGCCGTCTGCTCGCCTGGTTCGCCTGCAGAAACCACATCGCGCCCGATCAGAGCGGACAATACCTCAGGGTAACTTTCTCCGGACCGCGCACCGGTACCGTAGATCAGGCTGTCACCGAAGGCGAGCACGACATCGCCGGGCGCCAGCTTCGGGAGGGCGGGAACGTGCTCACCGCAGCCCGCCAGAACGGCGCCGGCAAGCAGCAACAACGCAATTGCAAAGTGTCGCGACGCTCTTTTCAATTACGCTCATAAAGCAAAAATGCCGGTGCCAGGCGAGGGCAAAGGAGAAAGTAACTAGCCCGCATATTTCACGAAGACGGTCGCGTATCCAACTAGTTCGCGAAACGAATCAACTTGATAGCAAGATTTTGGGACATCGTCTCGTGGGAGCAGTTCGAACCTATTCGCTATCAGGAAAAATCTGCCTTCACAGCTTGAACGATCGGCCTTGAGCAATAGTCTGGCTATTCCTCTGCGGCCGATATTCGCAATCTGTTTAGGCACATTTCCCCTGAAAGCGAATCCCTCGTGAAATATGCAGGCTTGTATGGTACGTCCTGCACCTGAGGGTGCCGGGGTGGAGGGACGATGCAGGCTATCTGCCGTAACCGGACAGACCGAACTAGCCATGTCCCCACTCTGTCTTTCTGAGCGTCGATTTGGGAAGCAGCGGCAAGTGTTTGCGCATCTGACCGCCGATAGAAACAAGCTAACGCGGCAAAGACAGCCCCCCTCGGCACGTTTAAGTGTACGGCGATACGGGCGGCTTGACCACGGCGTTGTCCATGTATGCAGCCGTTGTTGCCATTGGTCGTGGAAGTGGAGCTTACATGCCTGATTCACACAAGAGCATCGAAGTCATCGGCGCGGACATTAGCCAGTGCGAAATCGTTATTGCCTGGGCGCGCTCGCAGCGACCTTGCCAGCGTATTGCCAATAAGCGCGAGGCCATTGTGGTCTGGCTCAAACAACTTCCCGCAGGCTGTGTTATCGGCATGGAGGCCACGGGCCGGTTACATCAGCAGCTGGCTGATCTGGCTGCAGGACATGGACACGTCGTGTACGTCCTTAACCCCAAGTATGTAGCGTCTTGCGCCATGGGCGTGGGCCGGCGCGGCAAGACCGAGGGCACGCGGTCCAACCGCGCCTTGAAGAGCCTGAACACGCTGCTCGCCGAGCTCAACAACGAGCTCAAACGCGTCATTGCACACAACGATGAACTGGAGAACAAACGCAAGCAACTGCAGCGCATTCGCGGCATTGGCTTTATCAACAGCGCGGCGTTGACCCATCGCTTCGATCACACGCCCTTTGCCAATAGCGATGCGGTGGTGGCCGCCTACGGATTGGACCCGCGCCCGAAGGATTCTGGTACTCATCAGGGCAAGCGGCGCCTGACCAAACAGGGCAATGCGGAGGATCGGCGGCTGATCTACCTGGCTGGGCAGGCAGCGGCAAAGACAAAATTGTTCAAACCAATTTATCGCGCACTACTAGCCAGGGGCTTGGCAACCACCGAGGCCATTGTGATCCTGGCCAGAAAGCTACTGCGCATCGCCTTTGCCATCTGGACTTCAGGACAACCGTTCAAGCCTGATATGGTCGGAAAAAAACCTTGCTAAAAACCATAGGAACTAGTCGCCGGCAACCGTCATCGATTCGATCAGGATCGATCCTGTCTGACGCGCAGTGCGTGCAAGTACATCGTCTGCTACCGCTACGACTGAATTGAACATATCCTTTAGATTTCCGGCGACCGTGATCTCCTGAACCGGATAGGCAATTTCACCGTCTTCGACCCAGAAGCCGGCAGCCCCGCGCGAATAATCCCCGGTGACCATATTGGTACCGTGACCGAGCAGTTCCGTGACGAGCAGGCCGCGACCCATGCGCTTCAACAACGAATCAAAAGTTTCACCGGTCGAACGAAGGACAAGATTGTGGCTGCCGCCGGCGTTCCCGGTGGAACGCATGCCGAGCTTGCGTGCAGCATAGCTGCCCAACAAATAGCCTTCAACAACGCCGTCCTTGACAATGGATCGCGTGCGGGTTGCCACGCCCTCGTTGTCAAACGGGCTGCTCGCCAGCCCCCGTTTCAGGAAAGGCAATTCCTCGATCTGGACGAAATCCGGAAAAACCTGCGTCCCCAGGCTGTCGAGCAAAAAAGACTGTTGCCGATACAGACTGCCGCCGCTGATTGCCGAAATGAAATGGCCGAGCAAACCTGGCGCCAGAGGCGCTTCAAAAACGACCGGCACGCTGGTCGTTTCGATCTTGCGTGCGTCGAGCCGCCGCGCCGCCCGCCGGCCGGCAGTCGCGCCGACGTCCTTGAACGACTCAAGATCTTCCTGCGCGCGAGAAGTGCTCCACCATGCGTCGCGCTGCATATTGTCGCCCTTGCCGGCAATCACCGCACAGCTCACAACCTGGCGTGTACTCGGGTAACCTGCCATAAAGCCGTTGCTGTTCGCATACATGAACTGGCCCTGATGGGCCGATACAGAGGCGCCCTCGGAGTTGGCGACTCTCGCATCGGCATCGAATGCGGCCTGCTCGCCCTGGCGTGCAAGTTCGACCGCCTCCTCGACAGACAATGTCCACGGGTGGTACAGATCAAGGTCGGGGAACTCGGTTGCGAGTAACTCCGGGTCGGCAAGTGCTGCGTATTCGTCGGACGCTGTCAGACGCGCAATCGACAAAGCAGCTTCGACCGTCGTTCGTATCGCGTCCGGATTCAGGTCCGATGTGCTCGCATGACCACGGCGCTTTCCGAGGTATGCGGTGACACTCATGCCCTTGTCCCGGCTGTATTCGATGGTTTCGACCTCATCACGGCGAACGGTCACCGACTGGCCAAATCCTTCCTGGACATCGAGATCTGCGGCCGACGCGCCTTTGGTCATCGCGTGATCGAGCGCCATGCGCGCGATCTCTTTGAGTTTGTCTTGTTCGTAGGTAAATGATTCGCTGGACACTTGCTTTTTTCAGGTATCGGGGTGAGAGGAGTCGAACCGGAAAGGCAGCAAAAACTTCGCTCGACGCCATTCCTGCATTCACTTCGTGCAGAAAACGTCCGTCTGCCGCTCGGGTATCATACCACCCGCGTTTTTTCTCAACGAAAGCATGGACCAGCAACCGGAAGTCAGCAAGACCCAGCGCAAGCGCGAGATGCTCGCCCTGCAGGCAATTGGCGAAGAACTGGTGGCCGTGCCTGAAGACCGGCTGGCCGACTTCAGGCTGCCGGATTCACTGCGCGAGGCAATACGGGAAGCCAGGCAGATGAACCAGCGCGGTGCGCGCCGCCGCCAGATGCAATATATCGGCCGGCTGATGCGAGATGTCGACGTAAACGACATACGCGCTCAACTCGAAGCGAGCCGCGCCGGCTCTGCCAGGGAGGTCGCGTTGATGCACCGTGCCGAACGCTGGCGCGAGCGCCTGCTTTCAGATAGCGCCGCGGTCTCCGAGTTTGTAAGCGCATTTCCGGAAGTGGATATTCAAAAGCTGCGAACCACGTTGCGCAACGCCAGGCAGGAAGCGGCCTCCGAAAAACCGCCCAGGTTCTATCGAGCACTGTTTCGCGAAATTCGTGACACGATGTCGAAGCACGATTTGCCAACGTGATTTTCCGGCGCACAATCTGGCTGAACGCAGTCCGTGGCGGCAAGGAGAAACGAAGCCGAGGAACCCGATACTGGCAAGCGCGATGGAAGCAGTTAATCCAACACGTCGAACACAGTATGCCGAAAACGTACGTGATTCAGGCTGACCGCCTGCGATTGCGATTTCCCGAAAACCAACATGCAGGATCATCATGAACGACAATGAACAAGTAAAGATCGGACTCGTCTCGATCAGCGACCGCGCCTCGAAAGGTGTGTACGAGGACAAGGGTGTGCCTGCACTCGAGGAGTGGCTTTCTGGCGCGTTGATCAACCCGCTAACGTTCGCATCGCGCGTCATTCCGGACGAGCAACCGACAATAGAAGAAACCCTGAAAGAGCTGGCCGACATTGAAGGCTGCGACCTGATTCTTACGACTGGCGGTACTGGTCCGGCCCCGCGAGACATTACGCCGGAAGCTACACTTGCCGTTGCCGACAAGGTCATGCCGGGGTTCGGCGAACAGATGCGCCAGATCAGCCTGCGATTCGTACCAACGGCAATACTTTCGCGGCAAGTTGCCGTCATACGTGGCAGCAGCCTGATCATCAACCTGCCGGGGCAACCGAAGTCGATACGCGAAACGCTCGAAGGACTCAAGGACGGCAGCGGCAAACCCGTCGCTCACGGAATTTTCGCCGCTGTACCGTACTGCGTCGATCTTATCGGTGGACCTTATATGGAAACTCGCGAGAATATCTGCAAGGCGTTCCGTCCAAAGTCCGCCATTCGCGCGAAAAAGTCATCTGACGGAGCACAATGAACGTGGAAACAACTGACCAATTCAAGGACGCAGTCGAGATTGAAACCGGTTCGACACCCAGCCATTCAGTCATATGGCTTCATGGCCTTGGTGCAGACGGCAACGATTTCGTTCCGATCGTTCAACAACTGGCGCTGCCCGACTTCGGCATACGCTTCATATTTCCGCATGCTCCAATGATGCCGGTCACCATTAACGGCGGCTTTGTAATGCGTGCGTGGTATGACATTCTGAGCGCCGACATCTCGCCGGGAAGCGGTCAGGAGCGCAAGCTCGAGGATGAAAGCGGAATGCGCAATTCGGAAAACGTAATCCGGCAATTCATTGACAGGGAAGTCGCTCGCGGTATTCCTGCGTCGCGAATCGTTCTCGCCGGTTTCTCGCAAGGTGGTGCGATGGCGTTGCAGACCGGATTACGTTACGGCCACAAAATCGCCGGGCTCATGGCCTTGTCTGCCTATTTACCCTTAAAGTCGAAGCTGTCGTCCGAACGCGATCCGGCCAATCAGGACACGCCGATCTTCATGGGCCATGGCTCGATCGACAACGTCGTTCCGGTCTCGCTTGCCAGCGCCTCGCAGGCGCATCTCGCCGAGCTCGGTTACGAAGTGGAATGGCACGCGTACCCGATGATGCATGAGGTCTGTCACGAAGAACTCGTCGATATCGGAAACTGGATGGCAAAAGTATTGCGGTGAACAAGTGAAGACATGCGCCGCGAACGGCATATCCTCAGGCCTTGATGCGAAAATGTGCAACGACAAAGTCTTCGCCGCTTTCGAGCACCATTTGCGGCTCCATGAGATAGCGCTTGCCGTACATCGTCATTTGCACATTGAAATCGGGCGAAAATGCGTCCGTCGGCAATAGCAGATCAATCTCTCCCTGGCCGACACTGCTGCCGACATGCGACGGTAGCAACAGTGCTGTTTGCATTGGTTCGCCGGAATTCGCGTTGGTCAGTTGGACTGCCTGTATTCCGCGCGCAAGCATCTCAATGCCAACATAGCGCTGATTCGCACCCTTTGCCGCCAGCCTGCGGATTACGCCGACGCCCCATATACGGCTACCGGACGGTCGCATGGCGACGAGTTCACCGACGCTCAGCTTCTCACCACGTTTGATCGGCAGCACTGCCCCGTATCCGCCTTCGCTCTCGTTCTCGACAGTCCAGGATTCAAACCCCTCTTCCTGCTTGTCCTGATCGCTCAGATCGTTGCTTTGAATGCGCGCAACGATTTCGGCGAAACCGAGGACAATGCCGATCTCGGACAAGGTTCGGCGGCGCGACTCACGCCTTACCGGCCGCCTGTCCGACCAGTTACGTTCGAGATGCGCCAGCACACGGATCACCGTTTCGACATCGGCAAATTGATGAATTCTGAGCGGCCTGGTCGCGCCGACACCCTCCGCCAGCCGCGCTGATAGTTTCTCAAGCTCCGGGATAGCATCGCCGGGACCAAAGAAACGCGAGCCCAAATGCACAATTTCACCCGACCGATAGCACACTGGCGCGGTCCATTGGTTTACGTTAACCATGAAGTAACAACTATTGGACGGAGCCGTCTGAAGCTCAAAGCGTTGCGCAAGATACCCGATCACACTGCTTGCGACGTCGACTTCCACCGCAGGCAAGTTCTCGACCGCGGACATGGCAAATATAAATGGCCGGACAAGCTCGCGCTGAAGCGTCGTCTTGTGCCCATAGACAAAACCTGCGCATCCATAAGGTCCTTGTCCTCGACGTAGGACAATAGCTGCGACAGTGTTTGCCAGATATCGCGATCCTCCTTGCGATACCCCATTCGCTGCCAGCTTAATTGTGCAGAAGTCGCGCGAATTGCACGAGCGACCACCACCGGAAACTTGTTTTCCGCTTCCATCCAACCTTTACTGTAGGTCTGAAACAGACTTACGAGGTCTACATACGCGAATGCAAGCTGCGACGAATATTGCGATACGGCATCCCAGATTCGCACCTGATCACTCGATTTCGCATCGGCACCTTTGCCAAGAAAGCGAAGACGCAGGTCGCGCACCAGATCTCTGCCGCGCACGTCCGCTCGCTGTACGATCTCAATTGCCTCGGCCACGCTAAGACCGGTTTGCAGGTGCACGCCCTCAATCTGATCGCCGATTTCCGCAAGCAGTTGCACCGCACCCAGCGGCAGGGTGTCGGTCGCGTTGACGACCGCGCCTTCCTCGGTTACGAGCCATTGTTCATTGTGTTCGGTTGTTGCGACCGCCATCGTTCCCTGTTCCCACCTGCGAATCAGTATTGGCTTGAGAGCTGGCAGGCTGCCAACAGAGCACTTCGAAGCTGTATGTCCGCTGCCGCCTGACAGGTGTGATTAGGACGCAAGCTTCATTCCCTCGCCGGGACATTCCGGGAAGGCTTCCCTGCTCGGCAAGACATTGAATCTGCAGGATGATTTGGCTCGCAGCCAGGTGATACGCATGACCGCGTTGGCAAACTACTCGGTGATCGGCTCACTTTTCAGCGCTGAAGCATGTCCCCGCTGAACATTGATGCTGGCCAGAATCAGCAGGCCAATGACAAAGAAGACACCGACGGTCAACATGGCACGGCGGTGATCGCCGCCGCTGATCCAGGTGACCGCACCGTACGTAATCGGGCCAAAAATGGAGGAAAGCTTGACCGCCAGCCCCCACAGCCCAAAAAACTCGGCCCGGCGATGGCCAGGGCTCAGGTATCCGACCAGGGCGCGGCCCGCTGACTGACTCGCACCCAGGCATAATCCGGCGAGATTGGCGGCGATCCAGAACACTCCGGGACTATGCGCGGCCCACGCAACAATGATGGTCAACAGCCACCCCAGCAAGGTCAAGGCGATTGTTGCTTTGTGGCCGATTCGATCCTGTACATGACCAAACGCGAGCGCGCCCAGGCTTGCCGTGATATTGACGACCATGATCAGGATAATGGTATCGCTGGTTTCGAAACCCATCGCCTCCTGAGCATAGATCGCGGCCAAGGTAATCACCGACTGCACACCCGCCTGGTAAAACAGAATACACACCAGAAAACGCTTCAGGTCCTTGTGCTCACGCGCGTGCCGAATCGTGTGCCAGGTGCGTGCGAACACACTGCGGTAACCACCGCGCGGCAAAGCCTGCGGCTTCGAACGTTCTTTCAGCCAGACAAAAGTGGGAAGTGCGGCAAGCAGAAAAACTGCCGCCGTGATCAACATGGTTACCGGCACGAACTGATCGCTGCCCTGACCCTGAGCCTGCGCAAACGTGACGTATGCAAGACACAATGCGAGTGTCAGCAGGCCACCGATGTAACCAAGCCCCCATCCCCATCCTGACACCTTGCCAATGGCATGGCCTCTGGCAATTTCAGGCAGAAATGCGGCAATCAGATTTTCTCCTGTGCCAAAGAAATAATTCGATATGACCAGAAGCGTGATGCCGAGCACGAGATCACCCGGACCAACCAGGCCCAGTGCCGCCGTCGCCAGTATGCAACCCGCCGTCGTTATGAGCAAAAGCCGCTTCTTGGCGGCGTGTACATCGGCATATGCGCCGAGCAATGGCGCCGTCAAGACAATCATTGCGTATGACACCGACAACGCTGCCGTCCACGCGAACGTTCCCCACTCGGCGCCTTGCGCAACAACGCCGACAAAATAGGCATTGAATACCGCAGTAATGACGACCGTGGTATAGCCCGAATTGGCGAAGTCGAACATCGCCCATGCCCAGACTTCGCGCGGCCTTACACCATCAGCCAGAGTCAGCGATTGCTCGTCCTTCACGCCTTATGCCTCGATGAACACCTGGGTGCAATTGGCGATACGCACGACATGTTCCGGTGATCGCAAGCGGCGTGTTCAAGTGCGTCGCGGCGGGCAACACGCGCTGCCTGTTGCAACAGTAGATCGGTGGTACCAATAAGTTTTCCTGTCACACGACGCCTTTCGTTCTGAGTTCCGCGATTTGATCGTCATCATAGCCGAGTGCGCTGAGCACCGACTGTGTATGCTCGCCAAGATCCGGACCGAGCCAGCGAGTACCGCCCGGTGTGTCCGAAAGCTTTGGCACGACACCCGGTATTTTGAATGGCTTGCCGTCGGAAAGACTGGCCTGCTCAATCATACCACGCGCCCGAAAATGCAGATCGTTAACGATGTCCTCGACATCGTATATTTTTCCGGAAGGCACTTCGGCCGAGTCGAGCACGGCAAGCACCTCGTCCAGATCATGCGCGGCACACCACGCACCGATGACTTCGTCGAGTTCGTCACCGCGCCGCGCACGGCCGTCGTTTCTTGCGAGCTGCGGATCAGTTGCAAGATCATCACGGCCAATCGCGGTCATCATGCGCTTGAAGATAGAGTCTCCATTCGCGCCGATCACTACAAATTTCTTGTCACGCGTGGTGTAAGTACCAGACGGCGCAATCCCCGGTAACGACGAGCCGCTGCGCTCACGAACAAATCCGTACACATCGTACTCCGGCAACAGGCTCTCCATAAGACTGAAAACCGCTTCGTACAACGCAACATCCACGACCTGGCCGCGGCCCCCGTTGTTATCTCTGCTGCGCAGCGCCATCAACGCCCCGATCGCTCCGTAAAGCGAAGCGATCGCGTCGCCGAGGCTGATTCCGACACGCACCGGCGGACGATCCGGGTAGCCGGTTACATGACGAAGACCACCCATCGCCTCGGCAATCGCACCGAACCCGGGTTTGTCACGATACGGACCGGACTGGCCGTATCCGGAAAGCCTCACCATGACCAGACCGGGATTCTCCCGTGACAACTCCTCGTAGCCCAACCCCCATTTCTCCATCGTTCCCGGGCGGAAGTTTTCCACGACAACATCAACATCCCGGGCAAGGCGGCGAATGATTTCCTGCCCTTGCGGGGTTTTCAGGTTGACCGTAACCGACTGTTTATTGCGCGCCTGAAGTAGCCACCAGAGCGACTTGCTCTCATACATCTTGCGCCATTGGCGTAGCGGATCGCCGCCATCGGGCGACTCGACTTTGACTACCTGTGCACCAAACTCTGCAAGCAAGCGTGTGCAAAACGGCCCGGCAATCAACTGCCCCAGCTCAAGTACCTTGATATCTTCTAATGGTCCCATGCGGCAATTCTAGTTCACCTGGCCCGCAGTACAATTCGGCCCGACACGCCGTACAATCGTTCGCGACGACACAGTCGTTACAATGACACGCTCGTCACAATGACACAGTCTTCACAACGAAACTGACTTCACAATAAATCAGTTGTCCCGGAGAATCGGTATTCACCAAATGAGAATATCCCCAAACCATAAACCGACAACGGCACTGTTGCCGTCACTTCTGCTGTTCGTATCCCTTTTATTTGTAACGGAGATTGCTATGGGTGCTTGTCCGAGTGTACTCAATCACAAAATGGACGACCTGGATGGCCAACCGATGGACTTGTGCGAGTTCGCGGGGAAGGTCGTTCTCGCGGTCAATACCGCGAGCTATTGCGGGAACACGCCGCAATACAAGGGACTGGAAACGATTTACCAGAAGTACAAGGATCGCGGCCTGGTTGTCGTCGGCTTTCCGGCAAACGATTTTGGCGCCCAGGAACCCGGTTCAGACAAGGAAATCCGCGATTTCTGTGAGCTGACCTATGGCGTGAAGTTTCCGATGGTTGAAAAAACCAGCGTTGTCCCAGGGAAAGCAAATCCGGTGTTCGAGGAACTGACGGCCATGACCGACGACGCGCCGGAATGGAATTTCCACAAGTACCTGTTGTCACGCGACGGTAGCCAGGCTTTCAGCTATCCGGCGCGCATGCAGCCAGAGAACGAGCTGATTATTTCGCGCATCGAGGAATTGCTTTCGCAGTAGCCGTAGCTGTCAGTCGCACACCTGATCTGAACTGGCGCAACAACGGATAGCGCAGTAGCCAGGGCGCTGCTGCGCCTGTGCCCGTGCTGCGCCCTGTCAGGCGGCGAACTCGCGCAGGACTTTGCCCGCCTTTGGCGCGTTCGAGCATAGGCCGTTACCATCGGCAACCAGTTGCCCGTTGACCCAAACACCATGCACTCCGGCTGACGGTGTGGTCAATCGAGACGCCCCCGCCGGCAAATCGTAAACGCGCTTCGACGCTCCGCGACCGACTGTATTGGGGTCGAACAGCAGAAGATCAGCCCAGGCGTCCTTCTCGATGCGACCGCGATCGCGGATCCCCAACAAGTCGGCGGGTTCCGCAGTCAATTTGCGCGCGGCCGTTTCCATTTTGAGTTGCTTTCGCTCACGAACCCAGTGACCAAGCACGTGCAAGCCGAAACCGGCATCGCACAGAAACGTCAGGTGAGCACCGGCATCCGACAACGAGATAATGGCGTTGTCGTCATTCATCATTCGTCCGACTGCGTCCTCATCAGAGTTAAGCACGGTCGCCGTGAAGACCGTATCGCAATCCTCGGACAACGCCAGGTCGAACATGTAATCAAGCGGGTCCGCGCCAGCCGATGCGGCCAGCTCGGCAACCGTTTTACCTTCATGATCAGAATGTGCCTTGTCAAATACTTGCGCCACGAATACCTTGTCCCACTCACCGTTGAACGTACGCAGGCGCGGTTCTTTCAATTCCTCCCTGAGCGCACTGCGTAGTGCAGGATCGGCGAGTGCCTTGCGGAATGACGCATCGTCCATACGCATCAACGGCTGCCAGCAGCGAAATCCTTCGAGCAAATAGGGTTCGTGGAAGTTAAACTCGAAGTTGAGCGGACAGGCCGAGATTGCGCCGTACATTTTGTGGCCACGCTCGTGCGCCTGTGAAATTTCTGCCAGATCGGAGAACGTCGCATCCGGCGTGACATTCGAGTGTAGCAGTGCCGCTACCAGATACGGCCGGTCAGCCGCGGCGCATAGTGACTCGATCCAGTCCATTGATTCAGACCCTCTGGTCATCATCAACAGGCCCTTTCCGGTATCACGCAGCGCGCCGGACAACGCCAGCATCTCCTGCTCGTCTGCAAGCCGGGACGGCATCGGGATACCGGCCTCTCCGTTGTGCTGATGCGAACGCGTCGTTGCAAAGCCGCAGGCACCCGCCTCGATCGCCTCGACAATAATTTTGCGCATCGTACTAATTTCGTCGGCGTTTGCGGCCCGCTTCGATGCATCCGCCCCGAGAACGAACGTACGGACACCGGAGTGACCCACATAACAGGCGACATTCGGCCCAACGCCTTTGTTTTCCAGCATATCGAGATACTCGGGAAAGGACTCGAATCCCCAGTCAATTCCTTCGTGTAATGCGTCTAGCGACATGCCTTCAACATGCGTCAGATTACGCATAGTCAAGTCGCGCTCCGCCGGTCGGCACGGCGCAATGGTGAAACCACAATTGCCCATTACCAGCGTCGTCACGCCAAGCGCAGGAGACGGATTGGCAAAGGGATCCCAGGTAATCTGCGCGTCGTAGTGCGTGTGCGTGTCAACGATCCCCGGCATCAACGCCAATCCATGCGCGTCGACCCGCGTCGTGGCATCAGCTTCGATATTACCGAGCTCACGGATTCGACCATCATGTACGCCCACTGAACCGGACATCGGCGCCTTGCCACTACCGTCGTAAATTTTCGCATTGTCAATGCGCAGGTCCAGCATTCTTCCTCCCTTCGTTCGTTTCCTGTCTATCTGGCTCGTGCCGCTAAAACCGAACCGCTACACCAGAACCAATGAACTTGACTTCGCCATATCCGGAGCCAGTTTATTTCGTGTCCACGCAGACCGGTCGTTCTGCGCTGTCGCGCAAGCGTGCGGGCACTAGCAGATAAACGCGACGGGCCTGAGGCCGGCCCTATTTCGGGTAGCCAATTTCAAGCACTTCGAGCGTCGTCGACCCCGCCGGGCGATTCCACGTTACTGTATCGTCGGCCTTTGACCCGATAAGCGCCTTGGTCAGTGGAGAAAGCCAACTTATTTTTCCGTGCGTCACGTCGGCTTCATCCTCTCCAACAATTGTGAAGCAGCCCATAGCTCCGTCTTCGTCTTCGGTCTTTACCGTTGCACCGAAATGCACTTCACCCTGCGGTTCACTGGCGACATCAACCACGATCGCGCTTTCCAGCCGTGCCTGGAAATATCGCAGGTCTCGTTCGTTTACCGCGAGTTTCAGCTTGTCGAAATCTTCAGCCGCCTCCCTCAGGCGGCCATGCTCATGAGCAAGCGCTTCGACTTTATTGCGCAAGCTCTTCAGGCCTTCCGGCGTCACGTAGTTGGGTGCATCACTGACTGGCCTTTCCGGGAGTTCTTCGCCGGGACGGTCATCGCTACCATCTTTTACAAAAGCGCGGTTCATATCGTTTAACCAACTGAAAAGTTAACTGAACAGGAAGCCAGGCAAGCGCCGACCCGGCAATTTCACGGGTCTGTACCATGTTATCAAGAACCAGGGGTAAGTGTAGTACTTCGCTGGTGCCGCCATCCGGCAAATGCGTCGAGCGCATGGCCGACTGGACTTGATCACGAGGGCACAATCAGGCGTTCGAATGCGGCGAGATTCGGCACAGCAACGCCGCAATCGGTACCGACCCGTGCCATGCGTGGACGTCGACATGGTTGTCCGGGTTACCATTTGCAGCAGATCGGACGGGCAGTATCGGTCAGAATCACGCATCCAATTCATTGTTGTACGCGTAGATGCGCGCATCGCACAAGCGCGACGAATAACGCATTTACGACATCCCGGAACGCCCCGGAACTGATACTCCAGCAGGCTGATAAACTTCGGACAATCATTCACACCAGAAAATTCACAGAGAACCAGAAAAACATGCACGCGACGCTCCCACGACTGAATGAACTTTCCTTTCCGGCAATAAAGCGCAAAACACTCGACACACTGCAAGTCAATCTAGGCTACAAGTGCAATCAGGCATGCCTGCACTGCCACGTCAATGCCGGCCCGACGCGCACAGAAATGATGGACGAGCAGACAATCGAGGTGGTCTTGCGCTATCTCGAAACCTCAAATGTGGCAGCCCTTGACCTGACCGGCGGCGCACCGGAACTGAATCCGCTTTCTCGTGACCTTGTGACGCGGGCTCGCGCGCTCGGCGTAAAAGTAATGGACCGCTGCAACCTGACAATTCTCGAAGAAGACGGACAAGAAGACCTGGCGGAATTTCTCGCCGCCAACCATGTGGAAATTGTGGCGTCACTGCCGTGCTACCTTGAGGAAAACGTCAATCGACAACGCGGTAACGGCGTTTTCGAGAAGAGCATCCGTGGCCTGCGCAAGCTCAACAACCTTGGTTATGGAATCGTCGGATCAGGTCTCACGCTCAATCTTGTTTACAATCCACAGGGACCGTCGCTTCCTCCGCCCCAGGACGATCTTGAACAGCAGTACAGGCTACACCTGACCAACGAGTACGGCGTCAGTTTCAATCAGCTTTTCACGCTGGCAAACATACCGATCCAGAGGTTTGGCAGCACGCTGGTGTCCAAAGGTCAGTTCAACGAATACATGGGTACGCTACGCACTGCCTATCGCGAAGAGAATCTTGAATCCGTCATGTGCCGGTCACTGATATCCGTTGACTGGAAGGGATTTGTTTACGATTGTGATTTCAACCAGATGCTGGGGTTGCCTCTGCGCTTCCAGAATCGTCGCAATCTCAAACTGGATGATCTTATCGGCAAGGACCTCGACGGCAATCCAATCACTGTTCGCGATCACTGTTTTGGTTGTACTGCGGGCCAGGGCTCGAGCTGCGGTGGTGCACTCAACGAAAGCTGACAATATCCGCCACAGACGGGAAATTTCAGCGCCGACAAATCAGTCAATGTGTCGCTGAAACCCTGCCCGGGTACAGTCAACAAGCGCTCTATCAAAAACCGGCAAGTGCGGCCGGTGAGACGTTACACTTGCTGCCTGCCGGATTCAGGATGAATGCGCTGTGGCGGTGCCCGACAACGGCAATCAGCATGGTAAAAACCAGCATGGCAATAACCACAGAAGAAGAACCGGCCCGAAAAACTCTGTAAGCGACGATCCCGTGAACAACAAGTCCTTGAACAACAAGCGAACACGCAACAAGCGAATCCTGCTCGGCCTGGTTGTGCTCGTCGTTCTGGTTTTGCTGGCCTTGTCTGCGACCGGCAAGCTGGAGTTTCAGTATTTCGATCTTCAGTACCTGAAGGCGCAACAGGCAACAATAGACGCCTTTTTTGTCAGCAACCCGATACTTTCCGCAGTAATCTATTTTCTTGTCTACGTCGCCGTAACAGGGCTTTCGCTGCCGGGAGCAGCGGTTATGACGCTGGCAGGCGGCGCCGTATTCGGTTTACTTTGGGGCACCCTGCTAACTTCGTTCGCGTCCACAATCGGCGCCACCCTGGCGTTCCTTGTGTCTCGTTACCTGCTGCGCGACATGATCCAGGAGCGTTACGGCGACAAGCTCAAAGCCGTCAACGACGGTATCGAGAAAAACGGCGCTTTCTACCTGTTCACGCTACGCCTGGTGCCAGCGTTTCCGTTCTTCATGATTAATCTCGTCATGGGACTGACGCCACTGGCGACGCGTACGTTCTACTGGGTCAGCCAGCTCGGCATGCTCGCCGGTACCGTGGTCTACATCAACGCCGGCACACAACTCGCCCGCGTCGAATCCGTTCACGACATTTTGTCGCCGGGTTTGATCGCCTCATTCACCCTGCTGGGTGTTTTTCCACTGGTTGCGCGTAAAATTGTCGAGCGCGTAAATGCGCGGCGCGTTTACGCACGCTGGCGCAAACCACGGCGATTCGACCGTAATGTCGTTGTCATTGGCGCCGGTTCCGGAGGCCTGGTGTCCGCATTGATCAGCGCCACTGTCAAAGCCAAAGTCACGCTGGTCGAAAAGAACAAAATGGGTGGAGACTGCCTGTACACGGGCTGCGTCCCGTCGAAAGCCTTGATCCGCTCGTGCAAGTTCCTTTCCCATGTCAGTCGCTCGCGGGAATTTGGCATGCGCGATGCCAGCGCGTCATTCGATTTTGCCGAAGTTATGGACCGGATTCGCAGAATCATCACTGACATCGAACCGCATGATTCCGTGGAGCGCTACACCGAAATGGGCGTCGATTGCGCCAAGGGTGAAGCCAGGATCGTCTCCCCGTGGGAAGTGGAAATTACTTCTTCTGCAGGTACCCAGCGATTGACAACCCGGTCCATCGTTATTGCCGCCGGTTCGACACCGTTTGTTCCGCCTATTCCGGGAATCGAAGACACCGGCTATCTGACTTCTGACACGATATGGAACTTGCGCGAGTTACCTGCCCGTATGGTCGTGCTCGGCGGAGGACCAATCGGCTGCGAGCTCGCGCAAAGCTTCTCGCGACTGGGATCGAAAGTTACCCAAGTCGAAATGGCACCCAGAATCATGATCCGCGAGGATCCCGAAGTATCGGAAACGCTGATGCGCCGTTTTCGGAAAGAGGGAATCGAGGTACTGGTAAACCACAAGGCGACACAGTTCGTTGTCGAGGACGGCGAGAAAATCCTGGTCGCCGAAAATCATGACTCCGGAGAGATTCGCGTTCCCTTCGACGCAATGCTGGTGGCGGTCGGGCGCATTCCGAATACACAGGGTTATGGCCTGGAAGAGCTCGGTATCGGAAAGTCGAAGACAGGTACCGTAGAGACCAACGAGTTTCTGCAGACCGTGTATCCGAATATTTTCGCCTGCGGAGATGTCGCAGGGCCTTTTCAGTTCACCCATACTGCTTCCCACCAGGCCTGGTACGCAGCGGTCAACGCGTTGTTTGGAAAGTTCCTGAAGTTCCGCGCCGACTATTCAGTCATTCCCTGGGCGACATTCACCGATCCCGAAGTCGCGCACGTTGGACTGAATGAAACCGAAGCGAAAGAACAAAATGTTCCGCACGAAGTGACGGTATACGGAATAGATGATCTGGATCGTGCAATTGCCGACTCCGAGGCGCACGGTATGGTCAAGGTGCTGACGGTTCCCGGCAAAGACCGGATTCTCGGCGTGACCATTGTCGGCGAACATGCCGGTGAAATGATTGCCGAATACGTCATGGCAATGCGTCAGCGCATTGGTTTGAACAAGATACTGGGCACAATACATATTTACCCGACGTTTTCCGAAGCGAACAAGTACGCTGCCGGTGTATGGAAACGGGAACATGCGCCGCAAGGAATCTTGCGATGGTTGAAGCGTTTTCACACATGGATGCGCAACTGACGGAGTATCTTCCGTAAGCCGGCGCGCGATCAAATTCTGAAAAACATGTCGCGTGCAACTCCTGGCAACCGGATAGGTGTACGCGAGACCCTGCCGACAGATTGTTGAATATTGCTTCCTGAAATCCGTTTCCTGAACACTCTCGCATGAATACCGTTTATAGCCTGCATACGAACTGCAGAGCGTCGTGAACTCGACAGACTCCAGTGGCGCATCGGGCCAGAATGTTCCAGGCGTCGCCATCATCGTGCCGGTATTCAACGAGGCAGAATCCATCGCAACCTTTCTGCGGTCCGTGCGCAAAGCCTGTACACGGTGCACGCAAATCGTCGTCGTGGATGGCGGCAGCACAGACTCGACTGCAAGTCTGGCTCGACCATTGTGTGATCGGCTCATTCAAACACGAAAGGAACGTGCAGCTCAAATGAATGCCGGCGCCAAAAGCGCGGACGCAGAAATTCTGTGGTTCTTGCATGCGGACTCGCAGCTTCCCGAGTGCGCCGACGAGTTGATTCGCGATGCCCTGGCAACAAGCGGGCGCTGCTGGGGGTTTTTCGAAGTACGTCTGTCAGGCAGCCGCCTGATGTTGCGTATTGTCGAGCGTATGATGAGCTGGCGTTCGCGCCTGAGCGGCATTGCCAGTGGTGATCAAGGTTTGTTCGTCACACGGGACTGGTTTGACCAAATTGATGGTTTTCCCCGGATCGCGTTGATGGAAGATATCGGGATCAGTCGCAAGCTGAAGAATTTGGGGCGGCCGGTTTGCGTATCGCAGAAACTGGTCACCTCCTCGCGCCGCTGGGAGAAAAACGGCATGCTGCGCACGATTTTGCTGATGTGGAAACTGCGTTTGCTTTATTGGCTCGGCGTTCATCCCGACAGACTGGTGCACATGTATTACGGTCGTGGAGACTAGAGTCCAGGTCTTTGCTCGCGCAGCAGTCAGTGGCGAAGTCAAGACACGTCTGATTCCGCGGCTCGGTGCTGACGGCGCGGCGCGGCTTCAGCAAGCAATGTTGGACCAGAGCATGAGAACTGCGCTCGCAGCGGATATCGGGCCAGTTGAATTGTGGTGCGCACCCGACTCTTCACATCCATCTCTCGCTGCATTTGAGCGGCACGGCGTCACGCTTCATGATCAGGGCCCCGGCAACCTGGGACAACGCATGCAACGTGCGATTGAACACGCCCTCGCAAACGGAGACAGCTCTGTACTGATGGGGAGCGACTGCCCAGCCCTGACTGCGGCCGATCTGCGCCTGGCGGCACATGCAATACAACAGGACCCGGATGTCGCAATCGTACCGGCCGAAGATGGCGGCTATGTTCTGATCGCTGCCAGAATGTGCTCGCCGGGTTTGTTTGACGGGATTGCATGGGGGGGCAACCAAGTGATGGAACAAACGCGAGACAGGCTGAGAACGTTAGGATGGTCGTGGGAAGAACTTGCCCAACGCTGGGATGTCGACAGACCGCAAGATTACGATCGTTTGCTACGCGAGTTCTCTGCTATTGTTGGCAAGCCCGCCCGGGAATGATTGGGCCGGAACGCAATGACGGACCGTACACGGTCGCAGCAGATAGATGATGTTGACAGTGGATACATCGCGCATGGCAGTGGAATCTGAGGGAAAGACGCGTCATGAATGCATGCGAGACAACTGCGAGACCATGAGGCGAACAACAAGCCTGCCTCATCGTGCGCCGCGATTGACAGCGCCCAGTGCATCCCCGGCCAGGGCAACTATGTTGCTCATTAAGAAATTAGCTAAACTGATTCACGATGCCGTCATGATGACAAAGCCAGCCGCCTCGTGGGCGCCGCAATTACTCTCGACTGCGAAAACCTGCGCGATAGTCACAACGGGCACGCTCGTACTATCTGCCAGCGGTATGGCCGCTCCAAAGGCCGTCGATTTCGAGCAACTGCAAAGGCAGATTGAACACTTGCGCGTCGAACATCAAGTCCCCGGTGCGGCACTGGTCGTCGATCACAACGGCATCGCCTGGAGCGTCGGCCTGGGCGTAGCCGACAAAACTACGCGCGAGCCGGTCACGCCGGATACCACTTTCCGAATCGGGTCAATCAGCAAGATCTTCACGGCCGCCGCCCTGGTACAACTGGCACGGCAACAAGATTTTGATCTGAACGACGAACTTGCAGCTCATATCGGCCCCGGGCTGTACTTCAACCGCTGGCAAGCCGGGCATCCGATCACTGTCGCCCAGCTGCTCGAACACACCAGCGGCTTTCGCGACTGGACCAAGGCCGAATTCGACCACAACGATGCAACGCCTGCCTCGCTCGAAGAGGGGCTCGCGTTTGCGCCGGAATCGCGAACCACACACTGGAAACCCGGCTTGCACTCTGTATATTCCAATGCCAATTACGGGTTGGCTGGCCTGGTGCTCGAACACGTCGCCGCGCAAAGCTACGAGGATGTCGTCCGCGACAAAATGTTTGTCCCTCTTGAAATGCGCTCGGCGACTTCGCTACCGGCGCGAACGTCAGGCCTTGCCACCGGATACAGCCAGAACGGGTTTTCGCCAATGCGCTACTGGAACATGATTCAGCGCCCGGCGGCGGCGATCAACGCGACGCCGCGAGAAATGGCCGCGCTTGTGTCAATGCTGCTTGACTATGGCTTCTACAATGGCGAGACGGTGCTGTCTGCTTCAGAGGTCGCGCGCATTGAAACGCCGACCACGTCACTCGCTGCTCGCAACGGACTCGAGTTCGGTTACGGACTCGGAATCTATCAGTACTATCGAAATGGTTTCGTATTCCGCGGCCATGGCGGTGACGGTGATGGCTACTTGTCGCGATTTGCATATTGCCGGGATCTCGGAATCGGCTATTTCGTGACCATCAATAGCGCACACCACCTCGCAATGAGTGAAATGTACGCGGCCATAGAGAACGAAATCACCCGCGGCCACGACGCTCCCGAAGTTCCAGAGACGACAGTGCTCGACGAGCATTTGTTGCATCACTACAGCGGGCACTACGAGCTGGCGGCATAGCGGTTCGCGTGGGAGTCGCCCAATCGTATCGCGCGACGGAGTATTGACATACACCCCGATGCCGAGGGCAACCTGCGCATCGAATACAGCAATGGTGGCTACGCGATATTGATTCCGGTCGGCCGGAATAAATTCCGGCGTTCCGACGAGCGCGAAGCAACATCGGGCTTCTTTTACGAAGACGGCAACTGGGTCAAAGTCGCAGATGCAGACGTTGCCGCACTCGCCGACACACGAGCAAGCGATGCGCAGCCAAACGACATGACATCGCGGTAATCAGTCGCTGCGCAATTAATGACTGCTGGCCCAATGAAAGCTGGCCGACAGGCCGCGACCGCAAACAACCCGGCAGGCTTTCGCCAGGAAACCTTGCACAAGAATTGTTTCGATCGAATGACCGGCAAATCGCCTGTCACTCGGACAAACGATAAAGAAGAAGGAGCGCCCGGCTCCCGGTCGAACTGTTGAGGTCCGCCTCCCTTGGCAAACCAGAGCCGCCGAGCGCACATCAATAAGTGCAATCGCCATACCACCAATGCTGCGACTAAATTTCGACAATCGCCGATACAACTTGATTTAATTGCGATTCTCGACAATGAATAGGCAGTTTGCCGAACATTGCACAGGGCAAACTGTCCGATCTCCGACACAATCGCAGGCGTTATTTGGATTTTCATGGAGGAGATAGCCGACATTTCAGACCTGTGACTGTCGAAGGTCCGGCACATCTCCGAAAATGCGACACTAAATTTGGTCAGTCCACAAAAGTTCCGGAGCGCGCCCGCGTGTTCCCCATACCACTGCGTGTTGACCCCATCGTTTCGCCATAGCTGTTGCGTCGCGTTTCGACATACCCAGTACGAGAAAACTTCGCTCCGGTTGCCAGCCGGGATTGTCAGCCACACCAGCGCCTTGCAGATACCTTCTGCGCGCTTTTCGTAGCGCTTGTTCCAGTTCGGCGTTGCGGCGTGCGTTCTCCTGTTCGGGAAGCTTCTGCGATGCGGGGTTGCTCCCCGTAACAAATACCCACTCGCTGACTTCGTGCTCGTCGAGAATGCGATCGAGCGCCGCGTTGCGAACACCAATGCGGATGTCGACCGGCCCGTTTACAGCGTGGATACGGTATGTCGTCTGCCGATACGCAGACTCGAAACGCTCGCGCGCGGTAGAGAGGTCCGCCCCCTGCGTCATGAGTCTTTGCGGATCAGGCGATTAATGTCGGCCACGCCACGTAAGCCAGATAATTCTCGGGTTCAATCAGCACGGCCGCAGAGTCCCGAAGCTTACGCGCGGAGGTGCTTCGCCCGGCGCGAAAGTAACTTTGCAGCGATACCACTGGATTATCGCCTGGATTATCGCCCGGTGGATTATCACCCGGCAGGGCCGAAAGCGAGCGCCCGGTCAGCCGGATTCTTCTGCCGGCATAATTTCCAGCGCCATCTGCCTTGTCAAATTTCGAATTTCCGAAATCCCGGTAGCTTTGTCGATGATGAGGGAACGGCGCTTCACTATGCGCGGCGTAAAAACTCCAAACATCAAATTCCTCGACGCCAGCCGTGCCATTGCAAAAATGCAAGGCACTGCGCCCGCACAAGGCAGTGCAAATCAAACGGCGCGCATAAAGCAACTTCCACTCAGATGGCCTGGGTCGCTGGTAGTTGTATGTTCTGGTGCAAATCAAACGGCGCGCATAAAGCAACTTCCACTCCGGGTGACGCGAGAAGAAATCGTTTCGCTCGTCGGCGGCAATACGGGTCAGACGACGCAAATCGGATTTCGTGATGCGCTCAAGGGACGGGGCAAGCTCTGACATGTTTACTGGTCTTGTTTACCTGGTGAACACAAGTCGGCGACATGCGCGAACTAGTGTAGTGCTTCGCTGTTATCGGCGCTTATGCTTGATTGCGAAAAGAACGTTCAAATGAACAAAAGTGGCGAAATTCGCCTCAGACAAGGCGCAAACCACAGCAAGGTGCGCCCGCGTACGGCGGAGCAGGGGCCCCTTGGGGGATGCGACCCGGTAGCGGGATGCCTTCGCACTAATACAATCGCGAGCTTAATACACGCCTACGCGGTCGCATCCCCAAAAGGGGCCCCTGCTTCTCGCTTCGGCGCGTACACCTTGCGAGGATTTGTAACGCCGTATGAGGCGAATTCTCGCCGTCTTTTGTGCCGTTAATAGTGAAGCACTACACTAGCTAACGGGAATTCTGCAACATGAATTGCGTTTAAGGAAATTCCATTGACACGAAATCTGCGCGCGCAACATCGCTTGCGCCTGCGCCGAGGCGCCCTCGAGAATCGGGCGCCCAATACCGACTCTCTTCATGGCTGTAATATCTTGAATGCCTGTGATTTCGTTAGCCCGCCACTCGCCGCATGATCGGCCATAATAGCGCGGCAAGACAAGTCAAGCTGGCGACACTGGATTGATTTTCAACGCAATCTTAATCGATGACAAACTGGAGGACTCATGTACCGCAAAATCCTCATTCCCACCGATGGCTCGGAACTTTGCAGCAGCGCAGCAGAAAAGGGCATCGAGTACGCACGAGAGACTAATGCCGAGATCGTCGCATTCCATGCGATCCCGGCCACCTCCTACATGTTGTACACAGAGTCCGGCCCAAGCGACCTTATGGTTGAACAGTTCGAAAAAGAAGCGCGCGCTCGCGGCGAACGCCTGACGTCGGAAATCGTCTGGCTTGCGCAAGATGCACAAGTCAAGGCGGAAGCACTTTGCCTGTCCAATGACCATCCCTGGGAAGGAATCATAGAGGCGGCGCAAACGAAAAACTGCGACCTCATCTTCATGGCTTCTCACGGCCGAAAAGGACTTTCGGCGCTGCTGCTGGGCAGCGAAACCACAAAAGTGCTGACCCACTCCAAGATCGCGGTACTTGTATATCGCTAGCAGTCTGTCGGACCCAGGGGTTCGACAGACTGCTAGCCTGAATATTTCACCAGGACGGTCGGTTACCCATCCAAAAGTGAGATATCCAGGCTAACAATAAAAAACGGGACGGACCAAGAGAGGTAGATCCGCCCCGCTGCGCCAAAACTACTGGCGCATGAGCTGTCACGCCGAACATGCCGGTGCATGCCTATAAGCGCCGAACACATCGGTCCATTCGAACTGGCACCGAAAACCCGACGCAATACAACCTGCGTCGAATCCTGCGGCTTGTGCGCTATTGCAAGAAGTCCCCCGACCGATGCGAATCGACACTGGACCAGTCAGTGCCTGCCACATTTAGCCGCGCACCTGTACGGGAATGCTGCTGTATGGCCATGAACCGGATTCGCATCCGTTCTGCCAACCCCGCTCCTCCAACCCCTTGTGGTGACGACGATCATGTGACGTCTGGGCAACAGCATAACTCGTTGCCCAAAACAGTTCTATCGCTTTCCCCTGAAGATAGGACTTCCCGCCCACGATTGCAAGTCGCGGGTGCCATCAGATTCACATGGATGCCCGTAACCGTCCGCAACCTGGTGCCTAAAAGTGCATTACAAACATCGATACAGCAGGCTTAGTTGACACGCCTGCCAAGTGATACGCAGCGGTTGTGTGCTGAAAAGCTGCACTACATGTGACCGGAGTACATCGCAGCGAAATGGTGCTGTTGGCGGGATTCGAACTCGCGACCTACTGATTACGAATCAGTTGCTCTACCAACTGAGCTACAACAGCACGAGGGGCCGAATTATAAGGCGGAGTGTATGACGCTGCCACATTGGATATGGCAGCGTCCTCAATCATCGACGGGCGATTAATCGACAACAAGTGTTCCAACGTCCATCAGCGCTCATCACGACAGCGTAAGCAGTGCCTGCGCAAGCCCCAGCGTTCTATCAGAACCTCTGCAACTGTTGGCCCCCTGATGTTGAGGTAAAACAACCCGCCGCAACATTTTTCGCTTGCCGCGCAGTCAGGCGCTCGCAGCCAGAAGACACGTCGACAGACTGTTCATACCAGCCGACAGACTACTTCCCATCAACCGTCTATTAGTTCGGACACGCAGTCTGAACCTGCCCAAATTGGGCCGACAACATCTGGCTCCTCCGCCTCAGCCGACCTGATGCGACTTTAACAAACGCGTCCAAATTCTTGATCTAGCAGAGGTTGAAATTCGCAGGATGCGCGGACCTTGTGACGTCCCTTTCGGAACAGAAATTGCGATTTCAGGGTACTCACGCCAACTCGCATGACGTGAACTTTTTGTCTTAAAAACAGTGAGATAAGTAACATGACTAAGCGATGGCAAACGCACTTCAGGTCAATTCTGACCGGTGCAATAATTACATCTTTATCATGCGTCCCCGGCATTGCCGGTGCGGCAACTGAGGCCGAGCCGAACGATGCTCAACCAGATGCACAGGTACTGTTAATACCGGCGGAAGGAATGTCGGTTTCCCCAATGATGGGAGTCGGCGGATCCACGACGACCGACATGGACATTTACGCATTCAATGCGGACGCCGGCGATGTGCCGGTCATTATGGTTGTGACGGACGGTTCGTGGGACTCGCTGCTGGTTCTGTATGACTCTAGCGGCGCGATCCTGGACATGAACGACGATGCGTATCCAATGAACCCCGGCAGTGTGTCGCCGCTGGACTCGCGTATCGACATGTACAGAATCAACGCGCCCGGCACCTACTATGCCGTGGTCACACCTATCCCGCGCTTTCTTGACGTGAACTTCACGCCGATCTTCCCGGACCCGGGCGCCAGCGGCAGCTACACATTGATGGCCAGCGGCGTGACGTCAACGACTCCTCCGCCAGTTGTTGTTGAGGACGACCCGGTAATTGTCGAAGAAGATCCGGTCGTCACCGAGAAAGACGACGAATTTGAAGCCTTTGACGACGTTTCCGATCCTTACGTAGCCACAATTCAGGTCAAAAACTGGCGCGGTAAAGTCGGTGACAAAGGCAAGAAGCACGGCATTCCGGTAGCAATACTGTCGGGCCCGGACTTCGATGCATTGTCAGTCGACAAGAGCAGCCTGACCTTCGGCGCTACCGGTGACGAGCAAAGCTTCATGAATTGCCGCAAGAAAGGCAAGGACGTCAAGGTCGACAAAGTCAAAGACGGCATCAAGGACCTTGTCTGCTACTTCAACCCGGAAGCAACCGGACTTACAGAAAATGACGTGCAAGGCATCGTCAGGGGTAAATGGGTCGATTCCGAAGGACTGGTTCGGGAGTTCGAAGGCTCGGCCGCGTTGTCGGTAATCATTGTCTCGAACAAGAAAGGCGAGAGCTGGCACGTACGCCACGGCGTCGATCCGCGCGACAAGAAGTACAAGGAGCTCAAGCGCGGCAAGAAGCATGGCAAACACGGAAAGAAGAAACATGAGAAGCACAGCAAGCTCGACTAGCAGCTCATGAGTATTCCGGTCTGACCGGAAAACAACTGCACGACATACGGCCCCCGCTACCAGGCGGGGGCTTTTTTTGCCTGCTGCGACCGGAATTGCGCTGTCACAGAAATACTGCTGGTGAATACGCCGCCGGCGATGGTCAGATTTATCGGATGTTCGGCCGATGAAAAACGTGGATGCCGGTCGCGCAAGCGTCGCGTAGTCCGACGCAAGCGGCATAGTTTCGTGATGTCGGGTTACGCCCAAGGGCTAACCCAACCTTGCACCAAAGAAGTACTTTCCCCTTTCTGAGCCGCCGAGTAACGCAGGAGCGACAGGAGTCTTCGGCGAGGACTGTTTGAGTCCGCGCGGGTTTTCGCGAGGGCGAGTTCCGCAGCCGCCTGGCGCTTCGAGTAACGCAGGGTATCCCGAAGGGACGGCTTAGTGGGGTGCCCTTCTCTTTGGTTACTTTCTCTTGGGCACGCAAGAGAAAGTAACTAGCCGCCGGGCTACCCCCGGCACACCTGCTACAGTAGCAACGCCAGATCTCGCGAGATTTGCACGCGAGAGGACTGGACAACGCCAACGGATTGCGCCCAAGGGCTAACCGGTCCTACCCTCCTTCGCCGTCCGACCATATGTAATTCTCAGTCGCGCACCGCGTTTCACCCACGGTAGTTATTCTCCATCTAAAAAGCTTACCGTAAGCCCCTTATTTATCGCCTGAGCGCGAGGGGTTTACCGACGCTCGATCGGGGACTCTAAACGCAAATCGCAACGGCAGTGCAGCCTCCCGTCGGCGCGTTGGAACGCTCAACGATTCCGGAATTGCGGCTTTCGCTTTTCAAGAAATGCCGCCATGCCTTCGGCCTGGTCATCCGTCGCAAACGCCGAGTGGAACAGACGACGCTCGAAACGCACACCTTCGGCAAGCGTTGTTTCGAATGCCCGATTAACCGATTCCTTGGCCATCATTAAGCTTGGCAGCGACAGTTCAGACAACTTGTTGGCTGTTGCCATAACGTCGTCAAGAAGGTCGGCAAGCGGCACGACCCGGCTGACCAGACCACATCGCTCGGCTTCTGACGCGTCCATCATGCGCGACTGGCCAAGCAATACCATTTCCATCGCCTTGGACTTGCCAATGGAACGGGCCAGCCGCTGTGTGCCGCCGGCGCCAGGAATGACGCCAAGATTGATCTCCGGTTGGCCGAATTTGGCATTGTCAGCTGCGATGATGAAGTCACACATCATTGCCAGTTCGCAGCCTCCACCGAGTGCGAAGCCACGCACCGCGGCTATGACCGGCTTTCTGCAGCGCGCCAGCCGCTCCCACTCGGCGGTGATGAAATCGGACTTGTAGACGTTCATGTAAGACTTGTCCTGCATTGCCTTGATATCGGCGCCCGCGGCAAACGCTTTATCGTTGCCGGTGATCACCATGCATCCGATCGTATCGTCCACCTCGAAACCGTCGAGTGCGTCCGACAGCTCCTGCATCAACGCTGGTGACAATGCGTTCAGGGCTTTCGGACGGTTCAGGGTGATCACGCCGACGCGGCCACGCGTCTCGACGATGATGTGCTCGTAGGCCATCTGGGTATCCTCTTTGTGATTGTTATGCCAATCCGCTTACACCAGTGCGAAACCGGTCGCGGGACTCGTATCGACGAGGGATTCTATTCGATACTGCCCTCTGATACCCCGTAAAGGCGCGCTGGGCGCCTCAGAGTGACAGACACGAATCGCGTGCTGGTGCCGTCCGGCGGGGACTGTGCGGCGAGGAGACAGACCGAATCGTGTGGCGGTCATACCCTGGCTAAGCCAGCGCGGGCGGCGTGGTTTTTCCTCAGCGGCTCTCTCAGTCAGCCGGGCGCACAACGACCATGACACTCAAGGCGTCCTTGACCATGCCTTCGGGTATCTCTGGCAAGCCCGGGATGCCCACATTGACCGGCGATATGTCCGTCAGCCGCCTCGATTGCACATCGTACAGATGAAAGTGCGGTTCGGTGCCCAGCTCATGGAACGCCCTGTTCGGGCCCACAATCACTTCGCGTATCAGCCCCGCGGCAACGAACAGACTGGGCTTGTAGCAATCCGTAGCCGTGGACGTCTCGGAGTGACGCTCGTTCAGGATAGTCATGACCTGATCGACGCCTGGGCCCTCTTGTCGGAAGAACAACGCACAGGCGATTTCCATCCGTTAATGTTCCAGGCGTTGATGTGCCGGGTTGATTCCGTGCACGCGCAGCGTATCGGCCGGCTCGTCGTACGGCGCGCTGGCGAATCAAGCGTGAAATTATGAAACGTGAACTGAAGTAGGTCTAGTTCAACTCTGATGCCATTGATTCAGTACCTGGCACCCTGTCGGACTCACCATGGCACCGTTCCCTCGGGATCAAACCACAGGCGCGTGCCATTTGACGAGATCGTTATGGCGCCGTCGGATTCTTGCGATGTCCCGGCCACCGGCGTGGCGGTAATCAGGAAAGTCTGGGTGGGAATGGCGTTGGGCGTGATCGCCAGCGTGTATTTGGCGTCATCGGTGATGCCAGCCGTCCTGCCCAGTTCACCGTCAGCGCGCCCGTTGTAGGCTGCAGTAATGCTCACGGAGTAGCTGTTGGCATCCTGGTAGATCTTCTCCTGTAGCGCGGCCAGGTCCAGCAATTGGGTCTGCGCCGCGGAGCGGCTCGACCGGGTCATGTAGCTGACATAGGTGGGCCACGAGATCCCGGTGAGGATTGCAATGATCGCCATCGCGATCATCAACTCGATGAGGCTAAATCCGTTACGTCTGTATGAATGAATAAACCGTGGGTTCATGCTCTGCTGGCTCCTTCTTGACTAGCGGCCATTTCACTCGGTGGCGTTGCAACCCGATATAAAACAAAACGGGAGCAAGAATTGCCCCCGTTTCGCAGTTGCGGGGGCTCACGCCCCCGCTACATTTAAAGAAACAGGGGCATACGCCCCTGTTTGCCAAACTTACGGCGCGAGGAGTTCGTGCCAGGTGACCCTTCCCAACTTGCCCGAGTTGCGGGTCTGCTGGTAGCCGGTCACCACGTTGGACGCGGCAAGCGCCTGGCTGACGCCGTTACCCCCCGAAGATGCACCACCAGCTCCTCCTGACCCGGTCGGTATGAAGGTGGCCACTTCCACTTTCTTGACCTTGTCATCTTTGAGCCACTCTTTGACCGTCACGATGACGCCGCTGGAGTAAGTCGTTATCGTCGTTCGAATGGTGTACTTGTCTTTGTCTTCATCCGGATCGTCTTCAACAGTGACGACCACACCCTCCGCCGTGCCCCAGACGTCGCGCGGCGGGTCCTGCGAGCCCGGTGCCGGCGTCTCGAATTTCGAGGGATCAGGCGCCGACAGATCCTGAGGCGGATCCTTGACCCAGCCCGAATCGCCGAGGCACTCCTTCATGGGGTGGTGCCAGAACACCGTATATTCGGCGATCAAGTCAGAATTACGCTCGCTCAACTTTATCCGATAACCGAATGACGGGTCACCGGCTGCAGATGCCATTTCAATTTCAGAATCGCCGGTAATGTGCTTGACCAGCTGGATGGTCAGCGCGCCGTTGCGATACAGTTTGTGCGGCGCGGGTCCAACTTTTCCGGTCGTTTCAGGGTCCTTGTTGACGCAACCGGTCTCGGTCGGCATCAATCCGACTCTCAGGTCGCCGGTGCCTGCCCAGTCCTTCACTTCAAACGCGTTCTTGGGCATGTTGAACTTCAAGGTCGTGACGTCGGCCGACGTAAACTGTGGCAGGTCAGCCATTTTCAGGCCCGCCGTTGTATACGTCGTCATTTTGGTGACGTTCTCGTACGGCAATCCGCCATAGCTGATATTCACCGCCGGCGAATATGGCTGGTTTGAAATCAGTATCTTGAACGGTTCTCCGGGCCCGAGCACCTCGGTCACGTGGAACTCCGGATCGCTCGGTGCGAGGAAATTCACGCCGGTAACGTCGAATTTGTCATCGTACTCGTGCGTATGCTTCACCTTGCCGCCTTTATTGTAAATATCGACGTCGAAGTGGCCACCGGTAACACCGGGATCAGCAACCGCTACGGGCGGTGGGGCCGGCACAGCCGGCTGCGAATTCGCATCGAAAAACGGGTTCTTGTTGAAAATAGTGGTCGACAACTGTGCACTCAGTATTGCCAGCAAAGGCTGGGACAGCAGACCGCCGCCCTGGTACACCGACACCGGGATGCCGGTCGCTCCAGCAATCGGAACGCCGCTGCCGTCGGCGATGCGGTCTGAGTCAGTCAACAGGCTGTCATTGCTCAAATCGAAAATCAGCTTGCTGCCAACGCCGCTGGTCAGATAGTCAAATTCGTTCAACCAGTTTTCGCCGTTGGGCGGGTTGGTGTTGACGACCGTCGGGTTAATCGAGGAGAAGTGATAACGCGCGTCGCGCACGAAACCGGTACCGAGTACGCGCTCACCCGCCGGCAGCGCCATGCGCCAGCCATAGTTGAGCGGTTTTACCGACACATCATCGTCATCGGTCCAGTTGATCGGCAAGCCACTACTCACCCTGACCCTCAGCAACCCGTACGCCTTTTCTGTTAACGTCTGGTCAAGTATCGTGTCATTGGCGACTGGCGCGCCATCTCATATGCCATAGGCATAATTCACGATCGTGCCGTCGGCGGCGTCAGCGGCGTTGAACAGGCGGCCAGACGCAAAGTAAACGAAATAACCGCTGACCGGGTGCGCCGCAACGTCGGGTGCGCCAACAATTGCTTTACCGCCGGTGGAGTACAGCGGCGAACCCGACGCACTCCAGTTGGACGCATTGGAATCGCTGATGTCGAATTTCCACATATTGCCGTCGATGTCCCCGGCATAAACGGTGTCCACCTTGGAGTCGAAATTTTTGTCGATCGCGACCGGCGAGGACAAGCCGTTCGGGCTGCCGGTGGAACCGGAGCCGGTGTCGAGCTTTTTAATCAGTGCACCGGTCATCACATTGATCACGTACAGAACCGCGTTGCCGTTACCGCTGTTGTTGTAGCCGTTGCCGACAATCGCGCCCCACTCACCGGTGTTCAGACGGACGATCATCGGATCGCCGTAGGTATCACCCAGTTCTGCGAAACCGGTCGTCGCCGGCGTGATCTCCCAGAGGATTTTCATTGCGGCGAAGGTTTCGTTTGCCGCGTTCGGGTCGCTCACATTAAGCCCGAACAGACCTTTTCCGCCTGCTCCCAGGCCACCCACGAGGACAGTTTTCCAGTTCGGCGATGCGGTGGTTCCGGCATTGACGTCGCCCGCCACCAGTCCACCGTCAAGGAAATAGGTGTGCGCATAGTGGTCGACTGCCAGTAGTTTCAGTTTGGGAATCAACATCGACGGCACATATGCCCACACCTCTTCACCGGTGTCGGCATTGAACGCGTGCAGCATGCCGTCGTTGGCACCCACATACAGACGTGGCGCGCGCGCCTCATTGGCGGTCTTGAATGCCTGGTATTCATCGAACTGAAAGTCGGCCGGAGGGCCGGCGACGTACACCGATTTGGCATGCAGAATATCGCCGATGAGGCTGGTTCTGGCGCGGAAGGTTCCTGAGCTGATACCGCATTCGTACTGGGTTATTGTACCGGTGCCGTCCATAACGACGTTTTCTTTTTCGTTGATGCGGTCGCCGCGAATATAGTCGACGATTTTCGGACCACGCGTTGCATCACCGATGCTGGATTGGTGGCCCGGAAGGCTCGCCCAGCGGAACGGCTTGTTGGATCCGGACGAATTCTTGGTAACGACTTTGCGGCCGGTATTGAACCAGTCCACAGTTGCGCCTGGGTCATCTGTGGTGGTCCCGTTACCGCATGCCTGCTTGGTCAGCATTACGTCGCTGGCACTCCACAAGCGGATGGATGTGTTCGTTTTGCCATCCGTACCCAGCGGATAGGCGATTACATCGCCTGCCCAGTTGTACCCGTCGAACCAGACCTGGAAGGCTTTCTGCGTGCCGCTGGTCAAATTGAATCCGGTAATAGTCAACGGCGGCAACGAGCCGTAAGGCTGCTTCTCGGGGTCAAATCGTGCAGCGCCGTTCGCTGCGCTCGCAATAGAAACGCCGAGCCCAATGCAAGTGCATTTGAGATGAGTTTGCAGGTTTTCATAACGATCTCCAGATCCCGAACTACGATTAAATATTTACGCGGACTGTGAATACTGTCTGCACAATCTTGGTTGAACCCCGTGCGCTGCTACCACGCGCGCTGACGCGATACACATTGACCCGCGGGCAAGGCCCGCTCAGGCCGTAAACGTTACAAGTGGTAATACTGTTGGATGGCAAAACACGGTCTGCCGCAAGTACTTCGACGACGTAACGTTGCGTGCCGTCGTTGTCCACTTTTACGGAGGTGGTGTCGTCCCAGTTCATTGAGTAGGCATCAGGCCCGGTGCCCGCCGGGTACAACCGGGTACGCGGGTTATCAGATTTGGATCGGAATGATTAAGCGCGACCCAGTTCTCCGCCTGGGACAAGGCGCTTTCGGCAGCCGCCATTGCCAGATTCTGAAACTGGAAGTTGCCTGCCACCCGATACTGGGTATTCGACATCACAATTGCACCAACCCCCATCATCATCAGCACCACCAACATAATCATGCTGACGATTAGAGAACTTCCGGCCTGTTTCCGTGACAGGCTGATTTGAGCAAGACTTTGGCTCATATCCATATCTCCTAATTCCTCAATTCGGTCACACTGCTCAGAAGCAGTCGCCGCAATCCGTCATTGACCACGACGTTTTGCCCGCCCATCGCGTAAGTGTTGTTGTTCTGATACCCCGCATCGGGGGCGGATGCGCTCAGCAGCAGGAATACCTCCAGCGACTTGACAATATCCCAGTCGGCGGCGGCAATTTCATTTGCAGAGAAATACTGGATGGTCGAATTCGTCTGGAACACCCCGTAACGCACTTGCATGTTCTGCACGCCGCTGGCGACGAGTTCAGGAATCATTGCCGGGCCAGCTCCCAGGCGGGTGCGATAAAGGGCGGGTACGAGCGGAACCTCGTTCGGTGAGTTCGTGTATGGACTCACGTAGTAGACGGTTTCCTGCATCTGGTAGTCCAGATACGGCGGCTGTTTGTTGCTGCCGGTGAAATCCGGTACGGGGTCCGCCCCTACAAAGGGCTCTCCACCTTCGTACGACGAATGGTAGTAGACCGTCGTCGCATTAAAGGGTGCGACCACCGGGGTCGGATTGAGCGAGCGGATAACGAGCACGTCGCCGGTCAGATAGTCAGCGGCGGGAATACAGGTCGCAGCAAAAGGATTGGCATCGTTCGAGCCCCACAGGCGCTGCGAGAGGCGCCCGACCAAAAGGGGGTCGCACGCATCGGTGACGACGATTCCGTCAGCACTGATCGGCTGGTCAGGTGTGAACAGGCTGCTGATGCCGAGAAATCCCGCGTGCAGCAGATCGTTCTTGATCTGTTGCAACGCATAGCGGCCGTTGGTCTGCAGATCGGATGACTGCTCCCTGCTGCGCCCGGTCGCTGCGCTACCGAGCACTACGGTGATCAGTGCGCCAATAATGAACAGGGTCACCGTGCTCGCCAACATCAGTTCGATAAGATTAAAACCGAGCTGTGCAGATCGATTTCCGGGCTGCGGCACCGCTGATTGTTTGTAGTTCATATAAGTGATCTCCGCTGCCTCTAGATAACGATCGAGCAATCGTAGATTGTGCGGCTCACCGTGTAGGAGTAATTCTCGGTGTCCGCATTCGCTGCGTTTGTGTTCGCACCCTTGGTCACTCGTTCTACCCAGTCGATTTGCAACGTATAAGTCCATGGACCTGCACCCGCGATGGCGACAGTGGCAGTCGCTGACGGCAATTCGGCGAGCAGCTTGTTCCTGAACTGAAAGAGGTCGAAAGTCGCCAACTGTGCGGGCGTGCAATCGGCAGCGTCGCAATCGGTCCCTGCGGCTGTCGGCAGCGGATCCGCGGCGTACCCACCGGCGATGGCCGCCTCGTTGTTGGCTTCAAATCGCTCAAGCAGATCCAGCCCCAGGATCACCGCCTGGGTGCGAAACTGGCCACTCGTCGAGACCTTCATCGCGTAGGCCTGCAAACCGGCAGTGCCAAGCAGTGCCAGTGCGATTACAAAAAGGGTCACCAACACCTCAAGCAAAGTGAAACCCGCTACGTCCTTTGACGCGCTTTTCGTACGCGCGATAAAACGCTCATGCATGCGCTCAATGTCCTTCCCGTTTTCGTCACGATGCCGACTCGTATTTGGTTACCACAACGCTGCCCGAAGGCGCGATGGTCGCGGTTCGTACGGTTGAGTTGCCGCCGGTCAGGGTGAAAGTCGAACCCGCGCTTGCACTACCGACCGGGAACATCACCAGCGTTGCCGCCGGACCAACAACGGTCAGCGGTGCCGGCGGTGTGCCTTGAACCTTGATCGGATTGGGATCGGCGGCAGTCGTTGCGTCGCAAACGCCGTTGCCGTCATTGTCGTAGCAGACCAGCCAGCCGTTTGACCAGGCGGCGGTTGTCGGAACACCAATGCAAGCATTGCTGGTAGGCGTTGCGCGTGCGCAGAACAACACCCGCGCGTTGCGTTTCACCGATTCGCTTCGCGAAAGCTGGATGTCATTTGTAAGCGCACCCATCATCGATCCGGCACGCACGTTGCGCGTAAAATCAAGAAACGACGGCATGCCGAGCGCGAGAAAAATGCACGCGATCGCCATTACGATGATCAGTTCGACAACGGTGAAACCACCCGCGTTTATGACCCTTTTTTCAATACGTAACATGTTGATATCTTGTCTCATATCCCTGTTCGGCGAGCCTGTACCTATGGCTCATGCGCATTGTTCCCCAGCCCTTAATTCCCCTCCAGCCTGGCCCGACAAGGGTTCTGGATAGGGCGATCAACGGTCGCCGACCGGCAAGCGTGCTTGGGGGGAGAGCCGCGTTGGTGTTTGGTTAGCTGCATGGAATAGGCCAGGCATGGCTGTCCTCAGAGGCACACCTACACGTCTGCAGGTATTAAGATGATTTGGCTAAAACGGTGCCAGACGACCAGGATCAGGGCGACTCAAATTCACCGTTTTCTTCTTACAGATTGCCGAAATGTGGAACGTCATCTGCGTGCACAAATAAGGCACACGCAAATACCGGCAAACTGCCGCTGCTTAACGCCGACAACTCCTATTACGATTCGGTAAGTTCTTCGGAATCCGGAAAGCGGGACAAACGTTTCCGCGCTGCCAGAGCGCAGCGGTTGACTGGCATCAGGAAGAGCCAGTCAGGTGCCCGGCAATCTTGCCGGGTGGGGCAAACAATACAGTTAACGTGGTTTGGCGGAAGCGCCCGGCATGAGCGACTTTGGTAACGGGAATGTCACGCGCTCGACACTGCCGTCGAGTTCGGAAATCTCGGCGGCGCCAAGTTCTTGCAGGCGGTCGGTGACTTCCCGCACCAGGTTCTCCGGCGCGGACGCGCCGGCAGTGACGCCGACAGTGCCCTTGCCTTCGATCCAGGCAGGGTCAAGGTCGGCCGCATCGTCCAGCATATAGGCCGGCACACCCAGCTTGGATGCGACCTCACGCAACCGGTTCGAATTCGAGCTGTTGGTTGAGCCAACGACAATCACGACGTCGCATTTCGACGCCAGATCCTTGACAGCATCCTGGCGGTTCTGCGTCGCATAACAGATGTCGTCTTTTCTGGGACCAGCAATGCCGGGAAAGCGCGCGCGCAGTGCGTCGATGATCTCGCGCGCATCATCAACTGAGAGCGTCGTCTGGGTAACAAACGCCAGGTTGTCCTGATCACGAACCTTGATGCGCGCTACATCGTCAACCGTTTCAACGAGGTGCATACCGCTGCCAGCCTGACCCATGGTCCCTTCAACTTCCGGGTGACCCCGGTGCCCGATCATGACGACTTCCCTGCCCTGCTCGTGCTTGCGCCGGACCTGAAAGTGTACTTTGGAAACCAGCGGGCAGGTCGCGTCAAAAACTTTCAGACCGCGTTCGTCAGCTTCTGCACGGACCTGTTGCGACACACCATGCGCACTGAACACAACCGTTGCGCCACCTGGAATTTCGGCAATTTCCTCGACAAACACCGCGCCTTTGGCGCGCAGACTTTCGACCACGAATTTGTTGTGCACGACTTCGTGGCGCACGTAGATCGGCGCGCCAAACAATTCCAGCGCGCGTTCGACGATCTCGATCGCGCGGTCCACACCTGCGCAAAATCCGCGTGGGTTGGCCAGCAAAACGTTCATATTGTTTCTTTCCGCAACCATCGGGTTGCAAAGCAGTCGGCAGCAAATCCAGGAAAATCCCGGGCACTGATCACTGACTGAAGAATCTCCGATCCGGGGTCGTGGCGTGACCTTGAAAAATGGTCAGATCGCCGGGCGCACACGAATAATGACGTCCATGCCCTCGGCAACCATTCCCTCGGGAAGGTCCGGAAGACCCGATATGCGCACATCGGCTGAGGAAACATCTGTCAGACGCCCCGATTGCACGTCGTAAAGATGGTAATGCGGTTCGGTATTAGGGTCATAGAACACTCGCGTCGGATCCACGATCACTTCGCGTATCAGCGCCTTGGCCACGAACAGATTGAGCGTGTTGTACACCGTCGCCTTGGAGGTTTCGCAATGACGCTCGTTTACGATTGCCATGATCTGGTCAGCTGACAGGTGTTCCTGCCGGGAGAACAGCGCGTGCGCAATTTCAATGCGTTGATGAGTCGGGTTGATCCCGTGCGCGCGCAATGTATCTGTGAGTTTCTCGCGCGAGGTGTGCCGACTATCCATGCGTGGAATTATAATAGAAGCCGGGCTGGACTGTGTCTAATGCAGCCCTGAAGCCATTGTTTCAGTCACTTTAGGCCTCACCTGCCCACTCACCACGGCACACTGCCTCGTAAGCGCGTGCCGTCTGACGAGATCCTTATGACGCCGTCTCCATCTTGCGATCTCCCGACGAAAGGGAAGGCAGTGATCGTGAAAGTCTGCGTGGGTATCACGTTGGGGGTAAGTTCCAGCGCATATTTTCCATCCGCAGTGATGCCCCCCTGCTGGCCCAGTCCACCATCAGAACGTCCGGTGTAGGGGTCGTTGAGATCCCCCGAATAGCTGTTGGAGTTCAGGAATATCTTTTCCTGCAATGCAGCCAGTTGTAGCAATTCGGACTGCGCGGCGGCGCGGCTCGACCGGACGACGTAGCTCTGGTATGAGGGAAAGGCGATCGCGGCGAGTATTGCGACGATCGCCACCGCGATCATCAATTCGATCAGGGAAAAACCGTTACGCTTGTATGAATTCATGCTCTGCTCGCTCCTTGTTCACTAGCGGCCATTTCGCTGGCTGGCGTTGCCGCCCGACATAAAAGAAAACGGGAGCAAGAATTGCCCCCGTTTTGCCGCGGCCGGGGGCATCACACCCCCACTACGTGTGAAAAAACGGGACTGCACACCTCTGCTTTCCGGGATTACGGCATGAACAGTTCATGCCAGCTCACCCGTCCGAGCTTGCCCGAGTTGCGCGTTTGCTGGTAACCGGTAACCGTGTTGGACGCACTGAGTGCCTGGCTGATGCCGTTTCCGGGCACAGATCCACCACCTCCCGAACCCGCGGGCACAATCGTCGTAACTTCGATCTTTTTGACTTTGCCCTTCTTGTCAAGCCACTCCTTGGTAACTACCTGGACACCGCTCGAGTACGTCGTTATCGTCGTTCGAATGGTCTTCTGACCTTTCTTGTCGTCAGGGTCCGGTATGACCGTGGTCGTTGTTCCGGTCACGCTGCCGTAATTGTCGCGCGGCGGATCTTGCGAGCCGGCAGCCGGCGTTTCCGGCTTTTTCTTGGACGGGGTCGTATCCTCGGGCGGGTCCTTGACCCAGCCGGCTTCATGCAAACACTCTCCATTGGGGTGGTGCCAGAACACGGTCCACTCGCCGATCAGGTAGTCCTCGCGATCAGCGGCTTTGATGCGATAGCCGTAGGCCGGATCATCGTCGTCCGATGCCAGCTGAAGCGCAGAGTTCGGCGTTGTGTCCTTGATCAACATGAACGTAAGCGCGCCATTGTGGCCGAGGAAATGCGGTGAAGGTCCAGAGGTGCCATTGTTGCCGTTGTTGTTGACACAACCGGTCTGGGTCGGCATCAAACCGACTCGCGAATCACCGGTGCCTGACCAGTCCTTCACCTTGAATGCATCCTTGGGCATGTTGTATTTCAAGGTGGTGATGTCATCGCGCGTAAACGTCGGCAGGTCATCCACCTTCAGCCCCTTCTTCGTGTACTCCGCCATCTTGGTGACATTCTTGTACGGCAATCCGCCGTAACTGAATTCCACTGCCGGTGACATCTTCTGGTTCGCGACCAATATCTTGAACTTGGTGCCGGTATTGGGAACGATATTGGAGATATGGAACTCCGGATCACTCGGCGCGAGCATATTGAGTCCGGTGACGTCAAACTTGTCGTCGTACTCGTGAGTGTGCTCAAGTTTGCCGTCGGAATCGTATATGTCTGAGTCGAAGTGGCCGCCGGACACACCGGGATCGGTGCTCAAGGGCGGCGGATTTGCCGGTTCTTCAACCGGACTGAAAAACGGGTTGGCGTTGAAAATCGTCGTCGACAACTGCGCACTGAGGATCGCCAGCACAGGCTGCGACAGCAGGCCCCCGCCGCGATACACTGACACCGGAATTCCGCCCGGTCCCGCAATCGGCACACCGTTCGCATCCGGAATGCGGTCAGCATCGGTCAGCAAGCTGTCACTGTTCAGATCGAAAATCAGCTTGGTGCCGACCCCGCCGTTCAGGTAATCAAATTCGTTCAACCAGTTTTCGCCGTTCGGGGGGTTGTTGTTAACGATTGTCGGATTGACAGACGAAAAGTGATAACGCGCGTCACGCACAAATCCGGTACCGAGCACGCGCTCGCCCGCGGGCAGTGCAGTACGCCAACCAAAATGCATGGGAAAGTTCGTCGTGTCACTGTCGTCAGTCCAGTTAATCGACTTTCCGCTCGTTATCCTGACCCGAAGCAATCCCTGGGTCTTTTCAATCAGCGTCTGTGTCAGCAACGTATTGTTTGTAGCCGGCGCGCCATCCCAGATGCCGTAGGCATGGTTTACGACAGTGCTGTCGGCCGCGTCGGTGTTGTCGAACAGACGGCCCGTCGCAAAGTAAACGATATAGCCGGTGATCGGGTGCGCAGCCACGTCAGGTGCGCCGACAATCGCTTTGCCGCCAGTGGAATACAGCGGTGTGGCCGGTGTCGGCCAGCTCGGCGCAACAGTGCCACCAATGTCGAACTTCCACATATTGCCGTCAATGTCGCCGGCATAGACCCGGTCGACCATGCCGTCAAAATTCACGTCAATCGCGACCGGCGACGACAAGCCGTTAGGGTTGGCCGCCGACCCGGTGCCGACGGGAATGCTCTTGATCAGTGCGCTGGTCATCGCATTGATGACATACAGGACGGCTTTTCCGCTGCCCGCGTTGTTGTACCCGTTGCCGACAATCGCAGCCCACTCACCAGTGTTCAGTCGAACAATGACCGGGTCACCATAGGTGTCGCCAAGATCGGAAAATCCGCTCGACGACGGCGTGATCTCCCAGAGAATCTTCATCGCCGCGAACGTCTCATTGCTCGCATACGGATCAGTTGCATTGATCCCGAACAAGCCTTTACCACCCGCGCCAAGGCCGCCAACCAGGACTGTTTTCCAGTCCGGTGACGCGGTGGTACCGGCATTGACGTCACCCGCCACCAGGCCGCCATCAATGAAATATGTGTGCGTGTATGGGTCAGCTGCGAGCTTTTTCAGCTTCGGTATCAACATCGACGGGACGTAGGCCCAGACCTCGTCACCGGTATCGGCATCGAATACGTGCAGCATGCCGTCGTTGCCGCCGACGTACAGCCGCGGCGCACGAGCGGCATTTGCAGTCTTGAACGTCTGATAGTCGTCGAACTGGTAGTCTCCGGGAGGGCCAGAGACATATACTGACTTGGCATGCAGAACGTCCAAGGATGCTGGTTCTGGGCCGCATGGTGCCGGAGCTGATGCCGCACTCATACTTTATGATGGTGCCAGTCCCGTCCTTGACGATATTCTCTTTCTCATTGATTCGATCGCCGCGAATGTAGTTCAGAATCTTCGGACCTTCCGTCGCATCGCCGATGCTTGAGTGATGATCGGGGATGCTCGCCCAGCGAAACGGTTTGTTGGATCCGAAGGTATTGCGCGTAACGACTTTTCGGGTGGTATCGAACCAGTCCACCGCCGAACCGGCGGGATCGGTGGGTGAACCGTTGCCGCACGCCTGTTTGGATTGGAACACGTCGCTGGCACTCCACAACCTCGTCGAAGTATCTGTCCTGCCATCGGTGCCGAGTGGATAGGCGACCACGTCACCAGCCCAGTTATAACCATCGAACCAGACCTGAAACGCTTTCTGGGTACCACCGGACAGGTTAAATCCGGTGATCGACAACGGTGGCAGCGTGCCATACGGCTGTAGCGCAGGATCGAACGGTGTAGCACCGTGCGACACACTCGCAATAGAAGCACTCAGTGCAATTACAAACGCGTTGAGCAACAGTTTGCAGGTCCTCATTACCTTCTCCTGATACAAATTCGCAATCAAATTCTTGTGCCAGATATTTGCGCCGGCAACTAAACCTTCTGCAGAATGTCGCTGGCGGCGCGCACCAAGTAAGCATCGACTCTCGATCGCGGGCGCCTCCGACAACAAGCGTTTCAATTCGAACTCCCGTTTCATGTCTAGTGACGTGACTTACTGGATGAGGCGCATTATTTGGCAGACACCTTTGAGTCTCCAGTCTGGCCCGATAGGCGTTGTGAATGACTCAATCAACGGTTGTCAGCCGTGACGTGTCGAGGATCCGTCATTGGCGACGAGTTTTTGTCTACCGTCGGAAATCGGAGTCGCCGTGACGCGCGGCAGCAGCGTCGTTGCGACCATTCCGGGTCGGCCAGCGAAGTATTACTTTGTCATGCCGGTAATTCTTGCAGGACGCAGAAAGATGGCGTGAATGGATTGATTCGACAAACGTTCAGGATTGGCCGATGAACGGTCAGCAGCTGAGAATCGGCCGGTGCCCAGTGACGGTCAATATTCCGGCCAGACTGTAGGGTCCTGGCACTCCGGCCAATTCGGTGCGGAAAGTAGCTTCCTAAACAAGCCGCCGGGTCACCGGCCGTTGTCAGACAGGCACTTCAATCAGCGCTTCGGTGCCTGCGCGATTGCCTGATGCTGTCCCATATCAGCATGCCAGCGCCGACCATAATGCAAGAATCGGCAACATTGAATGCGGGCCACCGGTATTGCCGCCAGTACAGCAGGATGAAGTCAACCACCGCTCCAACCAGCACGCGATCGATAAGATTGCCGATAGCCCCGCCGAGTATCAGCGCAAGACCAACGCACAGAAACGTGTCGCTACGATGCTGGTGCAGCATCCAGATAATCAGCCCCGATGCCGCGAGCGCCACCAGCACGAAGAACCAGCGCTGCCAGCCGGAAGCATCAGCCAGAAAGCTGAATGCCGCGCCGGTATTGTGGGTCAGCACCAGCGACAGGGATGGTAGCAACGGTATTGTCGAACCGGGTTGGATCCCCTGCAATGCCAAAAACTTGGTCAGTTGATCGAGGACCACGAACAGCGCAGCAAGAGCCAGCCACTTACCTGTACCGCCCAAGCCGTTACGCATATGTACGTTGCTCGCCCGACCCGAACAAATTCGAAGTACAACGCCCGCAGATACCGGGATGTTCCGTATCACTACCGACATCGGCACGGTAATGCCAGCAACGTTCGCACTTGGCATGCGTGCTCGGCGTCACTTCAACCGTCAATCCACCGTCTGCGTCGGCCATCTCGACGTCGGCTTTCGATGTGATCAGCACAAAGCGCAGATCGTCGCCAAGAGACTGCAGCAGTTCGCCGGATTCTCCGTTGGCGGTTATCTTCACTTCGGCCTGCAACGATGAACCAATACCACCGGCGGCGCGCACGTCCTCGAGTTCCTTTTGCGTCTGTGAGCGAAGCTCGCGCAACCGGTCCCAACGCGCCAGAACATCGGTGCCGGTGTCGGGAAGGTCGTACCAGGTATGCATGAACACGCTGTCGTCCTTTCCGGTGAAAATCGGCCATGCTTCCTCGGACGTAAACGAAAGCACCGGCGCCATCAGGCGAAGCAGACTATGCGCAATGTGATACAGCGCATTTTGCGCCGCGCGCCGCGCGCGCGAATCCTCGCCGGCGGTGTACAAGCGGTCTTTCAGGATGTCAAGATAGAAGCCGCCGAGTTCTTCCGAGCAAAACGTTTGCAAGCGCTGTACGACAAGGTGAAACTCGTAGCGTTCATAGTCCTTCACCATCTGAGCCTGCATGCGGGCGGTCATCTGTACCGCATAGCGATCAATCTCCAGCCACTGATCTGGCGGCAGGGCGTGATTTTCAGGGTCAAAGTCGTTGACGTTGGCAAGCAGAAAACGCAGCGTGTTACGGATGCGCCGATAGCTCTCGACTACCCGTTTGAGAATTTCATCCGATATTGACAGCTCGCCCGAATAATCGGTGGCCGCAACCCAGAGACGCAGAATTTCCGCGCCGAGCGTGCCGGCAACTTTCTGGGGCGCAATCACATTACCCAGCGACTTGGACATCTTGCGGCCATTCGCGTCAACGACAAATCCATGCGTAAGCAGTGACTTGTACGGTGCGCGCCCGTCGACCGCGCAGCCGGTCAACATGCTCGACTGGAACCAGCCTCTGTGCTGATCTGAGCCCTCCAGATACATATCGGCCGGTTTGACGAGATCTTCGCGGCGTTCCAGAACACTGATATGTGTAGAGCCCGAGTCAAACCATACGTCCAGGGTATCGGGTACCTTGCGCCAGTGTTGCGCATCGTCGCCAAGCAGTTCTTCCTCGGACAGCGCAAACCACGCTTCAATGCCCTGTTTCTCAACGCGCTGCGCCACCTGCTCGAGAAGCTCGCTGGTGCGCGGATGAAGCTCTTCAGTCTCCCTGTGGATGAATAATGCCATTGGCGTACCCCAGCTACGCTGGCGCGATACGCACCAGTCAGGGCGATTTACGATCATGCCTTCGAGACGGGCGCGTCCCCATGCCGGATAAAACGCCGTGTCATCAACAGCCGATTTCGCGATCTCGCGCAGCGCCTTGCCATTGCGTTCGTCAAGGCCGATAAACCATTGTCCAGTGGCGCGAAAAATGATCGGCGTCTTGTGGCGCCAGCACACCGGGTAACTATGGCCATGGTCTTCAACTCGAATCAGTTTCTCGCGCTCGCGCAATGTTTCGATGATGACAGCGTTGGCATCCCATACTGAAAGTCCGCCTACAACAGGCATGCTTGGAAAGAACACGCCTTGGTCATCGACAGGATTATCGACCGTCAGGTCATAACGCTGACCGGCCTCGAAATCCTCGAGTCCGTGTGCCGGCGCGGTGTGAACCAGGCCGGTACCTGCATCAAGCGTGACGTGCTCGCCCAGCACGATCGGAACCTTTCGATCGCAGAACGGATGCTCGAGCAGCAGACCTTCGAGTGTCTCACCCTTGCATTCGGCGACGATTTCAGTTTCGTCCAGCCCGAAGGACTCCATGCACTGCCCCGCAAGTTCCTTTGCAACCAGCAGCAAGCCGGCCGAAAATCTGACCAGCACGTAATCGATTTCCGGGTGCACGGCGACCGCCCGGTTGGCCGGCAAGGTCCACGGCGTAGTCGTCCAGATCACCGCAAACGCAGGATCAGGCATGTGCGTAAAGCCCAGTGCCGCAGCCAGTGCCCCGTTGTCGGCGAACTGGAACGCGACATCGATCGCCAGAGATGTCCGGTCTTCATATTCGACTTCCGCGTCCGCCAGCGCCGAGCGGCAATCCAGACACCAGTGCACCGGCTTTGCACCCCGATATAAATATCCGGCTTCGTGAATTCGCCCGAGCGTGCGAATAGTGTCCGCCTCGGTCGCAAAATTCATCGTCAGGTACGGATGCTGCCAATCGCCAAGAATGCCCAGCCGAATAAAATCCTTGCGCTGGCTATTGACCTGTTCGGTCGCAAAGTCACGGCATAACTTTCTGAATTCCGCTGGCGGCAAATTCTTGCCGTGTTTCTTCTCGACCTGGTGTTCGATCGGCAATCCATGACAGTCCCATCCGGGAACGTACGGCGCGTCGAAACCGGCCAGCATTTTCGATTTGACGACCATGTCTTTGAGGACTTTGTTGACCACATGACCAATGTGGATATCGCCGTTTGCGTACGGCGGACCGTCGTGCAATACGAACTTTGGTCTGCCTTTTGACGCTTCTCGAATGCGTTCGTAAAGACCGGTTGTTTGCCAGGCTTCCACCCATTCGGGTTCGCGGCGCGCGAGATTTCCACGCATTGGAAATGGCGTATCCGGGAGGTTCAGTGTTTTCTTGTAATCAGACATGTTTCATGTTTTACCAATTGTCGGCCCGCGCATCATCGAGTTTTCCAAAATTGCGTCTTCCAGTATTGCTGCTTCAGGTACTACGCTTTCAAGTAGTGCGCCCGCCCTCAGATAGCGCTTTGTGATCCAATGCGTCTTCAGCTCGGACCCTGAGTCGGCGCCCGGGACACAACGTCTCTCGATCGAAAGTAATCCCGTGCCTGCTGTGCATCCCGGCCCATTTGCACAACCAGTTCATCGACGCTGGCGAATTTTTCTTCATCCCGCAACTTCAAGAGAAAGCGAACGCTTACCTTGCGGCCATAAATATCCCGATCGAAATCGAACAGGTGCGCCTCCAGCACTGCTCGCCCCTGACGCTTTACGGTGGGCCGCACGCCAAGACTTGCGACACCTGGCAACGCCCGCGGTCCAAGTCCTTCGACCTCAACGACATAGATGCCGGACAACGGCACTCTGGAGCGCCCGAGACGCACGTTCGCTGTCGGATATCCGAGCCCGCTGCCAACACCATCACCGCGCTCGACACGCCCCGAGATCGCATAACGGCGTCCGAGTAATCGCCTGGCGCTTTCGAGATCACCGGCATCAAGGCGTGCGCGCACCGCGGTGCTCGAAACGCGGATACCGTCAAGCATGACGCTGCCAGTCTTCTCTATTTCATATCCGTACTTCTGCGCATACGACGCCAGCAGGTCGAAGTTTCCGCTGCGCCGCGCACCAAATCGAAAATCATCGCCAACCTGCAACCAGCGCGTGCCCAGTGCGGAATGCACGATGCGCTCGACGAATCGATCAGCGGGCATCTGCGCCATCTCGTAGTCGAAACGGCATACAAAAACGATGTCGATCCCTTCTGCGTCGAGCAACTCGAGCTTTTCGCGCAGACTCGTCAGCCGTGCAGGTGCCTGATCCGGTGCAAAAAATTCCTGCGGTTGCGGTTCAAACGTCATTACCGCCGAAGGAATACTGCGTTGACGGGCAGCGTCGATCAGGCGCTTCAACATGGCCTTGTGTCCAATATGAACGCCGTCGAAATTACCGATTGTCAGCGCGACCGGCTGATCAGTTCGCTCGGGCGCCCGCCGCAAAACGCGCATCGGGTGAGTATCCAGCAGCTGTCAAAAGGGTTGAATTCTAGCGAGTTTTTGCCGTTCTCGTCGTATTTCGAGCCGATACCGGCAAACCGGGACTCGATCATGCAATACGGATTAGAATAACGAGCGGCAATCTAATAACTATAAGGTATTTAGGGCCACGCCATGAAACTTCAGCAATTGCGGTATATCTGTGAGGTCGAGAAGCGAAACCTGAATCTTTCGCAAGCAGCGGAAGCGCTGTTCACCTCGCAGCCAGGCATCAGCAGACAGATCAAGGCACTCGAAGAAGAACTCGGCGTCGACATTTTTGTACGCCACGGCAAGCGCCTGGTCGCGGTGACAGAGCCTGGCGAGGCGATCCTCGAAATGGCCCGGCGGGTATTGCTGGACCTGGACAGCCTGAAACAAATTGGTGGCGAGTTCACTCAGGAGGATACCGGCAGCCTGACCATCGCGACCACCCATACGCAGGCGCGTTACGCGTTGCCACCGGTCATCAAACGGTTCCGCGAGAAATATCCGGCAGTTCGCTTGTCACTACGCCAGGGCAGCCCGACGCAAATATCGGAGCTGACTACTTCGGGCGAAGCCGACATAGCTATTGCGACCGAAGCGATCGAACACTATTCGGAGCTCGCAATGTTGCCGTGCTACCAATGGAATCGCTGTGTACTCACACCGCCGGGACATCCGTTGCTGAAGATCAAGAAACTGACTCTTGAAGATATTGCCCGCTATCCGGTCATTACCTATGACTTTGCATTCACGGGCCGATCGAAAATCAACCAGGCATTCGCCGCGCTGGGCCTGAATCCGGAAGTCGTACTGACGGCTATTGACGCGGATGTGATCAAGACTTACGTGGAACTCGGATTGGGAATCGGCATTGTCGCAATGATGGCCTACAACCCGGACCGCGATCGTTTGCTGTGCGCGCTCGATGCCAGCCATTTGTTCGATGCCAGCACGACGCGAATCGGCATTCGCAAGAACAGTTACCTGCGCGGCTACGTTTACGACTTCATCGAGATGTTTGCACCGCACCTCAGACGCGATGTCGTCGACGCCGCGATGCACGGGGTTGGCTAGCAGCCTGTAGATATACTAGTGTAGTGCTTCACTATTAACGGCACAAAAGACGGCGAGAATTCGCCTCATACGGCGTTACAAATCCTCGCAAGGTGTACGCGCCGAAGCGAGAAGCAGGGGCCCCTTTTGGGGATGCGACCGCGTAGGCGTGTATTAAGCTCGCGATTGTATTAGTGCGAAGGCATCCCGCTACCGGGTCGCATCCCCCAAGGGGCCCCTGCTCCGCCGTACGCGGGCGCACCTTGCTGTGGTTTGCGCCTTGTCTGAGGCGAATTTCGCCACTTTTGTTCATTTGAGCGCTTTTTTCGCAACCCAACATAAGCGCCGAGAACAGTGAAGCACTACACTAGCTGGTGAACGGTCAGATTTCGCGATTGCTGAAATCCTTGAGTCGAAAACCCATCAGCCAAAGGGCGCTGAAATAGCTAACCGTCCCCGCCGCGATGACAAGGGCGAGACGCTCGACCCTGTCCCAGACGCCGGACTGCAGCCAGTAGTCTACGCCCGAGGCCAGCCACCAAACTACGCTCGCCATCACTGCCATCGCGACCAGCGCCTTGAACAGGAACAACGGCCAACCCGCCCTTGGCGTAAATACCTTGTGCTGGCGCAGCTTCCAGTACAACAGTCCGGCATTGAGCCAGGCCGCCAACGAAATTGCCAACGCCAGACCCGTGTGCCTGAGCGACCATATGAACGCGAAGTTCATGACCTGAGTTGCGACCAGTGTGATCAGGGCAATCTTGACCGGGGTCTTCATGTTTTGCCGCGCATAGAAACCGGGCGCGAGTACCTTGACAAGCATCAGGCCGACCAGCCCGATACTGTAGGCAACCAGCGCGTCACGGGTCATGAAGACATCGCTGGCGCCAAATTCGCCGTGCTTGAACAAGGTAGCAAGAATAGGCACGGCGAGTACGACCAGCGCAACAGCACACGGTGCCGCAAGCAGTACCGTAAGCCGCATTCCCCAGTCGAGCAGGTTCGAGTACTCGTCGCCAGCCCCGTCGGCAAAACGCCTGGATAAACTTGGCAACAACACCGTTCCGAGAGCAACACCGAGCAGACCCATCGGCAGTTCCATCAGTCGATCTGCATAGTAGAGCCAGGTCACGCTGCCACTGACCAGAAATGATGCAAATATGGTGCTGATCAGCAACGATATCTGGCCCGCCGACACACCCAGTACTGCCGGGCCCATCAATTTAAGGATACGTACAACACCCGGATCTCGCGGCGCCCAGCGTGGACGCGGCAACATGCGGATTTTCAGCAAAAACGGCAACTGAAACGCAAGTTGCAGTGCCCCACCGAAAAACACCGCCCACGCCAGCGCCATCACCGGCGGATCGAAATACGGCACAAGCCACACCGCAAACACGATGAATGACACGTTCAACAAGGTTGGCGTTAGCGCCGGGACGGAAAAGCGGCTCCATGTATTCAGTACGCCGGCCGCGAGGGAAGTCAGCGATATGAAAAAAATGTAGGGAAACGTAACGCGCAACATCGAAACCGTCAGGTCGAACTTGTCGGCATCGGCGGAGAAGCCCGGGGCACTGACATAAATGATCAGCGGCGCTGCGAGCACGCCGATCGCGGAAACCACGACCAGTGCAAGCGCAAGCAATGTTGCAACGTGGTTGACCAGCGTGTGCGTTTCCTGCTCGCCTCGCGCATTGCGATACTCAGCAAGAACCGGCACGAACGCTTGCGAGAATGCGCCTTCGGCAAATAGCCGCCGCAGCAGATTCGGCAGACGGAAAGCGACGAAGAAAGCGTCAGTCCCCATCCCTGCCCCAAAGACCCGGGCGATGATCACGTCGCGCACCAGACCCAGAACGCGCGAAACCAGCGTCATGCTACTGACCGTCGCCAGTGCTTTGAGCAAATTCATAGTGTTGCAGCTAAGGAAGGCGCGCCTATTTTAGCCGATGGCAAGCCTGCATATTTCACGAAGACGGTCGCGTATGTCGCCATAAGCGACACAAATCAATCTGATAGCTGAGCTCTCGAGCATTTTCGCCCGAGCGCAGTTTGTACCTATTCGCTTTCAGGAAAAATGTGTCCTGAACCAAAGGCTTACAACAACGCCCCGCAATATCGGCCTTCCTCCTGACTGCGTAAGGCATGCAGGAGTGCTTGCGAAATACCTTCTGGAACAGTACCATAGCGCCCTTTTTTGACCGTCCCGCAACGCGGGTAAGGAAACCGAATGGCCAATATCGCTTCCGCGAAAAAGCGCGCACGACAAGCCGTACAGCGCCGCAGCCACAATGCGGCGTTGCGCTCAGAGCTGCGCACAATGATCAAGAAAGTGCGCAAGTCCATTGCGTCCGGAGACAAGCAAGCTGCAACTGCCGAATTTCGCACGTCGCAAAGCCGCATTGACTCGATTGCTGGCAAGAATGTCGTCGACCAGAACGGGGTTGCGCGCTACAAGAGCCGTCTTTCGGCTGCTATCAAGGCAATGCCATAAGGCAGCGTAATCGCGCTCTTTCCGGCGAACTGCACCAAGCTGTCTGCCTCAAGTTGTCTGCATAAAACCGGAAACGCTCCTTCAAGCCCGCAGCCGTAGCTGCGGGTTTTTCGTTAGCATCGGAAAATCAGCGCAGCCGTTTGTGGTTGCAGTGAAATCGCACTCGGCTTTACACGAACTGGCGCTTTAAAGGGTCAGTAAACATTCATTACGACACGGCGGCTTGTTGCTGCCGTGTCGTTATTTACAATCACGAATTTGCAAAGGTCAACCATGCAGTTCCTGATGCCAGCTTACGGTCGAAATCCTGCCGCCATTTCAGACGGCGAAGGGGCGTGGGTGTTGAACACAGACGGCAAGCGTTACCTGAATGGAATTGCCGGCATTGCCACGGCCTTGCACAAAGAACTCTCCAATACGCCCGGAGTGATCGAGATTCGCAACAACGGAATGATGATTTCGATCGAGCTCGAGCGTCCCTGCGTCGAGCTTACTGCACGCGGTTTCGACGCCGGGCTGCTGATCAATGTTACCGCCGACAATGTGGTCAGATTTGCGCCACCCATGATCATGACCGATAAACAAGCGCGCTCGCTGGTGGATGGCGTATCGACGCTGATTACGACGTTTTGCAATGCCCAGCTGGCTACAGTGAACTGAATCATGCAACCGGTAAAACATTTTCTGCAGTTGAAGGATTTAGCACCTGACGAGCTCGACTATTTGTTCGAGCGTACGCGCGCGATTAAATCCAAATTCAAGTCATACCAGCAGTACTGGCCGCTTCAGGATCGTAGTCTGGTGATGATTTTCGAGAAGCACAGTACGCGCACGCGTCTGTCGTTTGAAGCGGGCATGAACCAGCTTGGCGGCAGCGCAATCTATATGCATACGCGCGATTCGCAACTGGGTAGAGGCGAATCGGTTGAGGATGCAGCGAAGGTCATATCGCGCATGTGTGACATGGTGATGATCCGCACGTTCGAACAGGACATGATCGAGCGTTTCTCACAACATTCAAGAGTCCCGGTCATCAATGGTTTGACCAACGAGTACCACCCTTGCCAGATTCTCGCCGACATCTTCACTTTCGTTGAGAAGCGTGGCTCGATCAAAGGCAAGACTGTTGCCTGGATTGGTGATTCAAACAACGTATGCAATACCTGGCTGCAAGCCGCCGAGTTGCTCGACTTCAATATGTACGTGTCAACACCGCCGGGCTTCGAGGTAGAAACGGACCGCGCAGGGGTTCACGGCACCGCCCATTTCGAAAGCTTTGCGGATCCGATGCAGGCGGTGCGCGGTGCCGATCTGGTTACGACTGACGTCTGGACCAGTATGGGATTCGAATCCGAATCCGAAAACGTTGAACGCTTGAAAGCGTTCGAAAACTGGCAAGTTGACGCCGCGATGATGGGTGCCGCATCTGGCGATTCTCTGTTCATGCATTGCCTGCCGGCGCACCGCGGAGAGGAAGTCGCGGCGGAGGTCATTGACGGCCCACAAAGCGTTGTATGGGATGAAGCCGAGAACAGATTACATACTCAGAAAGCGCTCATGGAATTTCTGGTCCTCGGCCGGGTCAATTAATGTGCGCCATTGTCAAGCAAAGCCGGCTAACAGTATCAGCGGCAATGAAATCAATCCGGTACGGGGTGTAGCGCCTTGGGCGCAATGCACCGGGAAGTCAATGGCGAAGGTGGCAGGAGAATGCGATACCTGAACGCGGTACGCGAAGGCAATTCATGAATGAATTGCGCGTCTTCGTGGAACGAACAACACTAGCAGTACTAGTCCTTTTCAAGGAGTAAATCATGCACATGTCCAAACTGGCGACGGTCTTCATCGCAGCCACGCTACTCATCGGAATATCTGCCCACGCGCAAGAAAGCGAAATGGCGACGATCGAGGACGAAAACGGCTGCAAGGTCTACAACCCGATGCCTCAGGAAGAGGAATCGATCAACTGGAGCGGACCGTGTAATAACGGCTTTGCCGATGGAACCGGCGTGCTCGACTGGTATATCGGCGGGGAACTGGAAGAGCGTTACGAAGGCGAATTGAAGCAGGGTTGGGCAGAAGGCCAGGGAACGTACATCTCACGCCGCGGCATACGCTATGAAGGCAACTGGAAAAAAAGCATGCAGGATGGGAAAGGCACGGTTCAGAATCCTGATGGCAGCATTTACCAGGGCCAATGGAAAGAAGGAAAACCGCATGGCTGGGGCGTATTCCGCGCGCCCAACGGCGAAACGGTAGAGGGTGAATGGGAAGATGGCGAACTCAAGTCAGAAGCCGGTTCACGCAGAATCTGAATTTGGGCTGGATCTAATTTACGGTGGATCTGAATAACGCAGATTCTGAAAAATGCAGCATCTGATTAATGCAGCATCTGATTAAAATGGTCGCGAACAACAAATGAAAATCAAGAAAGTCGTACTCGCCTATTCGGGCGGACTGGACACGTCAGTCATTGTGAAATGGCTTCAAGACACCTACGACTGTGAAGTCGTCACATTCACTGCCGACATCGGGCAGGGCGAGGAAGTCTCTCCAGCCAGGCGCAAGGCAAAGAAGGCGGGTGTCAAACAAATTTACATTGAAGATCTGCGCGAAGAGTTCGTGCGCGATTTTGTGTTTCCAATGTTTCGCGCCAACGCGGTCTACGAAGGCGAGTATTTGCTTGGCACTTCGATCGCGCGGCCACTGATCGCGAAGCGGTTGGTCGAAATTGCCCGCGAGACCGGAGCCGACGCCATTTCGCACGGTGCCACCGGCAAGGGAAACGACCAGGTTCGATTCGAACTGGGCGCTTACGCGCTGATGCCTCAGGTGAAAGTCATCGCGCCATGGCGCGAATGGGATCTGTTGTCGCGCGAGAAACTGCTTGACTATGCCGACGAACATGGCATTCCGGTTGAGTACAAAAAGAAGAAAGGCGAAGCGCCGTATTCGATGGACGCCAATCTGCTGCATATTTCCTACGAAGGTGGCGTTCTCGAAGACCCGGCTTTCGAACCCGAAGAGTCGATGTGGCGTCTGACCGTATCGCCGGAGAAAGCGCCGAATCGTCCCCAGTATGTCGAGCTCGAATACCGTCGCGGCGACATCGTCGCGATAAATGGCAAGAAACTGACACCTGCAAAAGTGCTTGCGACGCTCAACCGCTTGGGCGGCCGGCATGGCATCGGGCGTCTTGATATCGTCGAAAATCGCTTTGTCGGAATGAAATCACGCGGCTGCTACGAGACGCCCGGCGGCACCATCATGCTAAAAGGCCATCGCGCGATTGAATCTATCACGCTGGACCGGGAAGTCGTCGCACTAAAGGACGATTTGATGCCACGCTATGCACGCATGATATACAACGGTTACTGGTTCAGTCCTGAGCGCGTGCTGTTGCAGAATCTGATTGACGAGTCTCAACAACCGGTCAACGGTACGGTGCGGCTCAAACTGTACAAGGGAACGGTAATGGTGGCCGGGCGCGAGTCGAAGCGCAATTCACTGTTCGACACGCGCGTTGCGACATTCGACGACGATCGCGGCGCGTACGACCAGAAAGATGCGGAAGGTTTCATCAAGCTCAACGCACTGCGCTTGCGTATTGCTGCCAGGAAGAAGCGGCCACTGGGAGATAAGTGACAGGTTCGGACGACTAATTGTCAGCAGGATTATTTGTAACGCGATAGTTCATACGCGAACTGTCATTAACGCGCCCAGCCGCGCGGATTAGACGATGCCGGGGCACAAGTGCCCCTTCCCCATCGCCGGTCCAGACGGCAAAATAGGGCGCGACAACTAGTGTAGTGTTTCACTAGGTACACATCATTCCCTTACCGGCCATTGCCCCGTACATAGACGATGACAACGATTGTTGTAGTCAAAAAAGGAAGCGCCGTCGCAATCGCGGCCGATACGCTCACAAAGTGGGGTTCCGGCAAGGAAAGCGCAACATACATTGCGAACAGCGAGAAAATCCTCAAGATTGGTGAGAGCTACGTTGCCGTCACCGGTAATGCGACGTTCAAGTTAATCCTCAGAGACTATTTCATCGAACAGGATAACGAGATGCAGTTATCCAGTCCGATAGAGATATTCCGGACATCGAAGCTGCCGGAGAGTTTGACGACGGTACCGGCCTGCCCGTGCAGTCGTATACGGTCCGGCTTCGCTAGAACTGTTTAATCGCATATTCATTGAGCACTGACGTCTACTTACATACTTACGTTTACTTACATACTTTCGAGGAGACAGCATAATGCCCACCTTCGACATCGTTTCCGAAGTCGATCAGGTCGAATTGCGCAATGCAATGGACCAGACCAACAAGGAAGTTGGTAATCGTTTCGACTTCAAGGGGTCTGACGCAAGGGTTGAACTGGCTGAAACGTCGCTGACTGTGTTTGCCGACGATGATTTCAAACTCGGCCAGGTGTATGACGTCTTGAACGGAAGGCTGGCGAAACGCGGCGTCGACGTTCGTTGCCTGTCGCGCGGAAAAATTGAAAAAATGAGCGGCGACAAGGTCAAGCAGGTGGTAACGGTTCGCGTCGGCGTGGACAAGGAACTCGCCAAGCGCATCGTAAAGTTGATCAAGGAAAGCAAGCTCAAATTACAGGCATCGATCCAGGGCAATACGGTTCGGGTGTCCGGAAACAAAAAGGATGCGTTGCAGGATGCAATGGCGGCGGTCAAAAAATCCATCAGCGATTTTCCGCTTCAGTTCAATAACTTGCGGGATTGAACTCGCTTAAGTTTCGTAACCGTTCGCGTAATCGGTAATTCGGAAAACCTCGGCTAACCTGCCTGCTTCCTGCACGCCCGAACGAGGCAAAATTCGGCCCCGGGCGCACCTCCGATTGGTCGACCAAGGCATAATCGTTGCCTGCTCTCCTGGTGTAGTTCTTCACCAAGCAGCTCGTCGAACCTGGTGTTCGCTAGCGATGTAGCGGCTCGATATCAACGCTCGCAGAACGAGGGCAGATTTTGACGGTTTCAGGCACGTGGACGCAGATGCGCAGACCCGGAACAAGTAGCGACGCAGCTCTGAAATATGGCCTGCGCTGATAGCTGCTACTTGGCACCGTTCGAGCCATACCATCCGGCATCTGACTGGATACCAGACTTCGCACGTTAATGCGGTCAAAAACGACCATTATTCTCGCGGCGATATGCCTTTCGGGTGTATTCGGCACGCCTGCCAGCGCAGAAGACACCGAGTCAACCCATGTGACCTTGATCGGCCTTGCTGACGCGACCGCAATCCTGATTATCGATGGCAACAAACCACGCATGCTGCGCATCGGGCAGACGCGCTCCGGCGTCAAGCTGATCGCAGTGCGCAACGAGGTCGCGATAGTCGAGGTTGACGGCGAGCGGCGCGAGCTACCTTTGGGAGGGCAGGTCTACAGTGCGCCCAAAAGCGGCAGCGGCAGCACCATCACCCTGGCGCCCAACGGTAACGGCCACTATGTCGCCCGTGGATCCATTAACGGGGCAAGCGTTAATTTTCTGGTTGACACCGGAGCTTCGATGGTTTCGATGGACGCGTCTCATGCACACAGAGCCGGTATCAATTATCTCGAAGGCCGAAAGGACTATGCATCCACAGCCAATGGCATCGCAGAGGTTTATGTGGTGAAACTCGACAGTGTGCAGGTGGGAAACATAATGCTGACAAACGTGAACGGCATCGTCCATCCGAATACCGATTTACCTGTCGTCCTGCTGGGCATGAGCTTCCTCAATCGCCTCGACATGCGCAGGGAAAACAACAACCTGACACTCAAGAAACGCTTCTGATCATCCGCCTGTCTGCGTTTCCGGACACACGGCCAGCCTATCGCGTAGCGTTTCGCTAGCACTTTAGCGGAAAAACTAGTCGCGCCGAATCAAAGCGTACGCAGAGTGATTGTGTATCGATTCGAAGTTTTCTGATTCGACAACGTACCCGTCGATGCGCTTGTCGCGATTCAGCGTTGTCGCGACGTCGCGAACCATGTCCTCGACAAACTTTGGATTGTCGTAGGCGCGCTCGGTGACATACTTTTCATCAGGGCGTTTGAGCAATCCGTACAACTCGCACGAGGCATTTTTTTCAGCAACACGAACGATCTCTTCGATCCACACGTGGCTGTTGGTACGGGCAGTAATGGTGACGTGAGATCGCTGATTGTGAGCGCCATAGTCCGAGATGCCCTTCGAACATGGGCACAGACTGGTGACCGGCACAACGACTTTCATCGTCAGCGAATAAGCGCCCTTTTTAATTTCTCCGGTAAACGTCACCTCGTAGTCAAGCAGGCTTCGCACACCGGAAACCGGAGCGGCTTTGTCAATGAAATAAGGGAAGGCCATTTCGATGTGACCCGAGTCAGCCTCGAGGCGATCGACCATTTCGCGCAGCATCGATTCAAACGACTCGACTGAAATTTCACGTTCGTGGGCATTGAGAATTTCCACGAATCGCGACATGTGCGTGCCCTTGAAATTGTGCGGCAGTTCAACATACATGTTGAACGTAGCAATCGTGTGCTGGACGCCACCGTCCTTGTCTGCGACACGCACAGGATGGCGGATGGCCTTGATTCCGACCCTGTCGATCGCCAGCTGGCGCGTGTCTTCGCTGCTTTGGACGTCCGGAATGACGACTGTTTCGGGAGAATTCATGATGATTTAACGCCTTCGCTCAACATGTCCGAATTATAGCCGGGCCTAATACCTGAGTAAACTAGTCAGTTAATATAACTTTCGACAGACGCGGCAATACCAGCTGCATCCAGGCCGCATTCGGCAATCAGACTTGCCGGATCGCCGTGTTCTACAAACCGGTCGGGCAGACCCAACTGCAGTACCTTCGAGTCGAGTCGCATTCGCTGCAAAGCTTCCAGTACCGCGCTGCCGGCGCCGCCGTTGACGACATTTTCCTCAACGGTAACCAGAAATTCGTGTGATTCGGCCAGGCTGCGCAACAGGTCTTCATCCAGTGGTTTAACGAAGCGCATATTTGCAACCGTGGCGTCGATGTCTTCAGCCGCCTGCAACGCCGCGGTGAGAAGTCCACCAAAGACAAGGATTGCGACGCGCCGGCCTTGCCGTCGCACCTCGCCCTTGCCAACCGGGATTTCGCTCATTTCCTCTTCTGCTACGATACCCGGACCGGCGCCACGCGGATAACGCACCGCAACCGGGCCTTGCATGTGATAAGCCGTGTACAGCATCTGGCGGCATTCGTTTTCGTCGGCAGGTGCCATAACCACTATATTTGGCAGACAGCGAAGATAGGACAGATCGAAACTGCCGTGATGCGTCGGCCCGTCTGCGCCGACAAGACCCGCCCGGTCGATCGCGAAGGTTACGTCCAGATTCTGGATGCAGATGTCGTGGATGAGTTGATCATAGGCGCGCTGCAAGAATGTGGAATATATTGCAACCACTGGCTTCATGCCTTCGCATGCAAGTCCAGCCGCGAATGTCAGCGCGTGTTGTTCAGCGATGCCTACGTCGAAGTAACGGTCAGGATACTCCTGGGAAAAACGCACCATTCCCGAACCTTCGCGCATGGCAGGCGTAACTGCGATCAGGCGCTCATCGCGCGCAGCCATGTCGCAAAGCCAGTCACCGAAGATTTTAGTGTAAGCCGGCTTGCCTGCAGGCTTGGGTACGATGCCATTCGGCGGATCAAACTTGCCCACGCCATGATAAAGAATGGCATCTTGCTCTGCCGGCTCGTAACCCTTGCCTTTTTGAGTAACGATGTGAAGAAACTGCGGTCCTTCGAGTTTTTTCAGATTGGTGAGCGTTGCTACCAGCACATCAATATCGTGGCCGTCGATCGGGCCGATATAGTTGAACCCGAATTCTTCGAAGAGCGTTCCCGGCATAACCATGCCTTTCATATGCTCTTCCGCGCGACGTGCAATTTCCAGCATCGTCGGAACCTTGCCGAGGACTTTCTTGTTGGCACTGCGCACCGCCGAATACATTCTCCCTGACAACAAGCGCGCCAGATAATTATTGAGTGCACCGACATTTTCCGATATTGACATGTCGTTGTCATTAAGTATCACCAGCAAGTTGGCGTCCAGGGTGCCGGCGTTGTTCAGCGCTTCGAAAGCCATGCCGGCAGTCATCGCGCCATCACCGATAATCGCGACGGTGCGACGATCATCATTTCGCGCCCGTGACGCTACCGCCATTCCCAGGGCAGCACCAATCGACGTACTCGAATGCGCAGTACCAAACGTATCAAATTCGCTTTCTTCGCGACGTGGAAAACCAGCCAGTCCGTGGTACTGGCGCAAGGTCGCCATTTGCTCGCGGCGTCTGGTGAGGATCTTGTGAGAATAGGTTTGATGACCGACGTCCCATACCAGTCTGTCGTTCGGCGTATCAAAGATATAGTGCAGCGCAACGGTCAGTTCCACGGTCCCGAGGTTGGAAGAAAGATGCCCTCCCGTCTTGGAAACGCTGTCAATGAGATACTCGCGAAGTTCCATCGCCAGTTCAGCTAGCTGTTTGCGTTCGAGCGCGCGCAGATCGTTGGGATGATTGATCGTTTTTAGAAGTTCGTACATTGATAGGGCGAGCTGGAACGCCTTTCGTCAGGCGTCAGAATTTCCTGTGAAAAATGAAATCGGCTATATCACGTAGTCGTGCACCGCCGGCGGGTAACCGATCAAGTGCGCGCATCGAATTGTCGCAAAGCTCTTGTGCAAGATCGCGCGAGCGATCAATGCCAAGAACGCTGACATAAGTTGGCTTGTTATCTATGGCGTCTTTTCCAGCAGTCTTGCCAAGAGTGGCCGTGCTCGACTCTGCGTCAAGCAAGTCGTCAATCACCTGAAACCCCAATCCGGCAAGTTTTGCAAACCGGTCGAGCGAATCCTGATCGGCCTCGTCAATTCTCTCACCACACATCGCGCCGATCTGAACACTTGCGCGAATCAGCGCGCCGGTCTTGTGAACATGCATAAATTCGAGTTCAGGCAACGACAAGTTTTTCCCGACGCTGTCCAGATCAATCGCCTGACCACCTGCCATGCCCAGCGACCCGGATGCAACAGCGAGCATTTTCACAATACGCAACTGTTGTGCCGCATCGTCGCACAAAACGGTCTCGGACAGAACCTGAAAAGCCAGACTTTGCAGGCTGTCCCCGACCAGAAGAGCAGTCGCTTCATCGTATGCGACGTGCACGGTCGGCTTACCGCGCCGCAGGTTGTCGTCATCCATGCACGGCATATCATCGTGAACCAGTGAATATGCGTGAACAAGTTCGACCGCGCAGGCAACTGCGTCGACCCGACTCATGTCTGCATTGACCAGTTCTGCTGCAGCGTACGCGAGCAATGGCCTGATGCGCTTGCCGCCGCCGAGCGCGGCATAACGCATTGCTGAGTGAAGACCGCCCGGTGCGTGCCCGGACGCTGGCAGCACGGCGTTCAGAGCAGCCTCTACCATGCTCTGCCGTTCCAGCATCCAGTGCTCGAAGTCGCTACTCGTCGCCGTCGTCACCAGCGAATTTCTGCAAGGTTTCAGCCTCCAGCACGTTCACCTGCTGTTGCGCATCCTGCAATTGCCGTTGGCAGAACTGCAATAACTCGGCGCCGCGCTTATACGACGAAAGAGATTTTTCGAGCGGCAATTGACCGTCTTCCATGGTTTCAACAATCGACTCGAGTTCTGCAAGAGCATCTTCGAAAGTCAACTGCTTGTCGGTTTTGGTTTTCGGCACGGGCAAGCAAGATCGCGCATCATCACGATCTAAACGTAAACGAGTAACCTCTAAAAATAGCCTATTGCACGTCGCAGAGCAATTCGGCGTATTTTTTTGCGACCCCCGCCGGCAGATAATTGATCAAGAAGTCGACTATTCGTTGTTCACGAGGGGCTGGAATCGAACTTTGTCAGAATCACGTTTATCGGCAGGCGCATTCGCGAGATTGCGGCCATCCTGCGCATAACGCTACCATGACGAATTCGTTGCAGAAGTGATATCTAAAAATGGCATATACCACACTGATACAGGTTGACGAGCTTGCCGCCAACCTGGACAACCCGCAATTTGTGATTTTCGACTGCCGCCATGAACTGGGTGATCCGGCATTTGGCAAGCAGGCTTACGCGCAATCGCATATTACGAATGCACACTTTGCCTCGGTCGATGATGATCTTTCGACAAAGCCAAACGGTAGCAATGGCCGGCATCCGCTGCCCGATATCGAGATATTTGCCGCCTGGCTGGGCAGCATGGGCGTCACTGGCAAGACACAGGTTGTCGGCTACGACAGTGCCGCCGGCGTCTATGCATCACGGCTATGGTGGATGCTGCGATGGCTCGGCCATGAAAGTGTAGCGGTGCTGGATGGCGGCTGGAACGCGTGGATGCAGGCTGGCCAACCGGTTACACAGGAAGTTCCCACGCCGGCACAAGCACAATTCACCGCAAAAGAACGTGACTGCAAGGTCGACGCGGCCTATGTGGTTGCCAATCTCGAGTCACCTCAAATGCTGATTGTGGACGCGCGCAGTAACGATCGCTTTCATGGCCAAAACGAGACAATGGATCCGGTCGGCGGACACATCCCCGGCGCAGTAAATCGGCTGTTCAAAAAGAATGTCGACGATCAGGGATATTTTCGTCCGCCAGCAGATTTGCGTAGTGAATTCACGGCGCTGATCGGTGACACTCCGGTCGAAAGCGTCGTCCATCAGTGCGGCTCGGGCGTGTCGGCATGCCATAACCTGTTGGCGATGGAGATTGCCTCACTCGGGGGCGCGCGCCTTTATCCTGGATCGTGGAGTGAATGGGTCGCAGATCCGGCACGACCAGTCGCAACTGATTGATCAACCGTTGCGATGCATGGTCTGGCGGATGCGGTACTGCTGCTCCATGCACTCATAGTCGCTTTCATCCTGGGTGGCGCACTCTACATCTGGATCGGAGCATGGCGCGACTGGCCGGGCATTCGTTCGCCAATGTTTCGCTACGTGCATCTGGGCGCAATGCTGTTTGTTGCCGCCGAGGCCGTTCTGGGCAAGGTGTGCCCGCTTACAGTGTGGGAAAACGCGTTTAGAGGAAAACAGACACAGACCGGATTTATCGCCCATTGGGTCCGGCAGATCATCTATTACGATCTGCCGGCATGGGTGTTCACCCTGGTTTACGTGTTATTTGCCGGGGTCCTGATCGTTACCTTGATGTTGGTGCCACCACGAAAAATCGGCGTCCGGTCACGCATGGCCAGGCCACCTACGCGGTCTATTAGTGACTAGGGCTCAACCCAAAACGTCGTTCCAGATGTTGCGGCCCCAGGCTTCGGCATATATCCCTTCGGCCTCATTGGCGACCTCGCTCAAACCGCCGGCCCCCTTGATTGGCAGCATGGTGTCCCGCTCGGAGTCGTAGCGGTGTACGGATGCGACATGCATCGCTGCCTTGTCGCTGACAAAGCTGTAACAGGTATTTGTGATGAGCGGTGAGGTGTTGACGCCGTCACCATGTAGCAATGCGATGACCGCGGCCGCGCAGACCTTGCCGTGCTGATTAGCCATGTGACCGGACTTGGGCATGCGCGGTGCACCCATCACCGCATCTCCGAGCACATGAACATTACGCACGGCTACTGATTCATAGGTTATGAAATCTACTTCACACCAGCGGTCGTTGGCGGTCACCATGCCTGTTTCACGCGCAATGCGGCCTGCCCGCTGCGGCGGCACTACGTTCAGTACGTCTGCCTTGACGACATCGAATTCCAGAATCGCAGATCGAGTCGCCACGTCAACATCCATCAAGACATCATTTGAAACATACTCGATGATGCCTGGATAGCGGTCTTGCCATGCTTTGCGAAACAGACCCTTCTTTGACTGAATGTCCGCATTCGCATCGAGCACCAGCACTTTCGAGCGTGGCTTGTGGGTCTTGAAGTAGTGCGCGACCTGACAGGCCCGCTCGTACGGGCCAGGTGGGCAGCGATACGGCGACAATGGAACGGTGATCGCATAGACACCTCCGTCTTGCATAGCTTCGAGCTGTTTACGCAGAATTACTGTCTGTTCACCAGCCTTCCAGGCATGTGGAATCGTTGAACGGGTCGCCGCATCGCGCAGGCCTGGAATATCGTCGTACAACAGTTCGATTCCCGGCGCGACAATAAGCCGGTCATACGATAGAAGCCGTCCGCTCCCGAGAACGACCTGCTGATTGACTGTGTCAACTTCGCGGGCGTGATCGTGGATGATCTTGACCCCGTGGCGTGCAAGTCCGTCGTAAGGGCGAACGATATCTGCCAACTGCCAGGTACCCGCCAAAACACGGTTCGACAACGGGCAGGAGACAAACTGCCTGTTCGGTTCGACAAGCGTGACATCAATGTCCGGCGACCACATGCGTATATATTTCGCAGCCGTAGCACCAGCGAATCCGCCGCCAATGACCACCACCTTACCTACAATCCTGTCCGAGCGGCCGGCCCTCGCCATCCCTGTGCCGCCTGCAACCGCAGCTGCTGACAGCCATTGCACAAACTCTCGCCTGCTTAGACTCATGTGCGCTTCCTCCTAACGTGGAGACCTGCTGGCGAAATATTCGCCAATTGCGATGATCTGCTGATCACTAAGACCTCTGGCATGCTGGTGCATGACCGTGGCAGGCCGCGACCCGTCACGAAACGCTTTCATCAACGCAACGAATTTGTCCTTCGGCACGCTGGCAATAGGCGGAATCGCACCTTCACTTCGGCCGTCAGTCCCATGACAACCGGTACACGCGATGGCCAGGTCGCGGCCAGTCGTGTCAGCGGCGCGCACGTCGGCAACGGCCACCGGGCACAACAGTAACAAGTAAATACACAGTGTCGCTTTCACGATGCTCCTCACTAGTTTTGCCAATCAGAATCCGGAAGTCACGTCGGAAACACTCTCGCATACGCGATTCGACTATATATCAGCTGTCAGATTCGAACTACCGTGGCCATGAATAATCAACCGCGCAAAAAAAAAGCCGGACCCGAAAGTCCGGCTTCAATACGTGTCAGGAGCCCGAATCAGGCCGGCGCCGGCTCTTTCTTCTTCTTTTTCTCCTCGAAAAGAAGCTGTGCCTTGCCGTCGGCATCGATATCGACGGTAACTTTGCCGCCACTGGAGAGACGGCCGAACAGCAGCTCGTCGGCAAGCGCGCGACGAATCGTATCCTGAATCAGGCGTGCCATCGGTCTCGCGCCCATCACCGGATCAAAGCCATCTTTTGCGAGGTGGTCTTTCAACGCCTGTGTAAACTGGATGTCGACTTTCTTTTCATGCAACTGCTCTTCGAGTTCCATAAGGAACTTGTCGACGATGCGCAGAATAATGTCGTGTGACAGCGGCGCGAAGGAAATCGTCGCGTCGAGCCGATTGCGAAATTCCGGCGTGAACATGCGCTTGATTTCCGCCATCTCATCGCCGGCGGCACGCGACTGGGTAAATCCCATCGAGACTTTCGACAATTCTGCCGCACCCGCATTTGTCGTCATGATGATCACGGTATTGCGGAAATCGGCTTTGCGCCCGTTGTTGTCGGTCAGCGTACCGTGGTCCATCACCTGCAACAGGATATTGAATATATCGGGATGCGCCTTCTCGATCTCGTCAAGAAGCAGTACCGAGTACGGCTGTTTGGTGATGGCCTCTGTAAGCAGCCCGCCCTGGTCGAATCCGACATATCCAGGCGGTGCGCCGATCAGGCGCGATACGGCATGCCTCTCCATGTACTCCGACATATCGAAACGAATCAGCTCGACGCCCATCGTATAGGCTAGCTGGCACCCGACCTCGGTCTTGCCGACGCCGGTAGGTCCACTGAACAGGAAGCTGCCAACAGGTTTTTGCGGGTTCCCCAGGCCACTGCGCGACATCTTGATCGCCGCTGAAAGCGCGTCAATCGCCTTGTCCTGCCCGAACACGACGGACTTCAGATCGCGGTCAAGATTCTGCAGCTTGTTGCGGTCGGAAGACGACACGCTTTGCGGTGGAATACGCGCAATCTTGGCGATGATATCTTCGATTTCGTGCTTTCCAAGCACCCGCTTTTGCTTGGATTTGGGCTGAATGCGTTGTGCGGCACCCGCTTCGTCGATTACATCGATCGCTTTGTCAGGAAGATGGCGATCATTGATGAAACGCGCTGACAGTTCGGCCGCCGTCGTCAGCGCGGTAACCGTATACTTGACTTGATGATGCTCCTCGAAGCGCGACTTGAGTCCACGCAGAATTGCGACGGTCTCACCGATGGAGGGTTCAATCACGTCGACTTTCTGGAAGCGACGCGATAACGCGTGATCTTTCTCAAATATCCCGCGATATTCGGTGTAAGTAGTGGCACCGATGCATTTGAGCTGCCCGGTCGACAACGCCGGCTTGAGCAGATTGGACGCATCCAGCGTTCCCCCTGACGCCGCACCAGCGCCGATCAGGGTGTGAATCTCGTCAATAAACAGGATTGCCTGCGGATTCTCGACAAGTTGTTTCAGAACCGCCTTCAGGCGCTGTTCGAAATCACCCCGGTACTTGGTACCCGCCAGCAATGCGCCCATATCGAGCGCATAGACCTGCGAACGCAACAGCACCTCGGGTACCGATCCTTCGATTATCAGACGCGCAAGACCTTCGGCAATGGCCGTTTTTCCAACGCCAGCCTCGCCGACCAGCAACGGATTGTTCTTGCGCCGGCGGCATAGCGTCTGGATAACACGTTCCAGTTCATGAGAACGCCCGATCAGAGGATCGATCTTGCCGGATATCGCCAACGCATTGAGATTACTCGTGTAATTTTCGAGCGCACCACCGGCAGGTTGTTCTTGCTCGCTCTCGGCTTCAGATTCCGGCTGTGGTTTGGCCGGGCCCGTGTGCGGCAGTTTGGCTATGCCATGCGATATGAAATTAACGACGTCGAGCCGGGTGACACCCTTCTGGTGCAGGAAATACACCGCGTGTGAATCCTTCTCGCCGAAGATTGCGACCAGCACGTTTGCACCGGTGACTTCCTTCTTTCCGGAGGACTGGACGTGGAGTATCGCGCGCTGAATAACGCGCTGAAAACCCAGAGTTGGCTGGGTATTCACCTCTTCACCGCTGACAACCGGCGTGTGCTCACTGATGAAATCCGTGAGCAACTTGCGCAGTTCCTCTACGTTGGCAGCGCAGGCGCGCAGCACCTCCGTCGCAGAGGGGTTGTCGAGCATCGCCAACAGCAGGTGCTCGACCGTGATGAATTCGTGCCGCTTCTGACGTGCCTCCATGAATGCCATGTGGAGGCTGACTTCAAGTTCCTGCGCAATCATTTAGTTTTCTTCCATTATGCACTGCAAAGGATGCTGGTGTTGACGCGAAAATGATATGACCTGTTCGACTTTTGTAGCCGCTACGTCTCTTGGAAATACACCGCAAACACCCATGCCTTCCTTATGAACTTTTAGCATGATCTGGGCCGCTTGTTCGCGGTTCATGGAAAAGAATTTCTGCAAAATCGAGACGACAAAATCCATTGGGGTGTAATCGTCATTCAGAAGCAGTACTTTGTACAGACTAGGAGGCTTGACCTTGGCCTTCTCGACCTCAAGGAGCGAGTCTCCGCGAGTTCCCGTCGCCATTATCGCTGTTCTCGCTACACATCCTAAGACCTAATTTTGCTGATAACGACAGAAATTACAAGTGCCGATTGGAATTGTTGTCGTTCAAATCGGAAATAAGCAATATTCGTGTTCGAACACGTTGTTACCAAGCAGCGCTGCAACTTGACTTCACCAGACGAATGGCCTAAAAAGAACAAGGGTGTTTGGTATCAAGGTAACTGCTGCACTGGTTAGGCTGATAACGCGGGCTTGATTCTCAAACAAAGTGCGGGTATCCGACCCGCGTATCTAATCGGGGAAGAGAAATATGGCAACAGGGACGGTGAAGTGGTTTAACGATGCCAAAGGCTTCGGCTTTATCACGCCCGATGACGGCAGCGAAGATTTGTTCGCGCATTTTTCAGCGATACAAATGAATGGCTTCAAGACACTAAAAGAGGGCCAGAAAGTGTCGTTCGAGGTCACGCAGGGTCCGAAGGGCAAGCAGGCATCAAACATTCAGGAGTCTAGCTGAGCAGGTCGCCAGAACCGCCGGCAGTAATCAATTTAAGAAAAGCCCGCAATCAAGCGATTGAGACTGTGTAAATAGTCTGGGGTTTTTGAGAAAATACCCGCACATTGTTGCGGGTATTTTTTTATGCACATTCAGGGACAAAGCCGGGATCAGGCGACGCTATTTCCGGAGCGGCTCGATGATCTGATAGGCCAGGACAATGCAGTCCGGGTGATCGACGCGTTTGTTGATACGCTAGATTTGAATGCACTTGGTTTTGCCCGCATGCAGCTTCAGGCCACGGACCGGCCACCGTACCACCCGGGTGATGTGTTAAAGCTGTATTTGTACGGCTATATGCACCGAGTACGCAGCTCACGGTGTCTTGAGCGCGAGTGCCAGAAGAACCTCGAGGTTCTGTGGTTGCTGAACCGGCTGGCGCCAGATCACAAGACCATTGCCAACTTCCGGGTGGACAACCGTGTGGCCCTGACGCGCGCGTGTGTCGGGCGTTCGTGCAGTTTTGCCGCTCGCAAGCGCTGTATGGCGGCGAGCAAATCGCGATTGATGGCAGCAAGTTCAGGGCGGACAACAGCCGCAGCCGAGTCACACACAAGAAAGATCTGCAACAGCGAGTCAGCGGCCTGGATCGCAGGATCGGAGCGTGGCTCGATGCGCTCGAAGACAATGAGGACAATGATGACCAAGGGCCCAACGGCGGCGACACCCAAGGCGCTCTTGGCGCACTCAGGGCCGAGCGCGAGACCTTAACCGAACGCATCCGGGCGATGGACGATGCGCAAGTCTCGGCGCAGCCCGATACGGACGAGCAGGCGCGGGTGATGCCCCGCGGACATATTGGCTACAACGTACAAAGCACGGTCGATGGCAAGCACCGCCTGATCGTGGATGTGGACGTGGTACAAAATGCCAATGATTTGCAGCAGTTGTATCGCATGGCGCGACGCAGCCAACGCCAACTGCAGCGCGATCGGGTGCAGGTACTGGCCGATGCAGGCTTGTATGGTACATCCTGCACCTGAGGGTGCCGGGGTGGAGGGACGATGCAGGCTATCTGCCGTAACCGGACAGACCGAACTAGCCATGTCCCCACTCTGTCTTTCTGAGCGTCGATTTGGGAAGCAGCGGCAAGTGTTTACGCACCTGACCGCCGATAGAAACAAGCTAACGCGGCAAAGACAGCCCCCCTCGGCACGTTTAAGTGTACGGCGATACGGGCGGCTTGAGCACGGCGTTGTCCATGTATGCAGCCGTTGTTGCCATTGGCCGTGGAAGTGGAGCTTACATGTCTGATTCACACAAGAGCATCGAAGTCATCGGCGCGGACATTAGCCAGTGCGAAATCGTTATTGCCTGGGCGCGCTCGCAGCGACCTTGCCAGCGTATTGCCAATAAGCGCGAGGCCATTGTGGTCTGGCTCAAACAACTTCCCGCAGGCTGTGTTATCGGCATGGAGGCCACGGGCCGGTTACATCAGCAGCTGGCTGATCTGGCTGCAGGACATGGACACGTCGTGTACGTCCTTAACCCCAAGCATGTAGCGTCTTACGCCAGGGGCGTGGGCCAGCGCGGCAAGACCGATCCAATGGACGCGGGCGTGATTGCCCGTTATGTCGTACCCAGCGCCTTGCAGCGCACGCTGCGTGATTTGATCAGCCAACGCGCGAGCGTCGTGCGTCATACTACGGCGCTGCGCCAGAGCATCCGGGCTACGGGCACGCGGTCCAACCGCGCCTTAAAGCGCGCGCATCAAGGCGCCTTGAAGAGCCTGAACACGCTGCTCGCCGAGCTCAACAACGAGCTCAAACGCGTCATTGCACACAACGATGAACTGGAGAACAAACGCAAGCAACTGCAGCGCATTCGCGGCATTGGCTTTATCAACAGCGCGGCGTTGACCCATCGCTTCGATCACACGCCCTTTGCCAATAGCGATGCGGTGGTGGCCGCCTACGGATTGGACCCGCGCCCGAAGGATTCTGGTACTCATCAGGGCAAGCGGCGCCTGACCAAACAGGGCAATGCGGAGGATCGGCGGCTGATCTACCTGGCTGGGCAAGCAGCGGCAAAGACAAAATTGTTCAAACCAATTTATCGCGCACTACTAGCCAGGGGCTTGGCAACCACCGAGGCCATTGTGATCCTGGCCAGAAAGCTACTGCGCATCGCCTTTGCCATCTGGACTTCAGGACAACCGTTCAAGCCTGATATGGTCGGAAAAAAACCTTGCTAAAAACCATAGGAACTATTCCAATGGTCAGCTGCTAAAGCGCTGCCAGGCCCCCTATGTGCCGGTACAGCGCGCCACGAACAACCAAGGCGATGGCTGCTACTTCGACAAATCGGAGTTTACCTACTGCGGCGAGGGCGATTACTACGAGTGCCCGGCCGGTGAGCACTTGCCAAAGAAGACCCAGTCGAACAAGCAGCGCCACTGGCTGTACACCAGTGAGGCGTGCACGAACTGTCACATCAAGGCGCGGTGTACGGCCGCTAAGCAGCGCTGGGTGACGCGCCACTTCGAGGAAGACGTGCTTAACGAGGTCGCCGATCGCACCGCGGCCAATCCACTCATGATGCAACGGCGCAACGGCATGCTGGAACACCCATTTGGCACGCTCAAGCGGCGTATGGACGGCGGGCGTTTCCTGGTAAGAGGCATACAGAAGGTCAAAACCGAAATGGCATTGACCGTGACCGCTTATAACCTGACCCGTGCTATTAACATCCTGGGAACGAAGCAACTCTGCAAGGCACTGGCTATCTAATCACAAATGAAAAAGAGGCCACCTCGAACAAGATGGCCTCCGGGTTTTTACACAGCCTCGATTGCGGGCTTTTTTTCGCAGGCATTTCAAGACATTGAGCCGTGAATACGGTTTCCTATCAATGCCTTGGCAATTGACTAAGCGCGCATGCGCTCGATCATCGCTTTACCGAATCCGGAACATGAAACCTGCTCGGCAGTGTCGAGCAAACGGGCAAAATCGTATGTAACAACCCGGTCGGCGATGGCCGACTCGATTGACTTGATGATCAGGTCGGCCGCTTCGCCCCACCCCAGGTGGCGCAGCATCATTTCCGCCGACAGTATGAGCGACCCGGGATTGACGTAATCCCTGCCCGCATATTTCGGCGCAGTACCGTGGGTTGCCTCGAACATCGCAACCGAATCCGACATATTGGCGCCGGGGGCGATTCCGATACCGCCCACCTGGGCTGCCAGCGCATCGGACACGTAATCGCCGTTGAGGTTAAGCGTAGCAATCACGTCGTACTCCGCCGGTCGCAGCAGTATCTGTTGTAAAAATGCATCGGCAATGACGTCCTTGATCACAATTCCGCCCGGCAATTTCATCCAGGGACCACCGTCGAGAAATTCGGCATCAAATTCGCGTTTTGCCAGATCGTATCCCCAGTCGCGGAACGCGCCCTCGGTGAACTTCATGATATTGCCCTTGTGCACCAGGGTTACCGATTCGCGCTTGTTGGCGATCGCGTACTGAATGGCCTTGCGCACCAGGCGCTCGGCACCTTCCTTCGATACCGGTTTCACGCCGATTCCCGACGTTTCCGGGAAGCGAATCTTCTTTACGCCCATTTCTGCGGTCAGAAATTCGATGACCTTGCGCGCCTCCGCACTTTCCGCCTGCCATTCGATCCCGGCATAGATGTCTTCCGAGTTCTCGCGGAATATCACCATGTCCGTTTTTTCCGGCTGTTTGAGCGGGCTGGGCACACCTCGAAAATATCTGACGGGACGCAGACATACATACAAATCAAGCTGTTGACGCAATGCAACGTTGATCGACCGGATACCACCGCCGACCGGCGTAGTCAGTGGTCCCTTGATGGACACAACAAATTCTTTGGCGGCCTCCAGAGTTTCATCGGGTAACCACACGTTCTCGCCATACACTTTGCAGGACTTTTCGCCGGCATACATCTCCATCCAGATGATCTTGCGCTTGCCCCCATAGGCGGCATCCACCGCTGCATCAACAACCTTGAGCATGACCGGAGAAATATCGACGCCGGTTCCATCGCCCTCGATGTACGGAATGATCGGATTGTCCGGAACATTCAGGGTAAAGTCCGAATTGACGCCGATTTTTTCGCCGTTGTCCGGCACTTTGATGTGTTTGTACATTCAGATTGCCTCTGTCTAGTGATTTACTGGTCTCTGGAAGCCCTAGCAGCCTGTCGGACTTAGGATGATTCTGCTGCAACGCTGGGAGAGCGGCCCATATTTCATCGATTTTTCCTTACATATTCCCGATATGCGCGTCAAAATCGCTAAAATCTGTACTCGCTCTCCCGGGGTTTAAATAGAACCGGTGTTTCGCTATCGAACACCTAAGTCCGACAGGCTGCTAGCGAGGCGCAACAAATGCACCAACACTGGTCCAAATCAAAGACGCGATTCTACATGCCGGTTGCCGCCAAGCCCCACGCGTAGCCGGTGAGAACTGGTGTGCGATCACTATCATTCGGTCCAGCCTGGCATTCGGTCCAGCCGAGCTGATGCCAAATAGCCGACGAGCATAAGCTACCCATAATTTGGTCGTTGCGGACGCATAACCCGCAATACAGCGCAAAAGCTGGACAAACGGTGGCTAACCGACTGCCGCAGAAGCGGATCCGGCCTGGCCAAATGAAACGGTGCAACACGTTGCCCGCCTCTACGCCGCAACAAATTAACTGCAATGCTGGACCGTAACATTTTCGGTCCGATGTTGCGATCCATCATCAAATTTTGAAACAACATATCATAATCCGAAACGTATGGTTTGGTTGATCCATAGCTCACTGTTTATAAATGACTATATACGCATCAAAAATTTTTGTTGCACCGCGATAGCCAATTGCTAGTCTTTGCCTTGATTGCATCCGCTGCGCGAAATACCTCCAGCCGCAGCGGGTCTTCCCGGATAGCCGCGATCTGCGGTTTTCCCCAGGCAGGCCAGGACCTCTGGCCTCCACGCAGTCATGGGCTTTGTCCGCCGCCTGCTGCACCTGCTTTGGCCATCTGGCGAGCAGGTTCGACAGGTATCACGCGGACCTTACAACAACTGCACATGAATACCTTAAAGGAGTAACCCATGGATCGCGAAACGCAGATCGCAGAAATAGAGAAAGACTGGGCGGAAAATCCGCGCTGGAAAAACGTCAAACGTCCGTATTCGGGCGAAGATGTCAATCGACTACGTGGCTCAATAAGCATTGAACACACCCTGGCTCGACGCGGCTCCGAGAAACTCTGGAACATGGTCAACAATGATCCGTTCGTCAATTCTCTCGGCGCACTCACCGGCAACCAGGCCATGCAGCAGGTGCGTGCCGGCCTCAAAGCCATTTATCTGTCTGGCTGGCAAGTCGCCGCAGACGCGAATCTCGCCGGCGAGATGTATCCCGACCAATCGCTTTATCCCGCCAACAGCGTGCCCGCGGTCGTACGAAGCATCAACAACGCGCTCATGCGCGCCGATCAACTCCATCACGCAGAAGGAAAAAACGAAATCGACTGGTTTGCTCCGATCGTTGCTGATGCTGAAGCTGGATTCGGTGGCGTGCTCAATGCGTTTGAATTGATGAAGTCGATGATCGAAGCAGGAGCGGCGGGCGTGCATTTCGAAGACCAGCTGGCATCCGCCAAGAAGTGCGGTCACATGGGCGGTAAAGTATTGGTACCGACGCAGGAAGCCGTTCAAAAACTCGTGGCGGCGCGCCTTGCTGCCGACACCATGGGCGTGCCGACAGTACTACTCGCGCGTACTGATGCTGAGGCAGCCACGCTTGTAACATCCAACATCGACGAGAACGACAAACCATTCTGTACCGGCGAGCGCACTCCGGAAGGCTATTACCGCGTAATGAACGGTATCCAGCAGGCAATTTCACGTGGGCTCGCGTATGCACCCTACGCTGATCTGATCTGGTGCGAAACTGGCACGCCGGATCTTGCCTTCGCGAAACAGTTCGCCGAGGCGATCCATCGCCAGTACCCGGAACAACTGCTTGCCTACAACTGCTCGCCTTCGTTCAACTGGAAGAAGAATCTGGACGATGCAACCATCGGCAAGTTCCAGCGCGAACTTGGTGCCATGGGTTACAAGTTCCAGTTCATCACGCTCGCCGGATTTCACGCGCTCAACTACGGCATGTTCGAGCTTGCGCAAGGTTACGCCCGCGACAACATGACAGCCTACGTAAAACTTCAGCAGGCCGAGTTTGCCGCGGAATCGGAAGGCTATACAGCAACCAAGCACCAGCGCGAAGTCGGAACAAGCTACTTTGACAACGTCGTGCAAGTGATTCAGTCCGGCCAATCCTCGGTCACTGCACTCACCGGCTCGACCGAAGAAGCCCAATTCGCCTGAGCCACTGATCGAATGCCTGCTGGTACTTCTGTGCCGGCGGGCATTCAGATTTTTTGTCTGCACCGCGCACGGGCGTGCAACGCGCCATAGCAGCAATGAGAACCCGGGCACCTTTGCGACGCAAAATCCTCCAGCACATCACACGCCCGAGTCGCACAACCTGGGTCGCAATGCCACTGCGGCGTTATACTTCCGGCCTGACAAAACACTAAAACCGCGTTTCACATTACGCAAATTATTGCTGGAGACCGCATGACTCAGTACACGACCCCGGCGGGAATGAACATCACCGGTAGCTTCAAGCCGGAGTACGCGGACATTCTCACCCCCGACGCGCTCGAATTTCTTGCAAATCTGCATCGCCAGTTCGACGCACGCCGCCTAGAACTGCTTGACCGGCGCGCGCAGCGCCAGAAAGAGCTTGACGCCGGAAAGCTACCCGACTTTTTGCCCGAAACGCAGCCGATTCGCGAAGCGGACTGGACAGTGTCACCAGTTCCCGCAGACCTGCAGGATCGCCGTACCGAAATTACCGGACCGACAGATCGCAAAATGGTCATTAACGCGTTGAACTCCGGTGCAAAGATGTATATGGCGGACTTCGAGGACTCGAATACACCGACCTGGAGCAATCAAGTCCTTGGACAGGTCAACATGCGCGATGCCGTGCGCAAGACGATCAGTTTCACCAGCCCGGAAGGCAAACAATACGATCTTGGCAGCAACATCGCGACGCTTTTGGTACGGCCGCGAGGCTGGCATCTGCCCGAACAGCACGTTGTCGTTGACGGCCAGCCGATGTCGGGTGCGCTGTTCGATTTCGGCCTCTATTTCTTTCACAATGCCAAGGAACGCATCGCTCAGAGCTCCGGCATATATCTTTATCTGCCGAAGATGGAATCTCATCTGGAGGCACGGCTGTGGAATGACGCGTTTGTCTTTTCCCAGAAAGAACTTGGCGTACCGCAAGGTACAGTGAAAGCCACTGTACTGATCGAGACCATTCTGGCGGCATTCGAAATGGACGAGATCCTTTACGAACTGCGCGAACACTCGGCTGGCTTGAACTGCGGCCGCTGGGACTACATATTCAGTTGCATCAAGAAATTCCGGAATCGTGAAGATTTCATGCTGGCGGATCGAAACCTGGTAACCATGACCAGTCCATTCATGCGCGCCTATTCACTGCTGCTGATCAAGACCTGTCACAAGCGCGGCGCGTTCGCAATGGGCGGGATGGCGGCACAGATTCCGATCAAGAATGACCCGTCGGCAAACGACGCTGCAATGGCCAAGGTTCGCGCTGACAAGGAACGTGAAGCTAACGACGGACACGACGGCACCTGGGTTGCCCACCCGGGACTGGTAGCAATGGCGCAGGAAGCGTTTGACAAAGCGATGACGACACCGAATCAGATCGCCAAGCAGCGTCCTGACGTCAACATGTTGGCAAGTGATCTGCTCGACTTCAAACCACAGGGACCGATTACCGAAAACGGCCTGCGCATGAACATCAACATCGGCATTCAGTACATGGGCGCATGGCTTGCCGGAACCGGCTGCGTACCAATATTTAATCTCATGGAAGATGCCGCTACTGCGGAAATTTCTCGTGCCCAGATCTGGCACTGGATACGCAGTCCCAGGGGCGTGCTCGATGACGGGCGTGAAGTCACCAGGGAATTGTTCAGCGAACTGGTGCCGCAGGAGCTGGCAAAAGTTCGAGAAATGCTTGGCGACCAGGGATATGCGCGCGGAAAGTACGAGGAAGGCGCGAAGATGTTCGAGGAGCTGACCTTGGACGAGAACTTTGTCGAATTTCTGACCTTACCCGCCTATGACTATGTAGTTTCACATGAGAACGCATAGCGGGAATAAACTAAGCCCCCGCGGAACGTAATCAACCAAGCGACAGGTTCCGGCTCAGAAAGACAGGACGTCACTTCTTGCTTTGATCAATTTGTCATGTTCAGATTTCCGCGCTCGCCATTTCGGATCTCCGCGCTCGTCAAGAAGAACGCCTCGGCGTATTTTTTCGATCAGCCGTCATATAATTCGACCCGAGCTCGTGTGGACAAGACAATAGACACATTCTGACAATGCTTACCATTTCCACATCAAGGCAGCGACGTTCGCTGCCTTGTTTTTATATGCTCCGGTCGCCCGGGATCGAAATCCCGGACACAATCGGGCACGATCGGCCGGTGCTTACCTGATATGGTCTGCAAACCCGACGTCACCGTTGCATGTGTCATCGAGCGCGAAGGTCGATTTCTTCTCGTAGAAGAGGAAACCGGCGATGGATTGCGGCTAAATCAGCCAGCTGGTCATCTGGAACCGAATGAATCGATTGTCGACGCTGTAGTACGCGAAACGCTCGAGGAAACAGCCTACGACTTTGCACCGAAACAGCTCATCGGCGTCTACCGCTGGACCAAGCCGGCGGGGAACCTGGGTTACCTGCGTTTTACGTTCTCGGGTGAACTCGGCAAGCACCATGCAGAACGTTCGCTTGACACCGGCATCGTGCGTGCACTGTGGTTGAGCAAGGACGAAATTCTTGCCAGCGCCGATCGCCACCGAAGCCCACTCGTTGTTCGCTGCGTTGAAGACTATCTCACCGGGAAGCGTTACGCGATTGACGCGTTGATCGACTGCGCCTAGCAGCCTGCGCCAAATCAGTAGAAAATTAAGGTTGTGAAACACGTTCTGCAGCCAGATTCGTTTCGCCAATGGCAAAACAAAAAATAATTGTCGGATTATCCGGCGGCGTCGATTCGTCGGTTGCCGCCTGGCTGCTCAAGGAGCAGGGATTCGAAGTGATCGGCCTGTTCATGAAGAACTGGGAAGATGACGATGATGATGAATACTGCTCGTCACGGCAGGATCTGATCGATGCTGTGTCGGTTGCTGATCTGATCGGCATTGACATCGAGTCGGTCAACTTTTCGGCTGAATACAAGGATCGTGTGTTCAACAATTTTCTGACGGAATACAAGGCGGGACGCACCCCTAATCCCGATGTCCTGTGTAACGCCGAGATCAAGTTTCGCGCCTTCCTCGATCACGCCGTGGGTTTGGGTGCCGACGCCATTGCAACCGGCCACTACGTCCAGGTCCGGGAAGTTGACGGCCGATACGAACTTCTCAAAGCCGAGGACGGCACCAAGGACCAAAGTTATTTTCTGCACCGGCTCAATCAGGAGCAGCTTTCCAGAACACGCTTTCCGTTAGGCCAGATATACAAGCGTGACGTTCGCAAACTCGCAGAGAAACTGGGCTTGCCGAACTTCGATAAAAAGGACTCAACCGGTATCTGCTTTATCGGCGAACGGCCATTCAGGGAATTTCTCGGCCGTTATCTTCCGGACCGTCCGGGCGACATTGTCACGATTGAGGGCGAGACGATCGGCGCGCACTCGGGACTGATGTACTACACCATCGGTCAGCGTCACGGAATCGGAATCGGAGGTGAAGGCGAGCCATGGTATGTCGCTGAAAAAGACGTCGATGCCAATCGTCTTGTTGTCGTTCAGGGGCATGATCATCCATCACTGCTATCGAGCGCCCTTGTCGCAACCGACCTGAGCTGGATTAGCGGTAGGGCGCCACACACGCAGTGGGTATATGGTGCTAAATCCCGCTACCGGCAAAAAGACGCACCATGCGCAGTAGAAACGGTAGACCAGGTCAGCTGCGAAGTACGTTTCGCCGAACCGCAGTGGGCTGTAACGCCGGGACAATCAGTGGTCGTGTACGAATCGCGGGTGTGCCTTGGGGGCGGGATCATTGAGCAAGCGATTCCGCTCGACGAAGCACTGCCTGCCAGGAACGCCGCATAGGAATCGTTGTACAACGCAAGCGCTGATTCTTTACTTACCGGTGGGACCATCAAGGCGTAATCCGGCCCGAACAGCAAGGTCGCATCGCACCTGTATGGCGACGCATGTTGCGCATGGTTGGCACGCCGACTCCGATATGGCGCGACGCGCAACTCTTGTTACGCCCTAATCCAATACCGTCTGTTTCACCACGAAACGCAGAAAAGGCAGCACGTCCTCGGCAAACCAGGGATTGCGCTTTAACCACACCTGATTGCGCGGACTCGGGTGCGGCATTGGCAAAAAATGCGGAAGATAATCGCGCCATGCACGAACGGTTTCGGTGAGGGTCGCGCGCCGCTCCCGGCCAAGATAGTAAGCCTGCGCATAGCGACCCACCAGCAATGCAATTTGCAGTTTCGGCAACCTGGGCACCAGATGCGGGTGCCATTTTGGTGCGCATTCGGGCCGCGGCGGCAGATCTCCTGTCGGTCCCGAGCCGGGGTAACAGAAACCGGCGGGAATAATTGCGATGCGACTCTCATCGTAGAACCGTTCGCGCTCCAATTGCATCCAGTCCCGCAGCCGGTCACCCGACGGGTCGTTCCAGGGTATGCCGGTTTCATGCACGCGGCGACCAGGCGCCTGTCCGACAATCATTAGTCTCGCCGAAGGCGCCGCCCGGATAATCGGCCGCGGTCCCAATGGCAAATGGTGCGCACAATGGCGACATGAACGGACATCTTCAAGCAGCGACTCGAGGGATCGTGACATACGGTGGCAATAACGTACGTGTTAAAATTACGGATTAAAAACAGGGGGTTCCAGAAATCATTATGACGTCCAATCTGAGTCGTCGCAGCTAAAATGGCGCAGAAAATCATGGCGCTGTTAAAATGGCGCAGAAAATCATGGCGCTGTCGCCACTGACTGCATTATCACCGCTCGATGGGCGCTATCGCACCAAGGTCGCCGCGCTGTCGGATTATTTCAGCGAATTTGGCCTGATCCGCTATCGTGTAAAAGTCGAGATTGAGTGGCTCAAAGCAATTTCTGCAGCGCCCGAGCTTTCGGAGATTGCGACGCTTTCGGAAAATTCAATCGATCATCTGGACCAATTGGCAAACGACTTTTCCGTCAACGACGCCGAATCGATCAAGGCGATCGAGTCACGCATCAATCACGATGTAAAAGCGATCGAATACTGGTTGCGGGAACAACTTGCAGCCGATCCCGAAGCAACAGCCATCACACATTTTGTTCACTTCGCGTGCACGTCAGAGGATATCAACAACCTTTGTCACGCGATGATGCTGCGCGATTCGCGCGCTCAACTGATACTGCCTTCAATCGACAAGCTGATCGAAAACCTGCGCTCGCTTGCCCACGCCTATGCGGACTTGCCGATGCTGTCTCGTACGCATGGACAGTCGGCAACACCAACAACCGTGGGCAAGGAGTTCGCAAACTTCGTTTATCGATTAAGACGGCAACGGGAGCGCATCGCCACCCTCGGCCTGCCGGCCAAGATCAACGGCGCCGTTGGCAATTACAACGCACATCTTGCCGCCTATCCCGATTTCGACTGGGAAGACCTGTCACGCCAGTTTGTCGGGGATCTCGGATTCGAACATAACGCGTACACAACCCAGATCGAGCCACACGACGGTATTGCGGCGCTTCTTGACGCCTACGCAGGACTGAACACAGTATTGATCGACATGGCACGCGACATCTGGGCTTACATCTCAGTCGGCTACTTCAAGCAAAGAGTCAACGAAACCGAAGTCGGGTCCTCGACCATGCCGCACAAGGTCAATCCGATCGATTTCGAGAACGCCGAAGGCAACCTTGGCTTGTCCAACGCATTGCTCAATCACCTGAGTGCAAAACTACCAATATCACGTTGGCAACGCGACCTCACCGACTCAACGGTGTTGCGCAACATGGGAACTGCGCTGGGATATGCGACGCTCGCCTATGATTCATGCATGCGCGGTCTGGGCAAACTGGAGGCGGAACCGGTCCGCCTTGCTGAGGATCTGGATGACGCCTGGGAAATACTCGCGGAGCCGGTCCAGACGGTAATGAAACGTTTTGGCATCGACGACGCCTACGAACAACTCAAGGCACTGACGCGGGGCAAGAGTGGCATATCCCGCGATGCCTTGCACGGTTTTATTCGTGAATTGTCCATTCCCGATGCGGAGAAAAACCGGCTCTTATCGATCACACCTGCCAGCTACATCGGCCAGGCTGCAGCGCTGGCCCGACGTATTTGATCACGACGCACTTGATACAGCCGATGTAAGAGGGATCATCAATGATCGCGAAGGCGTTTCACGTCAGGCTTGAAGCTAGCTGGCATCGTCCCCAAATCATTGCTACCCATTATCTCTGAACAGGAAATAGCAGTTTCCGGGAGTGACGCAATGGCCTCAAACACAGTTGATTCAACTGTAACCGACGCAGTCGTGATCGATGCGAATGAAGCCGATTTTCAGCAGACCGTTATCGAGGAATCGAACAAACGGCTTGTTCTTGTCGACTTCTGGGCGCCGTGGTGCGGTCCGTGCCGCTCACTTACGCCAATCATTGAAAAGGTGGCAAATGAATTCGCGGGACGCGTTCTCCTCGCGCGAGTTAACTCCGACGACAACCAGTCTCTCGCAAGTCAGTTTGCAGTACGAAGCATTCCCAACGTAAAAGCATTTTCCGACGGCAAGATGATCGACGAGTTCACTGGCGCAGTGCCTGAACGATCAGTCCGCGAGTTTATCGAACGCTTGCTTCCCAGTCCCGCCGAGGAGCAGCGCCGAGCGGCAATGCAAACGTATGCTGCCGGCGATAAAGATGCTGCGCTGGTGGGCCTTGAAGCGGCGCAAGTACTGGAACCGGACAATGATGACATTCGCATCGATCGCGCCAAAATTCTCATCAACATTGGTCGTATCGAGGACGCATCAGCTCTGCTCGACGAACTCGCACCATTGGCGAAGATGGACTCTCGTGTCGAGCACCTGAGGGCGCAACTGACTTTCGCGGATACAGGGCCTGGCGAAGACAGCATCGACGCGCTCGAGACACGCGTTTCAAAAAATCCAGGTGACCTTAAATCGCGGCTGGCGCTTGCCAAACAATACGTCGGTGCAAAACAATTCGAGCCGGCACTGAAACACCTGCTTCAGATTATTCAAACCGATCGAACCTTTGGAGAAGATGCAGGCCGCAAAACCATGCTGGCTGTATTCGAATTGCTGGGAAACGAACACGAATTGACTGGCAGGTATCGCCGCCTGCTCGCAGCGTCTATCAACTAAATTGCGGCACGGCGGCGTCGCTTTCAGGCTTCGGCCAGCCCGATACCTGAAACAAGATTGGTTACCGGACGACGTCCGCGAACGTTGCGACGGTGTGTCGCACGATCGCTAGACAACAGCCTCTTCAGTCTTCTTCTCCGGCCGCAGCAAATCTTCGCGTGTCACGCCAAGCCACAATACCAACGGGCTGGCGACGAATATCGACGAATAGATCCCGAACAAAATTCCAATGGTCAGTGCCAGCGCAAAGTAAAACAGCGCTTCTCCACCAAAAATCAGAATTGAAAGCACCATGAGCTGGGTGCTGCCGTGGGTAATGATGGTGCGCGACATTGTGCGTGTAATCGCATTATTGATCACTTCACGCACCGAGGCTTTGCGCATCTTGCGAAAGTTTTCACGAATTCGGTCGAACACAACAACCGATTCGTTCACCGAATACCCCAGAACCGCGAGGACCGCTGCAAGCACCGGCAACGAAAACTCCCATTGAAAAAATGCGAAAAATCCGAGAATAATCACGATATCGTGCAGGTTCGCAAGTATCGCCGCCACCCCGAATTTCCACTCGAATCGCAATGCCAGGTAAGCAACGATGCCGAGCGAGACGACTAATAGCGCCATGGCGCCTTTCTCGACCAGTTCTTCGCCCACCTGCGCCCCGACAAAATCGACCCGGCGCAACTCAACACCTGGATTGTCATTGCGCAACGCCGTGATCACTTCTTCGGATAAACGGGCGCCACTCACATCCGGCCTGGTCGGCATACGGATCAGTACGGTCTGCGAACTACCGAAACTCTGTACGACTGCGTCCTCGAAACCAGCCTCCTCCAGCGTTTCACGAATTCTGGGAATATCTGCACTTGCGCTGTAGTTCACTTCCATTACGGTGCCGCCGGTAAATTCCACACCAAGATTCAAGCCCTTGAATGCCAGCGCACCAACCGCCAGCACAAAAGTCGCAATCGATATGATGTTGAACAACAGCGCATACCGCATGAACGGGATGTCTTTGCGAATGCGGAAGAATTCCATTTTCTGTTTTTACCTGGAAGTGTCCGGTTAGTTGGTCAAGCGTCAGGCTGGCGCTTGTACCAGTCGGTATTGCCAATCGGCAACTTTTCGACCTTGCGGCGGCTGCCATACAAATAGTTGATAAGGGCGCGCGATACGATTACCGCACTGAACATCGACGTGATGATTCCCAGACTATGCACGACGGCGAATCCACGTATCGGCCCGGTCCCGAAAGAGAACAGGGCGAGCGCTGCTATCAGTGTCGTTATGTTTGAATCCAGAATCGTGCCCCAGGCACGCTCGTAGCCGGCGGTAATCGCCGCCTGCGGCGTAGTGCCATTGCGTAGCTCTTCACGAATTCTTTCGTTGATGAGCACGTTGGCATCAATAGCCATACCAAGCGTCAGCGCGACCGCCGCGATTCCGGGTAGCGTGAGCGTCGCTTGAAGCATAGACAGCAACGCCACCAGCAACATCATGTTTACACACAGCGCGATAACCGAGACAACCCCGAACATCGCGTAGTACAACGCGATAAATATGGCGAGTGCGGCGAATCCCATCCATGTTGAACGAAGACCACGTTCGATGTTATCGGCACCAAGACTTGGCCCGACGGTTCGTTCCTCGACGATTTCCATCGGTGCTGCGAGCGCACCGGCGCGCAACAACAGCGCTGTGTCGCGCGCCTCGGTGACCGTCATCTGCCCGCTGATCTGTACCCGTCCGCCAGGAATTTCAGTGCGCACCACCGGTGCGGTCACAACTTCGGCTTTGCCTTTTTCAACCAGGATCATCGCGATCCGGCGCCCGACATTGTCGCGCGTTACCTGCTGAAAAACTGCCGCACCGCGGCCATCGAGATTGAGGTGTACTGCCGGCTCACCCGTGTCTTGCGCGAATCCAGGCTGCGCGTCGGATATCCGGTCGCCGGTGAGAATGATGTCGCGCTTGAGCAAGTACGGAATACCCTCCCGGTCGTAGAGTAGCTCGACGCCGAATGGCACTTGTCCGTTGCGCGCGGCTTCGAGGTTGGCAGGGTCCATTTTTTCCTCATCGACCAGGCGAACTTCCAGGCTTGCGGTGCGGCCAAGAATATCCTTTGCCTTGGCAGTGTCCTGCACACCGGGAAGCTGCACGACGACGCGATCCAGTCCGGATTGCTGAACGATCGGCTCCGCCACCCCAAGTTCGTTGACCCTGTTGCGCAAGGTCGTGATGTTCTGCTGCAAGGCGAACTCGCGAATGCGTGTTTCCACTTCCGGTCGAAGTGTTGCCACAATGCGGAACTCGCCGCCGGCATCACTGCTCTTGATGAGCAAGTCAGGCATTTCCCGGTCAAGAACGGGAATCGCTTCGTCACGGATGCCGGCTTCACGGAAGCGCACCCGCACGGATTGACCTTCGCGCGAAATGCGTGCGTAGCGAATGCCTTCGCTGCGCATGAACTGACGCATATCCTGCACGTAGCGATCTGTGGCCTTATCCAGAGCCGCTTCCATGTCGACTTGCAACAGGAAATGCACGCCGCCACGCAAATCAAGACCCAGATACATCGGAAGTGCGTTGATCGCCGCCAACCAGCGCGGAGAATTGGTTAACAAGTTCAACGCAATGACATACCCATCGCCGAGTTCGCGCTGCAATACATCCTTTGCACGCAACTGAGTATCGGTATCGGCAAACCGGAACTTTATTCCGTTCGGATCTAGGTAGGCGGCTTCAACCGCCAGATTCGCGGTTTCAAGGATATCGTTCGAACGAGCCAGCAGCGCTGCATCGATCACCGTCGTCGCACGTGCCGGCGAGACCTGAACCGCAGGCGACTCACCGAAGAAATTCGGAATTGTGTAGACAAAACCGATGATCAGAATGACAACAATCATCAGGTTTTTCCAAGCTGGATAGCGGTTCATGGCGGCCTATTAGAAATTGGAGCGTTCGTAAAGACGCAACAGATTATTGGTCGGCGCCAACGCGACAGGCGTCGCGCCAAAATGCCGAACTCGGACTGCTGTGCGAATCAAGAGCTGCCTGCCCCCTTGATAGTGCCTTTCGGCAATACCGTCTGTATGGAGGGTTTCTGCACCTTGACTTCTACGTTGGGCGCGATTTCAAGCGTCACAAATTGCTCGCCGACATGGTTGATTTTGCCGAGCGTTCCTCCGCCGGCAACGACTTCATCACCCTTTTGCAACGCTGCCAACATCGAGCGATGTTCCTTGGCACGCTTTGCCTGCGGCCGAATCATCAGGAAGTAAAGCAGCACGAACAGCAAAATCAATGGCATAAGTCCGACAATGTCAAACCCGCCTGCTCCGCCGCCGGTTGCCTGCGCATATGCTTTAGCGATCAACACGTTCATTCCTCCGGTATGTTCTGCGCCGCCGCGTGCTTATCGAAGGCGCGAGAACCGCGACCCGCCCGCCACAAAGCAGCCTTGCATTATGGAAAAACGGCGCATTTTAGCACGCAGCTTCGCTGTCAAACCGCCGTATTGCCAAGACCGAGCGACGCGACATGATCGTCCAGCCGCCCATTGGAAATTGCGTCGCGCAGTCCGGACATCAATCCCTGATAGAAGCTCAGGTTGTGATGCGTGTTGAGCTGCGCCCCGAGCATCTCGTTGATCTGCTGCAGATGATGAAGATAGGCACGGCTGAAATTGCTACAGGTATAACAATCACAGCGAGGATCGAGAGGCCCCGAGTCGTGCCGGTAAGCGGCATTACGGAGTTTAACAATCCCTTCAGAGGTGTAGACCCAGCCATTGCGGGCGTTACGTGTCGGCAAAACGCAGTCAAACATGTCAATGCCTTGCCTGACCGCGGCGACGATATCGGCCGGTGTACCGACCCCCATCAGGTAACGTGGGCTGGCATCAGGCAAGCAAGGCGTACTGTGGCGCAAAATCCGCATCATGTCCGCTTTGGGTTCGCCAACAGACAGGCCACCGATCGCATAACCGTCAAAACCAAGTTCCAGCAATCCGGCCAGGGACTGGTCGCGCGACGCCTCGTACATTCCCCCCTGCACGATCCCGAACAACGCGTTCGGGTTACCTTCGTGCGCACGTTTGCTGCGCTCTGCCCAACGCAAACTCAGCTGCATCGAGCAGGCAGTTTCCTGCTCGCTTGCCGGAAACGGTGTGCATTCATCGAAAGTCATGACGATGTCGGAATCAAGAATCTTCTGAATGCGCATTGACTCCTCGGCTGACAGGAAACATGGAGAACCATTGACCGGTGATCGGAACGAGACCCCTTCTTCAGTAATCTTGCGCAGCGCGCCAAGGCTGAAGACCTGAAAACCTCCGGAATCGGTAAGAATCGGATGCGGCCATCCAATAAAGCGATGCAAGCCGCCATGTTCGGAAATGACATCTACGCCCGGGCGCAGCCAGAGATGAAATGTGTTTCCAAGCACAATGCGGGTATCGATCGCCTCCAGTTCGCCCGGGCGCATACCCTTGACGGCACCGTAGGTACCGACCGGCATGAAGGCCGGCGTTTCCACCGCTCCGTGGGCGAGACGTATGCGTCCGCGCCGGGCTGCACCGTCTTTGGCAAGCAGTTCAAATCGCATGTCAGCCATTCCCCACTGCGGCTTCGATCAGCATCGCGTCTCCATAACTAAAGAAGCGATATTGCTCCTGTACAGCGTGACCATAGGCACGCCTGACCGCATCCAGGCCGGCAAACGCTGAAACGAGCATCAGCAATGTCGATCGTGGCAAATGAAAATTGGTCAGCAAGCGCTCAACGACGCGGAACCGGAAGCCGGGGCGAATAAACAAGCGGGTTTCGCCATCACCTTCCAGTATCTCCCCGGCTAGAGATGAGGCGCTGTCAAGCGCGGCCGACTCAAGTGCAGCTGACTCAAGTGCTCGGAGACTGGTGGTACCGATCGCGCATATGCGCCCGCCTCTTTGTCTCGCGCGCTGTACCGCCAGCGCTGCCTCTCGAGGTACCCGATACCACTCCTGATGCATCACATGGCGATCGATGTCGTCGTCACGTACCGGCTGAAACGTCCCTGCCCCGACATGCAATGTCACATAAGCCATATGAACGCTGGCTGCCTGCAAGGACTCAATCATGGTCTCGTCGAAATGCAGGCCCGCAGTCGGCGCGGCAACAGCGCCGGGTTGACGAGCGTACACCGTCTGATATCTCGACTCATCCGCCAGGGCTGCCTGGCGTTCGATATAGGGAGGTAATGGAATTTGGCCGCATTGATCGAGTACTTCGAACACGTCTTCCGAAAAATGCAGCTCAAACAGGTCGTTCTCTCGGGACAGGACGGACAGCTCAGCGCCATTGCTCAGAAGAATGTGCTGGCCGATTTTGGGCGTCCTGCTTGCCCGCAGCATCGCCAGTGCCCTTCTGGTATCGAGCACGCGTTCGACCATGACCTCGACTTTGCCGCCGGTGTCCTTGGTGCCGTACAGGCGCGCCTTGATTACCCGTGTATCGTTGAAAACGAGCAAATCACCCGGTTTGAAAAATTGACCGAATTGCGCGAATCGATGATCCGAAACCGCACCGCTCGCACCATCCAGATGCATCAATCGGCTGTCGCGACGATCCGCGCAAGGGGCCTGGGCAATGAGCCCATCCGGCAAGTTATAGTCGAAGTCCGATAATCGCATCGCGCGATTATATCGACAGGACTGCACGCGTCCTTGCTGACGGTTCGTACTTTCGTAGATAATTCGTCTCTTGCCGGGATGGCGGAATTGGTAGACGCAGCGGACTCAAAATCCGCCGGTGGTGACACTGTAAGGGTTCGAGTCCCTTTCCCGGCACCAAATAGAGCAGCAGACGCCGCCTTGAAGAAGCGCCTCTCAACCGATTGCGCGCAAGGAATCATATGGACGTAGCCGTATACGGGTGCTGGCGAATGGCTAGCCGGCGGCACGGCACTGCGAAAACGGCGAAAGTGGATTCAACGAGGCTCACCATGTTGCCGTTTGCAAATGGAAGAAATGAAGCCGCGGGGATTGCAGGCCAGTAACCGGCCTGATCGCGGCACAATTCCATCGGGCAACTTCGTTACATCACAGCTTCAGAACATTTCGGACCGCGGACACACTAACTTGTGATATTGCTGATCAAGAAAATCGACAACGATGGGCGCCTTGCCAGCGTGCCAGACATGCTCACGACACAGTGGACCATCGAGATCGCAGATTCTGAAGACGACGCCGGTTTCTCCAGTGCGCTCGCACGCGCCGACGCGCTAGTGTCAATGGACTGGCCGGCAACCATGCCTCCCGCGCCACAATTGCAGTTACTCCAGCTACCCGGCGCCGGAACAGACGCGATTGCGCTTGACGCTGTACCAGCGCAGACAACTGTGTGCAACGTGTTTGAACACGAGACCGGCATTTCCGAGTATGTCCTAGCGACCATGCTGCAATGGGTCGTACCGATCCCAAAACTTGACGCAGCATTGCGTGGCGGCAAATGGCATGGTTCACAAATGTACGGCCCCAGGCATCAGGAATTATTCGGCCAGACGCTCGGAATTATCGGCTACGGAAGAATTGGCCAGGAAGTTGCCAGGCGTGCGCGCGCTTTCGGTATGCTTCTGCGCGCCTGTAGCCGCACACCGGGTGACGGTGACGACGCGGTCGAAGCGGTCGAGCCCATGGACAATCTGAAGGACATTCTCGCGCAATCAGATTTTGTACTGCTGGGCATGCCTCTTTCCAGCCAAACGTGCGGAATGATTGGCGCCAGCCAGCTCGCCGCCATGAAACCTTCTGCGGTGATTATTAATGTCGCGCGCGGACCGCTGATCGACGAAGAAGCGCTGTTTGACGCGTGCCGCGATGGCATCATCGGCGGCGCGATTATCGATACCTGGTACCGCTACCCGTCAACCGACATGGAAGTCTGCCCTCCGTCACGCTTTGCGTTCCATGAGCTCGATAACGTAATCATGACGCCGCACGCTTCTGCCTGGACCGAGCAACTCATGCCGCGCCGCAATCAAGTCATCGCGCGCAACCTCGACAGGCTGGCTCGAAGCGAGCCATTGCTCAATATCGTACGAGCGCCAGTGCCGCAAGCGAACCAGTGAATTGGAAAGCCAGTTTCCAGACCATGAATACAAACATTTAACATCACATAGGCATTACGACTGACCAATGAATCAGGAACAAATCAGGGAGTCCGCGCAAATTCTGTGGGACCACTGGACGCGCACGCAGCAATTTGACGAGTTGCCGCCGCACTGCAGGCCATCCGATCGCGCCGAGGCGTATGCGATCCAGACACAAATCGCGAAACTCTCCGGGCAGAAAGTGTTCGGCTGGAAGATTGCAGCGACCAGCGACGCTGGCCAGAAACATATCGGCGTCGATGGCCCGCTCGCCAGCCGGCTGTTGTCCAACCGGGTGATTGATGCCGGAAATCAGCTAGCCCTGGGAAATAATCTGATGAAAGTCGCGGAGGCGGAATTCGCGTTTCGTATGCGCTAACCGCTGCCGCCACGCACTGACGACTACAGCGTGAAGGACGTACTCGATGCTATCGAAACACTGCATCCGGCGATCGAAATCCCGGATTCTCGCTACAGTGACTTCGTGAATGTCGGCGCCGCGCAACTGATCGCTGACAACGCATGCGCGAGCTGGTTCGTGCTCGGTCCCGCAACCAACGCCGACTGGCGTAAACATGACCTCGCCGGGCACGCAGTCAACGTGTGGCGAAACGACAGGCATGCTGCCGATGGTTGCGGCGCGAATGTACTCGGCGATCCACGCATTGCGCTGACCTGGATTGCGAACGAGCTTCGTACCCAGAATATCGGCTTGCTGGCTGGCGAAGTGGTAACCACGGGCACCTGCGTGCTACCTCAGCCAATTTCTCCAGGCGATTCAATCCGGGCCGATTTCGGCGAATTTGGTTGGGTAGTCGTGGATATCAATTAGGCCTCACCCAACCTGTGCCGCCCCTATTCAGCATGGCTTTGGCACTACACTTGCGTATTGCAAGCCGGTGTTATCGATGCAGAAATTGATGCAGAAGTATTACCCGCGATCGTTCCTGAAGCTGGTCCTCGCCGGCTTCGCGCTTGCGGTTGTCCCACTCATACTGGCGCTTGCGTATAACGGGTACTCCATCCACAAGCTGGCCGAATACAGCCAGCGCACCCTGTACCAGGCAGTTCAGGCCACACAGGCGAGCAGATTGCTCATCGAACACGTTACAGTCATGCAACGCAGCGTGCGCCAGTTCGTGATTGTCGGCGAACCCTCAGTCATGCAGGGCTATGCGCTGGCACACGAGCGTTTTGAGAGTACCGCACAGCGCCTTCATACATTTCCGCTCGAAGATGCTCAGCGAGATACGCTGAACACTCTGATAGAAGCCGAGTCCGGCCTGTATCAGCAAGCCAGCCAGGGAACGATGCTGCGCGACCAGGCTGGCGAGATCGTCGCTGCGTTCGCGAAGTTGTCTCAGACCGCGCGCGAGCTCGACAACCAGGGAAACCTGCTGGTTGACCGTGAAGTCAACACGGTGCAGCAAATGGCGGGAGACACCCAGCAACTCATTTTCTGGCAAATGATGGCGCTATTCCCTATCGCGGTCATCCTGGTCGTTGCTGATCAGACGGCCGATTTCCCAAATCGAGTCCGCAATCCGAAAGCTAGGCGAAGGTGAGTTTGAAGACAAAATTGCTGTCAGCGGCCCCGCCGACCTCGAATCGCTTGGCAGGCAGCTGGACTGGCTACGGCTGCGCTTGCTCGATCTGGAAGGGCAGAAATCGCGGTTCCTGCGTCATGTATCGCACGAACTGAAAACACCATTGACGGCCTTGCGCGAAGGTGTTGAATTGCTGGGCGACGAAGTTACAGGACGAATGACGCACGGCCAGCTCGAAATCGTCCACATTCTCACACAGAACACGTTGCGCCTGCAACGGCTAATCGAGGACCTGCTCAACTACCACAGTGCCCAATTCCAGACTGCTTCGCTCTTACCAGTCCACTTCAAGCTCAAAGCGCTCGTTGAACGGGTAACACAACGGCATACGCTGGCAATGCACGCAAAAAATCTCAGCCAATCACTGACTGCTGCGGATATGGAAATGGAAGGTGACGAGAAGAAACTGGAAGCCGTGATCGACAATCTGTTTTCCAACGCAGTGAAATACTCGCCGACGGGCGGAACAATTCGCATCCAGTTGCGACGACGCGGCGGTGACGTTGTAATTGACGTCATGGACGATGGTCCCGAAATACCCTCGCACGACCGGGTGGGGGTATTTGAACCGTTCTATCAAAGCACCGCCGAGTACACGGGACCCGTCAAGGGCACCGGGCTGGGGCTGGCGATCGTACGCGAGTTCGCGCTTGCTCACCATGGAACGGCTGAAGTCATTGATGATGGCAACCCGGGCGCACATCTGCGCGTTGTTCTGCCGTCGCGCCAGATGGAAGCGGCAGCGTGACAATCAGGGTCATCATTGCGTCGCTGACAATATTAGTTCTTGGGGGCTGCACTCAGAATCTGCACGAAATCCTTAATCCTGAGCCACCGGTAGAAGTCGTTGAGATAGAGGAACCAGATGCAAATCGATCGCTCGATTACTACTCCTACATTTCGGACCTGCAGGGAGAAGCTTTGCTGCGCGAGTATCAGCGCGCGCAAAGATTGTTTGTCGACGAACCCACTGACCACCACCGCATGCAACTGGTAATGCTCCTGGCGTCGCAAGATGCCCCGTTCAGGAACACAAGTTCGGCGAAGGTCCTGCTGCAAGCCAGGCACAAAAACTCGAAACCGAAAAGAAATGGTCCGCCAAACTGCAAAAGAAGTATGACGCGGAGAAAGCGCCATTCGCGGAAGCACGGCCGAACTTGCCTCATTCGAGTCCGCACGAAGCGAATTCGAACGCGAGTATCTGGCCAAGATACTCCGGATCACAGGCGGCAATGTGACACAAGCCGCCAAACTCGCGAAGCGCAACCGCACCGAGTTCTACAAATTGCTACAGCGGCACCACCTCGATCCGAAACTGTTCAAGGCGCTCTAGCAGTCTGTCGGACTCAGGATGATTCGGCTGCAACGGTGGGAGAGCGGCCCATATTTCATCGATTTTTCCTTACGTATTCCCGATATGCGCGTCAAAATCGCTAAAATCTGTGCTCGCTCTCCCACTGTTTCGCTATCGACCACCTAAGCCCGACAGACTGCTAGCAAACTACATCTTCGTCGCCAATCGTTTATCACAACGCGCGTCGATGTATTTCTGCTGTTAAAACAAAAACTTGCCTTGGAGCCATATGAATTTGTCGCTTCATGGCGTCGGTCTGTGCGGGACATTGCTTGAGGTATCGCTTCTAAGCAGTTGAATCCAATTGTTTCTCAATTTTGGCATTATCGTTGCTACATGATTCATCACACGACTACGAATGCACTTAATAATAACTAGTGATGAGCGAATGAATAACGACGGAAACAGACTTATCCGCCCCCTTGCTTGCTGCGCAATTTTGTGTAGCCACATTCAGTGGAATAGGCATCGCAGCAATTACCGGCCAAATTTCAGTAGGTTCCGACAACGCTGAGCTGTTTCGGCCCAGTGCCGCGCAAGATAGTCAAGACGTGTTGAAGGAAGAGGCGCCGGCGCCAGTGTTCGTGCCAACCCATGTCGGACTAACCCGCAGCGCAGTGAATGGCACGGCGATGAAAGCAGAGTGTGATCGTTGTGGCATTGTTCAATCAATCGAGCGACATGACTTACAAATGCCGGACGAAGGCCGACAAATTAGTCCGTTTCAGGCAAACCTCGAGAGCAGTGGCGCGTCTGCCGACAGATTTCCAGTTTCGATGCTTGCCCGCTCGAACCGCAATTCATCGGCCGCGGGCAGCCGCAAATATGAAGGTGCGACCAGTTTCATCATTCGCTTGCGAATGGAGGACGGCAGCTTGAGAACGATTTACGAGCATCAGCTCCCCAAATTTTCAATCGGACAGAAAGTAAGGCTGGTAAACGGCGCCGTAGTCACGGTCGGTTAGCGGCGAAATTGTTTGCCGCCGACAATTTGACGATCCACGCCTGATCCGACTACCGCTCAGTTCAGCCGCAGAAGACGAAATGACAGCCAACTGATACCCGGTTTATGTTCTTGACAATGCGTGAATGCGCATTGGAGCGCCCGATTCCCTCCCTTATCGGGCGCTTTTTTTTGCCTGCCACTTTTGGAACATGCAAAAATTTAGCCGCCTTCTCAGGTGCACGGCGACACCATGCTACCGTTGCTGAATGCTTGCGCCGCTGAATCCACTACGTATATCCATCCAGCACGACTGACGCAAACTACTTCCTGGCGAGATTCCAGACCCAAAATGCGACTCATATCTGCTTTCGCCGTTTCGGCACTACTCATAACCGCTTGCGCTTCGCCGCAACCGGACGAAGCCGAACCCGAGTTCAACCTTGCAGGCTATCCCCCTGCTTTTCAGGACGGCTACGCAGACGGCTGCAACAGCAAACGGCAACCAGAAAGCATTGTTCGCGACGAGAGCCGCTTCAAGACCGATTCGATCTATGCGACCGGATGGCGCGACGGTTTCGACTTGTGCTCGGAAGACTAGCAGTTAGCCGGACTGAGGAATTGGGCAAGCTCATGTAAACTTGCGCCGGCACAGTTTCGACACAGACACAGTTTCGAGACAGAACCAGCGCCGACTTATCCATTCACAACTACCCATTTTCAAGATTCCATGAACGCTCCTGAATCCCGCCCGGCATTTAGCTGGGCCGACCCCTTCCTCTTCCACGATCAACTCAGCGAGGACGAACGCATTGTTGCCGATGCAGCGCGCACTTTTTGCGACGAGAAGCTTATGACAAGGGTGCTCGAGGCGAACCGACACGAACGATTTGATCGCGAGGTTTTTCGAGAGATGGGAGAAATGGGATTCCTTGGATCAACCATTGACGGTTATGGATGTCCCGGAATAAACCATGTGTCCTACGGGTTGATCGCGCGCGAGGTCGAGCGCGTTGATTCCGGATACCGGTCGATGATGAGTGTGCAGTCCAGTCTCGTGATGTACCCGATATACACATACGGCACCGAGCAGCAGCGCATGAAGTACCTGCCTGGTCTCGCCTCAGGTGACAAGATCGGTGCGTTCGGCCTGACTGAGCCTGACTTCGGTTCCGACGCCGGTAGTATGGTGACGCGGGCTCGCAAAGTCGATGGAGGCTGGATACTCAAGGGGGCGAAAATGTGGATCACCAATTCCCCCGTCGCAGACGTTTTTGTAATCTGGGCAAAAGACGACGGCGATGTGATTCGCGGTTTCATACTGGAACGCGAAATGAAAGGACTTTCCGCCCCGAAAATTGAAGGCAAGTTCAGCCTGCGCGTTTCCATCACTGGTGAGATCGTCATGGAGGATGTGTTCGTACCCGATGAAAACCTGCTGCCGGAAGTTCAGGGACTCAAAGGCCCATTCGGCTGTCTCAACAAGGCGCGCTACGGCATTGCCTGGGGTGCGCTCGGTGCCTCGGAATTCTGCTGGCAGGCCGCGAGACAATACACGCTCGAGCGCAAACAGTTCGGCCGTCCACTTGCCGCCAATCAACTGGTTCAGAAGAAGCTCGTAGACATGCAGACCGAAATCTCGCTGGGTATGCAATCGGTACTGCGTGTCGGGCGGCTGATGGACGAAGGGCGCGCGACGCCCGAAATGATCTCGCTCATCAAGCGCAACTCATGCGGGAAAGCACTCGACATGGCACGAACGGCGCGCGACATGCACGGTGGAAACGGTGTATCTGACGAATATCATGTGATCCGCCACGTTATGAACCTGGAAGCCGTGAACACCTATGAGGGGACTCACGACATACACGCCCTGATTCTGGGACGCGCGCAGACCGGAATCCAGGCGTTTACCGGCGCATAACAACAGCAACTCATATCGTGCCAGGCATAACAAAAAAGCACGCTACAAGTAGCGTGCTTTTTTGAGGACCGCGAATTCGCCGGAAGCTGCTGACTATACGCAACGCCCGCCATCAACCTCGATGCAGGCCCCGGTTATAAATTCCGCCTCGTCCGACGCGAGGTACAGACAGGCATTCGCAATATCCAGTGGCTGGCTGAATCGTCCCAACGGAATCGACGACACGAACTTGGCGCGTATTTCCGGTGTATCAGAGCCCATAAACTCCGAAAGCAACGGCGTTTCGCCGGCCACGGGATTGACGACATTGACACGAATCTTGTCTGGCGCGAGTTCGACCGCCATCGACCGGCTCATCGTAATCGCAGCGCCTTTGCTGCCGTTGTACCAGACGAGACCAGGACGTGGCCGCACGCCCGCAGTAGATGCGATGGTAATGAATACGCCACCACCATTCTTTCGAAAATACGGAACGACGTTGCGCGTACTGTGAAAAAGGCTTTTTACATTGACCGCAAATACCCGGTCAAAGTCCTTTTCCGACACTTCCAGCATCGGCTGATTGCGATGCGTCGTACCCGCATTGTTTACCACAATATCAAGGCTGCCGAACGTATCAAGCGCAAATTTAAGCATCGCTGCCCAGTCGGCATCTTTTGACACGTCACCTTTGGTGAAGGCGGCTTCACCACCGCTAGAGTTGATCTGCGCAGCGACGCGCTCACCCCCTTCGACATTGATATCGTTGACCACGACCTTGCAGCCTTCTTCGACGAATCGCTTTGCAATCCCTTCGCCGAAACCCGAGCCTCCGCCGGTCACGATTGCCACCTTGCCGTTCAATCTCATCCCTCGACCTTTCTCATTGTCAATGTTCGTTTCAAAAGAAATCGGGAGCCAACAGGCTCCCGCTTACTATATTACTTGCGGCATCAGCGACTGCGCATGACTCAAGCCGTTGTGGTTACACAAACTTCCTGGTTGCCATCCGCACTGACCTGCTTGCTTTCACTCGTGCCAATTGTCGCCAACTCCACGCCGTGCCGTACCGCAGTCAACTCGGCAAGTATTGCAACGGCGATTTCCGGAGGCGTCTTGCTGCCAATACGTAAACCGACCGGCCCGTGCAGACGGTCCAGTTCGGCTTCCGACAGATCGAACATCAAAAGACGTTCACGGCGTTTTGCCGTGTTAACTCTTGAGCCCAACGCGCCGACATAAAATGCCGCCGACTTGAGTGCCTCAAGCAGAGCGAGGTCGTCGATCTTCGGGTCGTGCGTAACGGCAACGACCGCACTATGCGAATCGAGATTCATTGCGATCACAACGTCATCCGGCATACCGCGGTTCAGGGTCGTTCCGTCCACGTCCCAGGTTTTCGCATATTCCTCGCGCGGATCGCAAATAGTGATGTGATAGTCGAGTGCTTGCGCCATTTGCGCCAGATAGCGGGACAACTGCCCGGCTCCGACAATAAGCAGGCGCCATCTCGGACCGTATACAGCCTTCATTAATTTTCCGTCGAAGGAGAGGATATCGTCCCTTGCGGCGGATCCGAGTTGTGTCCGGCCGGTTTCCATATCCAGGGCACGGCTTACAAGTTCGTGGCGCTCAACCCTATCAAGCAACTCAACCAGTGCCGCGTCGTCTGTCACGTTTTCGAGCACGAGTTGCAGGGTGCCGCCGCAAGGCAAACCAAATCGCTCTGCTTCTTCCTTGGTGATGCCGTAGGTGACGACCTGTGGGCGATCGACCGCCAGTGATTCATCGCGAATTTTGTGAATAAGATCGTCCTCCACACAACCGCCGGAGACAGATCCTGCTACCAGACCGTCGTCGCGCACTGCGAGCATGGCGCCAACCGGCCGGGGCGATGAACCCCATGTCTCAACGATCGTAACGAGCACGACCTTGTGGCCTTGCTTACGCCACGCAACACTGTTCTTGAGCACTTGCAGATCTACGCTGTCCATATCACCAACCGTTCTATCCATCCGGAAATAACGATTCTAGCAGCCTGTCGGGCTCAGCTACAAAAAAAGACCCCTCAGCTTTCGCTGAGGGGTCCGGTCTTACATTTCGGTTCGGCCGCCTTATAACAAGACTGACGGCACCGAATACTTACTGCTACGCAGCGCCGATATTCTCCGGCGTATACGGCAAGGTGCGGACGCGCTTACCCGACGCGGCAAAAATCGCATTTGCGATTGCCGGCTGGATAACTGCAGTCGCTGGCTCACCGAGACCACCAGGAACGCTATTACTCTTGATGAAGTGAATATTGAGCGTCTTGGGCGCTTCGTTGATGCGGGTTACGCGATAGGTGTCGAAGTTATCCTGCTCGACCCCACCGTTCTGGATTGTGATCTCACCCAGCATACACGCAGCCTGTCCAAAGTTCAGGGACGACTGAATCTGCGCAAGCGCCTGATCCGGATGGACCAGTGTTCCGGCGTCGACAACTGTCGTGACCTTGTCAATTTGCACGTCGTAGCTGTCGCTAACTGTTACTTCAGCAACGATTGCGATCACCGAGTTATAGCCTTCCATCACGGCAACGCCTTGTCCACGACCGGCAGGCATCTTCTTGCCCCAGCCAGACTTCGCGCGGACTTGCGCAAGGGCACGCCTGATCCTTGGGCCAACGGCTACGCCTGCAGCCAGACCTGACCACTGGTGCTTGGTCGAGCCCATATCAAGCATATCCATACGATACTGGATCGGGTCCTTGCCAGCGGCGTTTGCAAGTTCGTCAATAAACGACTCAAGTGCAACTGCGTTCTGGTTGTGAGACACCGCACGCCAGTAACCAACCGTTACGCCGGTATCGTGCATCTGATACGTAAAGCGCAAACCACCATCGGCTGTGTACGGGAAGTTGTCGATCCCTTCGACCGAGAACGGATCAATTCCATCCTTGACGACACTCGGGAACATCCGTGCCGAAATTGACGGGCCGGTGGAATGGAACCTTACGGCAGACAGATTTCCCTTGTCATCCAGGCCAGCATTCATCTTGTAGATACCGGCCGGACGATAGGAGTCATGCGTCATATCATCTTCGCGGCTATACACCATCTTGACCGGCATGCCAGCAGCTTTGGATATTTCCGCAGCGGCGATCGGGAAGTCCATTTCCAGACGGCGACCAAAACCGCCACCCAGGAAGGTGGTATGCACTTCGACCTGCTCCGGTTTCAACCCGGTAGCACCGGCGACAACGTGCGGGACCAGTTGCTGGAACTGTGTACCGGTGATGATGACTGCCTTGTCGGCGCGCACATCTGCGGTACAGTTCATCGGCTCCATCGGCGAATGCGACAGGAACGGCAAGCGATATTCGGCCGAAACAATACTGGCCGCATTTGCCATACCGGTGTCAATATCACCGTGCTCGCGGAATACTGCGCCCGCTTCATGTGAAGCCGCTTCCATATTTTCCCAGATGGATGCCTGATCGATATTTGCATTCGGGCCGCCATCCCAGCGCACGTTGAGCGTGGAAAGAGCTTTCTTTGCTGTCCAGTAGCTGTCTGCAACGACCGCAACACCCTGGCTAAACTGCACAACATCTTTTACGCCGGGGAAGGACTTGGCACGAGCGTCACTATAGGAAGCAACCTTGCCGCCAAAAGTCGGCGCCAGGACAACTGCCGCATACGCCATTCCCGGAATACGGGTATCAATACCGAATTGCGCGGTACCGCGTACTTTGGCCGCCGTATCGAGACGCTTCTGACGAACATTACCGATAATCTTGAACTCGTTAGCCGGCTTGAGCGGTACGTCCTTTGGAACTTCCATTTGGGCTGCTTTGGCTGCCAGCGAACCGTAGGTTGCCCTCTGGTTTCCTGGCCCGGTCACAACGCCGTCGACTGCCTTGCATCGTGCGGCTGCCACACCCCAATCGTCGGCTGCAGCTGCGACCAACATCATGCGAGCGGAAGCACCAGCTTTGCGCAGTTTTTCCCATCCATCACGAACAGAAGTCGAACCGCCAGTCACCTGACCACCGAGCAAGGAATTGATATAGACCTCTGCCGGCGGCGCGATCTCGACCTTGACTTTGTTGATGTCAACCTCGAGTTCTTCCGCGACGAGCATGGTCATTGACGTATAAACGTCCTGACCCATCTCTGAGCGGGCAACCAAAACGGTGACCGTGTTGTCGGGAGTGATACGAACCCAGGCGTTGGGGCTTGATCCAGCTTCAGCGGCCTGCGCTACACGCGGACCGCTTGGAAGATAAAAGCCCAGAGCCAACCCGCCTGCGACGGTACCACTGGCTTTGAGAAAGTCACGACGCTTTTCGTTTTTCACGATATTTTCCATGTCAGACCTCTCCCTTAGGACATTCTCGCAGCGGCCTTGATGGCTGCGCGAATACGTGGATACGTGCCACAGCGGCATATATTGCCCGACATGAATGCATCAATATCCTGATCAGAAGGGTTGCTGTTCATGGCCAGCAGTGCAGACGCGGACATCATCTGGCCAGGCTGGCAGTAGCCGCACTGCGGCACGTCCAGCGCCATCCAGGCGCGCTGTACACGGTGATTACCACCCAGACCTTCGATGGTAGTTACTTTTTGGCCGGCAACAGAGCCGACCGGCGTTTGACAAGAGCGAATGGCCATGCCGTTCAGATGAACGGTACACGCACCGCACAAGGCTTTTCCGCAACCGAACTTTGTGCCGGTCAATCCCAGCGTGTCGCGGAGAACCCAGAGCAGCGGCGTGTCAGGCGCGACATCTGCACTTGTCCTTTTTCCATTTACTTGGAAAGCTACTTTCATTGCAAACTCCCCCTTTCGAAGCTTGTAGGTACAGGGAACGTAACATCTAAGGTTACCGGCGCCAAAGTACACGAACTGAACAGCCGTTTCAAGCCTCGACAACTCTTTGTTCGCTTTACAAAAACCGCTTGACCAAACATATTCAAACGGGTGGTGATCCGAGCGCCATGCGGACCTCCGAATTGCAGTTACAGACAGTGGAATCGGCGTGTCAACGCATGCCCTCCATATGAACGCAAATTCGCTCCTGCTGCATCGCCGCAAATTTCACGGAAACGCCTCATATCATTAGTCTTATTGGCACTGCACCATTGAGACTCGACATTTTGAATTATGATTCGATTCGCCATCAAATCACTTGATCCGGCACGGATGCGTCTCACACCGAACGTAGGAGTTTGTACCTGTTCACTTTCAGGAAAAATCTGCCGTCACAGTCTGAACGATCGCGCTACATGGAATGAATCCGGCATGGAATGAATCCGGCGCAATAGTCTGGCTATTTCTCTGCGGCCGATCGCCGCAATCTGTTTGGGCACTTGCGCAGCACCCTAAGGCGCTGCTCCACGCTCTTGCGGTGCCAGCGATTCAAAGTCCCGGAATGCACTCGTCAGTGAGTCGGACAAAGGCGCCGACTTACGCGTTTGAGGGTCCGCATTCACATAGATGAGCGCCCCCGAAACCAGCAGCTCATTTCCCCGAAACAACTCGATCGCAAATTCGAAGCTCGAACGGCCGATCCTGGAAACCCGTACACAAATATCGAGAACGTCATCGTACTGCGCTGAGGCGTGATACTCGATCTCCGCTTTCTTCGCATACAGGTCAGACCCTTCAGTAAGGATTGCATCCGGATACGGTTTGCCGATCGCACGGTAATACTCGGTAACGCCGACATCGAAGTACGTCAGATAGTGACCGTTGAACACAATGTCCTGTCTATCAACTTCGGCCCAGCGCACTCGCAAAGAGTGTGAGAAACGAAAATCTGCTTTAGCCATACGCCTCCAGTATTCTTGTCATATTGATTTCGTCCAGGTCAGCTCCCGCGTCCAGCGCAACAGCAATCCGGCATTAATCGAACCGGTATGCATCCATCGCAAGCGTGCCGAAACACACATCGGTATGTATGCGGCTGCCTTCATCTCCAGCGCCGAACGCCACCAGCAAAGGCAGAAAATGCTCTGCAGTAGGATGATTGCGTGACGCATGTGGTGCGAGCGACCGGTAATTTGCCATGTCGCTTTTCCGGTCCTGTCCAATCGCGTGGACAATCCATTCGCGAAATTCCGACACCCAGGCGGGCGTGTCGGTCGTTCCACTCCAGTCGAGTTCGCCGAGATTGTGCGTCAGCCCGCCCGAGCCGAGAATCAATACACCTTCGTCGCGCAACGGACGCAACGCTTTACCGAGCGCAAGGTGGTGATCAGCGCCGAGGGCCGTTTGCACGGACAATTGGGCGACGGGAACGTCGGCGTCCGGATACATGAGCGACAATGGCACCCAGGCACCGTGGTCCAGCCCCCTGTTCGAATCGACGCGCGTCACAATGCCGGCGGTGATCAGCAGTTCCTGAACGCGCCCGGCCAATTCCGGCGCCCCGGCGACCGGATACCGCAATTCGTACAACGCGCGGTCAAATCCACGAAAGTCATGGATAGTCTCAGGCGTGAGCGCGCCGCTTACACTCGCTGCATCTTGTTCCCAGTGCGCGGATACAACCAGCACAGATTTCGGTTTACCGAACTGATATCCCAAGCCCGCCAGAAACTGATAAGTCCGGTGTTCAGATTCAATCGCAAGTGACGGCGCACCGTGAGAGACGAAGACTGCCGGAACGCGATCACTCATATTGCGCCAAAGTCCTCATGCATTGCACCTGATGACAATCGTAACGAGCATCACCCAACGGCGATCCTAAATATAGCGACGCCCAAGCCACTCCGCCACAAGCACCGGTTTATCAGATCCTTCGCACTCGATCGTCACCGCCCACACCATTTGTACGCCGCCATCAATGTTTTGCAAGTCGCTCAGAACGAAACGCGCACGCAGTCTCGAATCGACCCGAACAGGTGCGGTGAAACGCAGTCGATTCAATCCGTAGTTCACACCCAGTCGCGATGGACCTAGATCAATTGAATCGTTCACGAAATACGGCAGCAACGATAATGTCAGAAAACCATGCGCGACCGTTGCGCCGAACGGTGAATCACTTGCGGCTCGTTCCGGATCGACGTGTATCCACTGATGATCATGTGTCGCCTCGGCAAAGTCGTCGATCATCTTCTGGGAAACCGTAAGCCAGTCGCTGACAGCCACCTCTTTTCCTTTATAGCCGGCCAGTTCAGCCGCCGACCCGAATTTTATTTTCACCATTCATTCGCCCCGTTGGTCAATTGTTGAAATGCTTTTTGCCGGCACTATTTTGCGAAAGCGGCCACGACAGATTCGGTCGACCTGGCCAGCAAGAACGAATCACCGGTCACTGCGACAAAGCGCGCACCCTGTGAAATCCAGTGCTTCGCATCGGCCTCAACGAATGCCAGAATTCCGGGTACCTTACCGCTCGCGTCGATACACCCAATCGCATCAGCCATCGCCGCTTTCGCATCCGCGTGAGCCGGATTTCCAAGATGCCCCAGATCGGCAGCAAGATCCTGCGGACCGATGAACAGGCCGTCGATACCATCGATCGCTGCAATCCCTTCGAGATTTTCCAGCGCCTGGCGCGTTTCGAGCTGCACCATCAGGCACAACTCATCGTCTGCACGTTTGAAATAGTCCTTGATTCGGCCGAAACGGTTGGAACGTGAATTGGCGGACACGCCGCGCACGCCACAAGGCGGGTAGCGAACAGCCTCGACAGCACGTTTCGCCTCCTCCACAGTCTGAACATTCGGTATTAACAATGACTGCGCACCCAGATCAAGCAAACGCTTGATCAACACCGTGTCGTTCCAGTAAGCCCTGACTATGATGGATGACGGGTAGGCGGACGCCGCGTGCAACAGATGCAGCACCTGGGGAACATCGTTCGGTGCATGCTCGGTATCGATCAGCACCCAGTCGAAACCAGCTGATGCGCAAATTTCCGCGGCCGTGTGACTGCCGAGGCTCATCCAGCAGCCGCACTGCAACTTCTTCTCGAGCAATGCCTGCTTGAGTTGATTTCTGATCATTTCCATATTGCCAGTCCCCCAACGCGAGCGTCATTCGCAAGGGCCGAATTCTACCGGCTCAGCTCCCGGCACGCCGGATACGACCGTTCGCTTGCTATGACCGAATTGGCAATAGGGGCCGGGAAAGCGCAGTTTCCTGTAGCGCTAGACCCGCCGATTGCGACTCGGTCAAAAATCGCGCACTGATTTTCCGCCAGTGGCGATTCCCCTTACCTCGAACGACTCAAGCCAGCTCCTCCCGAGCGTTGAAGGTTGCTACTATCACACGTTAGCTGCAACGAACGGACTGTCCAGAAATGAACTTCACAGGCGTCATTCCCATACTTGCCACCCCGTTTCACGACGACGAGTCTTTCGACGCTGAATCGATGACCCGTTTGGTTGGCCTAATGCGGCGCATCGGCGTCGACGGCGTGACTGTGCTCGGCGTGCTTGGTGAAGCTAACCGGCTTGGCGACAACGAACGCGAGCGCGTCATACGTACAGCAGTTGATGCCGCCATCGATTTACCGGTCGTGGCCGGAGCATCCGCGAGCGGCAATCGCGCTGCATGCGACCTCGCGCGGATGGCTGAATCAGCGGGGGCATCGGCGATCATGATCACGCCACATGCCGAAGCGATGCCATCGGACGAAAGAGTGTTCGGATATTTCGCGTCAATAACCGAAGCCACCAGCCTGCCGGTCGTGTTGCAGGATCATCCGGCGTCTTCGGGTGTGCACATGCCGCTTGAGCTCATGCTACGCATCGTCAACGAGCTCCCGGCAATTTCTTGCATCAAGGAAGAAGCCGTACCGACGCCGCCAAAGATTCGCGCCTTGACTACAGGCATGAAAAAACGCCGCATCCCCATTCTTACCGGGCTTGGCGCGCTTTACGGTTTGTTTGATCTGCAAGCCGGCTCGCACGGCTTCAATACCGGTTTCGCTTTCCCGGAAGTTCTGATGGCAATGGTGGACGCCGCAAACGAGGAAAACTGGGACCGGGTACAGTCTATTTATACGCGCTTCCTGCCATTGATCGTATTTGAGCAACAACCAGGCGTTGCTGTTCGCAAGGAAATTCTGCGCATGCGCGGCGCGATCGCCGACAATCGCGTACGTGAACCCGGCGCGCCTTTGAATGCTGCGGTACGCGATCAGTTGGCCATGCTGATATCAACGCTACTGCCCGACGCTGATCTGACCGCACCGACGCTGATCTGACCGCACCGACGCTGATCTGACCGCACCGATGGACATTTGATTACAACGCTTGGATTTTGAGTACGTTGCTGATTCGTAGACTGAGCGCGCGCTAGTAGTTAGCGAGCTCGGCGCTGCGATCTTCAAATGCCTTTAGCAGGCAGGGCGCGTCGTTGCAGGTATTGCGCTCGTTCTCGTACCAGGCGCGCTGGCTTTCGCGCAACAGGTTCTGGTCCACGCCGCGCCGCAGGGCCTGGCGGAATGTCCATGCCATGTCCTCCTGCGCCGCAGCGAGCCTGCTGTTGGAGCAGATCATCAAATCGGCGTTTATTTTGGCACGGCTGCAATCGACAGCGGCGAAGGCAGCGCCCGGGACAAGACAAGCCCAAGTAAACAAAAACACTAGTATCAGACGCATTTCCAAGTCGTCCGGAAATAGTAAAGCGGTAGTCCCACCGGACTCCCGCGCAAACGCGTTCAAATATACTACGCCGTCAAGCGCCCGTCTTTCAACTCGGGGACCACGTCGAGTACGCCGAGCTGCGACGCAAATTGCACTTCGTGCTGCAAACCACGTTCAATCATAATGCGCCCAACCCGGGAGCGGAGTAAAGCCTGCTCAGCCGGTTCGGCACGAAAAACTGCGCGCGCCGCCAGCGACGCATCAGAAAATGTATCTCCGTCGGTACCCATCGCGTTGACAAGTAGATCTACCAGATAGCCTGCCCCATACATGCCTTCAAGATTCGGACTCCCCATCGATCCGGAGCATACGATCAGTACGTTTTTGCCGGCGTGCGCATCGAGCAGGCGCTGCACTATTGCTTTGCCGTTTACCAAAGCACCGGCATAGACGTGATCGGCCGGAGAAGACTGTTTCAAAGCGACCGTGCCATTGGTCGTCGAATAAATCAGGCTGCGCCCGGACAATGGATACTCGTTTAGCGCGAGAGGCGTAGGCGGCGCGAATCCCGGTAACGTAACCGCATACAACTCGCCGGCGAGAACAAATGTGTCGGGTGGATGTTTCCGGGCCTCCGCATTTGCGCCAGCCTCATCCAGCGTCGGAATAACCTCGATCGCTCCCTTGGCAAATGCGCTAATTATCGTCGACGTCGCAAACAGCACGTCGAGAACAACCGCCACCTTCCCCTCGAGGCGTTCGTGATCAAGCCCTTCTTTGGAAAACAACACGTGAACCTTGTGTCGAAAATGATCAATCATGCCGCTGCACCTGTCCTCGCCTCAACAACAGGTTAATACCAGACATCGTCATAACAAGCTCACCATTCTGATTCTCCACTTCCCACAACGTCTTGATAATGCCCGCTTCAGGTCGGCTTCTCGACTGACGCGACTCCTCAGCCGTGCGGTACGCGGTTAACGTATCTCCGGGACGCACCGGCTTCGGCCAACGCACATTGTCGACTCCCGGCGACCCGAGACTGGCCGTTTCCAGCATATACGCATCGCAAATCAAGCGCATGATCAACGCGCAACTATGCCAGCCACTCGCAATCAAGCCGCCATAAATAGACTGCTTGGCCGCTTCTTCATCGATATGGAACGACTGCGGATCATATCGCGACGCGAACTCGATGACCTCATCCTTATCTACTTCAACTGTTCCAACCTCAATACGCTCGCCAACTTTGAAGTCCTCCCAGTAGTACCTTGGTTCTTTCTTTATCATGTTGTTCTCACAGTGTTTTTAACATTCCAGCATCTATTCGTTCCGCTCGATACCCGCAGTGTTACCCATATACCTTCGCTGCTGCCCGCCGAAACATAGCAGGTTCGCGCCGACTCCTACTTCGTTTCACCCGCCATTGCGCGCCTGGCAAAATCTGTCAGAGGGCCAGAAAAAAAGTAATTCTTTTTTGGGCTGGGGGGTACACCACGCCGCTCAGGAAGGGCCAACGAGTGAATAGGGACGTTGCCCAGACACACCTACCCCGTCAAAAAACTTTCTCCTATTTTTCCCCACTTTAGGTCAATTCCTCAGAGAGTTAGCGAAGGCCATTTAGGCGCGTGGAACAATGAAATCCGACCGATGGATAAATGACCGGTATTCGTTAGAATTCGTGAAGACACGCGAACATCAGGTGACGGCATCAAGTGGAAAAAAGGCGAAAGTGGTAACCTAGGTTGAAGGCCCGCAGGCTACGGAGACCTTTGAGAGCTTGCACGGACGCGCACAGAGGACGCCGTGCAAACACTGGTCGAGATCATGGGCGGCAAGGGCGCAGCACCGTCAGCACGTGTTACTGCTGCTCATCATTGTTGGATCGAGGCTCGGGAAGAACCAGAGCAAACGCTATCGGCTTCGGTTAAAGGCGAGACGTACGCAGTCGTGTTGAGGCGCATCAACGCAGAGGTAGAGCAAGAAGAAAAGACCTTGCCAGCACCAAACGATTAGGGCTCGGTCCGGCTTAATTCTTTCCACACCACGGTTCCTTCAGCAGTGCCGATATTGATCGTCACGAGCATCCGTTTCGAAAGCCAAGACCTTTCTCCAAAAGAGTAGCCCCAAGTTTTTCCATCTAACCAAGGGTATGTGTATTCAGGGGGGGCCATTAGACTCAGCAGCTCATCTGGCGTGGCGGTCCCTGGATGTAGCTTGCCAACATTTGATTGGGCCTTTTGTCTTGCGGCTCTTTCGCTTGCGGCCCGGCCTTCGCTTGATGCGCCCCTTGAAAGCAGGTAGATACTGGCCGCTGGCAGAGCAACAAATAGGGCAATAGGCAAATGAGTAGTGATTTCGATAGCGTCTGCAGCGTCCTGAGCGGAAATAGTGGATGAAGTGGGCGCAGCCTCCCCTTTTGTGTCTTTGGGTGTCGTTCGGGCATCGAAGTCGCGTTCCAACAAATCATGCGCTTTTACCCAGTCTGTGGCTCGCGCCATACCACTTCGGAGCCACTCATCGTTTTCTACCCGGTTGGAGTATTCCCAGTCGTAAAAGTCTTGTACGTCCTTACCAAGCAATAAGCCTTCGAGTCGGCCAGCCTCAAAGTTATATCCGTGCCCGATGTGAGCAGCCAAGAAATTCTGAATCTATACAAGAATGGCCCAGTGGATGATGCTGTCGCTCAAAAGACTATTGGCATGACCTTTGGAGTGAATAAGGCTTTGGCTCAAGGGGCCCTTGGCGTTGTGAGTGCAGTTTGGAACGCCGAAAGCGTGGAGTCAGCAAAACGGCTCGTGCTTGAAGGCTGCATGAGAAAAGGTGGGGTGAACTGTCAGGTTATTGATATTAATGGAGAGCCAATAGGGCCGCCCCCTGCGCAACCTGGTCGAGGAACGTCGGAAGCTCCACAAAAGGATGTTTGGGGCAAGTATCAAAATGGCGGATTTAATAAGGCGTATGCCGTTGGCACAAACGGAGTTGCGGGTGCAAGTTGGAACTTGGGCTCCGCTGAAGGAGCAAAAAATGCCGCGCTTACGAGGTGCATAGTCTTCGGCAGGGAAAATTGTGAGGTCATTGAAATCAACGGTGGGCCAGTCGAACAGGCGATTACATTGCCGAAAGCCAGTGATATGTGGAATTCATACCAAGAAAAACCACCCAGAAAAGCCTATGCGCAAGCGGAAAATGGTGCTGCTGGAGCTGGCTATGGAGCGTCAAGTGATGAAGAAGCCATTGACTTGCCCCGCCATAATTAGGCCAATCGCTATGTTAGGGTTTCTCAATGGAGGAGGACCCGATGAAAGGCAATCGATTCAGCGAAGAACAGATCATTCGAATATTGCACGAGGCCGAAGCAGGATTGTCCGTGGCCGAAGTGTGCCGCAAGCACAACTGCTCGGAGCAGTCGTTTTATCGCTGGAAAGCCAAGTTTGGCGGCATGCAGGTCGCTGAGGCGAAGCGGCTTCGAGAGCTCGAGCGCGAGAACGCGCAGCTCAAGAAGATTGTGGCCGAACAAACGCTGGACATCCGGATGTTAAAGGACGTGAACAGCCGAAAGTGGTAAGCCTGCCAGAGCGCTGGCGCTGCGTGACGTACCTGCACAATACGTACGCCGTTAGCGAGCGCCGCGCCTGTCAGGCGATGCACATGAACCGTTCGAGCTACCGCTATATCGGTAGTAAAGACATTGTCGACGCAGCCTATGGGCAGGTGGTGAACCTGTCGCAGCGCTATGGTTGCTGGGGCTATCGCAAGATATACGAGCTGATGCGCGCAACCGGGTTAGCGATTAGCCGCGAGCGCGTACGCCTGATACGTCGCCGTGAAGGACTGCAGGTGCTCAGAAAACGGCGCAAACGCAAGGTGTTGGGTACAACGACCCAGTGGGTGAACCGGGCGAATTATCCGAACCACGTATGGAGTTACGACTTTGTGTTCGACCAGAGTGCGCGACAACTCAAGTGCCTCACGGTGGTCGATGAGTTCACCAGGCAAGGTCTTGAAATCAGCGTGGCACGCAGCCTGAACGCAAGCGATGTCATTCGTGTTCTGGGCAAGCTGTTCCACGAGCAGGGCCGCCCGGCGTGTATTCGCTCGGACAATGGTCCGGAACTCGTCGCGACGGCAGTACAGCAATGGCTGAAGAAAAAGCACGTGGATACCCACTACATCGACCCGGGCAGCCCATGGCAAAACGCATACTGCGAGAGTTTCAACTCGATCTTTCGAACCACGTGCCTGAATCGCTGGCTGTTTTGCTCGATGACCGAGGCCAGGGTCGTAATCAATCAATGGCTCGAGGAGTACAACACGATCAGGCCGCATGGATCGCTGGGCGGCATGAATCCGGAGCAGTTCTTACAGCGATGGACCGAAGGACAGACGATTCAACAACCTAATTCCCTAACAGCGTGAATGGACCAAAGATCTCGGGCTTGACAACCGCACGCAATGCGGCAGTTACGGTTAGTTGGCGCCCCGAGCACGAATCGAACGTGCGACCTACCCCTTAGGAGGGGGTTGCTCTATCCCCTGAGCTACCGGGGCGCGGTAGATAGATGCATCGCTTTTTGCCTTGCAAACACACAGTTAACAAAATTGTCACAGCGCCCCAGTCGTTGAAAGATAGGTCCATTGATGGGTGTTTACAGGCGTTGATTGTGCTGGAATTGTGCTGGTGCTGTGGCCCCTCCGAGGGGTTGGAAAGCATTCTTTCTTTGGACCTGGCTTTCTTTGGACCTGGGGCACACCACGCGCTTTAGGAAGGGCCAGCAAGTGAATAGATACATCCTCAACACGCGCCTCTCTGGTCGAAAAAATTTCCCCGTTTTTTTCAAATTTCCCAGATAGTTACCAGTACATCAGGCAAGGTTAAATCTGCATCCGCAAGATGCTGATGAAATTCAAACTTTTGAGTAGAATTCCCAAACAAGCACTTATCAAGGCATCAACATGACTTGGGAAAAAGGACAATCAGGCAACCCCGCAGGCAGGCCAACTAACCACGGTAACGTCCGCGACATTGCACGACAGCACACGACGGAAGCGATTAGCGTGTTGGTGGAAGTGATGCGCGACGAGAGCGCAGCACCGACAGCACGGACTAGCGCGGCTCAGGGATGACTCGACAGAGCTTGGGGTAAACCCGTTCCGGTAACACCTCCTACCGAGAAGGCAGAGTCCTGCAGCGATGTCCTGAAACGGATTTCTGAATGTCGGGAAGAAGATGTTGAAGCGTTAATGGACGACGGTTAAAGAGGAGAGCTGCAGAAGTTTCTGTTCGAGCGTCAATACCATTCGCTCGTCAGAATAACGGGTTCGTGCCCGGTTCTTCGCATACGCCTGAGGAAACTAAAATATCGCTAAAAAGCGAAAACTTTCCACTCTGACGACTTACATGCAACTCCCTGGAATCTTTGCTCTCGTCGCCCTGCGGAATCAACGCGACGATATCTGACCGCGTTAATCGCACAGTTTGTACCGGCCTGCCCTGCCAAGTAACAGTGTTATCACGCTCTGAAAACGTGACGATCACTAAGTACCCTCGCCAATCCCAGGGATAATGTACTTCGCAACTTAATGACACCATATCGCTTTCGTTTTGCCCGGTCGTTTGACGCATTGATGCCAATGTTTCCCGGAGAAACCTGTCTCTAAATTTCTCGAGCCTAGCGCGTTTCTCATATTCGCCCGCATCACCTGGCTTATCCCACTCCTCCCTCATGTACTCGTCGCCGATAGCACTGATTGTCTTATAGACGGGCGTTCCATCATCAATTTTCGCTTCTTTAAGCCACGTCCAGACGAGGCAGTCATTTTGAAGAAGTGCTTCTTCTGCTTGGCTTTTCGAAAGGCTTTTAAGGAGAAATTGAAAGAACAATTGTGCACGCGCTAAAGCAAAGAAATTGCTGTCGCCACCAAATATGATGCCGGCCGCGAGATGTGCATTGCCTTCCCGAGTCTTGTCGCTACTTGTGATTCCGACCAGACGGCCTTCGGCATCGAAGACGCCTGTACCGGCTTCAATATCGGCTGAAAGCCCGGTTTCAATGAGCGACCCGACGTCCAGTATGTGTATCTTATTGACGCGAGTCATTTGCCCGTTAGGGTGCGAGCCTACATAAAGTTCCTCGCCCTCAAAGACGGGGGGCTTCCCTTCGCTCTGTCACGCCCCCCAAAAGCGCATTTTCTATTCGCCAATACGCGAGGTCCGCTTCCTTATCGAAAATTTCTATATCCGCACGATAAATCTTGCCTTGGTATCTCAGGGTGATTTGCGACGAATTACAGCTCCGGTCTCCGGCGTTCGTGACGCCGTATGTCCACCGCAGCGAATCGAACATGTCCCGATCGGCGTTGTTGTACAAAATAACGCCCAAGCCTGTACGTTTAAACCGGTATTCATCCTCAATTCCAATTTCGACGGTCAAATTTTGAGAGGGCGTTGCTTTTGCAACAATGCACACCGTGCAGAACAGAGTTGCAAGCAGGAAGTGTTTCACTATTGAACTCGCGCCATGGTTGTCATTCTCCTTTCTGCCGCAAGTAGCCGGGGAGTCACTCGATTCGGGTGCATTTCCCCATTGACAGGCTGGGAGTGTTCGCCCCTTCTGCGAAATACCTCGCGAAGTCTTGCTCTCTTTCCGAGAGCTTAGTAGGTAACTGCTGTTCCGATATCACATTCCAGTATCCAGTCATGTAACTGTGTAGAAAGCGCAAGTTTAACTTGCTAAACATTATTTCGGTAAGGACTGTTTCGCTAAACAGGGCTAGGAATGTTTCGCTAAGGACTGTTTTGCTAAGGTTGCTAAAGCCGCTTTCAACACATCTCAAATTCCCAAGTTTATTGAAGTCCTTCTGACATGCCCAATTCGCGACGTCTTCGCCGAATTCGGCAACGACCCAAGGGGCGTTCTCAAATGCTTTGTAGTTCAGTTGTTCGTCAGGCGTTGGTTTCCTGATAATGTATTTTCTGTCATCCTTGGCGGAGCTGGATTCCCAAGTGTCGGTAGTCTTTTCATAGTTAAACCCAACGGCCAAGTCAGTAACACACAGGTAGCTTTCGGCTGTAGCTACATGTGAAATAGAGAATACCGACAGGCTGACAACCAAACATTTCATCACCATGCTTTTCATCGGCTTGCCTCGCTAGTCGTCGTTGTCGGTTCGTCGGGTCACTCTGAACAGCACCAGAATGGAAACCGGTACCGCTTTCCCGCCCCCTGTAAGGGGGCGCCGGAATCGCGGGAAATTCCCTCAGTTCCCGTAACTGGGTCTTTATCGGGAATCGCTGGAAAGCTCAAGGTTTCAATTATAGTATAGTCCGCCTTCAATCGTAGTCAAGCCTTTGGAATGCAGTGCTGTTAGCGCCTGTTGTGTGCGCCCTGTGCGTCTCTTTGGTTCACAGGCAAGCCTGCCGCGTATTTTCTCAATAGCGGCATCGACCGGTATCACCAGGCATCCATCAGGCAGTGAAGGGGGGGTCTGCCGGGCAGGTTGCGCCTTCTTGGCGCAGCAGCTCGTCAAGCCCATCGAGCACGACTTTCTGGGTGCCGGACTTTGGCGGCAGCATTCGGCGAGTCCATTCCTGTCCGTCGTCTTCTGGCACTACCACGCAGGACGTTAGCGGTTCACCATCGTCATCGTTGCCAATGTCCACCACCTGGAGGCGAAAGGCCCGGCCTTTGTCATCTTCACCGTCTTTGACTTTGGCGGTTCGCCATTCTCGCCGTTGTTCAGCCTTTACCACTTCGATGTTCGCATCGAGCGCGGCGATAAGGCTTGAATGCCCGCGCAATCCTCTACTTTGGTCCTTGCCAGAGTGGTGCGCCATCAGCACCAGTCCGCCCAGCTTCGCCTGTAACTGCTTTGCGGCGTCCATGATTTCGCCCATGTCCCGGCTTGCGTGTTCATCTGCGCCGATTGCAGCCCGGTTCAGGGTGTCAATAACAAGTAACCCACCTGCGCCTCCAGATGCTATTACGCGTCCAGCTTGAACCGGGTCGGACCACGCCAAGCTTTTGATCCGGGGACATAAATTGGTAATAAGGATGCTCTGAAAAGGCTTAGACACATGATTTCGATACCGAAAAGCACGGTTTAAGGCAGCAGCAAACAATCCCGCGCGACGACCGGGGCGCAGCACATCGGCAAGTGTGGTCCCGGCAGAGGAATCTTATTCGCTACGAAAACCGTTACCAGCTTGGAATGGTCGTTTGGGCCACAGAAACAAATCTCCAAGCTTCAATATCACCGTTTCCTTCCGCACAGTCCCTGAAGTTACAGAAACGTAGCGTGGTCCGGCCCGGATGCCGTACACGGATGCCGTACAGGACAACCGTACCCGAACCAGAAACCTACGCTCTGTTACTCACGGGTCTTGGAATCATGGGTTGGGTAGTGCGAATAAAGCAGCGACAGAAAGATGTTATTTGAACAGGTCGCGTTTTCCAAGAGATCCTTGCTTCGCGACGAGTCTTGCTTTCTGCGCCTCCCCTGCAACTTCAGCTTTCCTGAAAACGGTATTTCCGCACAGTTTTCCTACAGCATTGTTCGCAGCCTTAAGAATATCGTTTGCGTAATCTGTAGTCACTCGCACGGTTAAGGATTCAGGCGAGATGATCACTAACCCAGTGCTCATCATATTCAGGAGAAACACCATGAAACTTACCAAAAACACCATCGCCGCAACAGTCGCCGCTATCGTAATAGGTGGATTGTCCATTAGCCCGGCAGCCGCAAAAGTTCACGAAAACGGCCGTGTACCAACAGCCTCCAATAACGCCGGTTTCGAAGTTAGCTCAGATGTGTTCTACAACAACGGACGCACGGCTCCCGAAGGAACGAAGCCCATTCTGAGAAGCACCGCCAACGGCAAAACCAACGGCCGCCAAGGCTACCAGTCAACCGTGTGAGGAGGCCGTCGAGTAGTAAAACTGCTTGCCGGTCGCCTTACGCGCTTCAACTGGCTTGATAATATTGAGACCAGAGAGGGCGAAATCATGAATATGAATTTGTCGAACGAAGTACGGAGAAAGATTGCGCAAAAAATGTCGTGGAACCGGTTGCGTGCTCAAGGATGTGACGATGGAGAGTTTTACAAACTGAGCGGCCGGAATATACCCGGGTGCATCCAGTCCGGTTTGGACGAGTACTCAATAGGCTTTCGCGCCGGCTATTACGATCTGAATGATGGGGATTCAGACTCATATATTTAGAGCAAGAAGAAAACGCATCAGATTTGGTTTGCATTGATTCTTATGATGCATGTTCCATTTGCGACCGCCCTCCAGGAAATTTTCAATATTTCTAGGCACCAACCACGTTAAGGCAGGAGGCGTTATTAATGACTCCAACGCCTGAAGCATTATTCTTCCAGAATCCGCCTAACCCGCATTCTTCCAGGCGCCCCGAAGTTTTCGACATCCCTCCCGAACCGCCCGGGTTCTCCCGAATTCCATATTCTCTTCAAAGCACGGCTGCCGAGCTGACGTGATCCAACTTCCCTGAGTTCAGGAAATGCGTGGTTGCGCAGGAAGAGACCGAACTGTTCAAGCCTCCTTATCGTACTTGTACCAACCGCGGCCGGCCCGCTTGCCATTGTATCCGGCCTGTACCATTTGTTTCAGTATTGGTCTTGGCTGGAATCGCTCACCATAGGCATCGTGCAAAATTTCCTGAACCTGTAGCGACAGGCTGTTTTGCGTCAGGTCCAGTAACTGGAAAGGCCCGATCGGGTGGCCCAGCCCCAGTTTGCACGCGGCGTCGATATCCTCCGGCGTCGCGACACCTTCTTCAACGAGCCGCATCGACTCGATCACCAGCGCATGCAGGATACGATTCACGGCGAAGCCAACGACATCCTTGACCTCAATTGGCGCCTTGCCGGCGTCCTTGCACACCTGCATCGTTGCCGTAATCGTTTCGGGCGCGGTATCCATCGCAGGAATTACCTCCACCAGCTTCATGCGTGACACCGGCGAGAAAAAGTGCGTCCCGATAAAACGGCTACGTCGCTGCGCGTTCACGTGCGACGACAATCCGGTAATGGATATGCTGGAAGTATTGCTGGCAATGATGCAATTTTCGGGGACGACTTTGTCGAGTGTTGCGAACACTGCAGCCTTGACTGCCTCATCTTCGAACACCGCTTCGATGACGAGATCCCGGTCCGAGTAGTCGTGAAGCTCGGTCGTTGTACGAATACGCTCGAGGGTGGACTCGACCTGGTCTGCTTCGTAAAAGCCGCGCCCTACCCCTCTGTGCAGAATTCCTTCGAGATTCTTCTTCGCACGCGCGAGACTCTCTTCGCTCGTGTCGTTCAACATTACCTTCTTACCCGCAAGTGCAAATACAAGAGCGATTTCCGAACCCATCAGTCCGGCACCAACTACGCCGACGTTGTTGATCATTATTAGAACTCCAGAAACAAAAAACCAGCTGCAAAATCAATGCAGCCGGCTGGGAAATGGTTTTACACGTGTCTACGCGATTCTAGGCTCGCACGACTACCGAATGCCGGATCCGCCTATAGTTGCTTCCATGCTTTTCGCGGCTGTACGAATTCTGCAGCGGCTGCATCTTCACGCAACTGCACAAACTGTGATCGTTGATAGGCGGCATCACCAAACAGCACATCGATCGCCGCCAGTCGCTTCACGTAATGCCCTACCGGCAACTCGTCGGTCATGCCCATGCCACCATGCAACTGTATCGCTTCCTGCCCGACGTAACGTCCGGCGCGTCCGACCATCGCCTTGGCGGCAGTTACGGCACGCCTGCGCTCAAATACATTGTCCGAATCAACTTTGCCCGCTGCCAGAACCGACAATGAACGCGCCTCTTCGAGGTTGATCAGCATGTCAACGGTACGATGTTGCAATACCTGAAACTTGCCGATCGGAACCCCAAACTGCTGACGCGTCTTGAGATACTCGAGAGTCATGCTATACAGCGACCCCATCAGTCCAACCGCTTCGGCGCACAACGCTGCCATCGCCCGATCCACGACCTTTTCAATGAGTGGCATGGCTCCATTGATCGTTCCAATCACCGATTCAGGACCAACACGCACGCCGTTGAACTGCAATTCGAGCGCTCGTGTTCCATCGAAAAGCGGATACTCCTGTCCGCCAAGATTCTCTTCATCGCATTCGACGATAAACAGCGTTACGCCGTCACGATCGCCCGCTTCGCCCTGAGTGCGCGCCGAAACAATAAGCTTCTCGGCGACCGGCGCATGCATTACCAGCGTCTTCTTGCCGTCAATGACCCAGTTGTTGCCGTCTGCGGTCGCGCGCGTGCCAACGTGCCCGAGGTCATAGCGCGATTCGCGCTCGTAGTGAGCAAATGCCAGCAGCATCGAACCATTCACAATTCCCGGCAACAGAATCTTTTTCTGCCAGTCCGCTGCGCCGATATCGACCAGGCCACCGGCCATGACGACGGTCGACAAATACGGCTCCATCACCAGATGCTTGCCGATTGCCTCCATCACCAGCATTGTCTCGACGCCGCCACCTCCGAATCCGCCGTACTCGTCGGAGAACGGAATGCCGAGCAGGCCTAGTGACGCGAAACCCTTCCAGACCTCTTCGGACATCGACTGGCGTTCGTCCACCATGCTGCGCCGCAGCTCGAAGGAATAATTCTTTTCCAGAAACCGCTCCACCGAATCCTGAAGCAGTCGTTGTTCTTCAGTCAGTGAAAAGTCCATGACCGTCTCGCTCCTAACCCCGGCACCGCCGGGTAATTACGTGTAGTCCCGGCATTGCCGGGGATTGAGTCAATGCTCCCGCATCGCGGGGCAATTAGTTACAGCCCGAGTAAGTTACAGCCCAAGTACTTGCTGGGAAATGATATTGCGCTGTATTTCGTTGGTGCCGCCGTAGATCGTTGTCTTGCGCATGTTGAAGTAACGCGCTGCAAGCGGCGCCGCATAGTCAGGGCCGATTCGCTGCCCGACCCAGTTTTCTCCCCACGACAAAGGCAGATACGGCAATGAATACGGACCGATTGCCTCCATTTGCAACTCGGTCAGTGCCTGCTGAATCTCGGAACCCCGGATCTTCAGTATCGAAGCCTCCGGTCCGGGCGCCTTGCCGTCGCGCTCGGCAGAAGCGACGCGCAATACGGTCATCTCCAGCGCGAGCAGGTCAATCTCCAGTTGCACAACCCGATCGCGAAAAACAGGATCCTCGATCAGCGGCTTGCCATTGAGCTGTTCTTGAGATGCAATGTGTTTCAGGTAGACAAGTTCACGCTTGGAAACCCCAACGCCGGCAATACCGGTGCGTTCATGCGAGAGTAGAAACTTTGCAATCGTCCAGCCCTTACCCTCTTCACCTACCAGATTTTCGGCCGACACTTCGACATTTTCTAACCAGACCTCATTTATTTCGCGCTCACCATCAAGTGTGATAATCGGCCGCACTTCGATGCCAGGCGTTTTCATGTCGATCAGCAGCATCGATATGCCCTGCTGCTTCTTGCCGCTGCTGTCCGTCCGGGTCAGGCAAAAAATCATGTCCGCCCATTGGCCGTGTGTATTCCACGTCTTCTGGCCATTGACGACATATTTGTCACCCTTGCGTTCGGCCCTTGTCTTGAGCGAAGCCAGATCAGACCCCGATCCGGGCTCCGAATAACCCTGACACCACCATGTTTCCCCCGACAAAATTTCAGGCAGATATTTCTGCTTTTGCTCATCGGTCCCAAACGCAATCAGAACCGGACCGATCATGCTCAGTCCGAACGGCGACAAGCGTGGCGCGCCAGCAGCCGCGGTCTCTTCGTCAAAAATGTGGCGCTGAACCGAATTCCAGGCGATACCGCCGTATTCTTCGGGCCAGCCGGGCGCAATCCAGCCTTTTTCGTAAAGCGCGCGGTGCCAGCGATAGACATCGTCCTTCTCAATACGGCGATGTTCGAGAATCTTGCGCGCAACATCGCCCGGCAGCTTATCTGCCGTGAAAGCACGTACTTCTTCGCGAAATGCGACTTCTTGCGGAGTAAATGTGAGATCCATAATTTGGCTGTTTCAGAGTAAGTTCAGCACGGGAAGGCGCGAGGATAAGATATCCCCCAGCGGGCAGGCAACCACGGTGGTCTGGCTGCTTTCCTGACATTATAATGCTGCCGGTAGCCTGTACCACTTTACAAGTCTGACCGGGGCCGGCGCCGCCTTTACGTCGTTTGGAGGCACGACCTGGAGCGTGCTCACATTGAAGCGTATTGCCAGCACCCGGTCAGTGCAGCCTATTGAAGCCCTTGACAGCCCTAATGATAGGAGCAGTTCGTCAGCGCCGTTACTTCCGGCGCTCGTACGTGCACCTTACTTTTCAGCGCCACATTGCCTCAGCGGGAGTATGAATATGAACATCCGGGACGACCAGGCAGTACAAGAACTGAATCAGTCTCTGAACCTCGAACCGCTTTGGCTGCCGTTTACGCCGAACCGTCAGTTCAAAGCCTCACCTCGCCTGATTGCGAGTGCGAAGGATATGCATTACTACACTGACGACGGGCGAAAGGTACTCGATGGTATTGCCGGCCTGTGGTGTGTTAATGCCGGCCACTGCCGCGATGGCATCGTCAGCGCAATTCAGGAGCAGGCGCAGACCATCGACTACACCACTGCGTTCAATATGTCTCACCCCACCGTGTTTCAGGCCGCGGAAATGGTGACCCGGCTTGCGCCCGACGACCTTGATCATGTGTTTTTTGTTAATTCAGGTTCCGAGTCAGTCGATACCGCCCTGAAGATTGCCATCGGCTACCACAATGCGCTCGGCAAGCCACGCCATCGACTCATTGGCCGCGAACGCGGCTACCACGGCGTTGGTTTCGGCGGCATGTCAGTCGGCGGTATGACGCCTAACCGCAAAGCGTTCAGCGCGGCGCTGTTGCCCGGCGTCGATCACTTGCCGCACACCCACAGCCTGGAGCACGCTGCATTCAGCAAAGGCCAGCCTGAATGGGGTGCACACCTTGCAGACGACCTTGAACGCATCGTCGCGCTACACGATGCATCCAATATCGCCGCGGTGATCGTTGAGCCTGTGGCAGGTTCCGCAGGGGTGCTCGTTCCGCCAAAAGGCTATTTGCAGCGGCTGCGAGAAATTTGCGACAAACACGGCCTCCTGCTGATTTTCGATGAAGTCATTACCGGTTTTGGCCGCACCGGTTCCGCGTTCGCGTCACACACGTTAGGAGTCGTGCCCGACATGATTACTTTCGCCAAGGGTGTCTCGAATGGCGCGGCACCGCTTGGCGGCGTGCTGGTGAAGAAGGAGATTTACGACGCGTTCATGGACGGGTCTGAAGAAGTCATCGAATTCTTCCACGGCTATACGTACTCGGGCCATCCGCTGGCCACCGCGGCGGCAATCGCCACAATGGATATTTACGAACAGGAAAGCCTGTTTGATCGCAGCAGGGAACTCGCACCTTATTACGAGGAAGCCGTTCATTCGCTCAAAGGCCTGCCCCACGTTATCGACGTTCGCAACTTCGGTCTGATGTGCGGTGTAGAACTGGAACCGATTCCCGGCCACCCCGGCAAACGCGCTTATGAAACATTTGTGAAGTGCTATCAGAATGGCGTGCTGGTGCGTTCAGGCGGAGAAACGATTGCGCTGACGCCACCACTGATTGCAACCAGGAGTCATGTCGATGAAATTGCCGGCACGCTTGGCGACGCGCTGAAGTCGATGGCGTAGGGAAGTTGATCGCGACACAAACGTTGAAGATTCGCCGCCGAGGCAAATAGGCACAAAGTAAAATCAAACCCGGACAATACGGGCATGTGGCAAACGCGTTCTTGATCGATCGCGCATCGGAATCTGAGTTGGTCTTCCCTTCGACTTATGCTTTACGCTGTTCATCTGCGGTCAGAACTTTTGTTGAATTGATATGAATACGCACTCCCAATGAAATTCGTCATTGCTCAAATGGAACACGAGACCAATACGTTCTCGCCGGTCCCGACCCCATGGGAATCTTTCGGACCGAATGGTGCGTATCTGGGCGCGGAAGCGTACCGGGCGATGAAAGGCACACGTACACCTATCGGCGCATTCATTGATCTTGCAGAAAAAGAAAATGCAGAGATTGTTACCCCGGTTGCGGGTTTCGCTTACCCGAGCGGGCCAGTCGACCCCGCGGCCTACGACCGGTTTTGCGATCTGATATGCGAGGAAGCGGCAAAAGGCTGCGATGCGATATTCCTTGATTTGCACGGCGCAATGGTGGTGAAGGATCGGACCGGTGACGGTGAAGGCACCCTGCTGGCGAAAGTGCGCGCAGTCTCGCCCGACACGCCGATCGCAGTCTCACTCGATCTGCATGCCAACGTAACGGAACAAATGGTTAGTAACTCTGATGTTATAGCCGGTTACAAGACCTATCCACATATAGATATGTACGAAACCGGTGAATTGGCCGGTAGCGTATTGCTGCGCTACCTGAAGGGCGAAGTCAAACCGGTGATGGTATGGGGAAACGTGCCGATCCTCGCGCAAACGCTAAAAATGAATACGGACGAAGGCGCAATGAAAGACTACGCCAATGCGGCGCGCCAGGTTCAACGAGATGGCGCTCTGGCAGCTTCCGCATTCGGCGGCTTTCCGATGGCCGACATCCCGCAAGCAGGTATGAGCACTATCGTCATCACCGATGGCGACCGCGCCGCCGCCGAAACGGCGCGCGATTACATCCTCTCTGTCGCGTGGTCAAAGAAAGAGGACTTCATCTGGCGCGACGAGCCGCTTGAGCAGGCTATTGCCAAGGCGAAGCTATTGGGACAGGCGAAGCAAATGGCCGATGGCCCGATCCTGTTGCTTGACCACCCGGACAACTGCGCGACCGGTGCAACCCAGGATACGATGCACGTTCTGAAAGAAGCGCTGCGTCAAGGCATGAACGACATCGCCGTTGGGCCAATCCGCGACCCGGAGGCCGTGGACATACTGATCAAGGCCGGAGTGGGCGCTCAAGTCACGCTGCCTGTCGGTGGCAAGATGGACATGCCGGCAATTAATCGCAAGGGTGAGCCGATGGAACTCACCGGTGTCGTTCGCGCTATTACCGATGGCGAGTACACCATCACCGGACCGCAATTCACCGGCGTGCGCGCGATGATGGGCCGCACCGTCGTTTTCTCTACCGACGCGGCGGATATCGTGATAACCGAACGCCTCCAGGAACCATGGGATGTTGGCGTATTTACCAGTGTCGGAATCGACCCGACACGCAAGAAATTCCTGCTGCTCAAGTCTCGCATGTATTTTCGCCCGGTGTTCTTGCCGATTGCCAAGGACGCCGTTTACTGCGACGGAGTGGGCGTGGGCTCATCAGACTGGACCATGTTCAACTACGAACATTTACGTCGTCCGATCTATCCGTTGGACGACGCGTTCGACGCCGCGACTGGACAAAATCAAACTAGCTGAACTCAATGTGGCAACCAGGCCAAACCAACAATATTCAACGTGAGGAAGACATGAACAAACCTGCAACCAAGGACACGATACTCCCGAAAGAAATCACACATTTCGTCAATGGCAGCGAAGTGCGCGGTAACAGTGACCGTTTCGGGGACGTATTTAACCCGGCCCTGGGCGAAGTCACCGGGCGCGTGCCGTTCGCAACCGAAGCCGAAGTCAGCGCTGCAATTGAGGCTGCGCACAAGGCCCTCCCCGCATGGGCGGCGACACCGCCGCTCAAGCGCGCACGAATCATGTTCAAGTTCAAGGAACTGATCGAACGCGACATGGACAAGCTCTCCGCCATCCTCACAAGCGAGCATGGGAAGGTGCTCTCTGACGCGAGAGGCGAAGTTATTCGCGGGCTCGAAGTGGTCGAATTTGCATGCGGCATTCCACAGCTGCTCAAAGGCGAGTACACCGAGCAGATCGGCACAGGCATAGACAGCTATTCAGTCAGACAGCCACTGGGTGTGTGCGCCGGAATTACGCCGTTCAATTTCCCGGTCATGGTGCCGATGTGGATGTTCCCGATATCGATCGCATGTGGGAACACTTTTGTACTCAAACCGTCCGAGCGTGATCCGTCTGCAAGTGTTTATCTTGCCAATCTGCTCAAGGAAGCGGGCTTGCCCGAAGGCGTCTTCAACGTCGTGCATGGCGACAAAGTCGCCGTCGACACGCTGCTCAATGATGCGCGCGTGTCGGCGATCAGCTTCGTCGGTTCGACGCCGATTGCCGAGTATGTCTATCGCACCGGCACCGCCGCCGGCAAGCGTGTGCAAGCGCTCGGCGGCGCAAAAAATCACCTCGTCGTCATGCCCGACGCGGATCTCGACCAGGCGGTCGATGCGCTCACCGGCGCAGCGTATGGTTCCTCAGGCGAACGCTGTATGGCAATTTCAGTCGGCGTTGCTGTTGGCAATGTGGCGGACAAACTGGTCGAAAAACTTGCTATCCGCGCTAAATCATTGAAGATCGATAACGGCGCCGAAGGCAACCCTGACATGGGCCCCCTGGTCACCAGACAGCATCTTGACAAGGTCAGCGGATATGTCGACAAAGGCGCCAAAGAAGGAGCGACCCTGGTTGTCGATGGCCGCGGACACAAAGTCGAGAGTCATGAGAAAGGCTTCTTCATTGGCGGTTGCCTGTTCGACAACGTCAAGCCTGACATGACCATATACAAGGAAGAGATTTTCGGACCGGTACTGTCCATCGTACGGGTACCCGATTTCGAATCTGCGGTGAATCTGATCAACGCACATGAATTCGGCAATGGTGTATCGCTATTCACGCGCGACGGCGATGCTGCAAGGGAATTCTCGACGCGGATTCAAATCGGCATGGTCGGCATCAACGTCCCCATTCCGGTACCGATGGCCTTCCACAGCTTTGGTGGCTGGAAACGTTCGCTGTTCGGAGACCATTATGCATACGGCCCGGAAGGCGTACGGTTTTACACGCGCCTGAAGACTGTGACCAGCCGCTGGCCAACCGGCATCCGCAAAGGTGCCGAGTTCGTTATGCCGACGATGAAATAGAGGGAACTAGCAGAACAAAGGGCGGCGAATTTGCGCCCCCTATGTACCAGCGGTCACCACTATGGCAGCCATCCAATCGACTCAACGCCTGCGCGAGCTTATCGGTACGCCGAACGAACTGGTACGCCGCAAAATTCACTCGCGGCTGAATGCTGTCGCGAAAAATTTCATTGCCCGTTCACCGATGGCGTTTCTTGCAACCTGTGGGTCAGACAACTTGCCGCAAGTCTCGCCAAAAGGCGATGCGCCTGGTTTCGTCAGCATCGAAGACGATAACACCCTCGTCATTCCCGAACGCAAGGGCAACAAATTGGCGTTCACCCTGGAAAACATTCTCGCCAACCCAAAAGTCGCTCTGATATTTGTGGTGCCGGGCACCTGCGAAACGCTGAGAGTGGAAGGACGCGCCGAACTCGATGATGATGCGCAACGATGCGAAGAGCTTTCCGCGCGCGGCTCGGCCGCACTGCTTCTAATTCGCATCAAAATTGACGCAGTTTACTTCCACTGCGCCAAGGCGTTTCTTCGCGCCGAACTGTGGAAATCCAGCACCTGGACGGAAGCTATCGAAATCTCGTTCGGAAATGAAATTGCCGAGCACGGCGCCCTGGACACGCAAGAGATTGACGCATTCGATGCTGCCGTGCGATCAAGATACAAGACCGATCTTTAGCACGCGCAACGCGGCAAGTACCTTTTCTGCACATCAGGCCCTGCGCGCCGGAATCGAAAACGACAATTGCTTCAGAGGCGGGCCGCGAGTAACGCAGATCCGGGCGCTTCAACTTACATGATCACCACTTACATGATCACGGCTGCAGATAAAGAACATTTTCACAAGAACGGTTGGGTAGTACCCCAATGGCGTTTGTCGACAGACCGCTGGCGGCAATTGCAAACGCTCGTCGAAAAAGCGCTGCAGACTCGGCCAGAAAAGCGTGACTACCTCCCGGACTTGCAACAATTCGCGCCGGGCATTCTGTCGTTTGCCGGCGCCAAGGATGTTCTGGACCTTGTCGAAGCGTTCACCGGTCCCGACATCGCGGTCTGGGGAACAGGGGTATTCGGAAAACCGGCGCATGACGGCGTCGCGACACCATGGCACCAGGATGGCCAATACTGGCCAATGCGGCCGCTCGCCACGACCAGCGTCTGGCTGGCACTTGATGACGCCACCATCGACAACGGCTGCATGCGGGTTATTTCAGAATCCCATCGACCGCGTAAGCTCTACGAACATCGCACGGTAGATGCGACCGCGCTCACCCTTAATCAGGAACTGGATTGGCGCGCGCTCGGATTTGCCAAGGAAGAGCCGATCGAAATCGAATCAGGCCAGATGATCCTGTTCGATTTGTATCTCATTCACGGATCGCATAGTAACGACACAGCCAAGCAGCGCCGGGCAATTACGGTCCGCTACATGCCGACCACCTCACATTTTGACCGCGAACTCGCAGTCCGCCAGCACCGGGAAATGGGTGTTCCCGACTTTTCAAAACGCAACTTGTACCGGATGCGTGGTATTGACCGTTGTGGCCGCAACCAACTGGTGGAGCGTCCGGCGTGTCCGTACGCAGCCAGGCAATACTGGTTACGCTGATTTGATGAACTTCCCGCCAGGTACGGCAAGAAATTCCGGTTGAGGTAACAGTCTGCCGGACTCAAGATGATTCACAGGTGCATGCGCGTCGCCACAGTCTTGTCATAATATCGGCCACACGCGAACCGATACTTCGTCCGTTTCGGGTAAACTCCCTCGGATAGATGTTCGTGAAGGCATGGATTTTGGTGAAGACAATGTAGAGTTCAAGCTACACGCCGCATCCGCTGGTCTTCGCCGAGCTGGCGCCGATGCTGGCAGGCAAACCGGAATGCATTGCGACGCAATATACATCGAGCAATACACATCGAGAGGGGAAGACTTTAGAAATGGACTACCAAACACCCACTAGCGCAGAGGACGCGGCCGGGTTGCTGTCCAAGGATGGCGCCCACGTACTTGCAGGCGGTACGGATTTACTGGTAAAGCTGCGCGCCGGCATGGTCGCGCCGAAACTTGTGGTTGATCTGAAAGATGTGCCGCGCTTGCGCGGGATTGAGAATGATTCTCAAGGCTGGCGCGTCGGCGCTGCGACACCGTGCGCGGAGATCGGCGAACACGCCGCCTTCGCAGCTGCCTGGCCCGGCGTTGTGGAATCATTGGAACTCATCGGTTCAACGCAAATCCAGGGTCGTGCCACCCTCGGTGGCAACCTTTGCAATGCGTCACCCGCCGCCGATACCGTGCCAGCACTCATCGCTGCGGGCGCTGTCTGCGAAGTCGTCGGCGTCAAGGGTCAGCGCGAGGTTCCGGTCGAACAAATCGTCACCGCACCGGGGCAGAACTCCCTTGCGCGCGGCGAATTCGTGCTTGGGTTCAGGCTTCCTAACCCGCCTGCGAGAGCTGGCGACGCATATTTGCGCTTCATTCCCCGTACCGAAATGGACATCGCCGTTGTTGGTGCCGGTGTCGCACTGGCGCTCGACGCAAAAGGCGTGTGCACGCACGCACGCGTCGGACTGGGTGCGGTCGCCCCAACGCCGCTGCTGGTTGGCGATGGCGCCAAGGCATTGATCGGAACCAAGGTAGACGGCGGCGCGCTCAAGGCGCTGGCCGCTGCGGCCAGCGCAGCATGCAATCCCATTGACGACAAGCGCGGAACCGTTGCCTACCGCATCAAGGTTGCCGGCGTACTTGCGCGACGCGCAGCAGGAATCGCCTACGAACGCGCCACCTCAAGGAAATAGGAGCGAGAAAACAACAATGACCAAGCATCATGTCGAAACAACCGTAAACGGAAACGAAGTGGAGTTTCTGTGCGCAACCGAGCAAACGCTTCTTGATGTATTGCGCGATGAACTGTATCTGACCGGAAGCAAGGAAGGCTGCTCGTCAGGCGACTGCGGCGCATGCAGCGTCATGCTGGATGGTCGCCTGGTATGCGCATGTCTTGTCCTCGGTGTGGAAGCACAGGGCCGCAAGGTGGAAACCATTGAAGGCATGGCCAGCGGCGATACGTTGCATCCGCTGCAGCAAACGTTCCTGGAGCACGCAGCGCTCCAGTGCGGCATTTGTACGCCCGGTATTCTCGTCGCGGCTAAAGCGCTGCTGGAGCGAAATGCCGACCCGTCCGAGACAGAGGTCCGGTTCTGGCTGGCGGGCAACCTGTGCCGCTGTACGGGCTACGACAAAATTGTGCGCGCAGTGCTTGATACTGCCGCCCAGATGAGAGGCGCGACGAGCAAGAGCGGCAAGGCCGCCAAAAAGGCAGTGACCGAAGGCGCCTGAGGCAAGAGAATTGATCGAATGAATATCGATCGAAAGAAAATTGCCAGGAAAGAACTGATAAAAGGAGTAACGCGATGAACGACATGATTATTCCCGATCTGGTCGAACGTGAACTAAAAGTTGTCGGAACACGCCCGTTGCGCCCGGACGGTATGGACAAGGTAACCGGCCGCGCCAAATTTGGTGCTGACATGCATGTGCCTAACATGCTGATAGGCCGGGTCCTGCGCAGTCCGCACGCCCACGCACGCATCAAATCCATCGATGCCTCCAAAGCGCGGGCGCTCAAAGGCGTGAAGGCGGTGATTACCGCCGATGCCCTGTGCGACCTGCCTTCAGAGTTCGTTCCGGCGGGCGAGATGATGGTGAATTTCAGGGACATAACGCGCAACGTCATGGCCCGTGACAAGGCGCTCTACGAAGGCCACGCTGTCGCTGCAGTAGCAGCGACAAGTGACGCTGTCGCAGCACAGGCACTGTCGCTGATCGAGGTAGATTACGAAGTGCTGCCCCATGTCATTGACGTGGAAAAAGCGATGCAGCCCGATGCGCCGTTGCTACACGATGACATGTACACCATCGGTGCCGATCCGAAGCCGGAGAAACCGTCCAACATTGCTAAACGGGTCGAATTCGGCTTCGGCGACCTGGACGCGGGCTTCGCCAAGGCCGATGTTGTCGTCGAACGCGAATTCACCACAAAACCAGTGCACCAGGGCTATATCGAACCGCATGCATGCCTGGCGAGCGTATCGGAAGACGGTCAGGCCGAACTATGGTGCACCACCCAGGGGCAATTCATCGTGCGCGCGTTTTGTGCCAAGTTGCTCGGAATGGAAGTGTCGCAATTGCGCGTCACCGCTTCTGAAATCGGTGGCGGATTCGGTGGCAAAACAGTCGTTTATCTGGAACCACTGGCGCTGGCCCTTTCACGCGAGGCTTGCCAACCGGTGAAGATGGTGATGTCGCGCACAGAAGTTTTCCAGGCGAGCGGGCCAACGTCCGGTGCCAAACTCTGGATCAAGGTAGGAGCAACCAAAGACGGCACAGTAACCGCCGCCGACGCATTGCTCAAATATCAGGCTGGCGCGTTCCAGGGTTCGCCGGTCCAGCCAGGCGCAATGTGCGCATTTGCACCGTACGAACTGGAAAACGTGCGCGTCATCGGATTCGACGTCGTCGTAAATCGCCCCAAGGTCGCTGCCTACCGCGCCCCGGGCGGACCCATCGCGGAATTTGCCGTCGAAAGCGTAATGGACGAAGTCGCACTCAAGATCAATATGGATCCGGTCGACTTCCGGCTGAAGAATGCCGCCAAGGAAGGTACACGCGCGCCATACGGGCCGAAACTCGGCCCGATCGGCCTGGTGCAGACACTGCAGGCCGCACGTGCCCATGAGCACTACGCAGCACCGCTAAAAGCTAATCAGGGCCGCGGCGTCGCCTCGGGATTCTGGTTCAATATCGGCGGCGAGACCTGCGCTTCGCTCAATGTCGGTGAAGATGGCAGTGTGGCAATGGTAGTCGGCACACCGGATATCGGCGGTTCGCGCGCTTCACTTTCAATGATGGCCGCGGAAGAACTGGGCATTCCTCTCGAGCACGTCCACCCTATTATTGGTGATACCAGTTCACTGGGATTCAACTTCCTTACCGGCGGTAGCCGAGTCACGTTCTCCAGCGGCATGGCAATTGTCCAGGCGGCTCGCGAAGTTATCGAGATACTGCGCGACCGCGCCGCGAAACTTTGGGAAGTTCCGATGGAAGAAGTGGAGTGGGTAGACGGGCATGCGCGTTTCACTGGCTCGGGCGAAGCCAAGTCGCTGTCACTCGTCGAACTGGCTAAAACTGCCGGCAAGACCGGCGGCCCCATCATCGGCAATGCCGCGATCAATGCCACCGGTGCCGGACCGAGTCTGGCCACGCATCTGGTTGACGTTGAAGTCGATCCGGAAACCGGCGCGGTCAAGATCCTGCGCTACACCGCGATCCAGGACGCTGGCAAAGCAGTGCATCCGAGTTATGTCGAAGGGCAGATGCAAGGTGGCGCAGTGCAAGGCATCGGCTGGGCGCTCAATGAAGAGTATATCTACGACGACAAAGGACGTCTGGAGAACCCTGGCTTTCTCGATTACCGCATTCCGGTCTGTTCGGACGTGCCGATGATCGATACGGTGATCGTGGAAGTTCCCAATCCGAACCATCCGTACGGCGTGCGCGGCGTTGGCGAGACGCCAATCGTCCCACCGATGGGTGCCATCGCCAATGCAGTGTCGCATGCGACCGGTGTGCGTTTTACAGATTTGCCAATGTCACCACCGCGCGTTCTTGACGCGATCGACTCGAATCAAGCAACGTAGCGCGGAAGTAAAGACAGGAAGCAAGGGCCGACTGCCTTGGCCAGCGTCATCCTCAGCGGCAGCTTGCAGCAGTTAGCCGGCGGGGATGCGCATGTTGAACTCGACGCACGCAATGTCAAGCAGCTGCTGCGCATGCTGAGTGAGCGCTACCCTGAATTAGCACCACATCTGGAACAGGACAGTTTCGCCATCGCCATCGATGGCGAAATTTTTCAGGATGTGTGGTTTGCGCCCATCGAACCTGATAGCGAAGTTCATCTGATACCTGCGATTCGCGGCGGCTGAAACTGCCGCGTTTGAAATTGCTGCGTTCGAAATACAAGCGTGGCGATGTCTCAATGCCATTCTTGCGCAAAAAGCAAAGTCACGGACGCGTAGTTGCTCTGCTGGCCTCCGCGGTCAACTACCATTTTTGCGAAACGGTTTCCGTGTGCCAAATCGTTCAAGCTGTGCCCGCAGTTCTTTCCTGAAAGCGCATAGGTACAGGTTGCAATCGACCGGGAACGCGCGAAAGTTTCCCGATGCCGATCATTCGTTTCTCGAATGCACGGGCAGGGCAACCGCGTTAACGAAATCTGCAGGCTAGCCGGTGGAGAGATGAAGAAGTGACTAGCCGTTACCTCTTCCTTGCAATTCCCTGTCCGGCAATGCATCCAGACTGTTTGCTTACGGGGTCAAGTTACGCGCACCGTGTGCTCGGCGATCGTTGACTCATTGCGTTCGATGCGAAGTTGGCCATGCAACGAAACCAAAATCGGCATTTGATGCCGAATCCTTCTGTGGCGTTTAACGTCACATTTTCAGACGTGTGTCAGCAATGCGTTATGCAACTGATGGCACACTATTAGCTTGTGAACTTTTCCAACAAGTGATGCGCTTCTGAACGAACCGGGTATGCGAAGCGAATCAGATAACGGCAGTTTCCAGGAGGGACCATTAGCTTTGGACTTTGACTAATTACTGGCGAGCTTTGAAATGATGTCTGGCATTAAACGACAACTTTTTGCAAAGCGAATCAGTTAACGGCAGACGCAAGGAGAGACCAGATGAGTATCTTCAGTCATTACCAAACGCGGTACGAAGATACACAACAACAAGAATATAGCCTGAAAGAATATCTCGAGATCTGCAAGAATGATCCGAGCGCTTACGCCAATGCCGCGGAGCGCCTCTTGCTGGCCATCGGTGAGCCCGACTTGATCGAGACATCGAAGGACCCGCGCCTAAGCAGAATATTTTCCAACAAAGTTATCAAGCGCTACCCGGTTTTCGACGAATTCTTCGGGATGGAAGAGTGCATCGAGTAGATCGTGTCGTTTTTCAGACACGCTGCGCAGGGCCGGGAAGAAAAGAAGCAAATTCTCTATTTGCTTGGCCCGGTCGGCGGCGGTAAATCCTCTTTGGCCGAAAAACTCAAACAACTGATGGAAAAAACGCCCTTCTACGCGCTGAAAGGGTCCCCAATACAGGAAACGCCATTGGGGTTATTCGATCCATCGGAAGACGGCCGCATACTTGAAGAAGAGTACGGAATACCGGGTCGCTACGTAAAATCCATCATGTCGCCGTGGGCGGCAAAGCGTCTGCGCGAATTCAACGGTGACGCCAGTCAGTTCCGTGTCGTGAAGCGCTATCCATCCGTACTCAATCAGGTGGCGGTTTCAAAGACCGAACCCGGAGACGAGAACAACCAGGACATATCTGCGCTGGTCGGAAAAGTCGATATCCGAAAGCTGGAAGAATTTCAGCAGAACGATACCGATGCATACAGTTATTCGGGCGGTTTGTGCAGAGCCAATCAGGGCATTCTCGAATTCGTCGAGATGTTCAAGGCGCCGATCAAGGTATTACACCCGCTGCTTACGGCGTCCCAGGAAGCCAACTATAACGGTACAGAGTCTATCGGTTCGATACCGTTTAACGGCATTATCCTGGCGCACTCCAACGAGGCGGAGTGGCAGACGTTCAGGAACAACAAGAATAACGAGGCGTTCATCGATCGCGTCAATATCGTCAAGGTTCCGTATTCGCTGCAAGTTACCCAGGAAATCGAAATATACAAAAAATTGCTTCGAAACAGCGCCTTGTATCAAGCGCCGTGCGCGCCGGACACGCTTCGAATGCTGGCGCGCTTCGCGGTGCTAACGCGGCTCAAGGAACCCGAAAACTCGAGCATCTACTCCAAGATGCGCATCTACGACGGCGAGAACCTGAAAGACATCGACCCAAAGGCGAAATCAATCCAGGAATACCGGGACAACGCCGGCGTGGACGAAGGCATGGACGGGCTGTCAACGCGGTTTTCGTTCAAGATCCTGTCAAAAGTGTTCAATTTCGACTCTTGCGAAATTGCGGCCAACCCGGTGCATTTGCTATACGTGCTCGAGCAGCAAATCGTCCAGCAACAGTTTCCCACCGATGTCAGTGAACGCCACATGAATTTCCTGAAAGAATTCATTACGCCGCAATACATCGAGTTCATCGGCAAGGAAATTCAGACTGCCTACCTGGAATCCTATTCCGAGTACGGCCAAAACATTTTCGACCGCTATATTACCTATGCCGACCTGTGGATACAGGATCAGGATTTTCGCAATCCCGACACTGGCGATATCCTCGACCACGCAGCTTTGAACGACGAACTCGAAAAAATCGAGAAACCTGCCGGCATCGGCAATCCGAAAGACTTCCGGCACGAGGTCGTCAATTTCGTGCTGCGTGCGCGCGCGTCAAACGATGGCAACAACCCCGCCTGGAACAGTTATGAAAAGCTGCGCCTGGTCATCGAAAAGAACATGTTCTCAAGTACTGAAGACTTGCTGCCAGTGATCTCGTTCAATCCGAAAGCGTCAGAGGAAGACAAATCCAAACACGGCGATTTCGTGAACAGGATGACCGATCACGGTTACACCGAAAAACAGGTATGCCTCCTGTTCGAGTGGTACTTGCGGGTTCGCAAATCGCAGTAATGCTCCGTGGCATTCCAGTTAATCGATCGTCGGCAAAACGGTAAGTACAAAAGTGCCGTTAATCGGCAACGGTTCCTGCGCCGCTACCGCAAGCACATCAAAGAGGCTGTTGCCGACGCGGTAAACAAGCGCAGCATCACTGACACCGATCGCGGAGATCAAATCAGCATCCCGCGAAAGGATGTATCGGAGCCGCAATTTCGCCATGGTCGTGGCGGCAGGCAACAGCGGATCTTGCCAGGCAACAAGGAATTTGTAACCGGCGACAAAATCGCCCGCCCATCAGGCGGCGGTGGTGGCAGTGGGGGACAAGCCAGCAATAGTGGCGAAGGCATGGACGAGTTCGTATTCGAACTCACCCAGCAGGAGTTTCTCGAGTTCATGTTCGAGGATCTGGAACTGCCAAACCTTGTCAAGAAACAACTCAAGGACGCTGAAGCCTACAAACTGGTCAGAGGCGGCTACTCCAATGAAGGCATACCCGCACGCCTGAATATCGTTCAGTCGCTTCGCGGTGCGCACGCGCGCCGCATCGCACTCGGCGGTGCCATCCGGCGGCAAATCAAGGCACTGGAGGAAGAACTCGAAACGGTTGCGCGGCAATTTGGATCAGAAGACCGGGTGCGCGAAATCAACATCAAGCTGGACCGGCTGCGCCGGCGCCTGAACCAGATTCCGTTTCTTGACGATTTCGATCTAAGGTACAACAACTACATCCACCCGTACCGACGACCGCGGCGGTGATGTTCTGTTTGATGGACGTATCGGGTTCCATGGCGCAGGAAATCAAGAACCTCGCCAAGCGGTTCTTTATTCTTTTGCACCTGTTTCTGAAGCGAAACTATCAAAAGATCGAAGTCGTATTCATCCGCCATCACACCGTCGCGAGCGAAGTCAACGAAGAAGAATTCTTCTATTCCAGAGAAACCGGCGGCACCGTCGTATCCAGTGCCCTCAAAATGATGGAGCAAATCGTTCGAGAGCGGTATCCCACCAGCGACTGGAATATCTACGCCGCCCAGGCGTCGGACGGCGAGAACTGGTCAGACGATTCGCCGCTATGCCGCGACCTGCTGCAATCGAGCATCCTGCCAGTGGTGCAGCACTACGCGTATATCGAAATCAATTCAGGTAGCGACCAGGAACTCTGGCACGCCTATGACGAAATTTCCGGAGAGTTTCCGGACAACTTTGCGATGAAGAAAGTGACTGGCCCGCCGGATATCTTCCCGGTGTTTCACGAACTTTTCGAGAAGAAACCTGCATGAGCAAACGCAAACCTATCGCCGAAGGGTCCGAGTGGACTTTCGAAGACGTGGAAGCCTACGAAATCGAACTCGCCCGCGTTGCAGAAAGCTATCGCCTTGATACCTACCCGAACCAGATCGAGATCATCAGCGCGGAACAGATGATGGATGCCTACTCGTCAACCGGCATGCCGGTCGGCTACCACCACTGGTCTTTCGGCAAGCAGTTCCTGACCACCGAGCAACACTACCGCCGTGGTCATATCGGACTCGCATACGAACTGGTCATCAACTCGAACCCGTGCATCGCCTACCTGATGGAGGAAAACACGCTGACTTTGCAGGCATTGGTGATTGCGCATGCATGCTTCGGACACAATTCCTTCTTCAAAGGCAACTACCTGTTCAAGACCTGGACCGACGCAAGTGCAATTGTCAATTATCTGCTGTTCGCGAAGAAATACGTCGCGCAATGCGAACAACGATACGGTGTCGACGCAACGGAATCGCTTCTGGATTCGTGCCACGCACTGATGAACTACGGCGTAGATCGATTTCGCCGTCCGGCTTCGATTTCTGCCGAGGATGAAAGGCAACGCCAGCAAGAGCGCGAAGAGTTTCTTCAGGCGCAGGTCAATGACTTGTGGCGCACGATTCCGAAGAAACCGAAAGCCAAGGTCGAGGAGTGGCCGACGTTTCCTGCCGAACCACAGGAGAACCTGCTCTACTTCATAGAGAAGAGGGCGCCACTGCTCGAGCCGTGGGAGCGGGAAATCGTAAGAATCGTCCGCAAGATTACCCAGTATTTTTATCCGCAGCGGCAAACCAAGGTCATGAACGAAGGCTGGGCGACGTTCTGGCATTACACCTTGCTGCACACGCTCTACGATGAGGGATTGGTAACCGACGGATTCATGCTCGAGTTTTTGCAGTCGCATACAAACGTCATCTATCAACCTTCATTCGACTCACCGAACTTCAGCGGAATCAATCCATACACACTGGGCTACGCGATGTTTACCGATATTCGCCGGATAAGCGAACATCCGACCGAGGAGGACAAGCGATTCTTTCCGGACATTGCGGGTAGCAACTGGCTGGACACCCTGCATCACGCGATGGAAAACTACAAGGATGAAAGCTTCATTCTTCAGTTCCTGTCACCGAAGGTTATCCGCGATCTGAAGCTGTTCGGTATTGTCGATGACGACAAGGAAAGTGAAATCGAAGTCACCGCGATCCACAACGATAACGGTTATCGGCGCATTCGCGAGGAACTGGCCCAACAATACAGCCTCAGCCATCTGGAACCGAACATACAGGTACAGAAAATCGATCTACGCGGGGATCGTTCCATGACTATCCGGCACCTGCAACACGACCGAATTCCGCTGGCCGAAGACGAAGCCATAGAAGTGATGAAGCACCTTCATCACCTGTGGCGCTTCGATGTGCATCTGGAAACCATGCAGGACGACTCGATCACTGCCCGCTATATTTGCGATGACGAATCAGCCCGGCTTGTTTCCGGAGAAGAAGCCAAAGCTGCCTAGGCCTCTTGGTATAGCGCAGCGCATTGCGCCAGGACTGCCCTGCGATATTCGAAGTCCTGTTCAGTCTCTCGCCGGGCGATAGAAATTAACCATCTCGGAATTGTCCCGGTCGCCCAGACCGTCGGCGACCATCTTGCGGAACAGTTCGGTAACGTTTGCAGTCAGCGGTATCGGCGCGCCAGAGTCGCGAGCAAGATCGTGAATGAGTTCCAGATCCTTGAGCATCAGCGCGGCACGTCCAGTAATCGAAAAATCGGATGCCACCATTTTGGGAAACATTTCCTGCAACTGACGGGAGTCCGCGCGCCCGCCGGCCAATGCCTGCGGAATTTGTGCCGCATCTATCCCGGCACGTTCGGCTAAACCGCATGCTTCGGCCAATATTGCGAGTCCGGTCGACACCAGCACCTGATTGATCATCTTGGTTGCCTGCCCAGCGCCGGTCGGCCCCATCAATGTCGCCCGGCCGGCCAGCGCATCCCAAACTGGACGAGCCCGTTCAAAGACGTCCGGCTGTCCGCCGACCATGACGGCCATTTTTCCCTCGAGAGCGGCAGGTGCACCGCCTGAAATCGGTGCATCCAGCCATGCCATTCCACACTCATTCATTAGGCGTGTCGCCATGTCTTGCGTCTGTGCAACCGCACACGTAGACATGTCGACCAGAACCTTGTCAGCACTGCCCGCCAGCGCGACGCCATCTTCGCCGAAGACGATCTGTTCCAGTGCCGCGCCGTCACTGACACAGGAAATCACAAACGCACTTGAACGGGTCAGCTCTGCCGGGCTCGACGTCTCGCTCGCACCCGCCTTCAGCAGATCGGCGAGCTTCTCCCTGTTTCGATTCCATACGACCGGCGCAAAGCCACAGTCGATCAGCCGGCGCATGATCGCCGCGCCAAGAACGCCCGCACCGATACAGCCGACCCTGGATTTTTCGTTATTCATTCCTTTCCTCCTGGCAGAGCGCTCAAAAATTGAGGCAAGTATCGCAATATAACGCTTTGTACTCGTTCCTTCGCAACTAGCGGCACGTCAACGCGCCTTGCGAAACGTAAGATTGATTCTGCGTTTGCCCAAAGCAGGATGACGATCCTCCTTCAGCGGCAATATCCCGTGATAACGCAGCCGTGCAGGTCCGCCCCACACCACCACATCGCCGTGCCGAAGCGGAAGCCGGCGCTGACGATCCGAACGCTTCAGCCCGCCAAACAGAAACGTCGCGGGAACGCCAAGTGATACCGAAACAATGGGTGCACCAAAATCGCGTTCATCCCGGTCCTGGTGCAGTGACAGTTTGGCCCCGGGCTCGTAGCGATTGATCAGGCAGGCATCGGGTTCGAAGCGAACAAAGCCCGCCTCGACTGCAGCATCTTGTGCCAGGCTGGAAAAACAGTCCGGCATGTCCGGCCAGGGGTCACCGCTTAGCGGATCGTTCGAATCGTAGCGATAGCCGCTTTCGTCGCTAACCCATCCCACCGGACCGCAATTGGACATTGCCACCGACATACGGAATCCTCCCGGAGTGGTCTGATGACGCAAGGGCGCGTTGGAAACCACCTGGTCTATTGCGCTAAGCAGCCTTTCCGTGTGCCCGATTGCCAATCCGCGCAGCACCACCGCACCCGCCCCGAGTGACTCACGCTTCGATCCTGCGTCCACGGGATCGTCGAACAGCCGCATTGTCCCGCCGTATTCATTCGGCATCGTGAAAACTCACACCTGCAGTGAACCGCGTTCCGTCACGCACACGGCTCACGCCATGCCGGAGATTGACACGGTATACGCCACGCTTGCCCTGCACAGGACGATGGCATACCGAGAATATCACTGCGTCGCCCTGGCGAAGCGCGACCACCTCTGGCCGTGACTGCATTCGCGGGCGTTGTTCAGTAATCACGAACTCGCCGCCGGTGAAATCGGTGTCTGGATCCGGTAACAGAATCGCGACCTGCAACGGAAATACGTGTTCGCCATACAGATCCTGATGCAAACAGTTGTAATCGTCACGGCCGTACTTTAGTAGCAACGGAGTCGGTCTCACCTGCCCTGCCGCATGGCAGCGCGACAAGAAGTCGTCATGTTCCGGCGGATATCGAATCGCAATTTCCATTGCGCTGTTCCATCGATTGGCGACAGTCACCAGGCGCGGGTAGAGAGCTGTTCGCAAACTGGAAATCACGTGCGGCAATGGATACGTGAAATATTTGTACTCGCCGCGCCCGAAACCGTGCCGCTGCATTGCTACGCGACTGCGAAATCGATCCTCTTCAGCATAAAGTGCGGAAAGTGAACTGCATTCGTCCGGTGAAAGTAGCTGTTTGACCGTTGCGCTTCCACGCTCATCCAGCTCAAGCGAAATACCTTGCCAGTCGAGTGCCTCGATACGATTCGCGATGCTTCCGGTCGCAGCGGGGGCCAAGGTCAAATGCGCCCGTGCGCTCACCCCTTCAACTCTTTCTCGAGCAGGGCTCGCTTGCGCGCTTGTTTCTTTTGCTCGACTTCGAGCAAGGCTCGCTTGCGCTCGACTCCCCACCGATATCCGGACAAAGTACCGTCAGTTCTGACAACGCGATGGCAAGGTATCGCAACTGCAATGGCATTCACTGCACAGGCACGCCCAACTGCGCGAACCGCTTTCGGCGAACCGATACGCCTCGCCACTTCAGTATAGGTCACGGTCGAACCGGCAGGAATTTCGGTTAGCGCCTTCCACACGCGCTGCTGAAATGCGGTTCCACGCACATCGAGCGGCAAATCCAGGCCCAGTCCGGGCGTTTCGACAAATCCGACGACTTTGGCGACGGTCTCCTCGAACGCCTCATCGCCACCGATCAGATCAGCGCGGGGAAAACGGTCCTGTAGTTCGCGAACCAGAACATCAGGGTCGTCACCGAAGAAGATGGCGCAAACGCCGCGTGCACTGGCAGCAACAAGAATGGTTCCAAGCGAACACTCGCCAACGGCAAACCGGATTTCGGTGCTGGCACCGCCTGCGCGATAGCTCGAAGGTGTCATCCCGAGCAACTCGTTTGATTTTTCATAGAAGCGCCCGCCCGAGTTGTATCCTGCGTCGAATATTGCGTCGGTCACCGTGCCATCTCCGTCAAGGGCGTTGCGTACCCGCCGGGCTCGATGTGCGGCTGCGTAGGATTTTGGCGTCACGCCGGTTGCCGCCTTGAAGACCCGGTGAAAGTGGTAAGTGCTCAATCCCGCGCGCTCTGCCAGTTCCTTCAAACTTGGCACAGTCTCGGCTTCTTCGATAATCTTGCAGATCGCGGCTACTTTTGCCGCGTGTTGTTCTTCCAGTGAAGGCTGTTCGGGCTTGCAACGCTTGCAGGGCCGGAAACCGGCGCGCTCGGCATCGCTACAGGTCGAATAAAATTGCAAATTCTCTGGACGGGCAGTGCGTGCCGCGCATGACGGACGGCAGTACACTCCGGTGGTCTTGACCGAGTACACGAACTTGCCATCGGCCGCAGGGTCGCGGGCGAGGACCGAGGCCCACCGTGGATCGCTCATCGTCGCTGCCGCCACAACTGCCTTGTTCGCCACTTTCTTCATTTCAATCGCTGTGTTCATTTCCGGACCTCCATACCATCAGTTGACGATCGCAATGTAGAGGTCATTTCCGGTCTTCGCACTCCGGGTCTTGCTTTCGAATTCAAGGGAAGCCGAAAACCGGATCATTACATCATACATAGCGGGTCCGGGCGATTCCCGCCGGCCGTTAACCAGTACATCGGGCGTGCTTTTTCATGTACTTACAAACAGCGCACACCTCGGATTTGCTCGCGGCGCTGAATCACTGAGGAGTGCGGCAGACAAAGCAATCAACCCTTCCTGATAAGATGACTGCGCCAATTATTCCGATTGGGAAGAACAAGAGAGTTCCTGGTGAGCGAACAAACCGCAAAAATCGTCCGTACGATGTGCCCGATGAACTGCCACCCGACGCTGTGCGGCATGTTGGCTGAAGTTCGCGATGACAAGCTCGTGAGCGTCAAGGGGGATAAGGACAACCCTGACAGCAAAGGATTCCTGTGCATTCGCGGACAGGCGTCGCGGGAAGTGATCGACAATGCCGCGCGACTGCGCTATCCGCTGATCCGGAATCATCGCACCGACGAATTCCGGCGTGCGACCTGGGAGGAAGCATACGACCGTATCGTCGCAGGCATGAGCAACCCCGAAGCCGTTGGTATCTGGCCGGGCCACGGCACTTTCACGAACAATTACGGGACGCGTATCAACGCGCAATTACTCGCCCGGTTTGCGAACTTCCACGGCAGCACGTTCTGGAGCCCGACCAGCATTTGCTGGGGTCTGGGTGCATTTGGACTGGGGCTTACCGGCATGCTCGAGACCAACACCAAGGAGGACATGGGCGAGCATTCCCGCATGATCATTCTCTGGGCTGCAAACTTTACCAGCCAGCCGAATACCGCACCGCACTTGCTGGCCGCAAAGAAACGCGGCGCGCAAATCGTGACGATCGACGTTCGCCGGACCGAGGCGGCTGCAAAATCGGACGACGTGTTGATCATTCGCCCCGGAACCGATGCTGCGCTGGCACTGGCGATGGCGCACGTGATCTGCTTCGAAAAGCTGCATGACGAATCCTTCGTCAACAAGCATAGCGTCGGCTTCGACCAACTAGCAGCACACGTCAAAACCTTCTCGCCAGCGTGGGCGGCCGGCATCACCGGCGTTGGGGTCGAGAAAATCGTCACACTGGCAAGACGCTACGCACAAACGCAACCGTCGATGATTGTGCTTGGCGGAAGCTCAATGCACAAAGGCGCCAACGGCTGGCAAGCGGCGCGCGCAATTGCCTGCCTGCCGCCGCTGACCGGAAACGTCGGCATTCCCGGGGGTGGGTTCGGACCGCGCCACGGCAGCGCGGCACACGGACGCGCCCTCGGCAGCATCATCGAACCCGGTCGTAATTTGGACGAATCAGGCAATGCGAACAAGGCAAAGGTCCCGAATCAGATGCCCGCTGTAACCGCGGCGCTTCGTGACGGAACCATACAGAGTTTGTTGCTAATGGGTACCAATATGCTGTCGTCCTATGCCGATGCAGGCGACGTTGCGCGCGGAATAGCGCGCACAAAGCTGCTGGTCAGCTATGACTTGTTCCTGAACGATACGGCGCGGCGCTTCGCCGACGTCGTGTTGCCCGGCACCGCCTGGCTCGAGGAAGTGGGTTGCAAGATGACGCACACCCATCTGTACCTGATGGAACAGGCACTCGAGCCGCCCGGCGAGACACGTTCGATGTACAGGGTCATCAAGGAACTCGCAGAACGTCTCAACATTGCCGGCTTTCATCCCTGGGCCTCGGAAGAAGCGATGGTTGATGCCATTCTCGATCATCCCTGCACGGGTCACGCAACTGTGGCAGCACTACGCACCGAAGGTGGTATTCGATCCCTCAACATCTCGCACGTCGCCAATCCGGATCTGGACTTCGATACGCCCTCGCGCAAGATCGAGTTCTTTTCCAAGCAGGCGCAACAGCTCGGCCTGCCGCCACTGCCAACGTATGACCAGATCGAATCTCAAGATTTGATATCGGCGGAAACATCATTTGCATCGCCAATATCCAAATCACCGCAAGACATTAACCAGGAACCAGCCGCGGTCTACAGTCTTGCACTCGCACAGGGGCGCACGATGACCCACTTCCACGGTTTCTATAACAACGGTCAGGCGTTGCCAACGCTGGCCCGGCGCGAGACCGAACCGGCATTGTGGATTTCCCCGGGGGATGCGACCGCCCGAAATCTTGTCGACGGCGCAGCGATCCGCATATTCAACGATCGCGGAAATCTGGCGGCGCGTGCACATGTGACCGACCGGATCCCGACCGGCACTGTGTGGATGCGCGATGGATGGCCTGGACTGAATCAGTTGACATCAGGCACCGCCGTGTTGCCGGACGCCGCCGTTGACTTGTTTGAATTTTCGGCAGGGCAATCCAGTTTCGGTGCGATGGTGGAGGTCACACTGGCATAGACAAGCGGGCGAGCCCAGCTTCGGCGAGCGCCAATTTTTTTCGAGCAAGAGTTTATACAACTTCAAACTGATCCAGCTCGAGATTACGCGAGCAGTTTTTCAGAGGAGAATTAGAGATGTCGCAAGCAGCAAGTGCTGACAAAAGAGGCTGTGTAAAAACCCGGAGGCCATCTTGTTCGAGGTGGCCTCTTTTTCATTTGTGATTAGATAGCCAGTGCCTTGCAGAGTTGCTTCGTTCCCGGGATGTTAATAGCACGGGTCAGGTTATAAGCGGTCACGGCCAATGCCATCTCGGCTTTGACCTTCTGTATGCCTCTTACCAGGAAACGCCCGCCGTCCATACGCCGCTTGAGCGTGCCAAATGGGTTTTCCACCATGCCGTTGCGCCGTTGCATCATGAGTGGATTGGCCGCGGTGCGATCGGCGACCTCGTTAAGCACGTCTTCCTCGAAGTGGCGCGTCACCCAGCGCTGCTTAGCGGCCGTACACCGCGCCTTGATGTGACAGTTCGTGCACGCCTCACTGGTGTACAGCCAGTGGCGCTGCTTGTTCGACTGGGTCTTCTTTGGCAAGTGCTCACCGGCCGGGCACTCGTAGTAATCGCCCTCGCCGCAGTAGGTAAACTCCGATTTGTCGAAGTAGCAGCCATCGCCTTGGTTGTTCGTGGCGCGCTGTACCGGCACATAGGGGGCCTGGCAGCGCTTTAGCAGCTGACCATTGGAATAGCCTGCATCGGCCAGTACCTGCACCCGATCGCGCTGCAGTTGGCGTTGGCTGCGTCGCGCCATGCGATACAACTGCTGCAAATCATTGGCATTTTGTACCACGTCCACATCCACGATCAGGCGGTGCTTGCCATCGACCGTGCTTTGTACGTTGTAGCCAATATGTGCGCGGGGCATCACCCGCGCCTGCTCGTCCGTATCGGGCTGCGCCGAGACTTGCGCATCGTCCATCGCCCGGATGCGTTCGGTTAAGGTCTCGCGCTCGGCCCTGAGTGCGCCAAGAGCGCCTTGGGTGTCGCCGCCGTTGGGCCCTTGGTCATCATTGTCCTCATTGTCTTCGAGCGCATCGAGCCACGCTCCGATCCTGCGATCCAGGCCGCTGACTCGCTGTTGCAGATCTTTCTTGTGTGTGACTCGGCTGCGGCTGTTGTCCGCCCTGAACTTGCTGCCATCAACCGCGATTTGCTCGCCGCCATACAGCGCTTGCGAGCGGCAAAACTGCACGAACGCCCGACACACGCGCGTCAGGGCCACACGGTTGTCCACCCGGAAGTTGGCAATGGTCTTGTGATCTGGCGCCAGCCGGTTCAGCAACCACAGAACCTCGAGGTTCTTCTGGCACTCGCGCTCAAGACACCGTGAGCTGCGTACTCGGTGCATATAGCCGTACAAATACAGCTTTAACACATCACCCGGGTGGTACGGTGGCCGGCCCGTGGCCTGAAGCTGCATGCGGGCAAAACCAAGTGCATTCAAATCTAGCGTATCAACAAACGCGTCGATCACCCGGACTGCATTGTCCTGGCCTATCAGATCATCGAGCCGCTCCGGAAATAGCGTCGCCTGATCCCGGCTTTGTCCCTGAATGTGCATAAAAAAATACCCGCAACAATGTGCGGGTATTTTCTCAAAAACCCCAGACTATTTACACAGTCTCAAAAGCCGCATTTTTCATGAGCTGGACTTCGACAAAGCAGGCAAACAAACCGGTTATCTGCGCGTGCCGCAGTCGCGCGACGGCGGTGCCTGGTCGGTGATCGAAGTACCGATCGCAATCATCAATGGCGGCAAAGGTCCGGCAGTGTTGTTCACCGGTGGCGTGCACGGCGATGAATACGAAAGTCAGATTGCCATTTCTCGTATTGCCCGCCAAATCGATCCGCAAAGCGTACGCGGAAAGATCATCATGTTGCCTGCGGTCGACCTGCCCGCCGCAGTTGCCGGGCGCAGAATGTGCCCGATCGACGGGCGCGACTTCAATCGCTGCATGCCCGGTGATGCGCGCGGCAGCTTTTGCCAGATGCTGGCACATTACATCGAGACCACGATCATGCCGCAAGTCGAAGTCTCGGTTGACATTCACTCTGCCGGCAATTCCATGGAGGCCGCGTTGTGCTCGATCATGCACTGGGTGGACGATGCAAAAGTCATTGAACGCACACATGTTCTCGCGGAACACTTTGCCGCACCGTACAACGTAATGTTTTGGGGTGTTGACGAAACGGCCACAGTCTCGGCCTCTGCCGAACGCCATGGCGCGTTGTCAATTTCTACCGAGATTGGCGGCTATGGGAGAGTCAGGCCCGATGCTGTTCGGATTGCCGAACGCGGTATTTCAAATGTGCTCAAGTGGATGAAAATAGTCGATGGCAAACCTGACATTTCGCAACCGAATGGTGGCCGTACGAAGCAAATGCAGGTGCGCGACCAGAGGTCGTATCTGTTCGCGCCCAGCGACGGCTTGTTCGAACCACTGTTTTTACCCGAGCAGGAGATTCGCGCCGGCGATCTTGCCGGCAACCTGCACTTCATCGAGGAATGGGCGCGTGAGCCACAACCCATCGAATTCCAGATTGACGGTTACATATGGATGGCACCGGGCTCGGGTCGCGTAAAAAAAGGCGATGTAATGGCTGTAATCATGCAGGACTATGACGGTCATTAGCAATTTGCTAATGCAACGCCCTGCCACAGCCTGACAACGCATTGCCGTCAAGCACGACCGCCACAGTGGTTTCAAACCGCTCGCCGCTCATCGTGTCGCTGCAACGATTTCCTTCCAGGGTAATTGTCAGCACGTGCCCGTTTTCAGAAGTTTCGTACGTCGTCGTGCGCGACACCTCATCGCTTGTCGGCTCTGGCGCAGCAAACGTCAAGCGATCGGCCCCGTAGTTGGTCACGAGTACTATTCCATAGCTTCGGCTGATCTCCAGAATCCATCCGGGTTCGTTTCCGACCGCGCGGAAATCCGCGCCTCTGAGCTTGGCGTCTTCCCATATCGCTTTCGAGCGATTATTCCTGCATTCAAGACCAGGCTGACCTTCCAGCTCCAGCATAGCCATTTCGCCCTTGCTCCAGTAAACGGTCGAACCTTCCTGAAATTTTGCGCCGGAAGCTGACGGCACCTGCGGCAAGTTCAACGTTCCGGACGCAAGGAATAACCAGGCCGCCTCGCCCTCGACTCGCGCCGTGAAATTTGACTCATCCGAACACTCATAAGCAAATGTATGTCCAGATGTTCTTGCCGAGACCGGATCTGCTGTCGCCGGCCGCACCGTTGACCCATCGCTGCTTTCGCGATCGCACGCCGTCAACTGCAAGCTGAGAAAAACGAGCACGCAGGTGGCGAACCGCCTGTCAGTGAAGACTTTCATGTGACATGCCATCGTTCAATGACGTTTGCACATGGCCAAGCGAACCTGTTCGCCGAAGCATGTCCATATGCGTGTCTCGGCTCGTCCAAACTAGCTGTGATCTACCATGATCAGTTCGCTGATATCGAATCCCAGCGCTTCGGCGCGCACCTTGAATCGCTCGAGAATCTCGTCGCTTACGGTTGATGACCTCGAAAGAAGCCAGAGGTAGGAGCGGCTGACACCAGAGACAAACGCGTATTCGTAGTTTTCAGTATCCAGCTCGAATACGACATAGGAAGTGTAGATCGGTCCAAAGAACGATACCTTCAGATGACCCTGCGACGAATCACCTACGAAGTACGCCTTGCCTTCGACCTCTTTCCATTCATTGTCGCCGGCAGCGAATCCACGGTTCGTGACAGTGACACCACCATCATCCCTCAGGCTGTAATTGGCGGTTACATTTTGTAATCCGCGCTCGAAGGAATGGTCGAGCCGCGCAATCTCGTACCATTTGCCAAGGTAGCGATTCAGATCAAAGTCGCGAACCGGGGCCACGCCATCGGGAACACCCGTACAACCAAAAAGAGCGCTAGTGAAAATCACCACAAGAAGCACTCGCGCAACAGTCAATCCAAATCGCACAACCATGGTTCCAGTTTCTCCATACTCCAAAAAAGAGTATTACCAGGCAGATACCGACCGCACATATCTGATTCCATTATCCGTTAATTCAGGCAGCTTTCCTGGAAATTGACCAGAACCACGGCTGGCAGCTATGTTTGAGCGTTCGCGGGCACACAACATTGCGAGAGAATACGGGAGCGACGCCAGGTCCGATGCGAGTACGAATTGCGCCTGCGCATTCGAACTCCATCAGCAAAAACATTTGCGGTCGGCGACAATAGGCACTCGACAACAGGGCCAACACAGCAAGATGGAGAAACAGAATATGTCTGGAGCAACATTATCAGACGTTGCAGTCGTCACGGGCGGTGCGAGCGGAATTGGTGCGGCTTGCTGCCGCGAACTGGCCGCACGCGGCGCGCAAGTAATTGCCGTGGACCGTGATGAACGGGTTAATAAAGTAGCGAACGAACTCAATACACGCGCATTCATAGCCGACGTGACCGATGATGGCGCGCTGGCGCGATACGCCGAGTCAATTGAGAACGAGATTGGCCCGGTCGAGATTCTGGTCAACAGCGCAGACATTATCCAGCAGCCACTGCCACCGGCGAAATTGAAAATGAAGACGTGGGACGAGGTCGTAAGCGTCGATCAGCGGGGAACATATCTCGCATCGGTCCTGTTTGCCAACTATATGACTGCGCGGCGCCGGGGATGCATTGTCAACATCGCGTCCATCGTTGGGTCGCGTTCGGCGCCGCTGCACGCGTACGCGCCGGCAAAGGCCGCTGTTATCTCGATGACCGAGTGCCTCGCCGCCGAATGGGGGCCGGCAGGCGTTCGCGTCAATGCGGTATCACCTGGCTATACGCGCACACCTGCATTGCAAGCGGCAATAGACGACGGTGAACGCGAGGTCTCAGCGCTTGAGGACAACTCCGCGCTCGGCCGCATGGTCGAACCCATCGAAGTTGCACGTGCTGTCGCATTTCTGGCAAGCCCGGACGCCGCCGCCATCACCAGCGCGAATCTTCCAGTTGATTGCGGATACCTGGTCACCACGTCGTGGCACTCTTACGGGGGGCTGCGCGGGCACGCCCAGTTCTTGGCGAGCGCGCCTGGGCCCTCGTAGCAAGCGGGCCAGCTAATAGGCCCAGGCCGGCCCCCACATTCGACTGCGCGTGTTGACGGCCGTGTCATCGGCCGGCACTCCGGCGTACTTTATGCATGTCCAGCGGTCGGCACGCGATATCCGTACAGTACGCACTGGTCAACACGGACAGGGGTCTGCTCCCGCTATTTCTTGACTGTCCCCCGGACACAATGCTGATCAATCGTGTTTTCCACGCGACACAGGGTTCGTCGCAACTGCCCTTGCACAGAAGTCCGGCCTGCGATGAGCGCATGCCGCAAGTGCACACACTGACAATCTGACGCTGACATGACGACAAGCACGCGAACAACTGAAGAAGTTATCGACCTGATTGAAAAGAATGACGATGCAGCCAGTGGCGCTGTCGCGCAACTGGATACATATTGCCAACAGGATGAGATCGGGCGAACACCGCTGAACACCGCAATTGAGTTCAATAACCGCGACATCATCGCTCTGATTACCGAGTCCGGCGACGCGATCGACTACTTTCCCAGGATTGACGAATATCTGATCAACCCGGTCAAACACACCGTGACCGACGCAGTTAACGAAGGGCAAGTCGCTGATACGGAGAAATATCTTGTCGCCTGCTTTGGTGAGCGCATGCGTTTTCAGCGCACGCCTCTACACACAGCATGCAGGTACGCAAACCAGGAAGCGATGTCGACGCTTGTTTCAAGGAAAGCGGACGTAAATGCCAGGGATATTCTCGGACTCACTCCACTGGAGCTCGCCATCGAACTTGGCGGACCTGACACAGCGACGGCGTTTCTCGATGCATGCAAGGAGAATGAACGAAACGTTGACATCAGCGACTTCACCTTGCGAATGGCATGTGCAAACCCCGGCTTGTACCGACAAGTCGTTCAGGAAGGCAACATGGACAAGAAGGCCAGGCGATTTGCGTTTAATTTGTCCGCTGCACTACTGGACGAAGACGCGATGGAGCAATTACTTCAGGCTGGAATGAAAATCAAGGACGCATTCGGACCTGAACTTAACCCGATACGTGAAGTGTGTACGTCACGATTATTGTCTGTATACGAACACCCGGAAGCTCCCCGACTGGCAGGACAGTATGCGGCTGCGACAGATTTCGGCGGAAGTACCATTCATGTAGACAATGACGACATCAACAATGCGCAGACACTCGAAGAGATCCATGCGCTGTTCAGAAACGCCGAGAAAAAGGAAGAGGACAAGAAGCGCCGGCAAACGTCATACACGCTGTCGGACGATGAACAGCAAGCATTGCTAAAGAAACGCATTGCGCTGATCAATCTACTGACCAAGAGCGGCGCAACTGCCAAAATGATCCAACGGAAAGCGCCTTATGGATTCGCAAGCGATATTGTGAGTATGGGCTCTCCCGAGATTCTTCAGGCATTGGCGAACATTGGCGTAACGCTTGCGCCGGAGGAGGATGGCCCTTCGGAACTGGTTTCGGCTCTGGTCGACAGCAACTTTGGAATGATAGACCCGTTGATTCAAATGGGTCATGAATGGACTGGCGAAGAGAACAATCATCCGGAACTTCTGCGCGAATACCGGAAATGGAAAAAGGACAACGAATCCGACGTCGTGCAACTCAATCTGCCTGAAGAAAAGGCTGATACGCTGAGCCAGGGAGCACTGTGCGCGCTGTCAGGAATACAGACTGGACCTGGGAACTCGCGGGAGAATCAATGCTGCTCGCGACAACGGTTCCCGAGAAGATACAGTCAGGCAAACCGATCATTGCCCGGGTGAAACACAGTAACGTCTACGGACCGTGCGATTTCGCAAAACTGTTCGTCCGAATTGGCGATCCAAAAAAGCCAACCGCATTCGAAGAACTGGGAACCGACGACGAATGGCAATCGATGAAACTCGTCGAGGAGTTGTTGTCGATCGATGGCGAAGAGGTCAACCGTTCCTCGATTTCCGAACCCCTCTATGGTGAAACGCCCTGGGAAGGCACCTATGAGTGCGAACTCGTATTCAAGAAAGGAAAGCACTCGATTGAGATCAGGCTTGTCAGCGATGAAGAAGGCATGTACGGCGTGATCTCCGACTGGGTGGTAACGGTCGCCTAGTGCGCATATTTCACGATCATCGCGTACAGTTTGCCTGATCAACCTCTCGCGAAGACTTGGAGCGCCTGCGGTTCACGCTAGTATCGTAATGCCAATATACTGGCAAGGCTGTGCAACTGCAGCACCCTCCATCGAATGCAAGCACTCACCGGGAACCGGACACAGTGATTCTGCTTCGCCTGATACTTATCGCGGTACTCACGCATATGGCGTTCGTGAGTGCACGCATGACCGCTTCGCTGTACGCGCTGGCGAACGATGCGTCGACGTTTACCGTCGGTGTCATTCTCGCGTTGTTTTCACTGGTACCGATGCTGATTTCGGTACGCGCTGGCCGCTGGATCGACGCAGTCGGACCGCGGCGCCCCACGTTAATCGGCACCTTGCTCATTCTTGGCGGCGTGCTGCTGCCAGCGATGTTTTCCTACGCCGCCGCCGACCTTGCGCCGTTGCTGGTCGGCGCATCACTGATTGGCACCGGCACCACCATCAATCTGCTGTCCATCCAGCAAGTTATCGGCGAACGAGCAGACCCGGCTCGGCGCGCAGCGACGTTTTCCTGGTTCGCGCTCGGGGTTTCCGTTTCCGGTTTCACCGGTCCAGTCCTTAGCGGCCTGATTATCGACAACTTCGGCCACCGCGCATCGTTCGGAGCACAGGTATTGGTTGCCCTGCTCGCGCTGGGCCTGCTGTGGAGCAGCCGTGGCCTGATGCCTTCACGGCACGGCAATATGAAGCCACCCCGCCCCTTCCAGCCAATGGAATTTTTCAGGCATACGGAACTGCGTCATATCCTGATTGCGACCGCGTTGATTTCGATGTCATGGGATTTGCAATCCTTCGTGATACCGGTGCATGGCAACGCCGTAGGACTGTCCGCATCAGAGATCGGATTCGTGCTCGGCAGTTTTGCACTCGCCACTTTCGTAATACGACTTGCCATGCAATGGCTGTCGCGCCATGTGACCGAATGGCAGGTACTTACCTACACGATGTTCTGCGCCGCACTCGCCTTCACACTGTTCCCGATCTATTCCTCACTCACGCCACTCATGGCCGCCGCCTTCCTGCTCGGTCTTGGTCTGGGCGCAGCGCAGCCAAACATCATGTCACTGGTCCACTCGCGCTCGCCCGAGGGAAGAGTCGGCGAAGTACTCGGTGCGCGCGCGACCATCATTCACAGCAGCCAGGTGGTTTTGCCGCTCGTATTCGGCGCATTCGGATCCGTACTGGGCGCCGCGGCGATGTTCTGGATGATGGCGTTTCTGGTCGGTAGCGGTGGCGTGGGCGCACTATTCTGGCGAAAACACAAAGTTAACCCGTGAGGCGACGCAAGCGCTGGATGCATACGTCATTCCGTTAACTGCCACACCTCCTGCGCCTGACTGGCACGCCCGTCCACTTCGAGCTTTTGCAAATGCGCAAGCAGTGAACGCGTCGCCAGTTTGTGCAGGCCTTGCGGCGTATCGTCATAAACCGTCGCCACCAGCGACTCGACGCTACCCTTTCCGGCACCGCGTAGCGCATTCACGACCTTGTTTTCCCGGTTGAGCCGGTGTACGAGCAACCGCTCGACAACTTCGTTCGGCCTTTCCATCAGAAAACCATGACCGGGAGCGAGCCAGGCAATGTCTTCGTCATAAAGCCGCTCCAGCGAAGAAAAGTAGTGCGACATGTTGCCATCAGGTGGGTTTATCACAACGGTCGAGCCCTGCATGATGTGATCACCGGTAAACAACAAACGCTCTTCTTCAAGCAGATAGCAAATCTGGTTCGAGGCGTGACCCGGCGTGTGCAATACACGCAAGGTGACACCGGCAATTTCAAGACGCTCACCTTCAGTCAGCTCGTGATCAGGTAGAAACGTCTGGTCCTGTCGCTCCTTGTACTTTGCGAGCATCCCGTAAGTCGGCGCATTCGTTTGTTCCTTGAGTAATGCCGCACCCGGCGAATGATCCACATGTGTGTGCGTACACAGGATCCAGCGAATTGGCCCCGGCGCCACTTCCACGATGCGCGCAATGTGCTCGGCATCCGGTGGACCCGGGTCAATCACCGCCACTCCGGAAGATTCGTCGCCAACGATATAGCAATTCGTGCCCGGGCCGGTCATCACGCTCGGATTTGGCGCCGTGAGTCGCATCATCTGGTCGGACAGCGCCACCGGGGTACCGGGAATGATTTCATATGATGCTGTGACTTTCTGTTCCGGATCGAGTTTTCCCACTTCAGCATAGGCGTAATCGCCGGGCACAAGAATCTTCTTCCCGTCTTTTCCGACGGCAACACGCGGATGCATTGCCGGCATCGGGCGCGGTGAACGCGCATACTCGAGCGCTGCCGCAACGTCGCGCATTTTGGAAATGCTCTCCAGCGTTTTCAATGTCGGGAACATGATATTCAGTTCACCCTTTGCCCCACGCTCGATCGCGTCCTCAGGCCGTACCCACAAGTGGTTAACCAATTCCTCGCCGTCGTGCGATGGCGTTTGACTTGGCGGCGCCTCTGCCAGAAAAAAGCGCGTGTCGTAACGGCGCGGGCGTCCTGCCTGAGTGATCCAGTGGCTGAAGTAATGCAAACGATCTGCGGCCAGGCGCAGGTTGTTTGACTGCAGCAAGTCGAGCAGAGTTGCCTCACCTGCGGCAAGTGCCTTGCGCGCGCTATCAAAATGCCCGTCAGAGCGCGCGTCAAAATCAATCAACGCATCATCGTGGGTATGCGCGAACAACAATCCCGCTTCTTCGAAACATTCACGAATAGCGGCAACCCAGTACCCAAGACCACCTTGTTCTATACCCAGTCGTTTACTGGCTTCAGTGTCGTCAATGCCAGTCGCAAGATTCGCAATCTCGGATGAACCGTCGGCCTTGTCGACGGCGCCACCGGGAAACACGTACGCGCCACCCGCAAAGTTGGCGAGGTGCGTGCGCTTGGCGAGCAACACTTCGGGACCCTGCGACGCATCGCGCAAGAGAATTAATGTCGCCGCAGGGCGCGGGGTAATTACAGCAGTGTTCATAATGTTTTTGGTGAAATAGCAGTAAAGAAAACGGTTGGGGTCGCAATCACTAACAAACCATTGCAATTTCTCTCACACGGCAACTTCCGGGACACAGTAGCTGGCAAAAACAACATTGATTGTTGAATGTCATACAAACGCTGAACTAATATTAAACAGCCACCTTTCCTAATACTTGTTGCCCCGATACCTCCACGACCAACCCGGTTTTGGTCGCTTGGCCTCTGACGATCGAGAGGCGGTAGAATCTTCAGGATAGTCAACCGCATGGGCACCCGGCCCGTCCGACTCGATCCGATCAGGATGAGCTGAAAACGGTACGATAACCGCACCCTCAGGCGGGTGCTCACCATAATTGACCCGCCCGTTCGGCTCAACCCATTTCTTGATATCGGCCATGGCAGAGCCGCTGGACAGTATGCAAACAGCCACCAGGGAAGACAACGCAACAATCCGACACATTGAACTAGACAATTCCAACATCCGTTTTCCGGGCCAAATCGCGAACGCAATCACATATTGTGCACTACGCCAGCCGGCTTTGCTTCGCCCGAGTCGCCGCAGTCGGTGTCATGGTTGCTGGCACATTGTTGTCACATCTGGCCTGCGCCAGCCCAAACAATCCTGGCCCGGTCGCTTGGCACTTCCGTTTCGACCCCGCAAAGCTCTGCGCGGCTTTCCAATACATGAACTGAATTTGACCCGTTTCCGGGCACCGGCTAGATTGCGTGGTCAGGAAATGCGGCGTCAAAATGACCTCGATGTCCTGAACCGCTATTTTCTGAACCGCAACGTTCTGAAGAAGGGTATCGAAAGCTCATGCATTACTCACTGGAAAACCCCGACGAACACCGCAACCACGGCATGGAACACAACCCGTTCAAGGCGCTCGTTGCACCGCGCCCGATCGGCTGGATATCAAGCGTTAGCAAAGCAGGTGTGCTGAACCTGGCACCGTACAGCTTCTTCAATGCGGTCTCTGATTCACCACCGATGGTGATGTTCTCGTCAGTTGGCCGCAAGGACAGCCTGAGCAACATCGAGGAAACCGGAGAGTTCACCTGCTCGATGGCTACCGAGTTGCTGGTCGATTCGATGAATCTGAGTTCGGCACCAGTCGCCGCGAACGTCGACGAACACCAACTGGCGAAACTTGAAACGACACCCTCACTGGTAGTCAAGCCACCACGCGTCGCAGCCAGCCCGTCGGCACTTGAATGCAAGCTATGGAAAACACTTGAAATGCCACGTGCCGACCCTGCTCGCCTTGGCAACGTGGTTGTGTTTGGTCAGGTCGTTGCGATCTACATCAACGATACTTTTGTCGAGAACGGCATCGTCAATACCGGCGCAATGCGCCCGCTGGCACGCATGGGCTACATGGACTACTCCGCCGTCCGGCCTGAGACAGTGATTACACTCAATCGGCCGGTCGCAACAAAGGACAAACAAAGCGCCAGCGTGAAGCCCGGCCCGTGGGACGGTACGTACCGTTAGACATTCTCGAAAGACAGTCGTCTTTCGGAACATGTTGCCCGTACATCCCAATGCCCAGCCCGTCACAAGCCAAGCAGGTCAAGCAGCCGTCTATTTTAGTAGGCCCGGCAAATAAAGAATAATATTCGGGAAGGCCATCAGCAGGATCACGACGATGAGGTCGGCGAGCAGGAACCAGAACACGCCGTAGAAAATGCGGCTGGTGGTCGTGAGGTTGCCGACCACACCCTTGATCACGAACACGTTGAGACCGATTGGCGGCGTGATCATGCCGATCTCGAGAAACTTGGTCAGCAGTACACCGAACCAGATCAGGCTCAGACCTGCCGAGTCGATAATCGGCAGAACGATTGGCAGGGTAAGGAGCATCGCACCCAGCGGCTCGAGGAACATCCCGAGTAACAGGTAGATCAGCGAAATGCCGATCATCAGCAAGATCCAATGCGCCCCCGCTTCAACGATGATTTCGGACAGGTAATCACCAGCACCGCTCAATGCCAGGAATCGGGTTAAAAGGCTCGCGCCGATCGCGATAATGAACAGCGCGCCCGAGGTCAGCATGGTTTCCAGCAATGCGTTCTTGAAGTGTAGCCATGACAACGAACCTTTCGTTGCCGCGATCAACAGCGCCAGTGAAGCACCTGCCGCCCCTGCTTCAGTGGGCGTAAATATTCCGCCGAACAGACCACCAAAGACGCCGAGAACCAGAAGCACGACCGGCCAGACTTCTTTCAAGGCCTCGAGCTTCTCGGCCATTGACACTGGTTCCGTCAGGCGCGGTGCAAGTGCCGGCTTCAGCCCTGACCGGATCATAATGACACTGACGTAACCAACCACGGTAAGCACACCGGCGCCGACACCACCGAGGAACAAATGACTGATCGGGACTTCGGCGATGATGCCGTAAAGAATCATCAGCAGGCTCGGCGGTATCAGCGCGCCAATAGTACCCGCGGCAGCGACGGTGCCGGTGGCAAGGCCGGAGTCATATCTGGCGCGAATCATCTCGGGCACTGCAATGCGGCCCATCGCCGCTGAACAGGCGACAGACGAACCCGTGACCGCAGCAAAGCCCGCCGCGCCAAACACAGTGGCGACGGCCAGTCCACCGGGCAGTCGTCCCAGCCACAGCCGTGCCGCATTGAACAAGCCTTTGGTCAGTCCGGCGTGGTAACAAAAGAAGCCCATCAGCAGAAACATTGGCACCGAACTGAGCTGCCAGGTAGCGGCGAAACTGTAGGGCACCACACCGAGCATGCCCCAGGCGGACTTGTAACCCACCAGGTACCAGATGCCGCCAAACGAAACGCAGATCAGGCTGACGCCTATCGGGACCCTGAGCGCGATCAGGAAAAGAAGAACCCCGATACCCAGGAAGCCGACATAAATATCGTCCATGGCGGTCTAGTTCTCCGGCGGTTGCGTGGGCGCAACGCCATCACCGATGACATCCTCGGTGCGGGTGATATAGGCCGCGAAGCGATACAGCACGACCAAGGTCATGAGACCGCAGCCGATCGGCAGAATGTAATACGACGGCCACGTGATCATTTTCGTGCTCTGCTCCATTGCGAACGTACCCATCTCATGGCTGATACGGGCTTCCTGCCACGTACGGTAGGTGAGCATGGCGAACACCACGGCGGACAGCAGATAGACCCAGGAATAAAGGTGATGCTGAACGCGCTGCGGGAACAACTCGGTGAGCACTTCAACGCTGATGTGAGCGCGCCGACTTTCCGCGTATGCAAGCGGCATAAAAGCCAGCAGGACCATGTAGTAGTTCGATACCAGCGCGATGGTCGCCGGGATCGGCGCGTTGAAAAGAAACTTGCCGATGACGTCGGCAGTTATGTGCACCATCATCAGTGCAACCGCGAGCATGCCTACAAACGTGCTCACTCCGATTGAGCGCGCCAGAAAACGACCAAACGCCGACATCAAATGCCCTTCACTACCTTAGTCTGCGGATTTACGACCGCGTGCCTGTGTTACATGCCATAGGTCTTGGGATCGATCTTGGAATAGATTTCTTTCCAATAGACTTCGGCAAGCGCTTCCGGGTCATTTTCAAGACCCTCTGTCAGTTTTTTCCACTTTTCCAGCAGACCGGTAAAGCGGGCGATTTTTGCCTTGACGCCATCCAGTCCATATGCGGTCGTGAATTCACGACCCACCTGGTCGAGATCACGGTTCACGAAATCGTCCGACGCCGCAAGCACATCAGCTGGCGCAGCAATCACCTCGATCCCCTTTTCTGCCGCAGTAGTCAGATTCTCGTTAGCCAGCGCGTGATATCTCGAGATGACGATCGAGTTGGCGCGCGGTGCGCCCTTGAGCATGACCTGGCGTTCTTCGACGCTCAGATCCCGCCAGGTTTCCAGATTGACATTGGTCGTGGCGACACCTGCAAATACTCCACCTGGAATCGCCGGAACGATGTACTTGGTTACATCAAAAAGTGACAGGTTCGACAATTCAGTTGCAGACATCATGTTGCAGTCCACAACACCCTGGCCCATCGCTTCGTACACGTCGTTTGCCGGAAGCGACACCGCGACGCCGCCAAAATGCTCCGACCAGCGACTGAAATTTGCAGCTCCGGAACGATAGCGCTTGCCTTTGAGATCGGCGATCGTGCGTAGCGGCTTGTTGCACAGCATCATGTAGGACGGACTCGCGCCACTGCCCAGATAGACCTGTTTCTGAACTTTGTATTCCGTCTGGCATTCGGCACAATTGAACACATATTCCGACATCGCACCAGCCATCGCCATGCCCGGACTCGGTTTGCGCTCGCCACTCGTGGCCAGCATCGACAGATTGGCAACCAGATTGGTCTCTGCATACTCGGCCGGGAAGTAGGCAGTCAGAACAAATCCAATGTCTGCGATGCCGTCACGCAATCCTGGCGCCGTTTCCTTGAGCGAGAGCAGTGACATTGAAAACACCCGCACGCGCAGATCGCTGTGTTCCTCGACATAGTCAGCGAACCCTTCCACCGCCTGGTTGACCGCATTGCCTTTCGGAAACCCCACAGCGGCTTTCAGCCGCTTCGCTTCCGCCGTCTGCACTGAGAAGGCAACGCACATTGCCGCGAACACGGCAAGCCAACGAACCAATCGCATCATCGTGTCTAATCCTCCCGGTTTTTCGCATGAGTATGCAGGAATCCTGGCCGGAACGCGAGACGGGCGCAGCGCCGGGCGCGCGGCCAGTCGCCCGCGATATGCGCCAAATCAGGCCTGGCACCGGAAGTTCGAGGCGCTGTCTCATTTCGTCCCTCACCAAGCCCTGATCGCAGGACGGTCCTCAACGCATTTGTATAATGCCCCACGAGCTCGCAACCGCGGCTCGTTGCACTGGGGGTGTAACGAGTTTGAGGCTTTCAGTTCACTGGAAGCGGGCTACTGATAGAGGAGAAAGGAATGGCGCAACAGGAATTTGGCGTCGATAGTTCAAAAACGCTTCGCGGCAAATATGCCATTGCCGGCGTGGGCGAAACGACCTATCGTCGCGGGTCGACCGAATCCACCCGCAATCTGGCCACCTGGGCGATTGGCAATGCAATGGCCGACGCCGGATTGAAGCCGGGTGACGTCGACGGAATGCTCTCGTACTCGGGTAATGATTCGACGATGTCGAATTTCGTCGCAGGTGATCTTGGCATCCGGCTCAACTTCTACATGGACGTGCACGGCGGCGGTTCGAGCACCGAGGCGCTGATCGGCATCGCGATGGGTGTCATCGAGGCCGGCATGTGCGAAACCGTTGTTATCTTCCGGGCCATGAACGGTTATACCCAAATACGAATTGGCGGAACCGGCGCACGATCGGCAGTGCCCATCGAAGGTGACCAGATACATCATCGCGCTTATGGCTGGCAGGCAGCCGGGCAAATGTTTGCGCCGACGTTCATGCGCCACATGTATGACTACGGCACGACCTCCGAGCAACTCGCACACGTCAAGGTCGCGCACAGCAAGCACGCATCGAACAATCCCAAGGCTTATTACAAAACGCGTTGTACGGTCGAGGACGTAGTCAATAGCCGAATCATCGTAAAGCCGCTGCACTTGCTCGACTGCTGTGTGGAAACGGATAACGCAACGGCCATCATCGTTACCAGTGCCGAGCGCGCGCGTGACATGCGCCAACCGCTCGTACATATTCTCGGACTCGTTGGCCGGGTGACAAAACCGCGCGCGGACATGCACTATCAACATGGGCCGATCTCCCGGGTCGCCAGATACTACGCCGCCGATCGATTGTTTGGAAACGCGGGTGTCACCCGCGAAGACATCGACATCACCGGCTCGTACGACGCGTTTACATTCACCACGATGTTGCAACTGGAAGAATACGGCTTCTGCAAAAAAGGAGAAGGCGGCGACTACGTGTCCAGCGGCATCATCGAACTCGGTGGCGCGCGGCCCAACAATACCTCGGGCGGGCATCTGTGCGAAGGCTACACGCACGGCATGAACATGGTGATCGAGAACACGCGCCAGCTTCGCCATGATGTGGACGACTCCTGCCCGATCGGACCCGACGGCAAGCGCCGGCATACCTACGATTACAGCACGGGCAGATGCCGCCAGGTAAAAGACGCTGAACTCACCGCCAACCTTGGCTGGGCGACCCCCGGTATCGGTTCGGCCATGATCATGACGCGCGGATAGCCAGGGGAGAGAAAACAATGTTGCAAGGCGAATATCTTGGCATGAACCTGACCGTCCACGACGTCGACAAGGAGAATCACGCGTTCTTCGAGTACTGCGCCAAAGGCGATTTCCGGCTGCAAAAAGGCAAGGAATCCGGCCTGTTGCGCTATCCGCCGACCACTGCGTGTCCCTGGACCGGGGATCGTGATTACGAGTGGGTTTCAGTCGAAGGAAAAGGCAGCGTTCATTCTTACGCCGAAGTTCATCACGGCATTCAACCGGCGTTCAAGGCACGTACGCCTTACCTCATTTTGTTGGTCGATCTTGACACGCAAAAAGGCAAACCCAGCGAAGATGAAGCACTTCGGGTGGCCGGAAACCTGGTCAGTGAGGACGGCGAGTTGGCACCGCCTGAGGTCGTCAAACAAGTCGGCATCGGAACCCGTGTTCGCATGGTGTTTTCGCAAGTGAGCGAGGGTTTTGCGATTCCCCAGTGGATGATCGACGAACGCGCTGATCAACCTGCTCCCTGGCGCTTCCCTCAGGAATAGGGTTTCGCGTGGCGACAAGTACAGACTACGAGCCGGCAGAACGAATTTGCTGATTTATGCTGGCTCCGCTTGCTTCTGCAAGCTTCATGGTGCATTTTTCAGGTTTCTCGAAAAACGAACGAAGGAGCCCGGTTCACGGGAGGAAACATGACGCAAGCTGGACACCACATTGGTCGGCGCATTTTCAATGCCCTGACAATACTATTCGCATTGATCACAACGGGAGCATGCAGCAGCATCTCGGTGGAAACGGACTGGGATAGCGAAGTCGACTTCTCCACGTTCAAGTCGTTCGCATTGATCGACAACCCGGAATCAAAACTAAACCGGCTGGTCAGGGACCGCATCAGGGCTGCGATCAACGCGGAACTCACCCGCAAGGGGCTGCGCCCGGTCGACGTCGTGGACGCCGACCTCGCCGTTGGCTACGAACTGACTACCGAACAACGTACGTCCTATCAAACGATCTACAACGGCTGGGGCGCGACCGGCTATCGGTCGCGCAGTCTCAGTTACGGGGCAAGAGTGGGAGCAGCCCAAACCGTCGAAAACAATTACACGGTTGGCACCCTGGTCATTGCGATTTTCAGGGAGGAAGACAAGGCCTTGGTGTGGGAAGGTTCGGGGAGCGGCACGGTATCACCGTCGAAAGATCCCGAGAAGAACACCCAAAAGATAAACGAAGCGGTGCAAGATATTCTCAAAGGTTTTCCGCCTGGGGTCTGAATATCAAATACCGTCCTGCAGTTCACCGTAGACTGCGTGGTTGTCAAAGCAATCCGTTACTTTCCGGGCGGCAAGAGCCGGCCGGCACGCCTTTAAACATTCCTGACAGTCAGAAAACGAGCAGAAAATCTGAGGGTCAGGCCTTGCCCTTTTCTCTCCCGAAGGCTTGCCGTGTCCGGCGGTAACAGTTGCCGACAAACGGTTCAGCAACTAGCGCGACCATCCCCTTCGTAAACGAATTGCAGGTACTTCTATTCAGCATTGCCCACGTCTGGGACTATGCACCCATGTAAAGGCAATCGTCGCCAGATCCGATTCCCGCCTGGAAGATGATCGTCAGCCACACCGCGCGACCACTTGTAGTCATCAATCGAAACCAAGAGAGCCAAAGTGACTTCGGAAAAAACGCGTTTTCAGCGCATCATTTTCATGTTTGCCTTGATCCTGGCTTCGGAAGCGATCTTCGGTCTACCTTTCCACATCGCCCGCTTCTTTCGTCCAACACTCCTGGACGTGTTGGGTTTCACCAACACCGAACTCGGTGTTGCCATGGGAATTTATGGTGTGGTGGCCATGCTTGCCTACTTTCCGGGTGGTCCACTGGCAGACCGATTTTCTGCACGAAAACTGATGGCCGCGTCCTTGATCGCAACGTCAGTCGGCGGACTCTACTTCGCAACATTTCCCGGCGTTAAAGGCACACAGATTGTGTACGCCTGGTGGGGTGCTACTACCATCCTGCTCTTTTGGGCGGCACTGATCCGGGCAACCCGGGAATGGGGAGGCAGTGAGGAGCAGGGACGCGCATACGGATTGCTCGATGGCGGACGCGGGCTTCTGGCCGCTATTACTGGTTCGGCAGCGGTATTGCTTTTTGCATCGTTGCTGCCAGATGACCCGACTTCCGCAACCTTGGCCGAACGCACGGCCGCGCTTCAACGCGTGGTCTACATCTACACTGCTATTACGTTTCTGGCAGGCGTATTCGTATGGTTTGCGATTCCGGATTCATCGGCTGATGCTGAAAGCCAAAGCGCGCGACAAAGAATCCGATGGGCCGACGTGGGCAAAGTCTTCCGGCTTCGCAGCATCTGGATGCAAGCCACTATCGTCATATGTGCATACTCTGCATTTAAAGGCATCGACAACTACTCCCTTTACGCGGCACAGGCATGGGGAATGAACGAGGTTGAAGCGTCCAAAGTGAGTGCGCTCGCGCAGTGGACTCGTCCGTTCGCGGCCCTCGGTGCCGGCTTGCTCGCCGATCGCGTGCGTGGCTCGATGGTGATTGCCGGCTGCTTCCTGGCGCTCACCTGCATTTTTCTGTTCTTCGGAATTTCCTCCTCTTTTCCGGGTGCTCCGTGGATCCTGTTCGCCAACGTCCTCGTTTCTGCGGCGGCGGTGTTTGGCCTGCGGGGTGTTTACTTTGCGTTGTTCGAAGAAGCGTCAGTTCCCCGGGCGTTTACCGGAACTGCCGCCGGCCTTGTTTCCGTGGTTGGATTCAGCCCGGAAGTTTTCGTTGCGCCAATCGCCGGAGTGCTTCTCGATCGCTCCCCCGGCATCCAGGGGCACCAGCACGTATTTCTGTTTCTCGCCGGATTCGCAGTGCTCGGACTGATCGTAAGTCTGGAATTTTTGCGCACCAGTAGAAGAAACGGCTGGAAAACCTGACGGTCGCAACTGGCAGCTACGTAATCAATCTGCGCGTGACCGGTACCGCTCCAGCGATGCACTCTGCCCGCTCAGTCGCTGGTAGTCATCCAGACTGGCAGGCAATACACCGCTTATGCCTATCAAATCTCCAGCCTCCTCAACAGCGCGAGTCACGGATTGCAAGGTGATTGCGGGAGAGACTGAACACTCACGATGGGCGACGAACGGCGGCGCGGGTGCGTCGCTGCTCCGGCCAATGATAGACATTCCGCTGCAATCGAGCAGATTCCAGCTATGGGCATCGATTGACGCAATATCCGCAAGGCCGTCTCTTAGATAGCGCAGGCTCTCCCTGTGAGAGCCACTGATCACTACGTCCAGATTCAGCCAGCCTCGTTCGGTTGCCCACTCCAGTAGCGCCACGCATCCGGAACGAGAGCTGGCGGAATTGATTACCGCCAGCCGTGGCTGCCTTTCGATCTTGCGCGCGGCGACTACGTGGCTGAAGTAATTTCCAGGCTCACAATCAACATCGCTGAATACCGGACGGGCAAGCGGCGCCAGCGACTGAGCTGCTGGCGTAAACAAGTCCAGACCGCAGCACTGGCTGACAACCAGGCCTGGTCGCTGCCATTGATTCCGAATAGGTGTTGTTCGATCCAGACCCCGGGGTAGGTCATGTATGCCTGCCGCTTCCAGTTCGCGTCGCAGCACGGACCAGAAATCGTCCAGGTCTTCGTGCGCCGACGGTAAGTCGTACCAAGGTAAGCTGGCCATCAGATCGGCGTGTTTGCCGCCTTGTTCAGATTTCATTCCCGAGTATTTCGCCTCACCCATCGATTAAACGTAGCACTATCTTTCTGGCCAGATGCCAAGCCCTTTTGAGCTACAAAACTCTGAGGGCCAGATCTTGCGTTCTGCCTGACGGGAGCTTGGCAATCCAGAATACTTAGTCTTCGTCGCCTATTGCCTTTTAGTCCCATTGACCAGTTTAACGCGAGTAGCAAACAGGGCTAGTTCCCGGGCCATCGAACTCACGTGTTCGAGAGTTGCATGCCCGGTTCGCATATCACCGCGCAAGACAGCGTCTAACCCTTGGCTTAACGGTTTGGTCCCGGCCTCTGAAAGGCATGGTAGGCTGACAGAATGAATACGACAGGCGTGTTCATGTACCAATACCCTGCGGGGCAGCAGCAACGGCGAGAATGAAGCGCTGATGGCAGCGGCCGCGCTCGAGCCCGTGTTGCTGCGCTGGCGGCATCGGTGCCCGGAAGGATTGATCGACGAAACCGGAAAGATTCGCAATGTATTCAGACGCGCTTCGGGTGTCGGGGACACCGTCGGCCAGCTCATTGAAGAACTTAATCGCATTCCCGAGGCAGTCCCAGAGCTCGAGGCAGTGCTGGACGCTCGTCTGAAACTGGAAGAACGGGCCGGCGAGAAAGTCGAAGTGCCGGTAAACGATGCAAGACTGCTAGCGACGACGTCGCTGAACAGCAATGGATTTCAACTTCTCCGACACCGCTCGCGCGTGACAGACTGGGACGATGACGACCAGCTACGCAGCGTCTACTCGGATGAGACGTGCGGCGTTGTTAAGGAAATTACCGGAGCGACACACGCTTTCTGCAGCAACCACCTTCGCCGCCAATCTGAACCACGGGTAGGCGGCAACGGTTCGCTAGCGCGTTTGATGTCAGTGTCGCGCGGGCCACTGAACTATCCGCACAATGATTTTACCGAGAGCTACGGTGAAGGAATCCTAAACACGGTCGGAAGCGGCGGCGTGCCGCATACGCAGACTTTCGGCCTGACGGATGCAATGCTCGAAGCTGGGGTTTCCGAGCAGGAACTACGCGACAGTCGCATGCTGATTGTCAACACCTGGCGACCAGTCAACAAAGAGCCCGTACAGCGCTTTCCATTGGCCATTGCTGACAGGAAGACCATTCCGCGAACGAGCCTGCGAAGCACGCTAATTGGCAACGTACCTTCCGGACAGCCCCGCGGGGGCATAGAAATCTACAACGCCAGTTACGATCCGCAGCACAAGTGGTATTACTACCCTGCCATGACCCGGGACGAAGTCCTGATTTGGAAAGGCTATGACTCCGCAGAGGTGCCCGCCCGGCCTAACCTGCATGCGGCGTTCGACGATCCCGGTACACCGGTCGATGCCGCGGAGAGAAAGAGTATCGAAGTACGGGTACTGTGCCTGCTTCCAATAACGTAGCGGCAGGGCTAGCCTCGTAGCCAAGCTGCAATCTGAAATCTTGGGCCTTAAGATATTCTCATTGAATTTCTGGAATGCTCAATTACGTCACCTCTCGTCGACGAAGTAATTGGCCAGTCAGGTTTCGATCGCTATGCTTCCAGGTCTGGCATCATGTTCTAACGCCATGCAGGGCGATCGACATTGCCTACAGCTAGGTGCACTCGACCCATTATCTGGATTTGCAGTCGATGCTCGAACATGGGTAACCCGCCTTCCGGATCGCTTCCATGTAGTCAGCGAGGAATGGGTCACGGAAACCCCAAATTCGTTGCATTTCGGCCAACAGATCTGCCGAGAACCCCGGAATGGTTTCAACGCAACTGTTCCAGTGTTCCTTCGCGCTCTCTGGTTGTCCAAGTTGGCCGTACGCTGCGACGTATTTCCACTGCGTCTCGCACCACGCTTGTCCGGGATGCGCGCGCACCATCTCCAAAGCTGTCCGATAGTCGCCCGCGTGAAAGTGGTAGTAGTGCATCGCAGATTGATACCAACCACCGGTCGCCGAAGGATCCAGCGTGTAAGCCTTTTCAATGAGTTTTTTCCCTCGTTCCCAATCTCCCGTGAATACCGTCACCATTCCCATCTGAGCAAAAATGTCCGCGTTATATGGGGCAAGCTCAAGCGCCGCCTTGGCCTCCTTTCGGAAGAACTCTAGTTGTCCATCGAACAAGTACCCAAATGCCGCTGTACGATGCGCATAGGCGTCATTAGGATCCAGGTCGGCAGCTCGAATGGCATTTTTTCGTATCTCGTCCGGAGGTCTAACACTCTCTTCAAACCGAAACACCCAGCCGAACAACTTGTGCCATGCGTATTCATGAAGCGCGCGCGTAGTTCGGTTCAATACTGATCGCCTCTTCCAGCATCGAAAACTTGTCGTCATACCATTGCTGCGAAAAGTCCGGAGGGACGTTGGCGCGTACAACAAGCTCCCAGGCCTGTAGGTTTTCCGGTCGCTTGGATGCAACTCTGGTTCGCGTAGATTGCTGCAATGGACTAGGTACGGCACCGACGATCTGCTCGGTAATTTCATCCTGGACGGTGAAAATCTCCTCAAGTTTGCGGTTGTACTTGTCCGCCCATAGGTGCACGCCGTCGGCGACCTCAATAAGCTGGGCCGTTACCCGTACCTGGCTGCCGTCTGTACGAACACTGCCTTCAAGCACGTAGTCCGCGCCAAGTTCGCGCCCAACTGCACGAACATCGACCGATTTTCCTTTGAACTGGAAGGTCGTATTGCGAGCAAGAACACGCAATTCACGCACGCGCGAAAGTTCCGTGATGATGTCTTCAGTAAGGCCGTCAGCAAAATAGTCCTGTCTGGAATCTCCGTCCATGTTCGTGAACGGCAATACTGCGATGGTGGGTCCGGTCGGCATGGCAAAGACATCATGTTTCCTGAAGTCAAACCACTCCTCGCCAAAATACGCAATCACCAGGAGGACAGCCCAGATAACCGCGATCGCGACAAGTCGCGGAAGTCTTCGCGATCGGCGAAGCGTGAATCGAGAACGACGATTCCTGTTGGCTTCGCCACCCGGGTCTACGAAATATGCGCGGACCGGTTTGGCAATGTTCTTTACGCTTTTGTTACCCTCAAACTTGAATACGAATGGCAGCTTGCCATCGACCTGGTCAAACACCGTGCCCGAAACACATATACCGCCGGGATTCGCCAAAGCTTCCAGGCGCGCTGCGATGTTTACGCCATCGCCAAAAAGCGCACCATCTCTTTCCGTAACGTCGCCCACATTGACGCCAATTCGGAACTGCATTCTTCGCTCTTCGCGAAGCTCGCTATTCCTGGCCCCCAATTCCTCCTGAATATCAGCAGCGCACCTGACTGCTTCGATTGCGCTGCCAAACTCCGCGAGGAGTGCATCGCCGGACGCATCAACAACCCGTCCGCTATAGGATTCAATGTGGCGCGAGAAAACTTCCCTGTAGGCTGTGAGCGTGGTAATCGTCGATTGCTCGTCTGCCCCCATGAGACGGGAGTACCCAACCACATCCGCGCTTAGAATCGCGGCAAGTTTACGTTTCTGCGACATTGAATGACCCAACCCGCATAGAGACAGGAAGTATAAACAGGGTTCTGTTCATTCTGAAGCCTCGTCCGTGCCGAGGAACTCGCCGCTGCCAGCGACGGCCCGCCGCTACACCTTGGCAAAGTTTGATCACATTCAAGCGTGTTTTTTGTCGTCGCGCATGAACCACGCCAGTGGGACCGCAAAGGCCGCTGCATAAGCCATCAACGCAAATGCGTTCAGATAACCGCCCATTGACGCCTGCCGTTCAATCTCCATGCTCAACGCCGCGAGGCCTTCGGTTGTATCCAACGTCCAGCCGCCAACTACTTCCGGACTGCGCAAGGTCTCGTTCATCGGCGAAATTGCAGCGCTCAAACCCGCATAGTTCTCGGCAGTCGAACGCACGAGCACGAGAATGCTCATTGAGATAAACAGACTGCTACCGAAATTGCGCACCAGAATAAACATTGCCGAGCCTTGTACGACCAGATTGGTGGGCAAGGTCGCAAACGCCAGCACCGTCATCGGGAGGTAGGCGATACCGAAACCAAAACCCTGAACCATGTTTGTCCAGAACACGTCGAAGTTGGTCATATTGATGTCCAGCAAGGTCATCTCCCAGCTGGCCCATGCCTGCAGGAGAAAACCGATCGTGAGGGCAAGACGGGCGTTGTAACGCGTCATTTGCACAGCAACTGCGAAACTGAACAAATTACCCAGTCCACGCCCGGCGATCAAATAGCCGACCAACGAGTCTGGATATCCGCGCAAGTCCTGCAACATCGTCGGGAACAACACGATGGTCGTAAAACTCAGCGCGCCTATCGCCAACATCATCACAAAACCGATGCTGAAATTTCGGTTTGCAAACAGACGAGGATTGACGAAGGGTGTGCGCGACCAGAGGGTATGTGCAAGGAATATGCTGAGGCCGACAATTACCAAAAACGTCTCGGCAACAATTTCAAAGGACTCGAACCAGTCAAGGCGATGTCCGCGATCGAGCACAAGTTGCGCGCAGCTCATACATACCGCCAGCGCAACAAATCCGATCATGCCAATTGGTCCCGATGTGCCGCGCTCCTGGTCACCGAGTGCGAAGATCGCGAGCACTGCAGCGAGCGCAGATACCGGCGCCATTGCGAAAAATGCCCAACGCCAGTTCAGCGACTCCGCAATCAGACCGCCGAGAATCGGCCCGAATACCGGGCCCATCACAGCACCCACACCCCACAACATCAAGACCATCGAATGCATACGGCGTGGAAAGGTGGCGAGTATCATCCCCTGCCCGAGTGGCATCAGCGGCGCACTGAACATTCCATGCGCAGCGCGGGACAGTAGCAGAACTTCGATCGTGCCCGATAGCCCACATGCGATCGACGACAGGGTGAATCCAACCAGAGAAATCACCATGAAACGCCGCCATCCGAGGCGGCCTGCCAACCAACCGGTCAACGGAGTCGCAACCGCCGCTGCGACGAGAAACACTGTGACGATCCACGCCGCCTGGTCCTGAGTAATCGACAGTGTTCCGCGTATGTGCGGCAGGACGACGTTTGTCGCCGTCGTCGCCACGCCGAAGGTGAGTACCGTGATCTGCGCCAGAACCAGCACCCACCAGCGTCGCTGCGAGCCTACCGGCTGCAAATGGTCGTGCGTGTCGTCGTGCTGATCGACGGCCGCGCTCTGCGCGCTACTCATCCATGTCTCTATCGCGCACTACATTTCGCAATCGATAATGGCTTGCGCGTATTTGAAGTGTCACCGGCAACGTGCCCGGTACAGGTTTGAGAATGCATCGCGTCGCTGTTGTTCCGGAAGCGCCAATGTGGGTAGCCGGGAGAACAGCCAAGGAACAATCAGCCCGGCCAAAAAAGGGAAAGCCTGAACCGGATATTGTCCCTCATCAGGGCACTCAGATGTCGACTACATAGTATTTTGCAATGGCGAAGGCGATCGCCATCATTTCGCCATACCAGTACCAAGTCACAAAGAAGAGTCTAGGTGGCAGTAAAGTTACCGCGCCGTTTTTCAGTTACGGCTTTAACACCCTCTTTATGGTCATTGGTCTCTTGCAGCCAACCCTGCTCGCGACTCTCAATATTGGTCACGGCTTCGACCGCATTGGCCAGATCGGGTCGCAATTGTTCCCGGACGGATACCAGCGCCAGCGGTGCGTTTACGGCGATCTCCCGGGCCAGCTCAATGGCCGCATTGCGAACGTTGTCATTGTCTGTGTAGATGTCAGCCAGACCCCACTCATAAGCCGTCTCGCCATTAATGCGGCGGCCGGTCAGGAACAACAGGTTGGCTTTCTGGGCACCGACAACTCTGGCAAGAGTATGAGTCAGTCCAAAGCCTGGAGTAAAACCAAGTTTGACAAAATTGGCGGTCATTCGAGTTGCCGGGCACACCACGCGAAAGTCCGCCATGACTGCCAGCCCAAAGCCACCCCCGACTGCCGCCCCCTGAACGGCGGCCACGACTGGCTTCTTGCCGCGAAACAATCGAACCGCTTCGTCGTAAAGCGGATTGCGATTCGATTTGGTCCGCACTGCCAGTTCCTCAGCCCTTTCGTCCGAACTGAAGTTTGCACCAGCGCAAAAGTGTTTACCCTCCGCACACAGCACGATCGCGCGGAAGCTAGCATCCTTGTCGATGTCTTCGAAACAGTTCGCGAGATCCTTGATCAGTTGAAGATCAAAGAAGTTGTTGGGACCTCTTAGAATCTCACATTGAACGACATGATCCTCCAGGATCGTGACCCCAATATCACCATATTGTTCTTTCATGCTTTTCCCCAAGAATTGGGACGAATTCTCGCCTGTCGATATGTTAATGCGTGCTTAAGCAAACTGCCGGTAGTCTAACCGATGACAGACTGCGAACCAGAATTCGCTGGCACGATGGCGACACTACCACCTGACTCCCGGGCCAGCATCTGGTTGTAAGCGGCTTCTACGGCGAGATGCGCGCAGCGGGACAAACAGGTGAAGCGGGAGAAACAGCTATGCAGAGGTCAATTCGTTTCGCCAGGTTGGCCCATGCGCCGCAGAGCCAACTTGTGATCTGACTATCATTGCCACCTGGTACGGCGGATCGCTTGATCTCAGCCCGGAGAATCAGCCTCTTTGACGTAACCTCTGCCGATCGCCGAAAACGGCAAATCCAGTTCGAGTTCGGGCACTTGTTGCCCGATCCACGCAATAAAGGTATTATTGTTGGGTCCCGGGTACGCCTTGTACGTATTCTTCCATGGGTAGCTGAGCTGAGCGCGGCCTCGTCAATTGCGTCGATCAAAGCTTCCACCTGCGGCCCGCGATGCGCCTTGAGCAGTTGTGGTTCGGCGCCATACCAGTAGCGGTCGGGAATATCGCGGCGAATGCCGACGACGCGCTGGCCGTTAAAACCCCGCCAGCCAACCACGTCATAGATCGTATAGAAATCCTCATCGGTGCGCTTGGCTGCGATCCAGGTATGGATAGCGAACCAGCCGCGCCATCCCCAGGCATCAGCGCCGTAAACATGGACGATGGCATCACTGGTTTCATTCGGATCGGGCGCGATTCTGGCGGATTCGCGACTCGCGGTTCGCCAGTCCTTGTTCCCCAGGTTACAACCCACCAGCACAAGACCAACCAGGGCGACGAGCAGCGGTTTCAAAAAGATCATGGCGCAAAGATTCCCGAAAATATCGACAACATCACTGAGTCAGCATACCGTTGTAGAAAGTTCCGTCACTATGGCGGCACAAATGCACTTGATCCACTTAATTTGATCCGCATTGTTTGATCCGGTCTATTTGATCCATCGGCGCAGGCATGCACTGGCAACGCCGAACACAGTGATCAAAACCATTATCCCCACCAGCGCGATCCAGAATCACTGCAATTCAGCAACTGAATCCCAGCTACATGGCAGCGCAAGTGGTCCCCGAAACGCCCACCCGCCGAACGGCACCTGGCCACTGAGCTTCACACCGCGAACACAGTCGAAGAACATGGGCAACGCGACTTCGGCGATAAGCGTACGAGATACCCACGCGCCCGCACAGAAATGCGGTCCCGCGCCAAACGTCACCGATTTGCTGATGTCACGCCGCACATCAAATTCGTCAGACCGATCAAATACGGATTCGTCGCGATTGCCTGATCCGAACATCAGAAACACGCGATCCTCGGCTTTGAATGTCACCCCTGCATAGTCAAAGTCCTTCGCGACCCGGCGCGGCGACATGCCAATTGGAGAAATCCATCTGCAGTACTCTTCGAACACCTGCAACCAGGTTACCTCGCCAGAACGCACCAGTGCCAATTGATCGGGATGCGTCAGTAGTGCCCAGATTGCGCCCGCTATTGCGTCTCGCGGTTCGTTCTGTCCACCTGATATCGCAAGTTTGATATTGGCGCGGATCTGACTTTCCGAGAGCCCTGCCTGCAACTGTGTCGACAGCAGCGAATGATCCGGGTGTTCAATTGTTTCAGGCAAACGTTCGTCAATATGACGATCGATACTTTCAGTGCAGTCGTTACAGCGTGACTCTACGTCCGGATCACCGATGTAGTTGGCACAGCCATCGATCATGCCCTGGCTGACCCGGTTAAGCTCACCAGGCAACATGTTTGTCAGCCCGGTAACGACTCGCAGCGCATCTGCCGAAACCAGCATCGCGTAATCCCAGAAAAGATCTGCACTGGATCGATCAGAGAGTTCTTCCAGTTGGATCAGCGTCTGTGACCGAAACTGCTCGCGCCATACTTCGGCGACCACGCGCGGAGACATGGCTGGCAAAATTGCCTTTCGCTCGGCGATGTGCTCACGTCCGTCCTTGCGCATGAGATTCTCGCCCATCAGGGCCGTCATCAATCCCTGCGGCTGCCAGGAGGAAAACACCGCCGTGTTCTTCTCACATGTCGTAATGTCTTCACGACTTGTGATCAAGGTGGCGCCCAGTTGCGGAACCCGGGCAATCGGGCAATTCGCGCGCATGCGCGCGAGATCAGGATACGGATCCTTCCAGAACTTGCCTACATCGATATCGTACATCGGAGCGTCCGGCATCGTTACCTCCGTAGAAACAGCAACGACCATCCTGTCGTGAGATCGACCGCGATTGCATTGCAGAACACTAGCCAGCCCTCCAACTTCGAACGGGATATCCTGACCGCATTCGAAGTCGTTACCAGCCCGGTACTGACCTCTTACCAGGTAGATCGGGCGGATCGACATGTCCTGGCGCAAGCCTCGCGCCCCGCCCGTCATCTTGATACTGCGATCATAAAGTGAGGTTGCCGGCATATAGCGCAATGTGACCCCCGCGCGACGCTTGCCGGACCTGTTGGAAAGTGATCCATGTACCGTGTACGCATCGTGAATCGACATCTCGCCCGCCTTCAATTCGATGTTTACCGCTGAGTCCGTATCCAGGTCATCGGATTCGATCATTTGATTAACGGCGAATTCCGGCCTGTCGTCGCGCTTGTGATGGTAGGTCGTTTTCATACGGTGCGACCCGCGAATGACCCTCAGACATCCGTTTTCCGCATTCGAATCATCGAGTGCTATCCAGACGGTGCTGGTCGCCAGCGGCCGAATGGGCCAGAACTGGCCATCCTGGTGCCAAGGTACTTCAAGGCCGGTGCCACCTGGCTTGCAGAAGATGTGAGCACCCCAGCAAACGATATCCGGACCGACAATCTTCTCGACTTCATCAAGGATGCAATCCGAATAGGCGAGTTCCAGGAATCTCTGGTGGGTTGGCAACGCCTTGTCTCCGCCACTCCAGCGCAACACCAGATGTTCGGGCCGCCGATCGGGATTTTCCTCGATCATGTCTTCGAGCGCTTGCCGCATTTCGGCCAGTTGGTCGGGGGGCAGGCAGGCGTCAGGAATCACGTAGCCGTCGCGCTCGTACCTGGCAGCGGTATCGCTCACGCTTTGGTCCATCTCTCTTCCTCCTGCGGTCGTCCAGGCCAGTTGATCGCGACCGATCACTCGGCTGACAAGAGAGAGTGTAGGAAGTATGGAAGGCGATCTCAATCTATTCCTGTTCCGGTCGGCAACGCACAATGCGCCGGCCGGTTAGAATCTTTCGTCTCATTGACGCACTTGCGTCTGCGAACCGATTAATTACTGCCCGGGCAAAACATGGAATTTGATACCAAGATTGCAATAGTCGTAGCAGACGACTTGCCGGTATGGAAAAAACTCAACGTAGTTGCGTTTCTGACTTCCGGCGTTATCAACGAAAACGAAAATATCGCCGGAGAAGAGTACCGTGACGCCGAAGGAAAATCTTATTCGCGACTCTGCGTACAACCAATGGTTATCCTCAAAGCGGGCCGGGAAAAACTGTCGACGTTTCTGCAACGCGCAAACTCGCGCGACGTCAGGTCTGCGATCTACATTGAAGACATGTTTGCGACCGGTCACGATGCCGCCAATCGGGAGACGGTGACGAAATACGAAACCGGGTCGTTGCCGCTGGTGGGCATCGGCATTCGCACTGACAAAAAGGTGGTGGACAAGGTATTCAAAGGCGCCAAGTTGCACGACTGATGTGCAAACATTAATCTCAATTGGCGAACATCCGACAATCCATCAAACCTTCTGCAAAATGCGCTTGGTGATCATTCACGCACATCAAAGAGCAAGATAGCGCAACAGCGAAAACCGGTTATCTAAAAGAGTTACTCCGTATGGTGAACCGGCGGAATTGCGTAGACCGGCGTCGGGATTCAGAGGTGGACCCTAACGGCTGGACACCAAAATGTAGCTGATAAGTGAAATCTTATGGATTATTCTTTTACGACACAGAGAGGATCCGAAGATGACACGTAGAAAGAGAAGAAATCACACGGCGAGCTTCAAGGCCAAAGTAGCACTGGGCGCAGTGCGTGGCGAGCACACACTGGCCGAGCTGGCTGAACAGTTCGACGTTCACCCGAATCAGATCCAGGACTGGAAGAAACGTCTGGTCGATAGTGCCGAGGACGTGTTCGGTGGCAACGCAGTTGAGGCGCAACACACCGAACGCGAAATCGAGAAGCTGCACGCCAAGGTCGGGCAACTGACGATGGAGAAAGATTTTCTGTCAAAGTTTCTCGGGCGCGACCGGTGAGCGAGCGCCGAGCACAGATTCAAAGCGCTCACGAACTGTCCAGGGCACGCCGCTGCGAGTTACTCGGAGTGGCACGCTGCACAGCGTACTATCGCGGCGCACAGGTGTCAGCCGAAGACCTTGAGCTGATGCGCCTGATCGACGAGATCCACCTTGAGCTGCCGTTCTACGGAAGCCGTCGTATTCGCAACGAACTCGATACACGCGGGCTGCAGGTCAATCGTAAGCGCGTACAGCGGCTGATGCGTCAGATGCAGATCAGGGCGCTGTAGCCGAAGCGGCGCACCAGCACGCCAGACAAGGGACACAAGATCTATCCTTACTTGCTCAGGGACATGACAATCACGCGGGCCAACCAGGTGTGGGCGAGCGATATGTGTTATCTACCGATGGCCAAGGGGTTCATGTAGCTCGTGGCGATTATGCACTGGCATACGCGCAAGGTGCTTTCGTGGCGGGCGTCGAACACGATGGACAGCGACTTTTGCGTCGAGGCGCTCGAAGAGGCATTGCGTGGCTACGGTACACCCGAGATATTCAACACCGATCAGGGCACGCAGTTCACGGCCGATGCGTTCACCCGCGTTCTCAAGGACCACGAAGTGACGATCAGCATGGACGGCAAGGCTCGCTGGATCGACAACGTGTTCGTCGAACGGTTGTGGCGCAGTGTGAAGTACGAAGACGTGTATCTGCGCGCGTATGAAACGCCAGCGGCATTACGCGCCGGACTGGACAAATACTTTCGTTTTTACAATACCCGGCGTCGTCACACTGGGCTTGACCGGCGTACCCCCGATGCGGTGTACTTCGAACAAACGGCGTTGAAGAGCGCGGCCTGAACCCCATGGAGATTTCACTTAAGCGGGGGTCCAAGTTTCGGGGTCCACTTCTTTCCTTCGTAACGCGCCTTCAGCTGCAATGCCAGGGAACGGCTGAAAAAACGCGACTGCATCAGGTTACCGCCGTGAAACCACAATCCCTGCTGATGGGTTGGTTTCCACATGTTCCGCAGTTCCCCTTCCCACGGTCCGGGATCGCCCTTCTTGCCGGATCCGAGGCCCCAGCAGCGCCCCACGCGACGCGCGACTTCATCCGAGATCAGGCTCCGTGCCCACTCATTCATATTTCCGAAGCCGGTCGCGAAGACGATCAGGTCAGCGGGCAGAATTGACCCATCATCAAACACCATGCCTTGTGCATTAAGCCGCTCGATCTTCGCGCCGCTCTTCAACGCGATTTGACCTTCGATCAACAATGCAGACGCACCGACTTCGATGTAATAGCCGCTTCCGCGCCGTGAGTAGGCCCCGCCGATGCCAGTATCATCTTCGCCAAAATCGTACTGAAAACCGATTGACTCCAAACCTTCATACAGATCACGGTCTCGGTCGCGAATTTTGCGAGTTGCGCGCACAAGGCGTTCAGGAATCAACTTGAACGGCGTCGACGCTGTGATCAGATCAGCAGTGTCAGTGTCGATGCCGTTGGCAACGGCCTCTTCGGAATACAGCGCATCCCAGAATAATTCCGACATTGTCTCGGATCGAGCCACGATCGTCGGCGAGCGTTGCACCATCGTCACATGCGCATCTGATTCCCAGAGATCCGCGCATATATCATGTCCCGAGGTATTGGACCCGACGACGATGCACCGTTTTCCGGCATAGGACTCGCCACTTCGGTACTGGCTTGAATGCATCATCTCGCCAGCGAAGGTTTCCGCACCCGGAAGCTCCGGAATTTTTGGATAGCCCGACATTCCGGTTGCAAGTATCAAATGTGCCGGATGCAAATTCAGACGTTTGCCGTCGCGCTCAACCTGGACCGTCCATCGTTGCGTACTTTCATCATAGTTGGCGGCAATGCAACGTGTCGCACCCCAGAAATTGATTTCCATGACCTTGGCATACATTTCCAGCCAGTCGCCAATCTTGTCTTTGGGGCTAAATACCGGCCAATGCTCTGGAAACGGGATATAGGGCATGTGGTCGAACCACACCGGGTCGTGCAGGCACAAAGTACGATAACGATTGCGCCACGAATCGCCCGCGCGCTCGTTCTGCTCGACAACAATCGTCGGGACATTCAGGCGCTTTAGCCGCGCGGCCAGGCCCAGCCCACCTTGACCGCCACCGACAATCAAACAATAGGGCTGCTCGGTGTCGCCCAAGGCTGCTTCTGCAGCACGTTTTCGGTCCAGCCACGACCGACGATGTTTTCGCCCGCCATGCTCCACGCCAAATTCGCGATTTCCGTTTGCCGCCGTTTTCTCAGCGTGGCCATGCAACGTCTGAAGCGTCGTAAAGAGCACTTTGCAGCGACCATTGCTGAGCACAACTCTGGCCTTCCCCGCGCCGCTCGCGGTTTGAAATCCCAGCCACGCGACAATGTCACCGTTCAATACCTCAGGCTGGCCAATAACGACCCACGCATGCGGCCGCACATCGGCAAGCGTTGCACGCAACATTTTGTCAATTTTCCCAATGCCCTCGGCGGTATGGATATTCCAGGTGAAGGCGACAAGATCGCGCCAGCATCCATCCGCGGTGAACAGGTCACATGCGCCGGATAAATTTCGACTTTCAAGCGCTTCCGCGAATCGATCGAGCCATCGCTGGGCCACTTCGAACGGCGTGGTGGAGGTCATTGATCACAAATTCCAGTTCGAGCAATTGAGGCGTCAATTGTAAGCAACAGATGCTCACCAGACGAAAAGCGCCAAGTGGGCGCGCGAAATATCTGGAAGGACACAGACTCGAGTCCAAATAGCTGACTGCCTGTCTACAGCCGTTTCGATAACACCGATCCTGGCGGGCCAACCGGAAGCGGTCGCTTTGGCATCCGCACACTGACAATATGGAAGGGGTCCAATGCACCGGAAAAAGATCGGGTTGAATTCAAGAATTCGCCACGTCGAATCATATTTTCTGGACAAAAGTTAGGACAAAAACCTGCTGATCTATTGCTCTGGAGCACGATATGAAGGTTCCCTTAATCGTATGTTGCCGGCGCTTGACGGCGTCGTAGAAAAACTGGAAGACGGCATCGAAGTCGCGGATGTAGGCTGCGGCTACGGCCACTCGACCATCATCATGGCGAAAGCCTTTCCCAATTCCCGCTTCCATGGCTTCGACTACCACCAGGAGTCGATTGATGAAGCGCGTGAACTGGCGATCGAAGAAGGTCTGTCCGACCGTGTTCGATTCGATGTCGCCAGCGCCAAGGACTTTCCGGATCGTCAGTATGGCCTGATCTGCTATTTCGATTGTCTGCACGACATGGGGGATCCCGTTGGAGCCACCAAACATGCCAGGCAGGTCTTGTCCAAAGATGGCAGCGTCATGCTGGTCGAACCGTTTGCCGGTGACCACGTACAGGACAACATCAACCCTGTCGGAAGAATGTACTACGCCGCGTCCACGACACTGTGCTGCGCCCATTCCATGTCCGAAGAAGTGGGATTGGCACTGGGTGCGCAGGCAGGCGAAGCGCAGCTTGCCGAGGTGTTCCACGAGGCAGCTTTCAGCTACTTCAACCGTGCCGCCGAAACACCATTCAATTTAATCGTCCAGGCTCGGCATTGAGCCGGGTAATTTTTCGCTCGCGGGTCCTTGCAAACATGAATGTCACGCCATCAACGACCGTTCACGACACAGAACGAAAGCAAACACTGATGGCGTTACAGCAAGTGATCTGCGGCACAAACGTTTCGGAGCAATTGCGATGACGCCTATACATGATAAAACCGGACTAGCCCTTTCACCGGTAGACCCTGAATCTCTCGAACGCTATGAGGCAGCGGTCGACAGCTTGCACGGCCACCGTGAAGATGTGCACAGCAAAATCGATCAACTGCTTACTCTTGACCCGCTGTTTGTCGCCGGACACTGCCTGCGCGCTGCGGCATTGATTCTGGGCTCCGAAATGCCAATCGGCACAAGGCTGACTGAAACAATCCGGTCAATTGAACAGCTCAATGGCCGCGCAACAGACCGGGAGCGGCGCCACTGTGCCGCCGCCAGGGCCTGGGCCAAAGGCAATGTCATCGAGGCAACGCAACGCTATGGCGAACTTGTCATTGACTACCCGCGTGACAGTGTCGCATTGCAAGTCACACACGCACTCGATTTTCGTCTCGGTCAGCGCATGATGCTAAGAGATCGCATCGCTCAGGTGTTGCCGCACTGGGATGCAAGCGTGCCGGGCTACGGTTACGTTCTCGGAATGTATGCGTTCGGTCTTGAGGAATGCGGGGAGTATGCGCGTGCCGAGGATCTGGCCTATCGTTCGCTCGCACTCGAACCGCTCAATGCAGCCGCCGTTCATGTCGTTGCACACGTGATGGAAATGCAAGGGCGCACCCTTGAAGGTATTGAATGGCTCAACGCCAATCGGCAATTATGGTCGACCAATCCCGGGTTCGCGATTCACATTGCCTGGCATCTCGCCCTGTTCCATATCGATACTGGCGATACGCAAACGGCACTGGCAATTTATGATGAAGAAATCGCTCCTTCAGCGGCGAATTGCGTAAACGCACTTATTGACGCGTCTGCGCTGCTGTGGCGGCTGTCGATTCGCGGTGTGGAGCTGCAACAGCGCTGGCATGACCTTGCAGATTGCTGGAGCCGGGAACCGCTTGCCGGCCAGCGAGCGTTCACGCTGGTGCATGCGGTCATGGCCTTTGCGGCAGCCGGTCGAACGCTACGGGCACAGCACGTGTCCGAGCTGTTGCGTCGCGACGCCCGCACGCGGGACGCAAACATTGAAGACGATCTCAAAATCGCGCTGCCGCTGTCAGAGTCTCTGCAGGCATTCAGCCGCCGCGACTACTCGAACGCAGTAGAAGGCATCACCACAGTGCGTGTCATTGCCGATCGTTGCGGCGGAAGCGTCGCACAATGCGACCTGATTCACCTTACGCTTATCGAGGCGGCACTTCGATGCCGTCGCGCAGCACTGGCACAGGCACAGGCACTCGCGGCAGAAAGAACCGCGCGAAAACCGGATAGTTTGCTGAACCGTTGGCTGTTCACTCGCGCGACCGAAACGCTGGTCGCAATCTAGGAAAATTATATGGCCGTCCCGTCCTCAGGCCCGCGCTGCATGGCCGGCAAGAACCTGCGCCACACACGCCGTCAGTTTTTTCGCATACGGAATGTGCAGAAACTCATTCGGGCCGTGCGCATTCGACTTCGGGCCGAGCACGCCGGTGATCAGAAACTGGGCATCCGGAAACGACTGACCCAACATTGCCATGAACGGGATCGTGCCACCCTCGCCCATCATCATTGCCGGCTTGCCGTAGAACTGTTTTGACGCGGCATCGACGATTTCTTTCAGCCACGGGGCAGTCGCCAGCGCGTGCCAACCGGTGGCGGACTGGTCGGGTTCGAACGTAACTTTCGCACCAAGCGGCGGATCGGACTCGAGAACACGCTTCATGTCTTGCGTCGCGCCCTCGCCGTCAATCAATGGCGGGATGCGCAGACTGAGCTTGAGCGCGGTATACGGGCGCAACACGTTGCCTGCGTCCTTGATCGCCGGCATGCCTTGCGCACCAACGACAGACAGGAATGGCCGCCAGGTGCGGTTCAGTACGGCTTCACCGTGCACGTCGGTCATCGGCTGCGTATTGCCGGCGAGATCCGCCTGTTCGATTCGCTCAGTTGGAATATCGCAATGAAACTCTTTCGGCAGAATGTGGCCGGTGCTTGCGTCTTCAATACGATCGATCAGCTGCCGCGCAATCCGGAAACTCGATGGCACGACACCACTGGCGTCACCGGAATGCACGCCTTCGTTGAGCACCTCCACCTTGAGCGTGCCGGCTGCAATGCCGCGCAAGCTGGTAGTCATCCATAATTGTTCATAATTACCGCAGCCGGAATCAAGACCGATCACCAGATCGACATCTCCAATGCGAGGCTTTAACGCGCTGAGATAAGCAGGAAGATCGTAGCTGCCGCTTTCTTCACAGCATTCAATCAGGCCGACGATACGCGCGTGCGCTATGCCTTGCTCTTTCAGTGCGGACAGCGCCAGCAACGAGGCGAATATTGAATAGCCATCGTCGGCACCGCCGCGACCGTAAAGCTTGTCATCGTGCAGAACCGGCGTCCACGGCCCGAGCCCGTCGCGCCAACCGGTCATCTCCGGTTGTTTGTCCAGGTGGCCGTACATCAGCACGGTCCCCGGCGCGTCACCGTCAATCTCGAAGAAAATCACCGGCGTACGATCTTCGAGGCGGATAACTTCGATCGTCAATCCGGGAATATCCTGCGCGCGTGCCCACTTTTCGGCCAGCGCAACCGCAGCGTCGATATACCCGTTACTCGCCCATTCCGAATCGAAGTGCGGTGACTTGCAGGGGATGCGGATGTAATCGATCAGGCGTGGAACGATCTCGTCATCCCATTTCAGCGATACGGTTTCTTGCAACGACTTTGCGTCGATCCCGACGCTGGTGGCTGTTGGCATGGGTAATCCTGAATGGCTCAAACAATAGGTTTGCACATTGTAAGCGCGCGAATGGCCGCCTGGGCGCTGCTATTCCAATACGCACCTGATGATCTGAGGACAAACAACGGCCGGTTGATACAATGCTCGCGCAAACACACCATTCTGAAGGCGGAAGATTTTGGTGTCGTTTTCTTGAACAGGAGCGAATGTCGTGGATGTGAAAACCGGAAAAGACCCGGGTCTTGAAGGCAAGGCCGCAATCGTCACCAGCGGCGGCGCTACCGGTGACGGCATCGGTAATGGCCGGGCGGCGGCAATCCTGCTCGCCCGGGCAGGCGCTAGCGTGCTGGTCGTCGACCAGCAGCTTGACCTCGCGCGGCAGACGATGAAAATGATCAGATCGGAAGGCGGCGATGCCGTGGCGTTCGCTGCGGACGTGACCGACGAGAAACACTGCAACGCAATGGTCGATATGGCACTTTCGCACTTTGACCGGCTCGATCTTCTGGACAATAACGTAGGCATCGCCAGCACCGGCAGTGTGGTGGAGGAAGACCCACAGGTCTGGCGCCGGTTCATGCAGGTAAACGTCGAGAGCATGTTTCTCGCGTCGAAGTACGCGATACCAGCCATGATCGAAACCGCATCGTCCGGGGCAATCGTAAATGTCGCGTCCATTGCGGCGCTGCGCCCGCGCGGCATGACGGCATACTCGGTGTCCAAGGGCGCGGTCATTGCATTGACCCGGGCAATGGCAGTCGATCACGGCCCATCGGGAATACGTGTCAACTGCGTAGCACCGGGGCCGGTCTACACACCAATGGTGTATGCCGAAGGCATGAGCGACGAGGCGCGCGAACGACGGCGTAATGCGTCCATACTCGGGATTGAGGGAAGCGGATGGGATGTCGGAAATGCCGTTCGCTTTTTACTGTCTAGCCAAGCCCGCTTCATTACCGGCCAGACATTGGTCGTTGACGGCGGCGCAACCCTGGTTGGCTGGCCACGTGCTACTGATACGCAGTAGGCTGGCAACGGGCTGCGTCAGCCAGATAACCGGTTACGCTTGAAAAGGAAAGCTTGCAATGACGAAACACGCAGTCGGGCAGATCACCGTGCAGCGAATTGTCGAATCGATCTGCACAGATTTCGATGCACTACGGTTTTTCCCTGAAACTACTGCGCAAGACTGGGCACAGCACAGCGACTGGCTCGCGCCACGCGCCTACCACCCGGACACTGGAAAACTCGTCTTGACGATTCAGGCGTTTCTGGTTCAAACGCGTCATCACACGATTGTTGTCGACACCTGTGTTGGCGACCACAAACCGCGTGAGAAACGCCCGTTCTGGCACATGCTGAAACTAAACACTTTCTTGCCGCGTCTGGCGCAAGCTGGTGTCACGCCAGAGAACGTGGACTACGTAATGTGCACGCATCTGCACCCGGATCATGTTGGATGGAACACGCAACTGATCGACGGGCACTGGGTTCCCACCTTCCCCAATGCGAAGTACATTTTCTCCGACCTGGAATGGAATAACTTTGAAGCCTTGCACCAGCGCAAACCGCAGGATCACATCACGGACAGCATACTGCCGGTAATCGAGGCAGGACAGGTACAAACGGTGCGCAACGATTTTGCGCTCGATGACGAAGTGTGGCTGGAGCCGAGTCCGGGACATACCCCCGGACATGTTTGCGTTCATCTCGCATCACAGGGAAAACACGCAGTCATAACTGGCGATTGCATTCACAGCCCGGTGCAGTGCGTCGAACCGGCTGGGTCGTGCGTGCTGACCTGGACTCGCCGCTCGCCAACGCCACACGGGTGGGTTTTCTGGAACGCTATTGCGACACCGACGTGACCGTATGCGCGACACACTTTCCCGAGCCGTCGCTGGGACGAATCATCCAACGCAATAATGCATTCTGGTTTGACTACCAGAAATCGTAACAATCGTTCCTCGCACTCGCATTTATCCATTTTCAATCAAACTCGTCCATGACTGATTCTGCTAGCAACAAGCCAATGCTGTTCAACCCTATCAGCCTGCGCGATATCACATTAAAAAACCGCGTCGTCATCGCACCCATGGCAACGTACTCAGCGGTCGACGGCATCGCGCAGGACTTTCATTTCGCGCACTGGGGTCGGCTGGTGCTCGGTGGTGCTGGGTGCGTTTTCGTCGAGGCCACGGCGGTAACGGACCAGGGCCGCATCACCAATGGCGACCTCGGAATCTGGTCCGATGCGCACGTAGCACCGCTCAAACGCATTACCGACTTCATGAAAGCGCAGAACGTTGTGCCGACAATCCAGCTTGCGCATGCCGGGCGCAAGGGATCGATGCAGCGGCCGTGGCACGGCAACGGCGCGTTGACCGCAGAAGATTTCGCCCGCGGTGAAAAGAAATGGGACACTGTTGCGCCCACGGCCGAACCGATGGCCAAAGGCCATATCGTGCCTCATCCGCTTTCCATTGCCGAACTCGGCACACTCAAGAACGACTGGGTTAGTGCTGCGAAGCGTTCTGTCTCGGCCGGTTTTGATGTTCTCGAAATCCACAATGCGCACGGCTATCTGATACATCAGTTCCTGTCGCCCATATCCAATACACGTGACGACGGTTATGGGGGTGATCTGAAAGGCCGAATGCGCTTTCCGCTTGAAGTGGCGGAGGCGCTACGCGACGTGTGGCCATCAGCGAAGCCGGTTTTCGTGCGCGTATCGGCAGTCGATGGCCTGGATGGCGGCTGGAGCCTGGACGACACCGTTGTTTACGCAAAGGAGCTCAAAGCGCGCGGCATCGACGTGATCGATTGCTCATCCGGTGGGCTGTTTGGTTCGGCGACAGCGGCAAGAGTCAAGCGGACCTGGGGCTTCCAGGTGCCCTATGCCGAACGGGTGAGACGCGAAGCCGGCATCAATACGATGGCCGTGGGGCTCATTATCGATCCGTTTCTCGCCGACAAGATCCTGCAAAATGGACAAGCTGATCTGATCGCCATTGCACGCGAAGCGCTCGTCAATCCATGCTGGCCGCAAATGGCAGAAATTACGCTTGGGCGCCAGGCGTCAGACGCAATGGACGACTGGCCGGAGCAATACGGCTGGTGGCTGAAACACCGCGAGCGCTCGATCGCGCAGATTCGCGCTGACGAGGATGCCGCGACAGATCAACTACTCGTCAATCGCGGTCACTGATTCACAGTGGCGCCGGAAATTCGGCGCCACCTCGAGCTCGGTTACGCACCCTGATCCGGGCGCAATGACAACAGGGCAATCTTGATCAGATTCGCAATCGGTCGCCTGACATTTCCCATATTTCGATACCGAACTGCCGCAAGCTCTCTGCAGTTGGCGCGAGAATCCGTGGGTCAGTAATCATCGAAGCGAATTTGTATGACGATGATGTAGAAAACGATTATCTCAGGCATAAAAGACGCTTGTCACAAAGTCAGTTAGATCAATTTGTCTTTCATGCCCTTTATCCACCGAACTGCGGTCAAGAACAATTTTTCAGGCCCGCTGCTCTGCCGCAAGCAACGTGCGAACAGTGCCTGGTCGCCATCCGTCCTGCCGTCCAGCGAATCCGATTCCTTGCGCAGCGGGCGCACTGGCTGCGGAAACGGCCGGTGGCTGATTGACCGCAAGCGTTCAACGGCGCAAATTTGCGCTAACGGGGGTCTAGCACTGGCATTGCCGATTCCCCATGGCAACGGCGCTGCGCGCGAACACTATTGCAAATCGCCGGTAACGAGCGAAATTTTTTCGTGCGCCTGACCGGCTTGATTGAGTATTGCGCGCTTGTCGCTGGCGCCGTGGCAATCGTCGCGGGAAAGTACTTCTCACTTCACAAGGGCGTCGAACTGGGGTACTTCCTCATCGGATTTTCGTTCCTGATCGGCGGCCTGGTATCGATATACACGATGCAAACGTCCTCTCCCTTGTCTGCCAGGGGAGCAAACAACTGGTCGGGCGCGCAGGCGATTATCTTCGGCTTGATGCAACTGCTTGCCGGCGCCGCGCTGATTGGCCATGCCTATGCACTAAGCGCCGGACGCTGGCCCACCATAATCAACTACATCTCGGCGCGCCCCGGCCCTGTCCTCGCTGCCGTCGGGCTCGTACTGACTGGCGCCGGACTTCTCCTGATCATCGGCGTGGGCAAGACCAACAGCACCTTGCGATTCGTCCTCACAGGAATTCCGCGCATGTTATTCGGCGTTACTTTTCTAGCAATTGGCGTCGCCGCCGCCAGTGTCGGCGTCTGGGACTGGTTCGATCATCGCGGCTTCGAGCACTTTGCGAACGACCTGGCGGCCAGACTCAACTTGCCCGAGCCAACATCACTGTGGCGCAAGGTAGTATTGGCGATGACATAACTTGCGTTAATCGTGCGGTTTCGCGGCCGGCCGACAACCATGAAGAAATCTCAGCAAATCAGAACGGTCGATATCACCGCCGAGCCGATTCAGCTCTACAAGATTCTGAAGTTCGAAGGCCTCGCTTCCAATGGCGGCGAAGCCAAAGCCGCCGTCGCCGAAGGATTAGTCCGGGTGAATGGCCAGACAGAAACCAGAAAACGAAAACAGATCGTGTCCGGCGACATCATCGAATTTGCGAATGAAACGATGAAAATTCGGCTGGCACAGTGATCCATTTAAACGAATGATCTACTTACACGAACAATGAATGGGATCGAGCCGAGTGCTACGCTTCACCCCATCTGAGCAACGTGTTGCGCCACGCGAGCACAGCCACCAGCGTGCTCAGCCTGACGTCTTTCAGGACTTTGATGTTTTCAGTGTGCGATGATCAGCCCATTTGGAACAGAGTCGGCGAAGGCAGAGAAATATAGCCGTGACGCTTGTGCCCCGCCGATCGAGCGCATCGGCAGGGTAAGCCAACCCTATCCACTTTATTTATCTGGCCAACGCCTCAAACAGGCACGGCGCCGTCGTGCATAAGACTCAAGCCTCTTCGTCGCCTTCCGCGACTTTCCCAAACCACTCCTCAACGCTCAGGATTCCTCCGGCTGCTTCCGCTTTGCCCTGATCCCTGGCGGCAAGGGCTTCCTGCACAATGTCGATGCGTTTCCAGCCTGCGAGCGGCGTTTCAGCACCTTCGCGCGGCACATATCGGGACGTATTGACCTTCTCCATGCGATGCACGTAGCGCGGGCAATTGGGCCACATTCCCTCTACTTTCACCCGTACGATGCCTTGCGCTTCGACATAATCCATCATCAGCGGGTCGTTCATGTCGACTGTCGCTGTGCCCTGAACTCGCAAGCGGTTGGGTTCGCTGAAATTGATGAACAACATGCCAATCTTGGCGTTACCGGCGATATTGCCCCATGAGTAGAACATCCCGTTGCCATCATAGAAAGGAAATGCAATCGTCTTGTTGTCTACCACTCGAACAAACCCGACATCGCCGCCCTTGTAGGAAACGGTCGGATTGCCGTTCTGATCAATAGTCGACAGAAAAAACATGTCGCGCGATTCTATGAATGCCTTGCTGTTGTCATCGACCTCATTGGCGATAAATCCGCCTTCGAGCATATCTGCCAGGCGCCGCGTGTCGAACTGATCTTGCAAGGCGCGATGCTCGTCGCCGTAAACGTTACTCATACTCTCCTCCGATTTTTTGTATTGTGGTGTTTCGATCGTGCGCGCGAGGATGCTAACAGCTAGGACCATCCCCGGCGCGAATGCACCGTAAATCATCGCTCTGCAGGCAGGGGTTGCGACTTGATTTTCTGGGAGTCTTGACCGATTCCGGTCAGAGCAGTCGAGTCACGTTTCGACCTGAAGATATCGGGTCGAAAAAGGTTTCGAACCTGGATCCGGCTTCGCGCGGCACTGTACGCTCGACGCGGTGATACCGCGATGTGGTTTGCGCCGCAGATAACTAGTCAATGCGCGCGAGAATTCCTGACATCCCGCACTGGCCAATCAATGCTTCGGCCAGGTTTCTAGATTTTATTGAGTCTTTGACGCGCCCGGGTAACGTTCTGCTCTAACTGCTTTTGACGCGCCCAATATGCTTCAGTAAGTCGACTGGCACCGCCCGCAGTACCGATCCGTTCATTGGGGAGGGGTTCCTTGCCATTGGCAAGCGCTTGCTCGGCCTGGCGCAGCGCTTCCTCCGCCTGACGCCGCCCATCCTTGTCCGATTCGCCCGCCTGGCGCGCAGCCTCCATTTGCTCCAGTTCTTGCTCAGCACCAGGCTGCAGAACTGTCACACCGGTGTCAGACGTGTCAGGCCTGGAAGATTCGACGTTGACCGCTCCCGGCTGCGCTGCCAAGGGCTGGACGAATAGCGCCATCACAAACAGGCATGCGAATGGCGAAACACGTGCAAACATGGTCAATCTCCTATGCTAAAATGTGGGGGATATCTCCGCATTGTTCAATGACAAGTTCAATTCTGCTGCGCGATGCAAGTCGCGCTCCAGCCATTCGCCAGAGTGCCGACTCAGGCAACAGTGCAAGATTTCGACGTTGTAAACCCGGGAATAGGCATCGTCACGACTTGATTCGCAGCGTTGCATCGTTATCCGGGAATTTTCTGCATGCCCTGCATGAAGCAAGTACGGTTCCCGATTTTTGGACTCGAAGATCGCCGAAACTGCTGGCAAATATCGGCCGCATTTTGCGCGCGCCAACCAGGGCAATCCTCACGCACCGCCAATCAAGAATCGGTCAACTGCTTCGCGCGCCAGCCAGATATGCGGCTGACTTCGTGACATAGCAGGCTAGTGCCGCGTATCCCGGCTAGTCGCCGGTTCGACCAAACTCGATTGCAGCGTCAGCTGCCGAGAACCGCCTGATCCTTACCGTCGAGCGCGGCGTTGAGTGCGGCCCATGCGAGCGACGCGCAGTTGCGGCGTGACGGAAATTCGCGAACGATGCCGAGCACGGCAGACCGGCCATGATCCGCATGCTTGTTTTCACCCTCATCGGAAAACGATCCCAGAAACTCCGCCGCAATGCGTTTGGCATCGTCGACAGATTTCCCTTTCACCATCTCGGTCATGATTGACGCAGACGCCATCGAGATCCCGCAGCATTCGCACTTGAATTTCGTGTCACGCAGAACGTCACTGTCGACCTGCACATAAACGGTAAGGTTGTCACCGCAAAGCGGATTGACACCATCAGCCTGCAACGACGCCTGTTCCATTTCGCCGTAATTGCGCGCGTGTTTGATGTGATCCATTATCACGTCGTCGTACAGCTTGTTCAGATCCGCCATCTAGTGTGGTGCTTCATTGTTCACGGCAATTATGCTGAATAATCGAATGTACGCTGAAATTAACGAAAGTGGCGAAATTGGCCTCAGGCGAGGCGCGAACCGCAGCGAGGTTGTACACCTCGAGAGGATTTGTAACGAAGTATGAGGTCAATTCTCGCCATCTTTTGTGCCGTTAATAGTGAAGCAGTACGCTAAGTACGTCAGCCCAGTGGACGCCCCCCGTCGACCTGGACAACACAACCGGTCGAGAATTTCATGTGAGTCGCGACACCCAGTACGGTACTCGCAACTTGTTCAACGGTCGCAAAACGCTTCATCGGCGTAAGCGCTTTTTGCTGTGCCAGCCATTTTGGATTGAGTTTCTTGACGAATGCGGTTTCCACCATCCCGGGCGATACCGCCACCACCCGAATATGCGGCGCAAGAGCCCGTCCCAGCGACTTGGTCATCGTATCAACGGCCGACTTCGCCGCACAGTAGGCAATGTTACTGCCCACTCCGTGAATACCTGCGACCGAGGAAATGTTTACCACAAGGCCATCGCCGGTGCGTTTGAGCAAATCGTGAAACACGCGAATCGCAACAGACGAGCCGCGCCAGTTCACACGAAACATATCGTCGATCAAGTCATCGTCGAGCGCCTCGAGATCGTTGTGCGAGACAAATTTCGTAATTCCGGCACAGTTGACCAGAACATTCAGTTTGCCATGCCTCATTTCAACTTCCTGGGCAAAACCTTCCAATGCGGGCGTAATGTCTACCGGCACGTAGTGCGCCCAGTGACCCTCGCCATTCAGTGACGCCACTACGTCGAGCGCCGCCTGTTCGTTGTTGTTGTATGCAACGATGCAAGTCGCGCCGACCTTTGCAAATGCCCGGCAAATTCCCGAGCCGATACCTCCGGATCCGCCGATTACGGCGACCACTTTATCTTCAAGCATTCCCGGCACCTTTCAGCGTTTTCGCCTTCCAGAACAGATAGAACAAATCACGATGGTCAATCAACCGAAACAATGAAGGTACGGAGGCAACTACCGGGCCTGAACAGGACATTCGAAAACTGATTGCCAGTCTCCATACTGTCCCTGTCGATGACTGTCTAACGTCCGTTTTTCCAGGCGTACACTTCTTTCCGGTTGACCAGTTCTGTAGTTGAAAATTTCAGCAACAGGCTACCCCAACAGCCGGCAGGATCAGGCAGCACGACGGCGTGCATATCGGCGTACCCGCAAATCAGCCTGCTCCTTGTGACCAGCGAACCCTTCGACCTCGCACAAGCGCGAACAATATTCCCCGATCATTGCCGTGGCCTCCGGTTTGACTTTTTGATAGGTGCAGGTCTTGATAAATTTTCCAACCCACAGGCCACCGGTGTAACGCGCTGCCTTGCGTGTTGGCAAGGTGTGGTTGGTACCGATCACCTTGTCGCCATACGATACGTTGGTTTCCGGACCGACGAACATCGCACCGAAATTGGTCATGCGATTCAGAAAATAGTCATTGTCTCTCGTCATGACCTGGACGTGCTCGGACACTATACGATCGGCCACCTTGACCATCTCGGCGTTGTCCTTGCAAACAATTACCTGCCCGTAGTCACGCCACGCCTGTCCGGCGACCTCTCCGGTCGGCAGCACCGGCAACTGGCGGTCAATCTCCTTCATCGTGTCTTCGGCCAGCGCCCGCGACGTCGTTAGCAATATTGCCGGTGAATTGGGGCCATGTTCGGCCTGACCGAGCAAATCGGTTGCGCACATTTCACCATCCACTGCATCGTCTGCAATTACCAGCGTTTCCGTCGGGCCCGCAAACAAATCGATGCCAACGCGACCGGACAACTGGCGCTTGGCCTCAGCGACGAACGCGTTTCCCGGACCGGCGATCATGTCGGTCGGCTTGATGCTGCTGGTACCAAGCGCCATCGCGCCAATCGCCTGAACGCCGCCGAGCGCATAGATTTCATTCGCACCAGCCAGATGCATCGCGGCGACAATCGCCGGATGTGGCTTGCCCTGATATGGCGGAGCGCACGCGATGATGCGTTTCACGCCCGCGACCTTGGCAGTCACGATACTCATATGTGCCGATGCAACCATCGGATATTTGCCGCCCGGAACATAGCAGCCAACACTATTGACCGGAATATTCTTGTGACCGAGAACCACGCCTGGCAGCGTTTCGACCTCAACGTCACGCAAGGCGTCACGCTGAATCTGGGCAAAGTTACGAATCTGCTGTTGCGCGAACTTGATGTCTTCGATGACCTGTTTCGGCAGACTTTTGACGCATTCATCGATTTGCGGCCGCGTCAGACGGAATTCCGCCGGATTCCAGTTATCAAACTTCTGCGACAGTTCGCGCACCGCCGCGTCGCCGCGTTCCTCGATATCGGCAAGGATATCTTCGACGGTCTTGCGGACTTTTGCGACCTGGGCCGCATCATCTTCCGCAGAAATACCTTTCTTTAGCCAGATAGCCATGGCTTCTACCTTTCAGGGGAAAACATTCCGAATGGGGCATGCCGGGAGCCCGGCACCGACTGCTGATGATGGTTCTGCTCCGGGCGTTATTCTCGATCGTATATCACGCGGAGTCAATGCAGCGCACCATCAGAGTGCGCAATCGAACCGACGCCTATTAGATAATTATTTGATTAATCAATCAAAAATCCGCTCGGCATTGCGATATGCGATATTCTCGGCGACTTCGGGCGGTAAGTCCGATAGCCAGCCACGAGCGGCTTGCGCAAGCGGGATCTCCGTCTCCCAGCGCATCGGAATCCAGGTGTCTGTTCCATAAATAAATCGGTTCGGAAACCGAAGGAATAATTCGCGCCACTCCGAATCGCCCCCCCCCCGTCGGAGGCCACCTCATACCGATACGACAATTCGGCGAACAAGCGTGGGTAGCGTTCCAGCATGCGGCCGATTTCTGCGGGCGGCGTACTCATACCGGCATGCGCCCAGATAATGGTCAGTGTCGGTGCGTGCGAGAACAAATGTTCGACTGCGGCCGCGTCCGAATGGGCGTGCAGCCACAAACCCTTACTTTCAGCCAGTTGCGCGATTTCACGCATGACCGGCGTTGCGGCTTCGTCACCGTCGGCATGAAATTCACCGATGCCGCGATAAATGCCCCGTTCAAGTTCGCGTTCTATGAATGTGACAGTTTCAGGGTCGCGATGCCAACTGGCGCGCTCAATCGCCCAGGTCTCAAAATCACGGGTGTTCCGATAAGGCCGCAGTTCGGGAATAAACCTTTGCGGGTATTTCTCATACAGTATTCGCGTGCCGTCGTTGGGCGTACTCGACACCAGCGCGCGGTCAATGCCGGCCGCGTCAAGAATGCGTATCACCTCTTCCGGCGGATAGCGCTCAGGTGAACCGACGCTGTAATAAATATGGCCGTCGAACAACGGCACTTCGTCCGCCATCGCCGGCGTGACGATAGATGCCGCCAGAACCAGAAACTGTGAATAAACCCGATTCATCGCAAAATCCTGGACAAAACAACCTGCCGTTACAGCCGCACAGGCCGGTTCGGCAACTCATCGGGATTATCGTCCCCGCCCGGGAAATGCTGTTTTAGTAATGCGGTGATGGCGCGGATCGCGTCGATTGAACCTTGTCGATATTCGCCGCCATGAAAATTTGTTTGCATCGCGGCACAAATCGCATCCCATTCGGACTGATCCACTTTTGCGCTGATACCGCGGTCGGCAACGATTTCGATGCGACGATCGATCAACTGCACATATATCAGTACGCCACTGTTTTCCTCGGTATCCCATACACGCATCTGCGCGAACACCTCTTCTGCCCGCTCGCGCGAACTTACGCCGCGCAGCAGCGCAGGCAAATCAAGATCGCCCTCGAGAGCGAAACACAATTCACCCCGATGCTGTTTTTCCGACTCGTGCACCGCCGCGTCAATCGCGTCGAGCATATCCTTTGAAAACGCGCGATGCGCCCACCAGTCGGGAATCAGAAGATGCATGGCAATTCGTCCGGGATTCATATCACCAGCCTCCACTTGCGCCACCGCCGCCCGACATGCCACCGCCGCCGCCAAAACCGCCTGATGACCAACCGTGGCCCAAGCCACGCGACATCCGGCCGGTCGGAACGCCCGAAAACATGCCGAACAATGCCGCCAGCGTACCCACGACCACAGCGACGAGCAGTGACCCTGCAAACAACCAGATGAGCACGCCGACGATGCCCCCCGTCAGCCCTGATCCAACGAAACGGCCGAACATCGCGTTAGCGAGGCGCCGTCCAACGAGCAATACGATGAAGGCCGGGAACAGCCAGTCCAGGTGTGACGATGCCCTGCTTTTCGCCTGGCTCGTTGCCGCCCTACGTGGGGGCGGCAATGGTTCACCATCGATCACATTCATGATCCGGTCTACACCGGCATTGATGCCCGCGTAAAAATTTCCGCCCCGAAACTGCGGTGTAATGTCGTCTTCAATGATGCGCTTGGCAATCGCATCAGGAAGCACACCTTCAAGCCCGTAACCGACTTCGATGCGCAGCCTGCGGTCATCCTTGGCCACTATCATCAAAACGCCGTCGTCCACTCCCTTGCGGCCGAGCTTCCACGTCTCCTGAACTCGCACCGCATACTGCTCGATTGTTTCAGGTTTGGTGGTCGGTAACACCAGCACGCCGATCTGAGCACCTTTGCGGGCCTCGAATGCGGCCAATTTCTGCTCGATATCCGAGCGCTGTTGCGCGCTGAGTGTCACGGTAATATCGGTAACGCGCGCCTTCAACGGCGGAACCGGCACGTCTGCAAACGCGAGTCCTGCAACAAGCAGCGCGACAAGGGTGATCAGGAAGCTGCGCACGGATCTTCTAGTTGTCGAAATTCACTTGCGGAGGCTTCGCAATTTCCTGTTCGTTCTCCACCGTAAACTGTGGCTTGGTCTCAAAGCCAAACATCATTGCGGTCAGATTCGACGGAAACGAGCGCACAGTTACGTTGTAGTCCTGTACCGCTCTGATATAGCGCTGGCGCGCGACTGCAATGCGATTTTCTGTTCCCTCGAGCTGCGCTTGCAGATCCCGGAAATTGGCATCAGATTTCAGTTGAGGGTAATTCTCGACAACGACGAGTAGCCGTGACAGCGCAGAGCTCAATTCACCCTGCGCAGCGTTGAACTTCTCGAACGCAGCCGGATCGTTCACCATTTCCGGTGTCGCCTGTATCGAGCCAACTTTCGAACGCGCTTCGGTCACGCCAAGCAGGACTGTTTGCTCCTGCGCGGCAAATGCTTTCACTGTTTCCACGAGATTGGGAATCAGATCCGCGCGACGCTGGTACTGGTTCACAACTTCCGACCAGCCCGCGTTGATGCTCTCATCCGCAGTCTGTAGCGCGTTGTAACCACAGCCGGAAAGTCCCAGCATCATCACCAGCATTGCGGCAGTTGCCAGAAAGCGTTTCATAAGTGTCCTCCACGCAATAAAGCTGCGTATCATTTTGGGGCGAAGGCCGAGAATTACAAGCAATTTAGAATGGTTGATGAAAAGTGGACCCCGAAACTTGGACCCCCGCTTAAGTGAAATCTCCATGGGGTTCAGGCCGCGCTCTTCAACGCCGTTTGTTCGAAGTACACCGCATCGGGGGGTACGCCGGTCAAGCCCAGTGTGACGACGCCGGGTATTGTAAAAACGAAAGTATTTGTCCAGTCCGGCGCATAATGCCGCCGGCGTTTCATACGCGCGCAGATACACGTCTTCGTACTTCACACTGCGCCACAACCGTTCGACGAACACGTTGTCGATCCAGCGAGCCTTGCCGTCCATGCTGATCGTCACTTCGTGCTCCTTGAGAACGCGGGTGAACGCATCGGCCGTGAACTGCGTGCCCTGATCGGTGTTGAATATCTCGGGTGTACCGTAGCGAGGCAATGCCTCTTCGAGCGCCTCGACGCAAAAGTCGCTGTCCATCGTGTTCGACGCCCGCCACGAAAGCACCTTGCGCGTATGCCAGTGCATAATCGCCACGAGCTACATGAACCCCTTGGCCATCGGTAGATAACACATATCGCTCGCCCACACCTGGTTGGCCCGCGTGATTGTCATGTCCCTGAGCAAGTAAGGATAGATCTTGTGTCCCTTGTCTGGCGTGCTGGTGCGCCGCTTCGGCTACAGCGCCCTGATCTGCATCTGACGCATCAGCCGCTGTACGCGCTTACGATTGACCTGCAGCCCGCGTGTATCGAGTTCGTTGCGAATACGACGGCTTCCGTAGAACGGCAGCTCAAGGTGGATCTCGTCGATCAGGCGCATCAGCTCAAGGTCTTCGGCTGACACCTGTGCGCCGCGATAGTACGCTGTGCAGCGTGCCACTCCGAGTAACTCGCAGCGGCGTGCCCTGGACAGTTCGTGAGCGCTTTGAATCTGTGCTCGGCGCTCGCTCACCGGTCGCGCCCGAGAAACTTTGACAGAAAATCTTTCTCCATCGTCAGTTGCCCGACCTTGGCGTGCAGCTTCTCGATTTCGCGTTCGGTGTGTTGCGCCTCAACTGCGTTGCCACCGAACACGTCCTCGGCACTATCGACCAGACGTTTCTTCCAGTCCTGGATCTGATTCGGGTGAACGTCGAACTGTTCACCCAGCTCGGCCAGTGTGTGCTCGCCACGCACTGCGCCCAGTGCTACTTTGGCCTTGAAGCTCGCCGTGTGATTTCTTCTCTTTCTACGTGTCATCTTCGGATCCTCTCTGTGTCGTAAAAGAATAATCCATAAGATTTCACTTATCAGCTACATTTTGGTGTCCAGCCGTTGGGGTCCACCTCTATGGCTCTTTGGCCAGTCTAGTAAGTTTTTCCAGCATGAGTAGTTCGTAGTAAGTCGACGACCTGACAATTGTAGAGGTTGTCAGCCTTGCAACGATAATGGGAGGCGCTACACCAGAGCGCCGCCTCCCTAACTAGAGCCGATCGGCCATCAGTTAACGATCTGGTGCAAATTCGGATAGGCGGGCGCCTTCTTGGTGAGCTGTGGATCCGGCGTGTACCAAATGGGCGAAGACCAGGCGCGCTCCTGAATGGTCGCAGCAACACCAGCTGGTGGTGCAATTCCCAAGGCTTTCGCATCGTAGGTTGACCAGCGTGGGGTCGGAATCTCAAGTACGCGCACGTAATAGACAGCGTGGTGCGCGGGATCAAAATCAGGGTCCGTCCAGACAACGCTCTGTTGAGTATCGCCAATGCTGTTTGTATAACTGGCATTTGCAATATCAACGGTGTTTCCCACTGGCGGCACCTTACCTGTCACGGCATCGGGTTTGCGCTTGTCCGACAGGGCGACGTCGTAAATCTTTTCCTGCGGATAGCCATTCTCATACCAGCCTTTAATGATCTGGAGGCGGTCAAGGTTGCCGCTATCCGGGTCCTTTAGCGCCCAGACAGCAAACGTCGGTGCTTTGGCGAGGTCCTTGCCTTTGCGCGGCGGCAGGTCACGCCCCATGGGAACGCCGCCGGCATACGCCTTCTTTACGAAGTCCTTGTCCTTCACGAGATTTTTCGGATAGTCCCAACCGCCAAAGAATCGCAACCGAATCAGCGGGCCCGAAGTACCGAAGGTCTCTTTGCGTTTGATTGCGTCGAAAATAGCTGCACGCGTATTTTCGGGCGCCCATACGCCAGTCGCGCCCGGCGAGCCGAAACTTACGGCCGATTCACCTGCTGTCGTTCCGGCACCGGACAACCGAACTTTTGCAGTCTTATCAAGATTGCCATGCACACCCGAATAGTTGAATTCCTCACTGTCCGAAAAGCCGGTATGTGCGTCAGCGCCAGCCACAATTCCAAGCTTGAAAGGATTAACGCCCAGGTATTCCTGATAACCAACGCCATTGATAAGCGCTTCGCGAACGTAGCTATAGTTGATCCGGCCAAGTACCGGAGGATTGGTCCCGATCAAGTGTGAGTATTGTTGTTCAAAACCGGCAAATTCATCATTTGGCGATAATCCCGGATGTGTATCCGACTGCCCCTTGGTCTGGATGATCTCCGTCGCTACTTCATTTCTGGCGCGCAGCTTCGCATAGCGTGCGTCTATCGGCGTGCCATAAGAAGAATTGCGCGGAGCGAACATGATTCCATTACTCAAGTTTGCGTTGTATGATATCGAGAATGCTTCCAACCCTGCATCTCGTTGGATCTGCAGGTAAGTCCATATATCTTCCGGGCGATCAGAATCAAATGCCGAAAACGGTGCCACCGGCCCCTTATCGCCACGGAAGAATACATTGCGGCGCACATTCTGATTGGCGGGAATAGACGTCCATTCAAATGCGATAAACGTGGTGAACTTACCCGGGTCGTTGTGCTTGTTCGTGATCTCGATGTGTTTTAGCCAGTTTGCGTTGATCACTTTCGGATCGTTAAAAACCGGATCAGGATTGTTGGTGGTGAGACCGACCGCAATTCTGGCAAAGGCCTCATCGCCTTTCTTGGCATCACTAGACAAGATCAACTTGATGATCTCGTTATCCTTATTCTTTGTAATCAAATCGGACTTCGGGTCAGACAGCTGGGGCAAAACACCAAAATATTCCGCATGGTCGGTTACCGCGCACCAGTCATAAGGCGTCTTCCGCTGCACTATTTGTCCTGAAGTGTTCTTCTTTATCGCTTTGCCCTTGCAAAAATTGTAAGCATCGTCCGTAGTATTACGGGTACCCATGGAATAGGCATCCGGCGAATTCTGCGTATGCAGATGCTGCTCCCCGAAGTACACGTTATTCAGCGGATTCGGCTTGCCGGAATTGCGCCCCGGTTCACCGACCGAGTCCGCCCATGCGCCGCCAGATATCAGTAGCAGAAGCGTTGCAAAAAAACGCGATTTTTCATTCTTCTTCCCCATTGAGCAAACGACTTATGAATTTGTGCACTGGCCGAATCCACCAGAATTAGCCGTCTGTTGCCGGGTCAATTCCCGCCCGTTCAGGCTGTTCAACGCGCGCATATTGGCTCGCCGGGGCGTGTGCCAAATTGTTTTCCAGACGAAATACGCCGGACAAATTCACTCTGCACACGCAATGCAGAATTCGGCATGAGGCAACGCCTCCAATCTCGCGGGATTGATCGTTTCGCCGCAACGCGTACAAATACCGTAGTCACCCGAATCCAGGCGCTCGAGCGCGCGGCCAATATCACGCAGTTCGGCGATCGCTTCGTCGTTCAGTCCGTCGCGAACCTCTGACACCTGCCAGAGCTGAGCAGTCGTATCGTCGCCCTCTTCGACTTCGTGCCTTTCCTCGGACTGCGTCTGCTGCAACCGTTGCTGCAGTTCAGCCTGCATGGCCAGTAACTTCTTTCTGATTTCTACCGATTCATTCATTGGCTTATCCAATCACAGATGCGAAATTAGCACTGACGCTTCATGCCTGAAAGACAGATCAAGAACACGTTCTTGTCGGGAAATCCCATCGACGTTCTGATCCCTGGTTTTTGCCCTGAAAATTCGCACTGATTCTTTGCCGAATCTCACAATTGCCGACATTCAAACCGCGAGACGAATAAATCCAGGTAACAAAGCCTACCAGAAGTGCCTTGCCAGGATGCGGATTGGCGATACATGTAGCCGTTGCCGTAGAAAGCCGCCAAGGCGTCTTGCCCGGATCCAACTAAACATCACCCCTGCACTGCAGTCAGATCCAGTCGACCATCGCGACACGGCGGACACCAATAATAGCCACCGCTGACCGGTCGCGAAAAAGTGAACAGCGCATCGGCAATGCCATCTTCTTCACCTGCCATACGCCTCATCTGCACCTCGAAAGCGTCCAGCGATTTTCCAAACGCAACGAACATAAGGCCTTCGCCACTTTGGCTTGCGAACGGCATGGAACGTCGCAGGACGAACGCCGCCGGTTCAAAGCTCTCTTGTTCGGCACGCTTCACATGGGCCGATTCGGGCGCGTCTTTTATCTCGGCGTTATCGCTCAGTCGGCGACCGATTATGTGATCCCTCTCCTGTTGAGAACGCGCGCGGAAATTCCTGAGATCGTGCACCCATTGCTGAACAGCAACAAAACTGGAACCGTCTCCTGCGAGCGCGGCTTTAGCGGCGGCGTCACCCGCCGGATTTTCGGTACCGTCTTCGTAACCAGTCAGGTCGCGCCCGAGATCCTCGTTGCCATGCTTGAACGCTCCAATTGATTGTTCGAGACGAAAAGTGGCGGCCAGCGAATCGCTCAGCGCGATACTACGATTGACCAACTCGCCATGATCGTCACCCCTCAGCCACACCCACAGTGCGTGCTGCGTGGAAGGAACCTCCAGGCCAGGTCCGGACATCGCTGGAAACGGCCGCAAGCCGCTAACCTTGCCGTCGATAAGCGAAACCAGGGGCGCACCCAGTCCGATCACAATGCCCTCGTCAATATTGATGGCCTCAATGGCACGTATGGCCGATGATGCGTCGGCTCCCGGCTGACAGCTAAAAGTCAAATAGCGTCCCGCCACAGGAGCACCAGGCAAAATTGATGGTTGCATCGCGTTTCCTCTTCCTCGTTCTAGCGTTTCAGTTTTTGTCACTGACGGCGATCTTTAGAGCGTATTCTTGCCGATGTTGCCGTCGTTCATGATCAGGCGGATAGAAGGAACGTCCTGTCTACCTGGCTCCGCATCTCACACCTTATCCAGGGGTACATGCCGAGTCGCCCGGCTAACGTGACATAAATCGCTCACGCAATTCCTTGCGCAGCCGTAGCCGTTCTTGATAGTCGCCGCCGAACTGCTTGGGCGACACACCTTCCCAGACTTGCGCATAAACACGCATCTTGTTGGCGCCGTAGATCTTCGCGAGGTCTTCATTCGAATAGCCGCGCTTCCACAGTTCGTCGGTTACTGCCGGCAGGATTCTGGCGAGCGGTCCCGAATCGGTGGCGCCCATATCAAAGGCATTGGTCATGTAACCGCCGTCGGCGTACATATCGGCATTCTTCTTTGCGAAAGCGACGACAAGCTCGGTCGAAAACATGTCATCAGTCGCGATGCCGACATGGTCTACACCGACCAGCTTCGCATAGTAATCGATCATGTCAGCCGCATGCTTTGGCGTAATGTCGTCGGGCCAGATACCGTCCATCATCCATTCCGTAAAGGTCGGCGAAACATATCCACCACTTTTCGCGGCGCGCAATGCTTCCTCGTCAGAAATATTACGATAGCAACCTCTGGCAGTTGCGTTCTTCTCGTTCTTGTACAGTCCAGCAGGCAACGAAAGGCACGCCCGGATAGTACTTTTCCATATGCGCCGCGGCATCCGCCGCAGTCTTCGAACCAGTGTGGCTCAGGTCCAGAATGATGCCGTACCTGACCAGCGCGTCGATGACACTTCGACCCCAGTTGGTCAAACCGTCATCCCTGCCGTTATACGCCACCAATGAACCCGAGCCGGTACGGAAACGGTCGTTGTATGCCAGGATCATGCTGGCGACTCCCATATCCTTGAGCGCAGCCACTCTCGACAAATCTTCTTCGAGCACTGTTGCCGTCTGCACATTCCAGATGACCGCAGTTTTGCCTTTGATATGGGCAGCTTCAATGTCCCGCGTTGACCTCACAAAGATATACTTGTCTGGTTGCTCCGCCATTGCCGCGCGGTGCGCATGGTGCTGACGCATCAGTTCGTCCCAGTTGTGCGACGCCGCGGCAAGCGTCATCGCATGACCTGTCACACCTGCGGCCCTGGCCTCTTTGAAGTAACTCAGTAGCTGCTCGTTCCTTGTCCAACCAGTTCCGTAGGGACTGGCGAGCATGCCAATAACCACCGTGTCCTTTACGAATTGCTTCGCTTTGTCCGACGCCTGCCACCATTTTGAATCGGCACCGGCGAAACAATTGGCCGAAAGAACTAAAACGGAAACAAGGACGCTGGTGATTACATGCTTTCTATACATAGTGCTTTCTCCACATAGTGCGGTCTCCACAGATCTGCTACATGGTCATCGATTTGATTCGAACTCTGGAACAGTCATCTCTCCCTGCAATCAAACTTCCCAGGCCCTGACTACTATTCATATGGTTCAACATCGTCGGCGGTCAATACATAAGCCACTGGAATGTCTGCTGACCCGTCAACCAGTGAAAGACTCGGATTGCCCTGCTGCGATCTGAGCACACCATTGACCCACACGGGCGTAAACATGCCGGCACTCTCGAATCCATCATGGATTTTGACGAGAATGATCTGATTGGGTGGCGGCGGCGGCGTATGGATACATGCGCCAACGTACGGCACCAGCAGGAATTCGGTCACCTTCTTGTCTGTGAACTCCAGCGGCAATACGTAACCCGGCATGCGAACCAACTTCCCGTCGAGTTCGCCGTTGGTTGCCGTCGCACGCTGGCGGCGCTTCTCGGCGATTTCGTCGCGCTGCGCTAACAAACCGTCAACGTCGACGCCTTTCGCTTTGAGGTCAATGTACGCATTTTCAGCTTCAGCAACCTCCTTGTCATCGATTGCACTTCCCTCGTCCTGCCGCGCGCGAAATTGCGCCACTGTTGCAAGCAGATACAGTTGTTCCGGGATTAGCGTAGTGAACGGGTCGTGGAAGTCAGCGCTCTTCGGAATCAGATCATCCCACAGCAACTCGCGCGGTTGTTCAGCCTGTACCGGCAATATGACCATAAAGCAGAGCGTGAACAGCCACGCGAAAACGAACATCCCCCGATTCATCATTGTTCTTCCTTCATTAGCGTTCAGTCATTGCATTTTCATGCATATTGTATGGTTACAACGCAAATCGACCACGCAATCCGATTACCCATAGCGAATTATCGACCGGATTCAACGCGGGGTCCTTCAAATATTGAATAGACGGCGTCAGTGCGAACTGCTGGGTAATCTGGATGCGGTAAAACGTTTCCATTGTGATCTGGTCTTCCAGTCCCGGCGCAAACGTCGATTCATTGGGCTCGCCCCAATTCAGACCGAAACCAAGCTGATTGGTCGTGCCGCTCTTCTGGTAAAGAAATCCGCCACTGATCGATTTTTGTAACAGGCTGCCGCCATCATCAGCGTATCCGCCACGTACAAACGGCATCCATGTTTCGCTCAGATACTTGACGTGAGAAAAATTGAATCCCCAGCCCTGCAGTGCGCCTGCTTGCGGCGTGTTGTCAACATGCCATAGAGTGACATGGGTGTTGTCCGTATAAATCTGGTCCTGCGAGCCAGTCCAGCCCAGCTCGATTGTCGAGAAGTACTGATGGTCATTGAAGAATCGATCGAAACTTCCGTCGAACGGGTCGGTTGAATCGGTATAGGCGTTGGCAACGCTGCCAATCAGGAACATCTTGTCGCCGAGCATGGTTCCGCCAGCCGCGCCAAGTGTCGCGTCGTTGGGGAGGAACATGCTCGCCGAACCGGTACTGAATACCAGATTGATAAATCCAGTCCATGGGGTGGCACCCAACCACACGTCAACATAATCGGTCACGTCAAGGTAGCCGCCCAACACGGTCGCCCGGCCGTCATTGAGCCTTTGCCTCCAGTACAGGTTGGTCCAGCGCGTTCCCTGATCGCTGAACGGCGGCGCCATGAATCCGGCATAGCCGAGCTAGCTCAGGCCATAGGCACTTGCCGCTACGTCTGAATAGCGATGGCGATTCTCGATCTTCCAGACCAGCGATCCGATGTTCGCGGTGCCACGACCAACGGCTTCCCAGGAACCGTAGAAACGCAACATGCCACTGGATGCGTCGTTGGTACCATTAGTGGGGTCAGACCACAAGAATACATTGGAGTAATCAAGACCGAACGAAACGCCACTTCTTTCCAGGAGGGACACTTTCCAGTCAAACCACGGCTGCAGTGCCCGCTCCTTGACAATGGCTTCGCGCGGTTCAGCGTCGTCTTCAATACGTCTTGCAACAGATTCCGGACCTCCGAAGTTCACGACGCCGCCTCCAACACGTGCGGTCGTGAGCAGGTCACTAGTTGCCTCCTGTGCGCGTACATGCGACGCCGCAACAGCCAGACCAATCAACGTGATCGCGCAAACCCGGCCGCAGTTGTCAATCAGACGCAGAACAATGGAGCGCATGGAAATATCAATGTGTTGTTCTTCAAGCTGCGTAATGCTTCGGCAAACGCGATACGTCAATTGCGTAAATCAGAGTATGGGTGATATGCCCGACCTGGCGCTTCCCCAACAGACAAGCGGGCCGAGGCCCGCTTGCTTCCAGAAACTGGCGCGAACGCTACTTAAATACTGAACCGCTACCTACATACTGAACGAATGGCCCGCCGGCGCTGGTGCCGCCCGGAAAGATTCGTGCGTCGGATCCACCAACAGGTTCTTGTAAACCTTGCCGTCCTTCATCACCATTTTCAGGTTTTGCTCTTTCTGGATCAGGCTGATGTCCCGGGTTGGATCGCCGTTCCAGATCAGAATATCGGCCCACGCACCTTTTTCCACCACGCCGAGTTTGGCTGCGAGAAAATCGTTGCGATTCTGGTTCACGTTCTCGCGCAGAAACTGACCCGGCAACGACGTCGACATCTTCATCGATTCGAGGGAACTGTACTTGAGGTCGTCTGGAAGATCGACGGTCGGCGAAGCCACATTGTTCAGTGCGTTGTGCCAGTTGTCCCAGCCAAACATGTCCGATCCGACAAATGTCTTCACCTTGTATTTCTTCATGGTCTTGATGGCGTTGATGACACCTTTGCACACCATCTTGCCCTTGGTCTTCATACCCTCTGTATACCAGTCGGGGTACGCACCACAGAGTGTCTTGTAGGCGCCAAATGGCTGGAACGACCACCACGCACCGGCCTCGGCCAGCGGCTTGATGGACTTCTCCGTCGCCAGAAAACCATGCTCGAAGCTGACGACCCCAGCCTTCAGCGACTTCAAATAGGCATCGTCGGCATAGGCGTGAATCGCGACGTAACCGCCGTACTCCTTCGCCACCTGGACTGCAGCTTCCATTTCTTGCGGTGAAGGTGATTGCAAGTGCAATGGATCAAATTCACTTGCGACGCCGCCGCCTGCCATGACTTTCAGAAAGTCAGCACCGTTGCGCATGTTCCAGCGTGCCGCCTTCAGCCACTCTGCACGGCCGTCCACCACATGGGTGTTGCCGACAGTCTTTTGATAAAAGTCTTCGCCCGGTCCTGCCACTCGCGAAGCCCAGTCGCTGTGACCGCCGGTCGGCCCCAGAGCCGGTCCCGACGTGTACATGCGCGGCCCGGGCAATATGTTCTCGTTGATCGCTTTTTTCAGGCCCAGCGTATTACCTGCAATGTCGCGTATGGTCGTAAAGCCGCTACGGAGTAGATATTCCGCCGCGCGAGACGCGTGAGCGCCCTGAACATAGGCATCCCAATTGTTACCCGAAGCAGTACCGCCATTGAGTGTCAAGTGCTGATGCATGTCGATCAGGCCGGGGGTAACCGTTCCGCCCTTGCCATCGATCAGAATCACCCCTCTCGCCCGGATACCTTTGGCAACTTTCTTGATCTTGTTGTCTTCGATTAGCACGTCGACACCTTTGGCGACCTTGTCGCTGGTCCCATCCCAGACATCAACGTTGGTGATCAGAATTGGTACCGGCTTCTTCTTGTGGTCATCCGCGATCGCACCCGGTGGCACGAGCATGCCGGTCAACAGTAAGGCCGACACCGTGGCGGCGACTCCAGTCCATCTCTTGAACATCGATGTTTGCAGTTTCTGCATCAATTTGAATCTCCTGAAACAATAGTCGGCGCCGTTTGCAACCGGTGCGGCCCTCACACCAAATGGCCCGCCAGACAAACGTGAGTCCCCAAAAAACCGCGGCCCTGGCGCCAGCGAAGCCAGACGGCATTCTAACGCAAGATTGCTATGGGAAAGCGCCCAAACGCGCCATGGCAACCCTGCTGAAAAGTAGCTGTTCCACAACATGACCAACACCGTGCGCAATAGAGGCTGGTACTCGAATACCTGCACCGCTCGCCCCCTCATCGAATCGGGCAACGCAAAGCGTTATGATCTATGCACAGCCTGCCGGGTCTGATAATCTGAAAATCAGTCGCCAATCGACAGCGACAACCAACTGACCGGCTCAGGCCAGGATAGTTGCAGTTCAACGACACTCTCAAAAAAAGGTCCAATGTTCGCTCACATGAAAATCACTACTGCCATCCTGGTACTGGTCCCCGCCCTGCTCCTCGCCACGTGCGGCGGCAAGGAAGCTGTCACTCCTGCGCAAGCGGAACAGGAGGCATTTGATGATTTACGTGCCGCATTTTCAGAGGTAATCCAGGATCCGGCTCAGCAGGCCCGGCTGCTCGAAATGGTCGACGACGCGCAGGCGGAATTTGAAAATCTGAGAACAGCCGTGGAAGTACGGCGAACTGAACTGCGAAAGCTGAACGCGGATTACGATGCCACGATGGAACAATTTCGGGTTTATATTGAAAAATATGACAATGAAATAAAGGGCGCGCGCAAACTGGTCACGCAACGCCGCCTCGAACTGGTCCGCGCGACGACCGAAGAACAATGGGACGAGCTTGAAAAGGCCAGTAACAAAGCCATGAAGAAGATGATTCGCGTTATTCAGTCAATCTAGTCTGGCCCCTCACCGGAGAAAGCAACAATGCTCGTAGCACTTATGACAATCCTGTTTCTCGGTGGCAGCAGTGGCGCGTTCGGGCCCATGGTATTCATCGACCAGGCAATGGATTACGCCAAGCAAACCATCATGGAAGACGACCGGCGCAAGCAAGCCACTGCTACACTGAAGGACATGAAGAAGCGCACAAAGGAGTACACCAAAGCGATCAAGAAGCTTTCGAAAGAGCTCAGTGCCGACTACCGCCAATACGAGGCTCCGGAAGACAAAATTGATGCCGTATGGGCGCGCGTTTTCGAACTCAATCTGGAGTACACAGAGGACATTATCGAGCAGCGCTTTGAGCTCAGGAATCAGCTTACTCGCGAAGAGTGGGCAGCTATGTTTCCCTCCTAGTCAATCAGGAATTTCTGTCTTCTCGTCACTTGCCCCCAACAACAAGGCCTCGATCTCGAACACGTGCGGATCGTCGATCCCTAGCTCGCGCAAGATACACGCAAGCTCAAGAACGTAATCGCTATTGTTGCCGCTTGGTCCGGCGGAGCGGCGAATCTGCGCTGCAATGTCTTCAGCCGGCGCATCGCCGAGAAATGCAACATTATCTTCATCTGCGACGTAGACAACGCCCGGTGCCTGCGCATCTTCAAAATAGGTTTCAGTACGAATACGCTCATAGCCGTTCTTTTCGCGGTAATCGAGATGCTCGAACACGCTCGGTTCAACCAGAAACGCACGTCCGTAACAGCGTTCACCCGGCGACTTGATCAAGGTCAACACCCGGCCCGGATCGGTTTCCGTACCGCGATGATCATGCGAGCCCTGCCAGAAACGCCGGGTCCATCCTTCAATCCAGGCGTCGCGCGCGTCGAGATACGGAAAGTCCTGGTGCCAGATCAAGGACCCATATCCAAACACCCAGGTCGCGCCAGTCATGAACGTACTTCTTGTTCCGAACGTCGGACTACGATCGCTGCCAGGGCCAACGCCCATTGAGTTCGAGCACCGTCGTCCAGCTGAGAGTTGTTCGTATGAGCACCATGATTGCCAGCAGGCCAACACCCTCAAGTGAAGGTTCGACAATGATGGTCTTGATAATCGTCGCGGCAACCAGAATCTCAAGGCCAACCAGGACGGCGCGGCCAAGCGCCTTGCGGTAGCCAGCGATTGCGGCCAGCGCACCATGACGCGCCTGGCGATGCAGACCGCCGTTGCGAGAATGAAGCCAAGGACTAGCGCGCCGGCGCCGGCAATTTCCAGCAACTGCATGAGCAAGGTCAGATACGGTGCAATCGCTTCATGCATGGCTTTGCTCCTTCTCGGCCTCGGGTTGCCATGGCCAGCGCCCCTCGATTTCCAGCGTCAGCGTCCAGCTCACCGCGGTACGAATAACCACGATGGCAGCCAGAAATGCAAGTGACTGGAACGTCGGCGTGACGGTAATCGTCTCAATCACGTCTGCGAGGATGAGAATCTCCAGCCCGAGCATCAACGCGTGCCCGAGTTCGACCTTGAAGCGGCCGAAACTTTGCGAGCGGCCGAGTGCGCGAAACCGCATGGCATAACGCACCGCTGCCAGCGCGAAGCCGACAACAATCAGCGCAACAGCGACGACGCTGATCACGATACCTGCGCGTTCAAGAAAACTCAGTATATGTTCCACAAATAATCATCCAAAGCGACGACCAATTTTAGCGACAGCGCCTGCCTGGGCCGCAACAACCTGAAAACAGATCACAGAGATTGCAGTCGACAGCGCCAATTTTGCAAGTTTTAACGAATCGTCCATAGACCATGCGGCCAAATTCTACCGCGCAACGCGATTGCGCAACACTCAAAAAACTTTCGCCGGACACCAGAAGAATAGGGTAAGTGCCTATGGACCCGGCACTGTCGAGACATTCGGCGACTTATTTCATCAAGCGACCAGCTGACTGCTCTACCCAACACTTGACTCATGTCAACTGGTCGAACTTGAAAGTCTGCAATACTTGAAAGTCTGCAATATATGTCAGTAAGGATGTTTGAACGCGTCCAGACACACTGAAAGGAACATTCTGCTCAAACTTGACCCAGCAAATTAGCGAACATGCATGCGCACTGGCCGGACGATCCTGTCTTGCCAGATCTGCAACCGGTTTCCGGCGCGGTCCAAACGGCGGCCACCGTCGAGCAAGTGCAGGCAACAATTTGGCGGCAACGAAAAAGATCTATAGTTAGTACTTGGCATCAACGCCATGATGTCTTTGCGCAGGCGCAGGCGGAAGATCTGTCGGTAGATGGCTCGCAACAGAATGCGGCCAAAATACAAAAACATAGCACCCAATCAAAATAAACAAGTGGAGAAATTATGATTACTGATCAGCCTGTCAACAACCACGACGACATGCGCAAAGTCACCGATAACATCTTGCGGGATGCCGGCATGACAATTGAAGACAGTGGCGGGAAGGTAACTTTCGCCGGCGCGGAGCCGGTCCGGAAGACGGTGAGCAAGGCCGGCGCGACGACCGCTTGTATTCTGGCCGCCAACGCCGTGACGGATGCCGCCATCTGGAGGGAACGCACCGGCGAAGGCCAGGACATCCACGTCGATCTGAGAAAGGCCTGGATCGAGCAGAGCCCATGACAGAAGGACGCGCTACCCTACACGCTCATCAGTGGCGTATCGAAAGCCTGGAACTCCAACGTCTTCGTAATCAATCCCCAGATCGCACGCGCCCGCGACGGTCGCTGGATGGTGTTGGCAAACTGCTACCCGAGCCAGCAAAAAAAGGCGATGAACCTGCTCCGTTGCGGACCTGATCCGGAGCAAGTGCGTGCCGCCATGGCGCGCCGGGAATCCGCCGAACTGGAGGAAGCGGGGGAGGCAATCCAGCTCCCGCTGCAGATGATCCGCACCAAAGAGGAATGGGCCGCGACGGAGCAGGGCCGCATCCACGCCGAAACCCCGCTGGTCCACATCGAAAAGATCGCCGACGGTCCGACGGTCCCGCTGCCGCAGGGCAAGCGGCCACTGTCCGGGTTGAAGTCGCTCTCGTTTGTGCACGCTGTCGCAGGGCCCTGCTTGGGTCGAACGCTGGCCATGCAGGGCGCCGAGTGCATGAACATCAACATGCCCGACTGGGTCGAATTCGGGAACTTCTTCTTCACGGCCCAGGCCGGCCAGCGGCAGGCCTATCTCGACGCTCGGGTAGCCAATAACCGTAAGCGTGTCTACAAACTCGTAGAGGGCGCAGACTTCTTCGTCGAGAACCTCCGTCCGGGTGTTGCCGATGGAGAGGGGTACTCTCCTCAGGCGCTTGCAGAGCGCAACCCGGGGATCATATACGTCAGTGTCAAGCTGAACACGCACGAAGGTCCGTGGACCCGGTGGCCAGGCTACGACGTCAGCGCTGGCGGCATCGCCGGTCTTTACACTGCCGAAGGCACGCCGGATCAGCCGCTCTTGCCTCAGCAGGTAAACGTCGTCTGCGACATCATGACCGGATACCTCGGCGCGCTCGGAGCCAAGGCGGCTTTGTTGCGTCGCGCGAAGGAAGGCGGCAGCTACGTTGTGCGGGTTACGCTGACGCAGTGTGTTCAGTACATGAGCAGCCTCGGATTTAACGACAAGCGCGTGATCGAAGATTACGAGAACCTGGGCGAAGAGCACCAGATCATGAAGCCCGAGCTGGTCACAGGCATGACGGCCTTTGGCGAATACACCCGACCGGCCTCGCAGGTGGAAATGTCCAAGACCCCACAGTTCTGGGATCAACCGATGCTCTACATGCAGGGCGCAAGTCAGCCAGTCTGGACGACGGATGCGACGGGACTACCTCTTTGATCTGAGGATAATGCGAAAGGCGTGCGCATCATCACTCTGTAACGATTGTCGCGCACGCTGGAAAATCTATACACAATGAAGAACGCCTGTAAGGCGAACTATCTGGAGGAGATAAACAATGGCTGCAAGAGAGAAGCGCGTCGTCATTCTGGCTGACACGAACACACACATGATGCCGGCCCTGGCACGCGAAATGGCGAGCCGCAATCACAACCTTGTGCTGGGCGACGCGATGGATGGGCTGGCGGACGAGCTTGTGAAACTTGGTGCAAAGGTGGAAGTCGTTCCTGACACTGCAGACCAGACCAAAGACGACACGATCAAGAAGCTGGTCGACCGCGCTCAGGATGTATTCGGCGGATTCGACGCCGCCTGCATCAGGACCGGCGTGCATGGAGACGGCACGATACTCGACTCCACCGCCGCCGACTGTCAAACCCAGTATGAGGGAAACTTTCGGTCGGTTTTCTACGCACTTCAGGCATTGCTTCCGCCGCTTGTCGAACAGCGCTCCGGGCAAGTCGTTATCAACACCAGCGCCAGCGGTCTTCGTACCGCACCGTTCGCATCGATCTACAGCGCCTTTCGCGCGGGTGCCAACGCGCTTGTCCGCTGTGCCGGCCAGACCGTTGGAGAATATGGCGTCGCCGTTAACGCCACCGGAACGTACGCAATGGACTATCCGTCGTTCCTGCATGACGTCGGTGCCGACAAAGATCCGAATAGGCGCAAGGAAGTGGAAGCGGGCGTGCCAATGAAACGCCTGTGCCGACCCGAGGAAGCTGCACACTTCGTGGCGACCCTGATTGACGGCAAAGGGACTTTTCAGACCTCGCAGTTCTTTGCAATCGACGGGGGCTGGTGCTTTATGTAGTTCGCAAGTTAATTGGCGTCGTTCAAGGATTGCCCAGTCGACCGTTAATCGTAAATGCGCGGGCTCAGGGGAACTGATTGCCCGCGCCAAACGGCAGTTCGCTTTATTCAGCCGAGGCGAGCGCGGCAAAATCCCGGCGCGACACTATTTGCCGGCGGTTGCTCGCCATCAAATAGCGCCCTTCTCAAGGCAAGCCGGGTATTTTCCTAGTTGCTGTCCGACAGCTTCGCATACCCGGGTGGGCCAAAATAGATACGCTGAACGACCGTAAATATCAGCGCTGTCGTCCAGCCGAACATAATCGTTCCATTGGCCGCTTCGAAACCGGAGAAATGCCGCCACTGTCCTTCGAGCACGAGGTCACCGTATCCGAGCGTCGTATATGTAACGGCCGAGAAATAGATCGCATCGTTGAGGTTGGGAAGCGCGCCCATTTTGTAATACACCAACGCCCAAATTGACGATTCGATAAACGTCAGAAAAAACATCAGCAAGACCAGCAACGACACGGTTCCCGCCTGCGTCAACTGATTCTTCATTACCCAACGCTCGACGTGCACGGCACGGAAGGCGCCAAGCGCCAGCACCATTCCTGTTGCATGAATAAATGTTGTAACGGTAATGAGCATGCAGCCAATTAATATGTTTACCAGCACGAAAGGCCTCCTTGAATCGCGAGTTTACGCGACAGGAAAGCGAATCGACACTTTGCGCGCGACCGAGTGCGCGAAACCGCATTGCGTAGCGTGCGGCCGCCAACGCAAAGCCGACGACGATCAATCAATTCTCGAACAGATTATGTGCAAAGTTTGCTTGAGCGTGTGAGTCCGGATGTGTCACAGCGATTGGCAGTGGAAAAACAAATGACGAAGACCGACTCATCGAAGACCACTCTCCCGAACAGGTACCTGGCAAGCCAGCCAGGCAGCACGTGCTCAATCTTTGGCAGTCACTTCTAAATCGTGGCTGTCGGCAGTTGTCCCGACTGTTCAGGACCGGACTGTTTCGCTAAACTCGCTTGGACTCATGCCGCTGATGCGCCAGAACATGCGAGAGAAATTGGCCGGGTCAGTAAATCCGAGGCTGCTGGAAATTTCACCATGCGGCAGGTCTTGTTCTCGCAGGAGTTTCTTGGCCGCGTCAAAGCGCACCTCGTCTACCAGCGTCTGGTACTTCACGCCGTTTTCCGCGAGCTTGCGGTACAAGGTACGTTCCGTCGTATCCAGCAATTTCGCTGTCTTTTGCGCTGACAAGTAGCCGTCCGTCAGATACGCTCGGATCACGAATTTAGCAGTTTCAACATAGTTGAAGTTCTCCGCGAGCGTCAGGGGCTCTGTTGCAACGCTGTTCGAGTCAACATCAATCGGTGTGCTATGCAGCCGGGATCGCGGTACGGATATATACCCGATAGATTGGGACGTGAGGATTCGGCAATTGGGAAAGTGTTCGTATACAACCGTCGGAGCAGTCGGCGATTCAATGCCGATTTCCGCAGGCATCCAGGACCGCCCGAGATAGTGTCGGACAAGGTCGACATACACCGCCAATTGGTAGGCCTGGGACGATGAATAGCCGGGCCAGTCCTTCATCGGATAGCGGGTATAAAAGTAGATGCTGTCGCGACCTTCCCTGATTCCGATATGCAGATGCGACGCCTCGGAGCGGCATAGGCGGACCAGCGCGAATAACGCTTGATAGAGCGTCGGCGCGTGCTCAAGTCTCTTCAGCATGCCCGCGCTCAGCTGTTTGTCTCCAACAAAGCGGCCCACGTGCCAGCCCAGCGCCGGGTCCTCAAGTTGCGCGGCAGCATCAAACCATGCCCAGGTTCTCCGCAGCGGCACGAACGCTCCTGGGTCATCGCAGTAGACCGGTAAGCCTGCGCGAACAAGAAGCCGGTCTACAGGCGTACCTACTTTCCGCAAAAACGCTGAGAATGCCAGCGGATGTGCCAGGCGAACGAGGGGTGGTTTGGACAGTTTTGTGCGATTCATCTTACTTAGGCTTGTCAGGTTTTGGATTTCATGCAGTGCGGTAACCAACAGGCAAATCAAGGCCTAGCGCGGAAACGCCAGCATTTTGATTCAAGATAACCAGTTTGGCAGGATTTGACATGAAGGTGAACCGAAACGACGTTTACCATATGCAGGACGCGCTTTGAGGCACTTGCTCGATATGGATTCGCGAAACGCGGGGAACGGTTCGATCAAGTACCGCGACCAGACATCGTCGAAAGCTGACGCTCGGCGCCGGTCTGGAAGGTGGGAGCGCTGGCGTTGCCGATACACACTCGCGCCGACGCCGCCAACGCAGTCGCGGATGCGGCGATCTGGAAGGAATGCACCGGCGAGGGCCGGGACGTCCACATTGATCTCCGCAAAGCATTTGCCAGGGCAACTCATGGTTAAGGAATCCTGGTAATGCCGACTGGCGATAACATGGTCAGGTACCTGAAAATTCGTGTTATTCGTTTGGATTCGCCAAACGCTCGGGCGGTAGGTAATGGAACCGGCCATCAGCTGGCTGATGGCCAGGTTGACCAGTATTGCTTGTCCGGTCGTAAATTGTTGCAATTTTCTATTAGTGGAGAGACACGATGACTAAAAGAGAAAAAAGAGTAGTAATACTTGCAGATACCAATACGCACATGATGCCTGCCTTGGCACATGAGATGGCGCGCCGCAACCACGACCTCGTTCTGGGCGATGCCAAGGATGGATTGGCCGACGAGCTGACCAAGCTGGGCGCAAAGGTAGAAGTTGTGCCGGATACGGCAGACCAAACAAAAGCAGATACCATCCAGAAACTGGTCGCTCGCGCCCAGGACGCGTTTGGCGGCTTTGACTCCGCCTGTATCCGGACCGGCGTGCACGGGACCGGTGATATCCTCCAGGCCAAACTCGAAGAGGCCCAAGTCCAGTTCGAAGGAAACTACCGGTCAGTGTTCTACGCGCTAAAGGCATTGCTGCCACCCCTGGTAGAGCAGAAGTGGGCCCCGAAACTTGGACCCCCGCTTAAGTGAAATCTCCATGGGGTTCAGGCCGCGCTCTTCAACGCCGTTTGTTCGAAGTACACCGCATCGGGGGTACGCCGGTCAAGCCCAGTGTGACGACGCCGGGTATTGTAAAAACGAAAGTATTTGTCCAGTCCGGCGCGTAATGCCGCCGGCGTTTCATAGGCGCGCAGATACACGTCTTCGTACTTCACACTGCGCCACAACCGTTCGACGAACACGTTGTCGATCCAGCGAGCCTTGCCGTCCATGCTGATCGTCACTTCGTGCTCCTTGAGAACGCGGGTGAACGCATCGGCCGTGAACTGCGTGCCCTGATCGGTGTTGAATATCTCGGGTGTACCGTAGCGAGGCAATGCCTCTTCGAGCGCCTCGACGCAAAAGTCGCTGTCCATCGTGTTCGACGCCCGCCACGAAAGCACCTTGCGCGTATGCCAGTGCATAATCGCCACGAGCTACATGAACCCCTTGGCCATCGGTAGATAACACATATCGCTCGCCCACACCTGGTTGGCCCGCGTGATTGTCATGTCCCTGAGCAAGTAAGGATAGATCTTGTGTCCCTTGTCTGGCGTGCTGGTGCGCCGCTTCGGCTACAGCGCCCTGATCTGCATCTGACGCATCAGCCGCTGTACGCGCTTACGATTGACCTGCAGCCCGCGTGTATCGAGTTCGTTGCGAATACGACGGCTTCCGTAGAACGGCAGCTCAAGGTGGATCTCGTCGATCAGGCGCATCAGCTCAAGGTCTTCGGCTGACACCTGTGCGCCGCGATAGTACGCTGTGCAGCGTGCCACTCCGAGTAACTCGCAGCGGCGTGCCCTGGACAGTTCGTGAGCGCTTTGAATCTGTGCTCGGCGCTCGCTCACCGGTCGCGCCCGAGAAACTTTGACAGAAAATCTTTCTCCATCGTCAGTTGCCCGACCTTGGCGTGCAGCTTCTCGATTTCGCGTTCGGTGTGTTGCGCCTCAACTGCGTTGCCACCGAACACGTCCTCGGCACTATCGACCAGACGTTTCTTCCAGTCCTGGATCTGATTCGGGTGAACGTCGAACTGTTCAGCCAGCTCGGCCAGTGTGTGCTCGCCACGCACTGCGCCCAGTGCTACTTTGGCCTTGAAGCTCGCCGTGTGATTTCTTCTCTTTCTACGTGTCATCTTCGGATCCTCTCTGTGTCGTAAAAGAATAATCCATAAGATTTCACTTATCAGCTATATTTTGGTGTCCAGCCGTTGGGGTCCACCTCTCAGCGTGGATTCCCCCATCATGTAGGTCACCATCATCCGCCCCCGGATATCGGCCTGCTCCGAGGAAAAACCGGCTTCGGTAAACATCCACGAGGCGAACGCGAACCGTTTCTTGAGGACTTTTCTGAATCTGCGGTTCGCACTGATATCCTGCTGCGCCCAGCTCCAGAATGAAAGATCGTAACGGGCGAGTTCCCCGACCATCACAGATTCCATCAGGAAAAGAATTCGCCCTTGGGCCGAACCTTTGTATCGCCTGGCCGACTCCGCGGCTGCATCGGTCATTTCCCGTTCCCAATACGCGAGCAACGCGTCCAGCAGCTCACGCCGGTTTTTGAAATGCCAGTAAAAACTACCGGTGGTCACACCCATGGTGGTGGCAAGCGGCGCAATCTTGACGCTGTCGATACCTGCTTCGCACATGCCCAGTGCTGCCTTCAGCCAGTCTTCCCGGCCCAGCCGCCTCCCGGCTAATTCCACCATAGACTTTTCCGCTGACCTCTTTCATAACGCCGTGATAGAAGCCAGAGAGTATTACATGGTTGCGTTATTGACGCATGATTGTGCTGTGGCAGGCACTCGATAACGCAACACCGACTTCGGAACGGAAGGAGCAAAACGTGTCCAGAGTAATAAAGCTTTCGTTGCTGGGAACGATGCTGGCGATCGCCTCGCTGGCCTACCTCAAAGGCTACAAGGATCACCAGAACAATACCGGTTTCGGATTTCCGCGAGCGGCAATGGCGGAAGATCAAAAAAGACCAAAGGTCACACCGACGGGCCAGCTGCGCGACCCCAATATTTTCTATCCCGGCACAGAGGAGATTGCACCTGACGAGATGCGGGTATTTTCATGCGGAACCGGTATGCCAACCGCACGGGAGTCACAGGCAGCGACGTGCTGGTTGCTCGAACTCGGCAATGGAGACAAGTTTATTTTCGACGCCGGTACCGGCTCGGCGCCGCGCATCGCAAGCATGGGAATACCCTACGATTATCTGGACAAGATTTTCATCAGCCACCTGCATACAGACCACTTCGGGGACTTCGCCGCGTACTTCATCGGCGGCTGGGTGGCAGGGACCTCTGCACGTCTATGGCCCCAGCGGTGCTCGCCCGGAACTGGGAACGAAACACGCGATCGATCACTGGGTAAAAGCGCTGGCCTGGGACGTCGAAGGCCGCGCAGGACGTTTGCCCGCGTCCGGCGGCAAGGTCATCGTGCACGAATTTAACTACAAGGGCGAAAATCAAATCGTCTACCAGGAAAACGGCGTCACCATTCGTTCGTGGCCCGCCAACCACACCATCGATGGCCCGGTCAGTTTCAGTGTGACCTGGAACGGACTCAAGTTCGTTTTCGGCGGTGACACTTATCCGAACAAGTGGTTTGTGAAGTACGCGAAGAATGCGGACCTGGCCATTCACGAATGTTTCATTGCGGTGCCCGACATGGTCGAGAAATTCGGGTTCTCGGTATCGAATGCACTCGAAGTGGGCACCCAGATTCATACCGCGCCGCCAGCATTCGGCAAAGTCATGAGCCTGATCAAGCCGCTCATGGCAGTGGCCTACCACTTCTTCAACGATCCCGACACAGCGCCGAAAATCCTTGAAGGTGTGCGGTCAACGTATGACGGTCCGTTGACCTTGGCCGAAGACTACATGGTGTGGAATATTACCAAGGACAAGATCACGAATCGCAAGGTTGCATACAACCCGGACAAGTGGCCGCCACCCGCGCCTAAAGCGCCACCACCGGTGGATCGGAAAATTGCAAAGTACGTGTCGAAATGGATTGCCGAGCACAACATGGATGTCAATGACATCATCCAGGGAATCTACGATCGCGCGAACAAGAAATACGGGACGAGCGAAAAGCCGAATCAGTAGCGGTTTCGAGTTTCGCGGTTGGCAGGATGCTCGATATTTGGGGTGCCCGCCGCAAGCTGGCCGTGCACTCGCCGCTTTCTGCATTTTTGGAGACGAACAGCTGGCCGCAGGTGAGAGGTGGCCGGCACGCATTCGATCAGGTTGCGTATTGATGCTGAATGTAACTTGACTGCAGATTTCGCCCTGCCGGAAAGCTCACTCGTCGCTGAATGCAACTTCTGTCGCAGCATGGAGAAGGCACGTGCATCCAGGGTTACCGCGAAGAGCAAGGGATTTGAGAAACGAACGGATCTTGAGAAACAAAAGACACTCGAGAAACAGTCGGCAAGTCGTAGAAGCGCACTGAAGACGATTCTTCTGGGTTCACTGACCGGTGCGATGCTCTCCGGCACCAAGGCACACTCCGACGAGCAGCCAGAAATGGTTGCGGAACCATCTGCGGACGACGATAACATCGTCGAATTGCTATTCGTTCAGGAAGCGGATGCTGCCGAGTTGCACACCGATTCACTGACACTCAGGAACGTCAAACCGTTGACCCTGTTCTTCGCCGATCGACCCGAGGACATCGCCGGCTACCTGACCTACCAGGAATACGTAGATCTGGTTTACACCGGTCTGGACAACTTCGAGGAAGAGCCGCCAAATGCGACCTTGATGATTCTCGACGGCGACGCACTCATTCCTGTTGTCATGGAACTGTCTGCAAAACCCGAAATCATAGACGCCGACATGGTTTACCCGAAAGTGAAAATCATCAACGGCGAGCCGCCTGAAAGCGGCAAGACTGCAGTGCTGTTCATCGACACTGTCGGCCGTCCGATGAGCCCCGGATCGGTCGCCAGCGTACATCGAAGGCACCGCCGGCACAGGCGAAGGCGCGTGCACCGAGCCAACTGATCAATTGATCTTTTCTCTGTCTCTGAGGCCGGGCGGTCGGTTCGTTTTTCACCAAACCTGTTTTACTCCTTATTGTGCAGGTTGGGGCCTTGGCCCGACCCGGGGCCGGCGCTGAGATTCAACCAGCTGCCCGCAAACACGATCACCGCGCCGACAAATACCCAGAACTGAATCGGCTCGCCATACAGAATCAGGCCGACCACCGCGATAAGCGGCAAGCGCAGAAAATCCATCGGCATGACGACTGCGGCGTCTTCGAGCATGAGTGCGCGGGTAAGGGTGTAGTGCGCGGTGAGTGCCGTAAGACCGACCACAAGCACCCAGGGCCACGAAGCGGCGGACGGCCATGTCCAGTCATACAACGCTGGAAAGAATGCCAGCGGCAACTGTATTGCTGTTGTGTAGAACAAAATTGCGAGCGGGGTGTCAGTGCCGGACAAGCGCTTGGTAAGTGTGTGCGCAAACCCGTACGCAAGCGCGGCGCCGAGTACGGCGAACGCGGCCAGACTGACAGCCGCAATGCCGGGGCGCAACATGACCAACACCCCAGCGAAACCGATAGCAATGCCCAGTGCACGCTTCGCATTGACCCGCTCGCCGAGCAGAATCGTTGCGAACACGGCCGTCCAGATGGGCATTGTGAATTCGATCGCAAACACTTCCGCGAGCGGCAGCAGTGCAATTCCGTAGAACCAGCCGTATTGCCCGCCATAGTGCGCAAGATTGCGAATCAGGTGGGTGCCAAACACGCGTGTTCGCAACTGCCACCAGCCGGCACGCCGCAATACGAAAACGACAACTGCAAAGCCGACCAGCCCGCGGAAGAACAAAATCTGAAATGTGGTGAGCTCGGCCGACAGCTCCCGCCCGGCTACTGCCATCGCCATGAACGAGAATATCGCGCCGAACATCCAAAATGCGGCGCGCACAATCGGCTTGCGCATCACCACTGGCACTGCAAATGTCATTGCGACTTCGAGGTGGTTTCGACGTACGGACAGATCAGAACTTCGGACCAATCATCAGGTAGAGACTGCCCTGCTCGAGACTCGCGTAACCATATCCAAGGTAAACGACGCCAAGTATGGTGTCCGCTGCCCAGTACACCGAGCCGGCATAGACCCAATCCCAAGAATCTTTCATGAACGGATCATCGACGCGGCCTGCCTCTGCTGTCATGCCCAGATAAACCCCGCGGCCGAACTGCGCCGGCAGGCTCGCATACTGCCGGTAGTACGCGATGGACCCGAGGTTGTAGCGGGTACCGGTGAGTTGATCGAGAAACAGGCCGGAGAGCCGGGCCGGCCCACCGAGCTGGAATGGATCATAAAGGGGCACGTCACCAAAGAATGAGTCGCCGTATTCCGCCCGGACAGCGAATGTGTTCTTGCCGAAACTCTTGACGCCTCTGAGCGCAATCTCGCCGCGGGAATACTCATCCTGCGATCCCCAGTCCTGGTCGGTTCCGCGCACATTCCCGATGACAGACCAGCCAGAGCGTGGAAATGTCGGTGTGTCTACCTGGTCAATAATGCCCCTGATTTGCAACCCGATCTGTTTGAACTCTTCGGTCGGAAGTAGCGGTGTTATGACACCAAAATCCGGATTTGTGCGTACTTCGACCAAATAGGGCCCAAGCCGTAGTTCACCGACGGTGCCGGTCAGACCAATATCCAGACCGCCGCCTACCGTGTTGACGCGGTTCTGCCCAAGGCGCAATTCTTCATTGTAGAACTGAAAGAACTCGCGACGCGCCTCAAAGTAGGGCGCGACAAAGAGACCGTCACGTAACTGCAACGGCTGCAAAAACTCGGTACCAATAAACGAATCGAACCCGGCTTGCCCATCAACACGCCACTCGGCACCGAGAGCATTGACCCAGGTGCGCCGGTAACTGAGCGCAAGATTGGCTTGTGTAGGGCTGTTGAAATCGGTAGTAATGCCGATTCCGAACTTCAGATATCCAGGCCCCCACGGTTTTACGTGGGCGTCAATTTCGAGATCAGCGCCGTCGTCGCCCGGCCGCACCTGGTAACCCAGATAGGAAAAATCAGCACTGCCGTAAATACGCGCAAGATCCTCGTGCAAGTCTTCGGTGCTGAAGTTCTCGCCGGCCTCGGCCGTAAGGTCTTGTTCGATTGCGTCTGCGCCGAATCTTTCATTGGGTTGAACAGTAATTTCCCTGATGGTGTACGTCTCCAGCCGGCGAGTATCACGTTGCGCCAACCACGAATCGTAAACAGCTTCGTCGACCGACAGTTGCTCCAGCCTCTCTGCCATATGACGCGCCGCCTCACGGCCCCTTCCGATAATGGGTTCCATTTTGTCAAAATCAGACGAGCTGAAACCCTCGAGATTCGGTGCGATGAGAATATCGGTGTCCTTCAGTTCTTTGAGCGAGCGCTGTACGGTTTGTTCGGTGAGCAGATTGATGGCCTGGCTTGCAACGTCGACCACATTGCGCAATTTTTCGCGCGGCATCAACGGCGTCCCCAGATTGACGGCGATGACAATGTCTTCCTCGCCGCTCGCGCAAAACTCACGTCCGATGTCTACGGGCAAATTGCGAACCAGGCCGCCGTCCACGTAGGCGCGATCGTCAATGATCGCCGGCGCAATCAATGCCGACAGCGACATGCTCGCACGCATGACTTCCGGCAGGTCACCGCCTTCAAACACTTTCATGTGACCCGTTTCCAGATCTGTCGCGATGGCCCGATACGGCGTCGACAACTCGTCGAAGTCCAGTCCATCGACCGATGCTCCCGGACCGATCAGATCTTTCAGGAACAGCTCGAACTTGTAGCCGGCAGACACTCCTGCGGGCAGTTGTACCTTGCCGCGGTTGTAGCCAAGCGTAATTTCAAACAACGGTTTGTAGTCGTCACGCTTGACCCGCTGCGGAATGTGCTTGCGCGGAGGCAGGTCGTAGAACAACGCACCTATATCGGATTTATCCAGTACTTCGCGCATCTCTGCCGGGCTTAGTCCGACCGCGTAGGTGCCGCCCACTAGCGCGCCCATACTGGTGCCGACAACACAGTCAACCGGCACCCGGAATAACTCCAGCACTTCGAGCACACCAATGTGTGCAAATCCGCGCGCACCGCCGCCGGACAATACCAGGCTGATGCGCGGCCGCTCGCCGGCTCCGGGTGACTCGGATGTGGTTATGTCTTCGTTTGCGGCCGCAACAGCAGCCGCCGAACCGAATACAAGACCAAGCGCCAGCAGGCCGGCAATCAGGCGCATATCCGACAAGCGCCTATCCGATCCACGCTGCCTTTTCGCATCGTGTAATTTGACGTCAGCTTGCACACACCGCTACTTTACCGCGCTTGGGCAGTGCGTGCCCAGCCTTGTGACAAATCACGAAACTGAAAATGATGGACAGATGCAGGACCGAGTGACCTGTGAAGCAAACAGTCAAGCGCAGCTTAGCCAGAGCATATATATTTGAGCTTGCCACAACGGGAGGCGAACATGAGTGAGACCAAAGAGGCCAGGCGCATTCGGCTCGAAACCGAAGCCCGCAAACTTAGGCGAAATGTGTGGCGTGCGCTTCGTGCCGGAGGCGGCGGTCATGCAGGCGGTTCATCGTCGGCCGCAGACATTCTGGCTGTGCTTTACTTCCATCGCATGCGGCTGCGGCCGACGGAACCGGAATGGCCGGACCGCGACCGCTTCGTGCTGTCCAAAGGCCACGCGAACGCTGCGCTCGGCGCAGTCCTCGCCCAGGCGGGATTTATCGACGACGCGTTGATCGACCGCTTTTACCAATTTGAATCACCATTCGGCATGCACCCGGATATCAAGGTACCGGGTGTTGAAATGTGCACGGGTGCGCTCGGTCACGGACTGGCGATCGCAATGGGCATGGCGATGGGAGCACGCATCCAGAAGAAGGGCTTCCATACTTTCGTGATGCTGGGTGATGCCGAACTGCACGAAGGATCGAACTGGGAAGCTGCAATGGCCGCCGCGCATTACAAACTCGACAACCTCACCGCAATAGTCGACTACAACAAAATTGGCCAGAGTGGTCCAATTAGCGAACTGATCGAACTCGATCCACTCGCCGACAAGTGGCGCGCATTCGGATGGGAGGTGCGTGAGATCGACGGGCATGACATCGGCGAAGTAGTCGATACGCTCGACGCATTACCGGTTGGCAAAGATCGCCCGTCGGCAATCGTTGCGCATACCGTCAAAGGTAAGGGGGTGAGCTTTGCGGAGAATACTTACCGGTGGCACAGCAACAACGTTGATGACGATGTTCACGCCAAGGCGATCAGCGAACTGGGGGACACATGACTGGCCAGACACTTTCGACAACAGACTGGCGTGAACGATCGGCGAATCAGACCCGTCTGGCATTCGGACAAGCGTTACTCGAAATTGGCGAACGCGAACCGCGATCAGTCGTGTTGTCAGTTGATACGCAGGATCTGATCGGTATTCGCACATGGATTGACAAATTTCCAGAACGTTTCACCGAACTTGGCATTGCCGAACAAAACGCGATCGGCGTTGCTTCGGGACTCGCGACGACCGGTCTGCGGCCTTACGTATGCGCTTATGCGCCGTTCATTACGGCGCGCAGCATGGAGCAGGTACGAAACGATATCGCCTATGCAAACCAGCGTGTGGTCATCGGCGCGGCGGCAAGTGGAATCTCTCTTGGTGTCGCGGGCGGTACCCATCACGCGCTCGAAGACCTGGCGCTGATGCGCAGCTTGCCGAACATGACTGTGATCGTTCCAGCCGACGTTGACGAAGCCTTCCGCGCGACTTTGGCGACGCTGGATATCGACGGGCCGGTTTACATGCGCCTGGGCGGACGCGTGGAGGAACCGCCAGTCAATGACGATCGGGACGCTGCATTCGAACTGGGCCGCGCCGTTCAGCTGCGCCCGGGCAAAGACGTTACCGTGATTGCTTGCGGCGCACTGGTGGAAATGGCACTTCGTGCATCGGATGCGCTAAAAAAAGAAAACATCAATGCACGCGTTCTGAACATGCATACGATCAAACCACTCGATCGCGACGCAGTTCTGGCGGCGGCAGCAGAAACGGGCGGTATTGTTACTGCGGAAGAACACCGCTTTGCCGGTGGCCTTGGCGGTGCAATTGCCGAATTGCTTGCCGTGGAAAACCCGACCCGCATGCGCATGGTCGCAATGCCGGATGAATTCGCAGTCATCGGCCCGACCGGACCGCTGCGCACCAAATACGGTATGAGTGCGGAGGCGATCGTGACAGCGTGTAAATCGCTGCTGCAATGAGCTCGCGCCGAATTCGCAGAGGCAGTAAGCACGGTAGATACTGTTGTTCACCTCAAGCAATGAAGCGTCGGGTCGAACGGTTTTCCTGATTTCAAGACGCCGTAGGCGACATGTTCGAGTGGGTACATCGGCTTGGCCCTTAGGCGTAATCCGACGTTCTTGTCGAATTCTTTCGTGTGCGCACGTGCAAAATCTGACGGTATTGCCGTTGGCCGCATGGGTAGGCCGGGGGTAGCCCGGCAGCTAGTTTCTTTCTCTTGCTTGCCCAAGAGAAAGAAACCAAAGAGAAGGGCACCCTACTGAACCGTCCCTGCGGGATACCCTGCGTTACTCGAAGCAACAGGCGGCTGCGGAACTCGCCCGCGCGAGAATCCGCGCGCACCGGAGCGCGGAGCAGGGGCCCCCTTGGGGATGCGACCGCGTAGGTGCGCATTCGACCGCGTTTTTTCCGGTGCGCATGCATCCCGCTCCCGGGTGCGGCTGCGACCCGTTAGCCGCAGGCCCGTTTGCGGGCGCAGGCGCATTGCGCCCCGATTGACAAGTGTCGATCGCAGCCTTCGGCGCCCCTTCCCGCACCGGCGCTTCGCGTACCGGGTCCGGGGCGCGCTGCGACCCGTTAGCCGCAGGCCCGTTTGCGGGAGCAGGCGCATTGCGCCCCGATTGACAAGTGTCGATCGCAGCCTTCGGCGCCTCTTTCCGCACCAACGCTTCGCGTACCGGGTCCGGGGCGCGTCCCCGCAAGCGGGGCCCCTGCTCCGACGTCCGCGGTCGAGCTCAGACAGTCCTCGCCGAAGACTCCTGTCGCTCCTGCGTTACTCGGCGGCTCAGAAAGAGGGAAATCACTCCTTCAGAGTGCATAGGTCGGGTTGCGCTGCGCCAGCCAACCCAACCTACTCGACCAGCCCCTCGCCCGCAATGGTCGTCCGGTGCATGATCCGCTTTTTTGTCGCAGGGATCGTCGTGGCACGATGCAGTGCGCAGCGGTTGTCCCACATGACGAGATCGTGGCGCCGCCACTTGTGTGAATAAACGTACTCAGGTCGGGTGCACCACGCGATCAAATCCTTCGCAAGCAGGCGACCCTCGTCCACCGGCATGCCGACAATGCTTTCGATGTGACCACTGACGTAAAGGCTCTTTTCGCCAGTCGGTGAATGTGTGCGTACCAGCGGATGCTCAACCGGCGGCAGAGAATCCTGTTCTTCCTGGCTCGCGCCGGCTCCACCAAACAGGCTGAGTGAATAGGCGTAATGATGCCTTCGAGCGATGCTTTCCTGCTTTGGGATAGCGATCCGTAGGCAACACGCATCGACGCAAAGTTCATGTCGCCTTCGCCGGCAGGAACTTCTTTTGCAGATAGCAACGAACCAAGGGCGGGAATCTCGCGGAATGAACTGTCTGTATGCCAGCGGCCGTTAACTTCGAGGAACGCGCGCTTGACCGTATCCGGTTCGAGAACATTGCCATCGTCGTCAATATTGGAGAGTTCATAAATATACGGATTCGATGAAGCTATCGAAAAACTGGTTTTCTCCAGTTCGCCGAAGCGCCGGCTGAATGCGATATGCTGCGCGTCAGTCAGATCCTGGCCACGAAATACCAGCACCGAGTACATGTGAAATGCATCGCGTACTCTCGCGAACGTTTCGTCGTCCAGCGGGTCTCTTAGATCGAGGCCGGAAATCTCGGCGCCGAAAAGCGGATGTACCGGACGGACAACCAGAGTGTCTCGTGTTGCTGTCGCGACTGACATAATGTTTTCTCCTGAAAGCGCGGGCGCTGGTTTTTCCTGAAGGCGCGGGCGCCATATTTGCAACGCAATCGATACAGATTAGCGGGCACAGCGCCAGTCGTCAAAACCCGCTTGCTTACCGACGATGGCCTGGCGTTGATCAAGTACCAGCCGAGCCGTACACTGGTGGCAACAGATACGCCGAATATCGCTTCGGGTAACAGGAGGCAACATGAAGTTCTTGTTTCAATTGATTATTTCTCTGGTTGTTGCGTTGAATGCGCCGAACTTGCTGGCACTTGCCCCGGGAGATCGGGTCGACAATTTTCAGCTGCTGGACCAGAACGGCGAAGCCCACGAGCTGTATTACCTTTCGGACATGAAAGCGGTCGTCGTCATGACCCACGGTAATGGCTGCCCGATTGTGCGCAACGCCCTGCCAACACTCAAGAATATTCGTGACACCTATCAACAGAAAGATGTCGCGTTTCTGTTGCTCAATGCCAACTTGCAGGATGATCGCGAATCGATAAATAAGGAAGCCGTCGAGTTTTCAACGGATTTTCCGATTCTTGTCGACGAGACACAGCTGATCGCGGAATCGCTAGGCGTCATCCGTACGGCCGAGGTCTATGTGATCGATCCAAAAACATGGAAACTCGCCTATCGTGGGCCGATCGATGACCGCCTGGCATATGGCGCGCAAAAACCCGAGGCAGACGCGCATTACCTCACCGACACGCTCGACGCGATGGTCGCAGGCAAAGCGGTCAAACTCGCGCAAGTCGATGCGATGGGCTGCCTGGTCAATTTGCCGGAATCCGGGCGTCGTGAGGCGCATGCGCAAATTTCATATTCTGAACAGGTCGCACCGATACTGATCGATCGTTGCGTGGCCTGTCATCGCGAAGACGGTGCCGGACCGTGGCACATGACAAAGTACGAAATGGTGCGCGGCTTCGCACCGATGATGCGCGAAGTTCTTCGTACGAAGCGCATGCCGCCCTGGCATGCCGACCCGCACTATGGCAAATTCGTCGATCCGCGCTCGATTTCAAACGACGATATGAAAACGCTCGTGCACTGGATCGAAGCGGGCGCGCCTCGCGGCGACGGCCCCGATCCGCTCGCAAAATTGGACACATCCTGGAGCGAATGGGCGATGGGCGAACCCGACCTGATCGTCGAAGTGCCCGCTTATGATGTGCCAGCCAACGGCGTTGTCGATTACAAATACCCGTCCACGGACAACCCGCTCGATCACGATGTGTGGGTCCGCGGCATTGAAATCATGCCGGGAAACCGTGAAGTGGTACACCACGTACTGGCTAGCGTCTTTGATCCTTCCAACGGCCGGCAACGTGGAACCCTCGGCAACCTCGGAGGTTATGCGCCGGGCAAGAATGCCGTGCCTTACCCTGAAGACTCCGGCTTACTGTTGCGCAAGGATGCAAAGTTCCGTTTTCAGATGCACTACACGCCAAACGGCAAGGCGATGACAGATGTCACGCGGATCGGTTTGTATTTCTACGAAGAACCGCCCAAGCATTCGCTGGACCAGTTAGTCATTTATGACGCGTCACTCACGATTCCGGCGAACGCCAAGGCGCACCAGGGAAAAGTCGAGCACGTGCTCTCCAAGGACATCATGCTCTACAGCCTGCTTGCACATTCGCATCTACGCGGCCGGGCAGCAAAGATTACCGCGCACTATCCCGGCGGTGACGAAGAGATACTCCTGTCGATTCCCAAGTACGATTTCAACTGGCAACCAATATATGCATTGGATCCGCCGAAATTCATACCCTCCGGAACGCGCGTTGTGCTGGATATGACGTGGGACAATTCAGCGCAGAATCCTGCAAACCCCGATCCCAGCAAGACAGTATTCTGGGGTGATCAGACCTGGGAAGAAATGAACGTTGGCTGGTTCCGCTTCCGCGCTGCCGATGACGAAGATCGTCGCAAGGCCAGACTGGAATCCGAAATGCGCCAGTCGGCGGCTGGGTCACGGCAAACCCAGGCATCAGCGACGCACCGGGAAAGCAATACTTCAACCCACTGACGCTGCAGTTTGTTGGCATCAGGGCCATTCGATGCAATTCCCAACAGGCATAGCACCGAACGAATTCGCCCCAGCCTGGCCGATTAACGGCGACAGTCAGCGATTCGCAAGCCGGCCGATCAAGGCTTGTGATTCGTTCACCAGATCCTGCATCAACTCGGCGACCGGCATGCTGCGAATCAATTGAACGCCCTGTCCCGCCCACATCGACATGAAATCAGGATCGTCACGCTCGGCGCCGGACTTGCGAAGGTCACGAGACACCGAGTATTGCGCCGGGTACGGCAACAATGTTTCGTCCAGCGCTTCGACTTCCTCAATGTACCGATTGCGAATGCCACGTGCAGGCCTTCCAGATAGCGCTTTTGTCACCGTCGTATCTTCTGCCCGTGCACGCAGCAGCGACTCGCGCCATGCCGCCAGCACCGACATCTCCGGGCAACCCAGAAAGGCTGTGCCCATCTGCACAGCCGAGGTGCCCAGCGCAAGACACGCGACAATGCCACGTACGTCCATGATTCCGCCTGCCGCAATCACCGGCACTTTGACAGCGTCCACGACCTGTGGCACCAGCGCCATTGTGCCGACCAGAGCCTTTTCATAATCGATCGTAAATGTGCCACGGTGGCCGCCGGCTTCCGACCCTTGCGCGATAACGACATCGACGCCCGCCTGTTCGAGCGTCTTAGCTTCAGCAACAGTCGTCGCCGAGCACAGCACTTTCGCGCCGGCCAAATGCGCTTTCTCAACCGCAGCCGCGTCAGTGCCAAAATGAAAACTGATGACCGGGACTTTTTCTTCCGCCAGAACTTCGAGTTGTTCATCGAACGGACCGAACATCGGTCCGGGTACCGGAACATCTCCGAGGTCAAACTCATCGTGATATTCAGCGAGTTTTGCCGCCAGGCGCGGAGCGGGACGGGCATCCCGGTCGAACTCCTCGGTGTGCGCAGCAAACAGGTTGACGTTGAACCCGCGTTCCGTGCCACCTCGAATTTCAGCGACCGTTTCACGCAGCTTCGCCGGCGCTACGCCGGCAGCGCCCAAACTCCCTAGCCCGCCGGCGTTGCTTACCGCGGCTACAACCTGTGCGTTCGTCGCGCCCGCCATCGGCGCCTGGATAATGGGGTGTTCGATGCCGAGCAGGTCGAGTACTTTTCTGTCATTCCACATTTTTTGATCCAAATCCTTCGATCCAAATATTCTGATCCTATTCTTGCAATCCGAATTGTGCGTTTGCGCATGCAACATCACGCGTAATAAAAAACGCCGGCAACAGGCCTGGCGAGCAAGCCCGTTGCCGGCGTGTATGCGAGTGCTAATCAGCCAGGCTGTTTGGTGACGCGCAGGTAAGGCTTGATGGTCTTCCAGCCTGCCGGGAACATCGACTTCGCGTCATCATCAGATACTGCAGGAACTATGATGACGTCTTCGCCGTTTTTCCAGTTCACTGGCGTCGCGACCTTGTGCTTCACGGTCAGTTGCATCGAGTCCAGCACACGAAGAATCTCGTCAAAGTTGCGGCCGGTTGTCATCGGATACGTCAGCATCAGCTTGATCTTCTTGTCCGGCCCAATGATGAACACCGAACGTACGGTCGCATTGGTTGCCGCAGTGCGGCCTTCGGACGTGCCTGATTCATCTGCAGGCAACATGTTGTAGAGCTTGGCAACTTTCAGATCGCTGTCACCGATCATCGGATAGTTGACTTTTGAGCCCTGCGTTTCCTCAATATCCTTCGCCCACTTCTCGTGGTTGTCTACCGGGTCAACGCTCAGCCCGATAATCTTGCAATTGCGCTTGGCAAACTCCGGCTCCAGTTTTGCCATGTACCCCAGTTCGGTCGTGCACACCGGGGTGAAATCCTTCGGGTGGGAAAACAGAATTGCCCAGCCGTCGCCGATCCATTCGTGAAAATCAATTCCTCCGTGGGTAGTCGCTGCCTTGAAATTCGGCGCTTCGGAATTAATGCTCAATGCCATGTCTGATCTCCTCGAAATTTTCGGTTGCGAAACTCGTAACATGTAACCGTGTCTGTTCAACTTCAAATACGCGATCGTTGTCGCCTTGCCTGTCGCGTGCCTGCTTGCCTGTTTCCAACTTTCCGTTACGGGTTGGGCCCGCCAGTGGATGCGGGACTTCCGATAGCGCGCATCGGTTGGCGCAAATCGACTGACACTAATCTGAACGCTGCTGCTTCTGATCGCTGGCGTAGGCGCAGCCTGCAAGCATAGTCTTAGTAGAAAGCGTTCGCAATCACGCGATGCGCCCGGCTTCCCCAAGTAGTACAACGCCGCGCAATTGTTTGTTCGGCCGGCGTTGTTTCCAATTGAAGCCATTTCTATTCGTTGTTGTGTCTAATTGGCGCCACTTCTAGTCAACGCCATTTCTAATCAATCCGGTAGCGATCGAGCCCTTTCCAGTCAAAGTCGATGCCGTGACCGGGCCGGTCAGGCGCTATAGCCAGTCCATCCTTCATCTGCAATGGCTGCGCGATGTATTTCTCGAGACCAAATCCATGCACTTCCAGGTAGGCAGCATTTGGCACGGCCGCGAGAAGGTGTACGTGCACTTCGTGCGCCCCGTGAGAGGTGACCGGCAATCCGTGCGCTTCGGCGAGGTGCGCAATCTTCATCCACGGTGTGATGCCGCCGCAGGTGGTGAGATCCGGTTCCGGAAAATCGACACCGCGCGCTGAAATCAGCGCAGTGAACTCAGCCACCGAATGCAGATTCTCGCCTGCCGCAATTCGCACACCACCGTGGGCACGCAGATGGGCATAGCCGGCATAGTCGTCCGGGCGAATAGGTTCCTCGATCCAGATCAGATCGAACGCCCGCAACGCCTGGAACGCACGCATTGCCTGATCGGGACGCCACGCTTCGTTGGCATCGGCCATCAACTCGGTGCCGGGGCCGACTAACTCACGTACTGCAGTAACCCGTGCGACGTCTTCTTGAAGGGACGGCTTGCCAAGTCGCATCTTGATCGAACGGTAACCGGCATCCAGACTGCGCTGGACACCTTCAAGCAATTTTTCCTGCGGGAAATTGAGGTCGATGTTGCCCGCGTACGCCCGAACCGCCGGGCTGTGACCGCCCAGCAAGCGCCACAGCGGTTCGCCAAGGTTGCGCGCGCGCAAGTCCCACAACGCAACGTCCGCTGCAGCAATGGCAAAACTGACCAGTCCGCCGCGGCCGGAATAGTGGTGCGAGCGCCACATGCGCGTCCACATGCGCTCAATACAGCGCGGATCCTCGTCGAGCAGTATCATGGAAAAGACATTCCTAATAATTGGCACAATGGCGTCACCGTGACCGGCATTGAGGACCGTGTATCCACAACCGTCGCCGCCACCCGAATCAGTCAAACGCACTGCGACCAGATCGAATTCGCTCATCACGCCGTGGCTGGCGGCCTCAACCGGTGTCGCCAGTGGAATGCGGTACAGAGTTGTTTCAATACGTTCAATTTTCACAGTCAATCCTCCGTCTTGGGCTTTGGCGATATTGTCGAAATTCACATCGCAGCATGCAAGCGCAATCCTACCGCGTCGACCATCCACCGCGAGCGCGTGCGCGACCGCGTGCGGCGGAGCAGGTTCCGCGCGCGTCAGCGCGTGGATGCGCCCCGGACCCGGTACGTGAAGCGCCGGTGCGGGACGGGGCGCCAAAGGCTGCGATCGACATTCGTGATACGGGGCGCAATGCATCTGCTCCCGCAAACGGGCCTGCGGCTAACGAGTCGCAGCCGCACCCGGGAGCGGGCGCCTCGCGCCGAGAACGCGTTCGTATGCGCGCCTACGCGGTCGCATCCCCATGAATGGGGCCCCTGCTCTTCGCTTCGGCGCGCGGCGTCAAAGGGCAATCAGGGGCTTGTGTCATTCAGGTCAAGCTTGGATAATCGGCGACCACTTGAAAAGCGGCGATAGCGTGCGAGCAGCATTGCGCGTCGTCACAACGTCAACTCATAATTCTTACGGACCACGGCCCATGAATTTCAAAACCCTTTTGCCGCTACTGGCTTGTCTGCTACTTCCTGCTGGTGCTTACTCGCAAGCACCGTCTGCCCAGGCATTGGTCGCCGCGTGTGCACGTTGCCACGGACCGGACGGCAATAGCCCGGGAAATTACCCCAGCCTGGCCAGGCAGAACATGGAATACACGGCAAAACAACTCAGGGACTTCAAGGCTGGCACCCGCAAGGATATCCAGATGACGGCCATGGTTGGCGTTCTGACGGAAGAAAATATCGTGGCGCTTTCAAAATTCTATGCTGGCGAAAATCTGAGCCGCCCACGCGGCATCGACAAGGATCTCGCCGCACAAGGAAAGAAACTCGCGGCCGAACTGAAATGTGCGAGTTGCCATCAGAAGAACTACCGCGGCAAGAAAGAGGTTCCCAGGCTGTCGAGACAAAAGCGCGTGTATCTGGTCAAGCAGATGAAGGATTACCGAGACGGCAAGCGCACCAACGACAACGGCATAAAAACACCGGAAATAACAAATCTGACCGACGAACAGATTAAGGTACTGTCACACTACCTCGCGGGAAAATAACGCGGCCGAACCATTTTTCTGGAACAGTACGCGTTTTCTGGAACGGTACGGCCGTTCGGCGACTTACTGAAACGGAAACTGGACGTCAGCCGCGCGCCCGCTGATCAGATCTGCGATGGCAGAGCCGGAGCCACAGGCAAGCGTCCAGCCGAGCGTACCATGGCCGGTATTCAGATAGAGATTAGAGTAACGCGTACGGCCAATCACGGGTACATTTGATGGCGTTGCTGGCCGAAGCCCGGCCCATTTTTTAAGTTTGCCAAAGTCCGCGCTGTTCGGCAGAAACTTGCGCACACGATCTGCAATCGCTGCACAGCGGGCCTCGTTAATCGATGTGTCGTACCCGGACACTTCCGCAGTGCCGGCCATCCGCAGCCGATCACCGAGGCGCGTCATGCCACATTTGCCCGCTTCGTCTGTAATACACACGTTCGGAGACGGGCCGATGATGGGCGCCGTGATCGAATAGCCTTTGACCGGGTAGACCGGCACGTTGATGCCGATGGGCGAAAGTAGGAAAGGGCTGTAGCTACCCATCGCAACGAGGTAGCTGTCGGCCGTCAGAATCTCCCTGCGGCCGGCAACGCGCACTGCGACGCCTTTGGCGGCATCGCCTTCGGTGAGCAGCCGCTCAATTTCCACGTTGTAACCAAAGTTGACGCCCTCGCGGGCCGCGAGCCCAGACAGACGATCCGTGAACAGGTATGCATCGCCTGTTTCGTCGTCGGCTGCATAGGTTGCACCGACGATTGGAATGGTCGCGTCGCGCAATGCTGGCTCGAGCGCCACCACCTCGGCAAGCGAACGTACCGACAGCGCAAGACCGTGCGACAGCAGCATTCTCACACGCGCATCGATCGACTCGAATTCACGTGCGTCCGTGTGGATCTGGAGTATGCCTTTCTCGAGATGTTCGTATTCGATACCGGTGTCGCGTCGAAGCGCCTGCAGCCGCGCACGGCTGTACATTGCGAGACGCAGTATGCTCAGCGTATTCGCACGTGTACGCCACGGCAGGCATTCGAGCAGGAAACGCAATCCCCATGACCACTGACGGCGGTCGGCACGCAAACGAAACAACAACGGCGCATCTTCACGCCCGAGCCACTTGATAATTTTCGCGGGTGCGCCAGGATTTGCCCAGGGCTCAGGCTGACTGGCGGAAATTTGCCCGCCATTTGCGAAACTGGTTTCCAGTCCCGCCGACGATTCACGATCGATGACGGTTACTTCATGACCCGCTTTTGCGAGGTACCACGCACTTGTCACGCCGACGACGCCGGCACCCAGAACCAGGACTTTCATTTACGATTTCCAGACAGAGTCATTTTCACTTGTTGCGTTACCGCATTTGACGCCATTAACGAACCGATCCAATTCTGTCACATCCAGTCTTTCATCGAATCCTCACCTTGGCGGTCTGACGCCGGTTACTGGGCCACCCAGGCACCGTCGGAAAGAATGTCGCTGCCGTTCATAAAAGACGCCCCATCAGAACAGAGGAACAATGCTATCTCGCCGATTTCCTTCGGCTCGCCCCAGCGCCCGGCCGGAGTCGCCGCCAGCAACGCAGCGTTCTTTTCAGGATCGTTGCGCAGCGGTGCGGTCAGATCGGTCGCGTAGAAGCCTGGGCTTATCGCAACAACGTTGATGCCGTCTGACACGAGTTCCAGCGCCATGCACTTGGTCAGGGCGAGTACACCCGACTTGGTCGCACAGTACGCACCGCGCCCGACACTGCCTACGCGCGCCATGATTGACGTGATATTGATGATCCGCCCCCATTGGTGTGCCTTCATGTGTGGGATGAATGCCCTTGATGCAAGGAAAACGCCGGTCAGGTTAGTGTCCGTAACAAGACGCCATTCATCCAGGCTGAAGTCAGCCACATCCTTGCGTACTGCCGTACCAGCGTTATTGACGAGGATGTGAATGTTGCCAAATCGTTTGCTGACGTCACTTTCCAGCGCGGCAATCTGCTCTTCTTCGCGAACGTCGCAGTAGAACACTTCAGATTCAATGCCGCCGGCTTTCGCCATCGCCTGGGTTTCGGCGAGTTTGTCCTTGGCGCGGCCGACCAGAGCGAGCTTTGCGCCGGCTCCTCCCAGCGCCAGTGCCATTGCACGCCCCAGTCCGCGGCTGGCTCCGGTCACCACCGCAGTCTTGCCTTCCAGAAATTTTCCGTTCATCACCTGCTCCTCTCGGTAATCGCCCATTCAGTAGATGGGTCGAGTATACAAGCGCGGGCCGCACTGGTTACTGTTCTCTTGAACCGTTGCAACCAAATTATCATCAGCTCATTCGGCTGCTAGACTCCATTTTCGCTTTTTGTACGAAGACGCAATGCAAGCAAGACATTTCAAATTCTGGCCGAAACATCTTCCCCGCCAGCTGTCCGTTCCGGAAACCCCAATCGGGTTCAACCTGGACGTATCGGCAAAACGATTCCCGGACAAACCCGCGATCATTTTCTATGACAGGCGATTGACCTACTCGGAACTGCATCGGCAGGTCGACGCACTGGCCGGATATCTGCAGCACGAATGCGGCATCGCCAAAGGCGATCGAATTCTCCTCGATATGCAGAATTGCCCACAATTCGTGATTGCCTACTACGCAATTCTGCGAGCCGGCGCAGTCGTCGTTCCGGTAAGCCCGATGAACGTAACCGAGGAACTGACGCACTACATTGATGACAGTGGATCGAATACGGCGCTCATCGGGCAAGAGGTATTCAACCAGTTCCGACCGATGGTCGGGACCAGCATCGAAAACCTGATTGTCGCGGCGTACGCCGATTACCTGCCCGCCAATACCGATCTTGCGGTACCTGCGTTCATTGGCAAAAACCGCCTGGCCACAGATGATCGTCGCGTCGTGCGATGGATGGATGCCCTGTCCGCAGGTCATGATCCGCGGCCCCAGACCGCCGAAGCAGACGATCTGGCCGCCATCTTGTACACATCGGGCACTACCGGCAATCCCAAGGGGTGCATGCACTCGCATCGCACAACCATGACCACTCTCGTCGGCGCCGCGCTATGGGAAGGCATGACAGCGGACGCGGTATCGCTGGCGACCGCGCCAATGTTTCATGTCACGGGAATGCAGCACAGCATGAACGCGTCCATCTACTGCGGCGCGACTATTGCAATACTTCCACGCTGGGAACCGGACGTAGCCGGACAAATGATTGAACGATATGGCTGCACCCACTGGGCAAACGTGCCGACCATGGTGGTGGATCTGCTTGCCCATCCGAAGACCCAGACACACGATCTGGGATCGCTACAGAATATTTTCGGGGGTGGCAGTTCCATGCCGGAAGCTGTTGCACAAAAACTGTTTGAGCGATGCGGTATCCGTTATATGGAGGGCTACGGAATGACCGAGACGATATCGCAGACCCACATGAATCCACACGGTGATCTGCGCAAGCAATGTCTCGGCATTCCCACGTTCGACACTGTTTCCATGGTTGTTGATCCGGAAACCTTGCGCGAACTCGGTCCGAACGAACAGGGCGAAATAATCTCGAGTGGTCCGCAAGTCATGCTGGGATATTGGCAACGCGACGAGGCGAACACCGAATCGTTTGTCGAGATAGGCGGCAGGTGTTTTTTCCGGACTGGAGATCTGGGTCGCTGCGACGACGACGGATTCTTCTATATTTCGGACCGGCTCAAACGCATGATCAACGCCTCGGGGTACAAGGTCTGGCCGGCCGAGCTCGAAGCGACCTTGTATAAACATCCAGACATCAAGGAAGTCGCGGTAATCTCCGCTCCAGACCGTCGGCGCGGCGAGACTGTCAAAGTCGTCGTTGTTCTGAAAGAAGAGGCCAACGGTAAAACCAGCGCTGAAGACATCGTCGCCTGGTCGCGAAAACACATGGCCGCATACAAGGTTCCGCGCATTGTCGAATTCAGTGAAGGGCTGCCGCGCTCGGGCAGTGGCAAGATTCAGTGGCGAACACTGCAGGAGGCCGCGTGGAAAAAGGCTCTGAACGGGACAAGCTAGAGTACTGTCTTCGGCTGCCCTGAATTGTCATCGGTGTGTCGCTGCGCAGCGACATCAGTGCTGGTCAAGTCTGGCCGAGAGTAAATATTACGCGTTCAACTACGCATTCAACTATTTGAGCAAATGTCGCGTGACAACGTGGCCCGAAAGGACTGAGCATTCGAAAACACCGTTGAACGCGTTTTGCCGAGAAGTATGAATCTCGTTAGCGCGGATCTTGCAATGCTGTTCGCGAGGAGGAGTAGATTCGATGCTTCTGATTCTTCGCGTAACAAGCTTTGTAATACTCTGCACGCTGACGGCGTGCGCAAGTTCACCGAGGGCTGCAGATAACGGTGTCGCCACACCTGGCAAGAACGCTTACGCCGACAGGGCAATAGCGCAACGCGCGGCCGACTATGCTCAAGACATGATTGGAAAGCCGTATCGATATGGCGGAAACTCGCCCTCCGGATTCGACTGTAGCGGACTGGTGCAATACAGCTACTCGCGTGCCGGAATAGAAGTGCCGCGCACGACACGGTCGCAACGCAAGTCAGGTGTCTCGATAAATTCACAATCGCTGCGTGCAGGTGACTTGATGTTCTTCGACCAGGAAGGTCGAAAATCTTCTCATGTCGGCATCTACATTGGTGACGGTCGCTTCGTTCACGCACCGTCGAGTGGAAAGCACGTTCGCGTCGACAGGCTTGATGCGAAATACTGGAAGAAGCACTTCGCCGGCGCTCGCCGAATTTGAAACGGCCTCGCCGAATTTAAAACAGGCTCGCCAATTTGAAAGAGACTCTCCGGATCTGAAACGACGCAGCCGACAACAAACGCATTCAACTATGCGCATTGAACTAATTGCACACCCGCTTGTCGCCGTGCAAAACCTGCTTTGTTCGCGTTTTCATTGAACCCGATCGCACAAGCCTGGTCACAAACAGCGTAAGTCAGACCGTAAAGCAAAAGTCGCAGGCTTCGCTTTGTCATTTGGCAGTCGCCACTGCAAGCGTCTCTGGCTAAAAGCAAGCCGTTCCGGCAATGGGACGCACAGATCCATTGCCATTGAAAACATATGGAGAAACCAATGCTATTGCAACGTAGAACAGGAAAATGGGTTCTTGCCGCCATTGCGCCACTATTGCTTGGCGCCTGGTACGCAATATCGCTGCCGGGCGTAACGCCCGCCCTCGCCGAGACGCCTGAGCCAGGTGTTGAAGCACGCACCAATGAAACGCCGCTGGTCACAGGTTTGCCGGACTTCACCAAACTGGTCGAACGCTATGGCTCTTCGGTCGTGAACGTTTCTTCAACCGGTACCAAAGCAGTAGCCAACGCCGGACCCATGCCAGGAATACCGGAGGACCACCCGTTCTATGATTTCTTCCGTCGTTTCGGCGTACCAGCCCCATCTCAGGAAGATGCACCGGTTCGGCGCGGCCAGGGATCAGGCTTTATCATCAGTGCTGACGGCCTCATTCTCACTAATGCTCATGTAGTCGGCAAAGATAGTGAAATCACCGTAAAGCTGACCGACCGGCGCGAGTATCCCGCCGAGATCGTCGGCATCGATACAGTTTCCGACGTAGCCGTTCTACGCATCGATGCCAAAGACCTGCCAGCGGTCAAAATCGGCGATGCTGACAAACTCAAAGTGGGCGAATGGGTGATCGCGATCGGCTCACCGTTCGGGTTCGAAAACACTGTAACGTCGGGAATTGTCAGCGGCAAATCGCGCTCGCTGCCTGACGGAAGATATGTGCCATTTATCCAGACCGACGTTGCCGTCAATCCAGGAAACTCGGGGGGACCGTTGTTCAACATGAACGGCGAAGTGGTCGGAATCAACTCCCAGATTTTCAGTCGCACTGGTGGTTACATGGGCCTTTCGTTCGCGATACCAGTCGACGTCGCGATCAACGTCAAGAACCAACTGGTAGCACACGGTTCGGTTACCCGCGGCCGCATAGGTGTCAGAATTCAGGAAGTCGATCAGACATTGGCCAATTCGTTTAATTTGCCACAACCTCACGGAGCGCTGGTCAGCCAGGTTGAGCCTGGTAGCCCTGCAGACAAGGCAGGTATCCGCGGCGGAGACATCATCGTTGCCGTTGACGGCGAGATGCTCGAGCAAATGTCGCAACTACCTGCCACAATCGCCGCAAAACGACCTGGAACGAAGGTTCGCCTCGATATATGGCGAGGCGGAAAGAAACAAGGCATCAACGTCACGGTCGGAAGTTTTGAGAACGAGAAAACCGCAGCCGTCGAACCGACTGACAAAATGGAAACCGGGAAGCTTGGCCTCGCTGTTCGAGAGTTAACCACCGAGGAGAAAGCCAAGCTGAAAAGCGATGACGGTGTATTCGTCGAGCGCGCGGACGGGCCGGCGGCCCTCGCGGGAATGCGCCGCGGCGACGTCATCCTCGCCGTCGGTTCGACACCAGTGAAATCTGTCGCGCAACTGATCGAACTGAGCAAGCAACCGGGGAAGACGATTGCACTGCTCATTCAGCGAAACGATCAGCGCAGCTATGTACCAATTGATGTTGGTTGAGAAACGCGTAGCGCGGAGCAAACCGATCGCGAGAACTTGCTGGATTCGGAATATCTGATTTGCTCAGGGCGTGCCACTTGTCTGGTGCGCCCTGTTTTATTCTGTTGCCGCATATGCATTTTTCCGCCCGGGATAATCCCGACGGCGGCAATCCCTGCAGCTGCGATCCCTCCAGCGGACGAAACAATGTCAGATGTTCTGATGGCTTCTGGCGAATCTGAACCGCAGTTGATTACTTCAGAACGGCAATCGCTTACGCCAGACTGATTCGTTGACGCTCAATTCGGGTTGCGAGCGAACCCATGGCGGATATTAATTGCAGAAAGTGCATCCTACCGACACATTTCGCTTAATATTTATCAATTACTTCTTACACCCCTCGATGCATTGCGTTCAATTACTTACACGCTCTTTCTCACGTAACGCAAAACAAACCGTCAGTAATCTCGAGAAACCATTTGTGATGCGGAGGCTGGTTTGCCAACAAAAAGTTGTTCTTTCAATTTCTTTTTCGTCGCGCAATCAATAGAGTCTCATGCACGATTCCACATTCGGTCATGTCGGATGTGCTCGTCAAAGAAATAGAACGATTAACCGGCGGTTGGGGAGGCCGCGGTGAACCGATTGGAATTCGTCAACAATAATCCAGAGCTGAGTCCCGAACTTCTGGAAGTCGTCAAAACCATCCAGGAAGCATTGAGCGAGAAACGCGCTCGATTGCAGTTCGAGACTGTCGACAGCGGATCTTCCGCGCTCGAAGAAGCGTTCTCGCGCGAGCGCGAGAAACGGCCCGCCAGTGACATCGTTTCGCATCCACATTTGCTCGCCGCAATCGTTCAGTCGGCGGGTGCTGCCATATTCAGCGAAACAATCGACGGCACTGTCCTGACCTGGAACAAGGGTGCCCAGCGCATATTCGGGTTTACCGACGAAGAAGTAATCGGCAAAAGCCACGTGTGCATGTATCCGGACTTTCTCAAAAAAGAGGAAACCAAAGTCTGGCAACAGGTCACGGCTGGCGAAACGGTCACCAACTACGAAGCGATTCGCCAGGATCGCGACGGCCGGCTCGTAGATCTCGAAATGAGTATCTCGCCCATCATGGAAGAAGAAAAGGTCGTACGTGTTGTGATAGTTGCCCAAGACATTACCGAACGCAAAAGAATATTCAGGGCGCTCATGGAAAGTGAGCGCAAACAACGTCAACGCGTTGCCGAGCTCAAAGCAGTCCTCGATGCCATTCCTACGCCTGTATGGATCGCCCATGACACTGAGTGCCGGCGCGTTACCGGCAACAATGCTGCCTATGGGATGCTGAAGCTGCCTCAGGGCAGCAATTTGTCATTTACCGCACCGGAGCACGACAGGCCGACGCACTACGCCATCTATCGTAATGGCCGCGCACTGACCCCGAATGAGTTGCCTTTACAGATGGCTGCAGCGCGAGGCATTGAGGTACGTGATTTTGAGCAGGACATCGTTTTCGACGATGGCACCATTACCCATATGGTCGGAAACGCGACGCCGCTGCTCGATTCCGAGGGCAATGTCAGCGGCGCAGTATCCGCCGCGATCGATATCACGGCACGAAAAAGCGCAGAAGAACAGATTCGCCGAATGGCGCATTTCGATTCACTCACCAATCTGCCCAATCGCGTATTGCTAATGGATCGTCTCGAACGGGCAATCGCATTGTCAGCGCGTAATCAGACCCATACCGGTGTGCTGTTTATCGACCTGGACTATTTCAAGAATATCAATGACACACTCGGCCACCATGTCGGCGACATGCTGCTGCAACAAGTGGCGGACCGACTGCGCGAGTACGTGCGCGAAGTCGACACAGTTTCGCGCTTGGGAGGTGACGAGTTTGTAATCATCGTTCCGGAATTGCGCCAACTGGAGGATGCCCGCCAGATTTCGCGCAAGCTGCTGCAGTCGCTCTCGGAGCCTTATGTGGTCAGTGGCCAGAAACTGGAAGTCACCCCCAGTATTGGCGTCAGCGTGTTTCCGGACCATGCGACCGAGCCGAGTGCACTGATTCGTCTTGCCGACCAGGCGATGTACCTGGCAAAGCAGGAAGGGCGCCGCACCATCCGCTTCTACGGAAGCTGAGAACTACAAAATTGCGCGCCTGATACTTCCGTCGGTTAGCTCAAACCGAAAAACGCCGGATCAGTTGAAACCACAATGGCGCGTCTACGCGAGGCAGCGTCTATGCGATGCTGCGCCTATGACGAACCGCGTAGAAACTCAAAATCACAGCCATATGGCGCCTGCAATACCTGCTGCCGATACAGCCGCGCATAACCTCTGTCAGGCACTTCCGGTGCACGCCATGATGTCCGGCGCTTTTCAAGCTCGTTGTCCGGCACGAGAAGTTCGAGGCGACGTTTACTGACAGACAGCGCGATGCGGTCACCGTTGCGCACCAACGCCAGATTGCCGCCTGTTGCCGCGTCCGGGCTGACATGCAGAACAACCGTGCCGAATGCGGAGCCGCTCATGCGCGCATCGGAGATGCGCACCATGTCCTTCACGCCAACCTGCGCGAGCTTGCGCGGTATCGGCAAATAGCCGGCTTCCGGCATGCACGATGCACTGCCCGGACCCGCATTCTTTAACACCAGGAAATCGTCTGCCGTCACATCGAGTGTTGGCGAGTCGATTCGCTCCGACAGGTCTTGCAGCGACTCGAATACGACCGCGCGCCCTTTACGTTCGAACAGATCGGGATTCGCGGCAGCGCGTTTGAGAATGGCGCCATTGGGCGCCAGACTGCCAAATAAGGCCACCAGCCCACCGTGCGGCTGATAAGGGTTACTGATGGGACGAACCACTTCACGATCAACATACGCGGGCGCTTGCTCAAGACGTTGCGCCAGTGTTTGCCCGCTCACGGTCATGCAATCCAGCTCCAGCAACTCCTTGAGTTCATCCAACACGACCTGCATACCGCCCGCGGCATACAGATCCTGCATGTAGTGCTGGCCAGTAGGTTTGAGATCCACAAGTACAGGTGTTTCATCTGATAGGCGATTGAGTTGCTCCAGAGAAACCTCGATACCGCGCCGTCCCGCAATTGCTACCAGATGAATGATTGCGTTAGTCGAGCCACCGACGGCGAGCAGCACCCGCATGGCATTTCTGACTGACGCCGCCGTGATAATCTCGGAAGGCAGGGGCGAACCGGCACGTGCCATCTCCATGGCCCGCTCGCCGCATGCCTCGGCGACACGCAGGCGCTGTGCGTGAACAGCGGGAATCGCGGCACTGTCGGGCAAACTCATACCGAGCGCTTCAGTGATACACGCCATCGTGCTGGCAGTACCCATCACGGCACACGTACCCGCAGTGGTCGCAAGCTGGCCTTCAATCTCTTCTATGCCTTCGTCGCTGACTTCGCCCGCCCGGAACCTGGCCAAGAAGCGGCGACAGTCGGTGCAAGCGCCAATCATCACACAGGCATCAATCGGCTGTGCCCGAAGCATCTCTTCAACGTCGATCGACATCAGGTTGCGAAACATCATGCTGGTCGGTGACAGAAAAACTTCACCGAGAGAAATGGTTGGAAACTCGATCGGCAGCCCGCCCGACTTCAGCACGCCACGCTTGACTACATCGACCAGTTCCGGCATCGATCGGTGACAGTTGTTGAATCCGCTCGCCGAGCTGGCAATGCCGACGATCGGCCGGTCGAGCATGTCTTTCGAGTATCCCATCGACCGTGCGAACGAACGGCGCAAGTAGGATGCAAAATCCGGATCGCCGTAATTCGTGAGGTTACGGCGTAAACCGTGGGGCTTGTTCTTGTCGCTCATTATCGTCGCTACCCGAAATTCAGAAGCTGGTGTAGTGCTCCACTAGATTAGGGGTCTGATGACTGGCCCACCACCCGTATGCCTTTGGCATTGCTTTGCGGCAACGCCTGCCCGGCGGTCGGTTCTTCCGAGGCCGCCGATTCAGCCTTGTGGCGGAGCGCGCTGGCCTGAGCGCCGCTTCTCACCGCACTTGCCTGAGCGCCGCTTCTTAACGCGCTGGCCCGAGCGCGATTTTCGGCCATCGTGATATGCCGCCACACGCGGCCGCGCCAAATGTGCCAACCCGCAAGGGCCGGCAGGCTGAACCCTACGACCCAGTGAAAGATTGAAAGGAATGAACGTGCTGTCTCGCTTCCAATGTAATAGAGCAGATAGCCGCTTACCGTCAGCGCAAGCATCACGCCAAAAAATATCGAACCTGTGACGCGATTACGCGCGGCACGCCATGCGCGCCGTACGTGGCCCGGCATTACGCTCCCGAACCCAATCAGCAAACCCGCAGCCGAGATACCGTGAATGGCCAGGAACCAAGGTTCCAACGGGTGCAAGGTCGGACCGAAATCACCTGGTATGCGGACAAAATAATGGAACAGCAGCCACAAGGCGCCAGACAGGATCAGTACTGTTCCCATTCCATACAGGTACGCCTGGTGCCATTCGCCCAAGCGGATTGGCGGAGCATTCATTGCACCGCCCCGGAGACATTGATATCGGCCAGATCGGTGTTACTTGACGACGTCAACGATGTCGCTTGCACCGCCTCCGGCTTCGCAACGAACGATTCGCAACGTCCGTTGTTATCCCGCAATCGCTTCTGATATTCGCCGCCGTCGATCAGGGCCGGCCCGTCAGGCCCGAGCATGAAGCCAACCGCATCATGGTTGTGCAATATTTTTCCGCTTTCCGGTCCCATTACCAGAACGCATTTGGCAAGCGCATCGGCAATCACGCAAGTTTTGGCACGCACCGACGCGGAATGACCGCCAATTACCGGCGCGCTATCTCGCGGATCGAGCACGACGCCGGCCGGACCGGGACCCGTGTCTGCCGCGTAGTTTGCGCTGGTGGCAAACGCACACTCCTGCAGCGTGGCGCGCGCGCCCATAATTTGAGGATTAACCGGATCGCGCACTTCTACAGGGACGCTCTCGTCGCCGAACACACGCAGGTCACCGCCGGCATTGACACAACCGTTGTCTACACCCAGCTCCTGTAACACCCTGACCGCGCAATCCACGGCATACCCCTTGGCAATACCGCCGACATCGATCGCCAATGGCCGTCGGAAACGCACGCGGTTTGCGTCCAGAATATCAACATCGCGCCAGGACGCAGTACGCGAGGACGCATTACGCCAAAACCCATTACGCGAGGATCCAGTGCGATCGGCCAAATGGCTCTGCATTCTCGGCAGATCACCGCGCGCCATCATTTCGCCGCCCACAGTGATATCGAATACACCATCACTGGACAATGAAATTTCGTTCGCCAGTTTGATGACATGCCAGGTGCGCGGGTCAACCTTCACTACGCTCCCGGCGGCACTATTCAGCCGCGAAATGTCGCTGCCGGCCAAATGAAAGCTCATGATGTCGTGAATTGATGCGATTGCGTCGAACGCGGCGTTCGCTGATTTGTGCAACTTGTTTGCGTCGTTGCCCGCCAGCGAAATCTCGACCAGCGTGCCCAGTAATGGCCGGGCGCGTCTAACGCGCTTGCAACGCGTAATCATAGGTTGCAAGCAATCTTTTCACGCCTTCGGCGACGTGCCGGCAAGACATGGTCGCACCTGAAATGTTCTTGATGTCATTATCAAGCGTTACCGGGTCACCGAATTTCTTGCCGATGAACTGCGCGCGCCAGGCCGGATTGCGAATCTCGTAGCCGTAGCTTTCGCGGTAGACAAGGACCTCGATCTGCCGGACGCGGCCGTCAGCCTCGAGCGCCACGGCATAGGTAATGTATTCGTGCTTGCCGTAAACCTCGTCGATAATGAAGTAGCCAACCAGCTTGTCGCCTTCCATCACTTCCCACAGCGGCTGCTTTTTTCTTTCGACCTTGACCCCGGATGCCTTGTATATCGCCGACTGCGCTGCTTCGCTGAATTTCAGGTCGTTACGTTCGAAGTTCGCTCTTTTGCCGAACATCAGCTTTTGCGCCTGGCTAATCGTCAAATACTGCGCTGCCTGTACATTACCGGCAACGGCAATCGCAGCAACCGGCAGCGCTACGAAACGTACCCAATCATCGTTTGTGGCCATGGCCAGTCTCACTTAGCAGCGTGCACGAGCCGCGCACGCCCCATCGAATAACGTTGTTCATTGAAGAACAAGGCCGCCTGCCACTCAGGCACATCCAGGATCAATCTCGCTTTCATATTCCCTCTGATGGAAAACGCCGTCACGAGTCATCCGATTATTGGAACCAGCAACCGGCATGGGGCCTCGATCGTATTGCGACTAGTTATTATTTGCAACTCGGCCGTTTATTGCCTTGACCAATGCCTCGCGACCCGTTGCACCTCCCGCCTGCGTTCTTCTATTCCCGGCTCCAGCCAATTTCAAATGCAGTCTGCGGCCCTACAAGTACCATGTCGAGCGCTTTTGGCACAATTGACCGATGCGGCGCGACCGGAATACGCCCACCCATAATTTCCGCAAACCGCTGCGGGTACAGTGGCGCCAGATCCGGTTCGGCATAGCCGATGGGGAAAATTGGCTGGTTGGTCGAGGGTTCATACTTGTCGCTTGCCCCAAGGGTATGCAGCAGTTCATGCGTGATCACGACATTGTTGTCCGTGGTCATTTTGTCGATCGCAAACAGGTTTGCAACGCCGATCAGGCCTTTTTGCAAGCCCACCGAATGCGCCAGGCGCTGCGCCGTCGACGGGTGATGATAGAGCGCGTAAATCTTCACATCCGGTTCCAGAATCGGGTGCTCCCCATGGCGCCAGGCCCAATAGCGCAACTGCAGGCTCCACAGCATCACGCTCGGGATTGAGCCGCCAACTGGCGGCGCCGGCGGCACGTTAGCGACCTCAGGTCCGATGTACACGTCGACAGGACTGATCAGGTCTATACCGTATTGCTGCGCCTCCTCGCGCATGAACGTCCGGATGTCTTCGAAGCTGTCATCTCCAAGCGTACTGATGTAGGCCGCTGTCCGTGGCGTGCCATCGGCATTGATCGGAAACACCACGACATTCAAGGCACGTTGCCACGATGTCGTGCGAACACGCGTCTGGCACGTGCCAAATGCAACAGTCAGCAGCACGAACAGCAGTATCAGTATGCGAACCTTCTTCGCCATACCATGGGAGAGAACTCAGATGCGTTCGATCACCGTAGCGGTCGCCTGTCCGTGGCCGATACACATGACTTGCAACCCGAATGTGCCATCAGTCGCTTCGAGCCCACTGAGCATTTTCGCCATCAACCCGCCGCCAGTCGCACCCAACGGATGACCATGGGCGATCGCGCCACCCCACGGATTGACCTTGTCCATGTCCGGCTTCAGTTCCTTTGCCCACGACAGAACAACCGATGCAAACGCCTCGTTGATCTCGATCCAGTCCAGATCGTCCATCGACAGGCCGGCTTTTTTCAGGGCGCGCTGGGTTGCCGGAATAACCCCGGTCAATTGCAGCATCGGATCCGATCCGACCGCCACACGCGCACGGAATCGCGCCTTTGGCTTCAGTCCATCAGCCAGCGCCACGTCCTTGTTGGCCACCAAAACGGCAGAAGCACCATCTGATATCTGGCTGGAATTGGCCGCGGTAACAATACCGTTTCCGTCAGGCCGGAACGCCAGCTTCAGCGACGCGATCTTGGCTTCGTCCAGTTGCGCGCGCACACCTTCATCTCTGTCCAGAATCATTGGCTGCGCTTCAGCCGACACGGCGTCAACGGAAACGATTTCCTTGTACGAACCCGCTGCCTGGGCATGTGCAGCACGTCGATGGCTCTCCTTGGCAAACTCGTCGACATCGTTGCGCGACAGCGACCACTTGTCGGAAATTCGCTCGGCACTCTCGCCCTGGTGAATCAGTTCATGGCGCTTAAACAGTTCGGGATTCAGCACGTCGAAATCACTGACTTGCTTGCCAAGCCCGATATCGAGGAACATCGGCGCACGCGTCATGCTTTCGACGCCACTACCGATAACGTAGTCCATGTCGCCCGCACTTACCGCCTGCGCGGCAAAATGCACCGCCTGTTGCGACGATCCGCACATCCGGTTCAGCGACACACCGGACACCGTCGTCGGCAGCTCGGACAGCAACACCGCGAGCCGCGCCGGATTCGCACCCTGTTCGCCAGCCAGCGTGACGGTGCCGTCAACCACGTCCTCGATTTTCTCCGGTGCGATTCCGCTTCGATCGATCAACCCGTCCAGCGTATGCGCCAGCAGGCTGTCCGGCCGTTGTTCACGTAGCGCACCGCCGCGCCTGCCAAATGGCGTACGAACTGCATCCACAATAACTGCTTCGGTCATACAACCTCCTATCGGAAATGAGTCTGTTGCTTAACCAGATATTGATCGTAACAACAGTATTTATCGTACCAGTGTATTTGCCGTACTGGGTCGATCATCACGCGGCACGGATCAGACAATCGCCGCTGGTAAGTATCGTTGCCAGCCTGTATCACATCAGCCGAATAATGCATCAATCAGCCCCATCGTGTCGTGACAAGGCTATGCAATCACCGGCGCGACAATTCTCGCGCAATGATATTGCGCTGTATTTCGCTACTGCCTTCGTATATCTGGAAGACCTTGGCATCGCGAAACAATTTCTCAACCGGATAATCGGTGCTGTAGCCCATTCCGCCAAATACCTGGATCGCCTCTGTTGTCACCCACATGGCGCTGTCAGCCGCGAACGTTTTCGCATATGCCGCCTGCTGCGTATTGCGCTGACCATCATCCAGCAACCATGCCGCCTGAAGAATCAGCAAACGGCTCGCTTCGGTGCGAATCGCCATGTCGGCGAGTTTGTGCCCGATGGCCTGATGCTCGATGATGGGCTTTCCCATCGTGTGGCGGGTCGTCGCATAATCAACCGACTCATCCAGCGCCCGTTGCATCAGGCCCAGCGCACCTGCCGCCACCATCGGCCGCGAACGGTCGAATACTTTCATGGCCACCATGAAGCCTTCGCCCTCTTCGCCGATGAGCGCACTGGCTGGTACTTTAACGTCTTCAAAGAACACTTCGGCCGCCGGCGCCGCGCGCTGGCCCATTTTTCCCAGCGGTTTTCCAACGCTAACCCCGGCGCTGTCGCGATCGACCAGAAACGCGCTCATGCCGCGATGTCCGCCATCCGGGTCTGTTCTGGCAAATACGACGAAGAATTGCGCCAGAGACGAATTCGATATCCATACCTTGTTGCCGTTGAGCACATAGGTATCACCACCGCGCACGGCACGCGTCTTGATCGCTGACAATCCGATCCGGCATCCGGTTCGGTAAGCGCGTAACCGCCGAATTCCCCGCTATTCAGTCTTGAAAAAACCTGCTTCTTCTGTTCGACGGAACCGGCAACATGAAACACGTCCGCAATGACCGAGTTGAGTCCAAGTGCGCCATTGATTCCGGTACAGGCCCAGGCCAGTTCCTGTGTCACCAGCGCCAGATCGAACGCACCCAGACCACTGCCGCCATATTCGGCCGGTACGGTGACATTTACCAGACCGACGTCACGAGCTTTATCCATCAACTCCAGTGGGAAATTTGCTTCACGATCGCATTGCGCGGCAATCGGCAGAATCTCGGAACGGGCGAAGTCCCGCGCCGCCTGCTGAATCAGTTTTTGTTGCTCGTTAAGTTCGAAGTTCATTATTCAAATTCCAAGGATTCTGGATCGTTCAGGCCGCTACGTCGTCCCACTTCCAGTCTTGATACTGTTCGCGAAGTGCGGTCTTCAGAAACTTTCCGGTTGATGTTCTGGGGATCGATTCAACGAAGTCATACGCGTCGGGCACCATCCACTTCACAAAATGCTTCGCCAGATGTGTCTTGATGTCGGCCTCGGTCACGCTCTCGCCTGGTTTCAGCACGATAACCGCCAGCGGCCGCTCCGCCCATTTCGGATGTGGAATCGCAATCACTGCCGCTTCCTGCACCGCAGGGTGTCCCATGATGGCATTTTCAAGGTCCACCGAACTGATCCATTCACCACCTGATTTGATGATATCTTTTGTGCGGTCACTGATCTTCATAAGGCCGAGTCCGTCTATCGACGCAACATCACCGGTGCGCAACCAGCCGTCATCGCTGAAGTTCTCTTCTGACACTGGCACTCCATAATAACTTCCGGTAATCCACGGACCGTGTACCTGTATTTCACCAACGGTATTACCGTCCCAGGGCGCTTCTTCCTCATCATTGAACGCGCGCACGTCGACAAGGGGAATGGGATAGCCCTGCATCGATCGGACCTTGAAGCGTTCGTCCTCGTCCAGATCACCGCGCAGCGCAACAGGCCGCGACACGGTCGCAAGCGGCGACGTCTCAGTCATACCCCACCCCTGCAGGATCTCGATATCGTGCTGTGCGAAGTCACGAATCAAGGCCTCTGGAACTGCGGAACCGCCAACCGTCAGGCGCAAACCTGGCTGCAGGTCCCACTTACCCGGATTGTCAGCAAGAATTTGCCTCATTGCGAGCCAGATCGTCGGAACGCCGCACGATAGCGTGACGCGCTCGCTTTCGAGTAATGGAAGCAAGTCGTCAGGATGCAAATGTGGTCCCGGAAACACCATTTTTACACCGAGCATCGCCGCCGTATACGGTACGCCCCAGGCGTTGGCATGAAACATCGGCACCACCGGCAACAGCACGTCGTGCCCGGACATGCCAATGGCATCAGGCATCGCCTGAACCAGCGAATGTAGTACCTGCGAGCGGTGCGAATAGACAACGCCCTTGGGCCGGCCGGTCGTTCCCGAGGTGTAGCACATCGCGCACGGCGCATTCTCGTCCATTTGCGGATATTCGAAGTCGCCGCTTGCTGTTTTCAGAAATTCCTCGTAATCGTCGTAGCCCCCGGTGACCGGCTCGCCATTCAACGGCACCACGATGATGCGCTCGAAATTCACTTTGTCCTTGAACTGGTCCAGAAGCGGCAGCAGCACATCGTCCACGATCAGAAAGCGATCGCCGGCATGGTCCGCAATATAGGCGATATCCTCCGGAGCCAGCCGCAGATTCAGCGTGTGCAGTACGCCGCCCGCGACGATCGCGCCGAAGTAGGTTTCGTAATGCGCATAGTGATTCCACATCAGCGTCGCGACACGATCGCCGGGTTTGAGACCGGCCCGCGTTAATGCCTCCGCGAGCAAGCGAGCGCGCCGATAGAAGTCCGCATACGTATACCTGTGTAGCGACTTGTCCGGCATGCGCGAAACAATCTCCTGGGCCCCGAACAGTTTTCCCGCCCTGTCCAGAAAGTGGGACAGATTCAGCGGCAATTGCATCATCGTCGTTTGCATGTCATTCATCTTTCAACTACTCGCTTCTCTCTACAGTTGCTTCCCCGAAAGGCTGCCGTTGCTTCCGCTAACAGGCCGGCTTGGCGCGAACCTGCCGAGGCCAGCATGAACTGCGCTTATGTCGTGAGTACCACCTTGCCGCTCACACGCTTGTGCAACACGTCATTCAACGCGTCAGCGGCACGTTCGAGCGGATAAGTCGCATGGATGTGCGGCGTCAGTTTGCCTTGCGACAAGAACTGCATAAGTTCTTCGTTATTCTTCTGATTGGCATCCAGTTCTTTCCGGGTAAAAGCCCCCCAGAACACGCCAACGATCGAACAACCTTTTAGCAGCGCGAGGTTCAGCGCCACTTTGGGAATCTCGCCCGCCGCGAAACCGATTACGAGAAAACGGCCTTTCCATGCCATTTCCCGCAGTGCCGGTTCGGACAATGCGCCGCCCACTGGATCGTATACGACGTCAACTCCCTTGCCCGAGGTAACCTCTTTCACTCGTGCACGCAAATCGTCGCGATCGTAGTTGATCAGGTCATCGGCGCCGTTGGCCTTGCATATTTCCAGTTTCTGATCAGTTGATGCGGCCGCGATCACCCTTGCTCCCATCATCTTTCCGATCTGGATTGCCGACAGCCCAACACCGCCTGACGCACCAAGCACCAGCAAGGTTTCTCCGGCTTTCAGTTGGGCGCGATCCTTGAGCGCGTGATAACTGGTTCCGTAAGTAAGAAGGAAAGCCGAGGCCGGAATGAAATCTACGTCGTCCGGCATCTTCAAGGTGCGATCGGCTTCGACCACGAGCTCCTCCGCGAACCCGCCCCAGCCGCTTGACGCAATGATGCGATCACCAGTTTTGAGCGACGTAACACCTTCGCCGACCTCCTTGACCACGCCAGCGACTTCGCCACCGGGTGAGAACGGAAACTCCGGCTTGAACTGATACTTGCCCTGAATGATCAGGATATCGGGAAAGTTCACGCCGGCCGCCTTTATTGACAACACCACATGGCCTTTGCCCGGCACGGGCGACGGCACGTCTTCGGTCACCAGATCTTCCGGCATGCCGATCTCTTTACACAAAACAGCCTTCATAAGTATTGTTCCCTGATTGTTTTAGGTTCCAATTGTTCCAGGATCGAATTGCTCTAGGTTCCAATCGCTCTAGGATCCACTTTTCAAGATTTTTTCCACCTGGCGCCAGCCGGCCTCAGCCATCGGCCGCGCGCGTTTGCCCTGTTCGATCGCATGTGCGCTTGCGGCGGTTCCATCGACGACCCGCCCCATGATGCCTTGCAGGATCCCGGCTAGGCGAAACATGTTGTACGCAAGGTAAAAGTCCCAGTTTTCGATGCCGCTGCGACCGGTGCGCCGGCAATACATCTCGACATACTCTTCCTCGGTCGGAATACCCATCGACTTGAGATCCAGGCCGCCTATGCCGCGAAATTCTCCGGGAACCAGGCGCCAAGTCATGCAATGGTACGCAAAGTCAGCCAGCGGATGGCCAAGCGTTGACAATTCCCAGTCCAGCACCGCGAGGATCTTTGGCTCCTGCGGATGAAAAATCGTATTGTCCAGCCGGTAATCGCCGTGTACGACGCTGGTTTCCTCGCCTTCCGGAATGTTTTCCGGAACCCATTTGATCAGGTTCTCCATCGCCTCGATATGTTCGGTCTCCGAGGCACGGTATTGCTTGATCCAGCGATTCACCTGGCGCGCGATGTAATTTCCCGGTCTTCCAAAATCCGAAAGCCCCACTGCCGAATAATCGACCATGTGCAATTCCGCGATTACACGGTTCAATTCGTCGTAAATGGCGCTCCGCTGCTGTGACGAACTATCCGGCAGCGCGCCGTCCCAAAGCACCCGCCCCTGAACGTAGTCCATGATGTAGAACGCAGTGCCAATGACTGATTCGTCTTCGCACAGGGCGAAAGTTCGCGCCACAGGTACCTTCGTCGAATACAATGCGCTGATGACGCGAAACTCGCGATCGACCGCGTGTGCTGACGGCAGCAGCTTGCCGGGCGGCTTTCGACGCAGCACATAACTGCCGCTACCGGCCTTGAGCAGAAAAGTCGGGTTCGACTGGCCACCGCTGAACTGGGCCACTTCGATTGGCCCGGAAAACCCGTCTACGTGCAACAGCAAATAGCGTTCGAGACTGGCGGTATCGAATCGGTGCCGTTCGTCGACTGGCTTGGTACCAATGAATTGTTCGTGCATGTTCTCCTCCTGAACGGCGCGCATTATCGCATGCATGATAAGCCCTGGTCTGCGTCGCGGCCCTCTCCTCATCGCCTGGGCTCCCGTAAACGATCCACCTGAAGACACCCGGCTGCTAAACTCAGCACGTCAATACGGGGGACATGAAATGAAAACGTTTACAGACAAGGTCGCAGTTGTTACCGGCGGCGCCAGCGGGCTCGGCCGCGCAATGGCCATGCGTTTTGCCCGCGAAGGCATGAAAATAGTGCTTGCCGATATCGAGCCAGATGCGCTGGACACGACTGCCGCAGAATTCCGGGAGGCCGGCCATGACGCTATCGGCGTAAAGTGCGATGTCGCTCGTGCCGACGATGTCGAGGCACTCGCCGAAAAGACGCTCGAGACATTCGGCGCCGTACACATCATGTGCAATAACGCCGGCGTCGCAGACGGGGGCCTGGTCTGGGAGCACTCTGTAAAGGACTGGGAATGGTCGATGGGCGTGAACGTATGGGGCGTGATACACGGCGTGCGCGTGTTTACGCCAATCATGCTCAAGCAGGACAGCGAAGCGCACATCGTCAATACGGCGTCCGTCGCCGGTCTGCTAACGTTGCCGCGAATGGGCGTGTACTGCGTCACAAAACACGCAGTCGTGTCGTTGAGCGAATGTCTGCATCACGACCTCGTCTCTCAATCAGACAAGGTCCGCTGCTCGGTATTATGTCCGGCCTATGTGCCAACCCGAATTACTGACTCAGAGCGCAATCGACCGGAACATCTCAGAACGGGCCGGCCAAAATCGGAAGAAGACCAGCGCCGCGACGAAAACTTGCGCCATGCAGTTGAGTCGGGACGCATTTCCCCCGACCAGGTCGCCGAGACGGTGTTCGATGCAATCCGTAACGAGCGCTTTTACGTTCTTACCCATCAACGTATCAAACCGTCTGTCGAGACCCGTATGCAGGACATTCTCCTCGATCGGTTGCCGACCAACACACTCCCGGAATAACGATCTGCATGGCCTGACGGGCAGATGTGATTGCAGCACCAGCGACGCGATCGCTGAAATCATAATCTGTGCGCCGTCGGCCGGCATTTCGAAAGTGGCGCAAGGCGGAGCGACAATTGCGCCGGAGGATGATGGCTGGTCCACACCGCATTTCGATTTGGCGCAGGGGGTGACAACGGCTAAAATGCGCCCCCTGTCACGGTTTGGCCGTGTAACCCCATAGCAGCGGCTTGGCCGCAGGCTGAATTTCGAATGGACCAGCCTCGAACCCGGTGGCCGATGGTCCAGCCACATCAGCTAGTGTGGTGCTTCACTGTTCTCGGCACTTATGTTGGATCATAGAAAGAGCGTTTAATTGAACAAAAGTGGCGAAATTCGTCTCAGACAAGGCGCAAACCACAGCAAGGTTTAACACCTTGCGAGGATTTGTAACGCAGTATGAGGCGAATTCTCGCCGTCTTTTGTGCCGCTAATAGTGAAGCACTACACTAGCGCTGCCCCGGCAAATAAAATTGGAACCCATCACCGTCCCCGCAACGCCTGAAGTCGCGCGCCGCCGAACGTTCGCGATTATTTCTCATCCAGACGCGGGCAAAACGACGCTGACCGAAAAACTGCTGTTGTTCGGGGGTGCGATTCAGGCCGCCGGGACCGTCAAGGCACGCAAGAGCGGCAAATATGTGACTTCAGACTGGATGGCGATCGAGAAAGAACGCGGCATATCCGTCGCCAGTTCTGTAATGCAATTTGAATATCGCGATTGCATTATCAATCTGCTCGATACGCCCGGGCACCGCGATTTCTCGGAGGACACCTACCGGGTTCTGACTGCGGTCGATGCAGCACTGATGGTGATCGACTGCACCAAAGGTGTCGAAGCGCAGACGATCAAGTTGCTCGAGGTGTGCCGCCAGCGGCAAACACCGATCATCACCTTCATCAACAAACTCGATCGCGAAGGCCGCCATCCGCTCGAATTGATTGACGAGATCGAACAGGTACTCAACATCCATTGCGCGCCAATCACATGGCCGCTGGGCATGGGTAAACGTTTCGCGGGAATTTACAACCTGGCCACTGACCGTTCACTACTGTATCCAGGCAGCGAGGCACCGGACGGCGAACAGGTGCGGGTTGTGCCGGGACTGGACCACCCGGACCTGGCGGGACAATTCCAGGCTGAAGTTGCCGATGCAGCCGAGGAAGTATCCCTGATTCATTCGGACGCCCGCGAGTTCGATCGCGAGCATTTTCTCGAGGGAGAACTGACCCCGGTGTTCTTCGGCTCAGCGATGAACAACTTTGGCGTCGATCAGGCGCTCAACGCTCTGGTAGACGAAGCGCCCCCACCCGGACCACGGGCAACCCTTGAGCGCGACGTCCTTCCCGACGAAAAAAAATTCTCCGCCTTTGTGTTCAAGATTCAGGCAAATATGGACCCGCAGCACCGTGACCGCATTGCCTTTCTGCGTGTGTGTTCCGGCCAGTTTGAACGGGGAATGAAGCTGTTTCACGTGCGCAGTGGCAAGGAGATTCGCGCCAATCAAGTCGTCAGCTTCCTGTCGCAGCGGCGCGCAACGGTTGAAGACGCCTGGCCGGGCGACATTATCGGCTTGCTCAACCATGGCAGCATCGATATCGGCGACACATTCACCGAGGGAGAACAACTCAATTTCGTTGGTATTCCCTATTTCGCCCCGGAATTATTCCAGGGTGTCACCTTGCGTGATCCGCTAAAAGGCAAGCAGCTTCAGAAAGGCTTGCAGCAACTCGGTGAGGAAGGGGCGATCCAGGTATTCAGGCCGATGATCGGCAACGAAACAATTCTCGGCGCGGTCGGTTTACTTCAATTTGAAGTAGTCGCGCATCGGCTCAAGGCCGAATACGGTGTCGAAGCAACAACCCGGTCGATGAATTTCTATGGTGCGCGCTGGGTCAGCAGCGAAGACAGTCGCAAGTTTTCCGAGTTCCAGAACCAGCTCGCCGCCAATCTGGCGACCGACGCATCAGGCAGCCTGGCCTACCTCGCGACGTCGAAACCCAACCTGGATCTAACGATGGAACGCTGGCCGGAGATCCAGTTCCACAGTATTCGTGAACACGCGCAGCAGGTAACTGCGTAGTTGCTGCGCCCGACGGCCGGCGCTAGACCGTCTCAGGCCGATGCGCGTACCTTCGTGTTTTTCTCGATATACCGCTTCATTCTCGCGACACCATCACGGATCGCTTCGTTCGACGCCGCATAGCTGAAGCGAATATGCTGGCCTTCGTCGGGGACGCGTTCGCCAAAATGAATGTCAGCGAGCACGGCGACACCGGCTTCGTTCAGCAGACGCTTGCGGAAATCCTCGGAATCCGCCGCCCCGATCATCGCACACGCCTCGGTCACATTCGGCCACACGTAAAAGGCACCGCCGGGCATCTGGCATTGCACGCCCGGCACGTCATTGAGCAAGCCGACGATCAGGTTGCGCCGCTCCAGAAATTTGTCGCGCATTTGATTGGGTTCGTGCTGCTCGCCATTCAGTGCTTCAACTGCGGCCCATTGACTGATGTGAGATGCGCACGACTCGGTATTGGTCACCCAGCGGGTGAATATCGGCGCCAACGTCCGGTTTGCCGCGAATCCAAGCCGCCACCCGGTCATTGCCCAGGTCTTCGATCCGCCATCGCAAACGATGCTGCGCTCCAGCATGTCAGGGAAACCGGTCAGCGAAACGAACTCTCCGTCGTAACAGAGTTGCGAATAGATTTCGTCGGCAAATACCCAGACTTGCGGATGGCGGCGAAGAATATCGGCGATCACCTGCATGTCCTGCCGCGGAATGATGCCTCCGGTCGGGTTCTGTGGAGAATTCAGAATCAACAATCGGGTCTTTGGCGTGATCTTTGACTCCAGTTCCTCTGGATCGAAACTGAAACCGCGCGATTCGCGCAAGTGGATCGGCACCGGTACTGCGCCGCAGGCGGTGATCTGCGACTCGTAGATCGGAAATCCAGGATTCGGGTAAATCACTTCTTCGTTCTCGCCGTAGTCGGTAACGGCCAGAATCGAATACATGATGAATGGCTTGGCACCTGCTGCGACGACGATATCGTCGGCCGAGAATTCAAGATTGCGGGTCCGGTTCAGGTAGTTTGCGGCGGCCTCACGCAATTCGACGATTCCGGCCGACGGCGTATAGCCGTGCTTGCCGTCATTGATCGCCTGAATAGCCGCCTCGCGGATATTCTTCGGCGTATGGAAATCGGGCTGGCCGATGCAAAAGGAAACGATGTCCTTTCCTTGTCGCTGCAGCTCGCCGACCTCGGCCAGAACCACGAACGCGTTTTCAGTGCCGAGCTCACTCGAACGGCGTGATATTGAAGGCATTAATCCTCTCCCCAGGACCTGGAATCAAATCTTCTGTTGTTGTTTTGTCTTGTGTTCAACCTGCATCTGCCAAACCGCCCCTGATCCATCAGCGTCTGATCCATCGGCCACTGATCCAACTGCATCTGATCCTGGGCTTGCGTCGCTAAACAGACTGTTCATATTTTACGATAGTTATATCAGCGCCTTCGTCGCGCAACGGTATGATTGCCTGGTACTCTGCACTCGCGAAAGCCGCTTCAAGTTTTTGCATATCCGGGAATCTGACGACCGCAACAGCGTCGTGCGTAACCTGTCCGGCGATCGACCCCATCGCTTTTCCACGCATGGTTCCTTCGGCGCCGAATTCAGCAAGGATTGGTTTTACTTGCGATACATACGCTTGAAACTTGTTTCCGTCTTTGACCTTGACCTGAGCGATAAAGAATGCGGGCATGTCTTCCCCTTTTTGTTGATTCAATCATGCACAGTGCTGCCGCTGACACATTTTAGTCGGCCCGGAGGTGTTGGCCGGATCGCGTGACGGCTCATGCGTGTCGCTATCGCCGCCAGATCCCTGTCGAGCTGCAGACAAACTTTTCCCGGGCCCGGCCCAGGCTCGAGCGGGCGGAAGCCGGCGACGCACAAGGAATGAATCCATACTGGCAGCAAAAAGCTCGGAAATTGGCTTTCGGATCGTTCGGCGCGCAACGCCAACCTTGATCTGATCAGCTTCGTCCCTCATCATTTCGCCCTTGGCCGATTTCACGGCGTAGTTTGCGCCGTGCAATGGAACCAGACGCGTGTCGTGCGCCATGCCACCGGAACAGCAGCGAGGCCATTGCCGCGCTAAAAGAAAACGATATGAGGAGGGGAAAATGACTGACAAAACATCAAGCGCGGGCCAGAAGCCGCAAAACGGCAAACCTGCCGACACGAGCCGGCGAAATTTGATTACTGCCGGTGCCGTAGCCGGTGGTGCTCTGCTGATGGGCGCACCGTATATCCGTAACGCCGAAGCCGCCAAGTCCACGACCTGGAAGGTGCAGTCAAGCTGGGATGCCGGCACGACCGGATTCAAGCTGTTCGAGGAATGGGCAAATTCCTTCAAGGAGAAATCCGGCGGTGAGCTTGCGATCAAGCCGTTCCCTGCCAAAGCGGTCGCAGCCGACAACAACGCCTTGTTCGACGCTGTTCGAACCGGTGTGCTGCAGGCGATGAACCCGTTCACGCTGTACTGGTCGGGCAAGATCCCGGCATCGGTATTCCTGTCGTCTTATCCGGCCGGCCCTGATCAGACCAGCCATTGGGACACCATGTTCTATGGGCTGGGCATGCTGGAAATGACCCGCGATATTTTCAAGAAGTTCGGCCTGTATTACGTCGGGCCGATCCAGCACGACGCCAATATCATTCATTCCAAGAAGCCGGTCACAAGCCTGAAGCAGTTGAAAGGCATGAAAGTCAGACTGCCCGGCGGCATGGTTGCGCAGGTGTTCGAAAAGTTCGGTGTCAGCACAACCAGCATGCCAGGCTCCGATATTTATCCTGCGCTCGAGAAAGGCACGATCGACGCGGCGGACTACGTAGGCCCGGCCATTAATTGGGACCTCGGATTCGCCGAAGTGACCAAATACATCATATGCATGGGCCCTCCGGGACAAACTTCACTCTACCAGCCGGTTGACCTGATGGACATGACAGTCAACATGGGTGCCTGGAAACGTTTGTCGAAACAGATGAAAGCGTTCGTCCAGGATCAGGTTCAGACCTATTCAGTCCATCACTTCGTCACTATCCAGAAAGCCAATGTCGACGCAATGGAGAAGTTCTTGAAGAAGGGAACGACTGTTTCTCGTCTTTCCGCGGACGACGTTACCGAGTTTCGCAAGGCGGCAATTCCAGTCTGGTACCAGTGGGCCAAGAAAAACAAGGATGCATCGCGCATCTTCAAGCTTCAGCTCGATTACATGCTTAACCCCTACATGGGTTACCTGAATCCCGATGACATAAAGGGCCTGAAACTCTAGGCCCGAGCCGGGCAAACACCTGAAGCAACATGTTGCCCTGGTTCCGGCGGATGGCGCTGCCATCCGCCGTTCGCATTTTGCGTGCAATCCGGAGGAGTAATGTCTGAATCGACAAATTTTGTTCTGCCGCACTGGCTTTACTGGGGTTGGCTGGCGATCATGCCACTGGTCTTCATGTGGTTGACACGCAACGCCACGACAACGATGACCGCGGACGAGGAAACCGCCGCCAAAGTCCTGGCGGCCGAAGATCCCGCACTGAAAGCGCCGGGCAACGTCTTCACCCGCGTACTGGACTGGATGACGGAGAAATCTGGCCTGTTCGTTTCACTTTGGACGGTCAATGCAGTCTGCGTCTATTTCTATGAAGTGGTGGCACGGTACATTTTCGACTCACCGACCATCTGGGCGCATCAGGCGTCCTACCTGATGTTCGGAATGCAATATTTGCTTGCCGGCGGCTTCGCACTCCTACACGGTGATCACGTAAGAGTCGACGTGGTGTACATCAAACTGCCTGAACGCGCTCGCGTCGGGATCGATATCTTCACGTCGACATTCTTTTTCATTTTCGCCGTCGCACTGGCAGGCACCTGTTTTCGCTTTTTCACCGACTCGCTGGACATGCGCGAAGTCACTGAAGAGACATGGCAGATTCAGACCTACCCTGTCAAAGGCATGATGGTGCTGGGAGCAATATTCCTAATGTTCGCGGGATTGTCCAAGCTGATAAAGGACATCCAGTTATTCAGACGTTTTTCCGGAGGTGAAGCCAGATGAACACGAGTGCTTCTACCCCCGCCATGAAACCTGGCGCCGCCGGCAAATTCTGGACCTGGGTCATGACTGTCGCCACCGTCAGCGTGGTACTGATCTGTCTGGTCGAAGGCGTCAATATTCTCTTCTACGACCCGTGGGAAGACGAGCGCTTCCTGTTCTCGTTAGGCGGCATTCTCGAAGAAACCGGGATCGAATCACTGACCTTCCTGATGTTCGGCTCACTGGCGTTGCTGCTGATGGCCGGATTGCCGATGGCATTCGTTGTCGGCGGCCTTGGCGTGGTGTTCATTTATCTGGTCGGTGGGCAGACCATGGTGAACATCATCCCGACGCGGATTTTCCCGCTAATGGCAAATCCCGATCTGGCCGCGATCCCGCTGTTCATTTTCATGGCCTCGATGCTCGAACGCGCCGGCCTGATCGAAGAGATGTTCGACGTTGTCTACAAATGGATGGGCGGTCTGAATGGTGGCCTTGCTGCAGCAACCATTCTCGCCTCCACGATTTTGGCAGCCATGGTTGGCGTCATCGGCGCAGCGGTCGTGACGATGGGAATCATCGCGCTGCCGGCGATGCTCAAGCGCAACTACGATCAGAAAATCGCGCTCGGTTCGATCATGGCCGGCGGAACCCTGGGCATCCTGATTCCGCCATCGATTCTGGCCATTTTGTACGCTGTCGTCGCACAACAATCGGTCGGCCAGCTCTACCTGGGTTCGATCCTGCCCGGACTCATGCTGTCCGGAATGTACGTCACCTACGTGCTGGTGCGCACCTGGCTCAACCCGCGACTGGGGCCTGCCTTACCAAAAGAGGAGCGGCTCAGCCTGGCCGGCAAGCTCAGACTCCTCGGGCGCCTGATCGCGCCGGTTATTCTTGTTTTTCTCGTACTGGGATTGTTGTTCGGCGGTATCGCAACGCCGGTCGAAGCGGCTGGCATCGGCTCTTTCGGCGCGATTGTCGTATCGATCATGCATAAACGATTTTCGCTTCAGTCGCTGCGTGAAGCCTCAGTGACGACGGCGCGTGCTTCTGCGATGGTGTTGTGGATAATTTTCGGCGCATCCATATTCGTCGGATTCTTTATTCTGCAGGGCGGACAATCGTTCATTACCGAAAGCATTCTCGGCACTGGCCTCAACGCCTATGGAATCCTGCTGGTGATGATGATCATGCTGATCTTCCTCGGCATGTTCCTCGACTGGGTCGGCATTTTGTTACTCACCGTTCCAATCTTCGTCCCGATCATCCAGTCGCTGAATTTCGATGGACTGTTCGGACTGCCGGGAGTGGACAGCAGCGTCGTCGTTCTCTGGTTCGGCGTGCTCTATCTCGTCAATATGCAGATGTCCTTCCTCAGCCCGCCATTCGGCTATGCATTATTCTACCTGCGTGGCGTGTGTCCTCCGGAAATCAGCATGGCGACTATTTTCAAGTCGGCACTGGTATTCCTGCTCATCCAGATAATCGGGCTGTTTCTGTGCGTGACTATTCCGGGCATCATCACCTGGCTACCGACAATGGCTTACAACTGACGATGTGAATGACGCGCGCGTCTAGAGGATTGGGCGCGCGCAGCAGTGTCCCGGGCGCGCCAGCCCGTCCGAAGCATGGATGAGACAAACTGCTGGCTACTGCGGGGGGTCGATCTTGAAAATGATCAACTGGTCTGCCGTGTACCTAGTGCCGTCTCGTTTGAACTGGTAACGACGCACCGCTTTTATGACTTCTTCGTCGAACACACCAGGCGGTTTGGCGCTCAGAATTTCTGCCTTGCTCACGGTGCCATCGAGATCAACGGTCAGGCGCACAATAACCTGGCCCTTGATGTGTTTGTCTTCGGCTTCACGCGGATACTTCGGCTTGACCTTGCGCACCGGCTTGATGTCCTGAAACACCGACGGCAACGGCGGCAACTCCTCCTCTTCCGGCTCAGGCTCTGGCTCGGGTTCCGGCTCCGGCTTTGGAATCTCGATCTTTGTAGGCTCCTCGTTGGGAAGCGGCTTCGGCGGCTCGATCGGCGTTATGTTCTTGACATCCTTGAGCGGCTTCGGCTCGCGTTTTTTCTCACGGAGTTTTTCCTCGGGCTGCTGCGGCGGCGTTTCCAGTTCCTCGGGCGGTGGCGGCGGCTCTTCCAGTCGCACCGACATCATGTCCACAGGTGGTGGCTCGTCCAGCAAGGAAAGAAAGGACGAGTCGACACCAAAAAACACGAATGGCACAACAAGCTCTAAAGCCAGTGCAATAACGAATGCGCGCCACAGCGGCAGCTGCTCTTCGACATCGTCGACGCCAGCCCACAGTGGTTTCTTGCCGAAAAACGAGCTTAGCGGCATCGCTGTCGAACCGCCCCTTTGAATGACTCGCCGTGGCGTGGCAATTTCGAATCATTGTGCTGCTTGCGTCCAGCGTGCTTGAATTCCAATCGCGTAGACAAGCAAGAAATCCGGCTGACCGATCCAGTCCAGGCCGGGGCGCAATCACTGGCGAGGCAAAACCGGCATACGCGCGGCGTCCATGCGTCATGCATCGAAACCCGGCAGCCGCAGGTTATTACCCCGTCCCGCGAACGAGTTTGCACATCATTCCGGCAAAGGCGTCCTGCTCCGCGCTCAGGCTTGTTTACCTTGCGAGGATAAGTAGCAAAATACGAGTTCAAATCGTTGCCGTCTTTATTCTGTCGTCAGGTCGTGAAGCACTTGCACTAGTTTTGTGCGGGCGATGTCTGCCCGGCAGTTGCCGCCGATTTACTTTCAGCCGTCGCGGCAATGCCAACCGAATTAATACCGGCGCCTCTGACACTGTCCATGACATTGATAAGCGTCTGCAACGGCACTTCCTTGTCGCCGGCAATAATCACGGCAATCTTCTGGTCTTGCTTCAGCTCTACCAGCGTTTCAGTGAGCGCTTCCTGAGAAATCGTTTCGCCGTCTACAACAATTTCGTTTTCTCGCGTAACACCGACAGTAATGGTTGCTTCCTTGATCTCCTCCGTTGTCTTCGAGCCTGGCAGCTCCATCTGCACACCGGTTCCGGAAATCATTTGAAGGGAAATCACGACAAAGAACACCAACAGAAACATCATGATGTCGATCATCGGTATAACTTCGACCCTCGGCGGCACCGCGTCGAAGTAGCCATTGCGCGACCGGCCGCTCACGCCTGATCCCCCGATGGCGCAGATACGAGCTGGCCTGCATGGGCCTCGCGTACGGAGATGCCATGGTGTGCCGATCCACCACCGTAGAAGCGGTTGAGCACCATCACCTTGAGCAGATCCATCTGATGCAACGCCAGGCGCACGCGCTTGTTGAAGTGATTCAGAAACAACACGGCAATGATTGCAATCAGCAACCCGGCACCTGTTGCCACAAGCGCTTCAGCAATACCGCCGGTGACCATTTGTGTTGCGGCACCACCGGTTCCCGACGTACCCAGCACGTCAAACGCATGCACCATACCGATAATCGTCCCGAGCAAACCCATGAGTGGCGCCAGAGTCACCGATGTGTCGAGCACCCAGACATGTTTATCGATCTTCGGCATCTGCCACATGATCGCCTCTTCGATATGACGCTCCATGGTGTCGACATCCTCGCCGCGCGATGCAAGTGCAGACGATATGATTGAGCGTTGAAGGGAATCTTCGTAGTGCGCCTCGAGCCGCTCAAGCTTGGGGATGTTCTGGTATTCGATGAGGTGCAGGTCGTGCTCCATTGCCAGGCCCGATTTCAATGCCCGGCGAAAGAAGTACGCACGTTCAATGATCACTGCCAGCGTAATCAACAACAACAAACCCATCAGCGGCAGCAACCCGCCGGACATAATGCTCAGTTCGATCGCTTGTTCTAACATAAACCGTGTACCTCATTGAACAAAACGCGTGATGCCGCCAGGGGCGACAACGCCACGCTATTCGGAAAATTGAAACCGACAAGCCGTACGGATGAGTGACTCCATACGGAGCATGAACTTCATACCCGAATCGACGCTACAAACTACGTCGAGTACACCATACGCGCCGCATGCGCGCGTTCGCCAACTTCACTGCTTGACCGGCGGAAAAAACGGCATGCCATAACGTTCGACAGTTCGTTTGATCTCGCCTGACTCGAGCATTGTGGTAAACGCTTCGTTGATGAAATTCTTGAATTCCACCTCGCGGCTTTTAATTACCCAGGCCATATTCCAGCGCACTTCGGGCTTCGGAACATAACCCTTCGCCATCTCGAACTCTGCCTCCGGACGATCCAGGCGCGCCTGCGAAATAGCGCCCGACCAGATCATCGCTGCATCCACCTCACGCGTGACCAACGCATCGATAACGCGGAAGTTCTGAAAGAACGTTTCGTTCGGAATTCCGTGCTTGGTCGCATACTCACTGATTGGCGAGAACGCCGGCAGGCCAATCGTAATATTCATGCGCTTGATGTCTTCGAGCGACCTGGCCTTCTTTGCAGTGTGCTGGGTAACCAGCACCGAGCCGGTACTCATGAATGGCTTGGTGAATTCCAGCTTGTTCGGTTTCATGTGATGGTCATCACCACTAATGGCGAGCCCGAGGACCAGGTCACACTTATTTGCATTGATCCCCATGTCGTATGCGCCACCCGGTGCACCCGGGCCGAATCGCGTACGCATGTTGACCCACATCATCTCCACCGTCCATTCATGCTCTGCGGCAATCTTGTTGAGCAACTCAATCTCGAGCCCTGGTGGCTCATTGTTGCGGGCCGTGCGTGAAAACGGCCAGAACCAGCCGTCCGCGCAGGCAATAATCGTCTTCATCGTCTTGACGCGGGTCATTGCGTCGACTTTTTTCAACTCGATCGGCACGCCGACCGGCGAGTAATTTTTGTAGCCTGATCGATACAGCCGGTCGTTCAGCGGATCGAACACCTCGGGTTTTCGGTAACCCACACTTGGGCCACGATTTCTGCCGTAGACAAACTCGGGATGAAGTACGAAGTTTTCGAGTTCGGCCCCGTCCTGCGCAGCGCTGGTACCAACCATAGCTGTAAGAGACAGGAACGCCAGAAGCGGCGCCGCAATTCGGAACAACATTTTCGTCATTATCAATTTCGGGACAAACACATCGCCGACTGCGGGCGCAGCCATAGCGACTCCCCTCCCCCTACTACCATTTCGCAACCACATCTTGCGCGCAACGGGATCACGCTGAGCAGCGAATCCAGCCTGCGCCGGGTGGTCACACCAAAAATAAGACGGCAATGCTATAGCAAATTGGCGTCCAAATGTTAGGAGGTGCCGATTACATCGTAATTGGCCACCTCCAGGCTCGCGCAATCAACTGCCGATAGTGCCCGTCGGAACTTTGAGAGCAGTATCCACAGGCAACAAAGATGTGCAACCATTCGGTCTGCGATCCCTCCAAACGGGGTCGCTCACAGTTGACCAAATACAATACTGCGTCCCAAGGAGCCATGTCCTACACACTGACCAAACAAACTTTTGCGAGAATCAGCGCGGCTGCGGCCGCCGCCGTTCTCGTCCTGCTGACGGCTTGCGACCCGAACCGCCCGCGCGATGATCTTTCGAAGCGCATTGAAATGGATGGTTACTCGTTTTTTCCACCAGCCGAATCCGGGTGGGGTATCGCCGCCAGGTCACCAGAACGAATCGCTCTGCTCAAAGCCGGAGGCATGGAAGGCCAGAGCTACCTGATTCAGGCAAATCAATTGCCGCTCGACGGCCTTAGCGGGTCAGATGGGCTCGTCGCTTTCACGGAAGAGACGCACAAGAATGAGTACCCACAGCCGCGCTTTCGAATTCTCGAGCAAGATATGTCAAGTCTGCAGATTGCCGGCGCAGACTGCGCCATGTCGCACATACTCGTTGAAGACCGTGACCCCGGGTCCGGGAGTAACGTGGTCTCGGCCGTCCTTATCGAATCTGTTGGTACTATTTGCATTCATCCGTCGCGTGCGGGCCTCGGTGTCGCAATGACGTACCAGCATCGGTCGTTTCCGGAAGATCGCGACAGGGGCTTCGAAGGTCTCGCGTCAAGTATTCTGCAAACCCAGCAGTTCAGCGGCAGCTCCCGACCGGACGATAGCTGACGCCGCCCGGAACAATGGGATCACATCACACGGAAAGGCAACCATATGAGTGGTGACCAACGTATAGACGCTCGTATAGATGCCGCCGCAAACGCTCTGCTGCAACAGCACGCGCGACGCGAGCCGTTCTCGCGCCTGCGCGAACACTGCGCACCGCGTGACGCCAATGATGCGTACGCGATACAGGAAGCATTTCGCAAGATCCGTGAACCGTCTCTTGGACCGACCGCAGGCTACAAAGTCGCACTGACATCGACTGTAATGCAGGAAATGCTGCAGTATTTTTCCCCGTTCGCGGGGCCATTGCACGCGAACATGATTTACGCAAGCGGCGCAAATCTCGACCACACGAACTATGGTCGCCTGTGCATTGAATGCGAACTAGCGGCCGTGCTGGGCAAGGACCTGTTATCGAAAGATGCGCCGTTTACACGCGATCAGATTGCGGATGCCGTAAAAAGTCTGTGCCCTGCGCTCGAACTCGTCGATGATCGCAACGCGGACTACAACGACATTTCCTCTCTGGTCCTCACACTGATCGCGGACAATGCCTGGAACACCGGTATCGTCCTCGGTTCTGCTGTGAACGACTGGCATGCCCTTAACCTGGAAACGATACACGGCACGGTCAGAATCAATGGCGAGGCCGAAGATGAAGGATACGGCCGTGACGTGCTTGGTCACCCGTTCGAAGCACTGCGATGGCTGGTCAACACCATCGCCGCGCAGGGAAAAAACATTGACAAGGGAATGGTCGTAATGACCGGCACCATGATCGCGACCAAATTTGTTCAACCCGGCGACGAACTGGTGTTTACCGTCGATGGCCTCGGCACCGTGAAAATTGATGTCCGATAGACGTTTTCCGTCATCTACGCCGACCCGCCACCAAACGGTGCGCCACGATACTGTACTTTTCTTCTCCTGACGAACAATGGAAACAAGGTACCCACAACCACATACTGGCGGACTTATCGGCGCGCTCTGGCGCTGGTTCGACCGCACTTTTCTCGACCTCGGACGCCAGTTCCGCTGGTCCTACCTGCCGCCACTGATGATTTACCTGGCCGCCGGCGTACAGGGACTGACGGCGATCGTCGGCACCTTTTTCATCAAGGAGTACCTCGACCTGTCGGCAGCCTTTCTCGCGGGCCTGGCGTTCTGGGCCGGTATCCCGTGGGTTCTGAAAATGCCGGTCGGCCATCTCGTCGACCTGATCTGGCGGCGAAAGGCCCTGCTGGTCTACCTCGGCGCGGCGCTGATCACCCTTAGCATCCTGATCATGTACGGCGTCATTGCGCATACCGCGGCGATGGACGCGGTGCTCAGGATCGAGGCCTGGTTCGTCATCGCCACTCTGCTCGCGCCCACCGGTTACGTGATCCAGGACGTCGTCGCCGACGCGATGACTGTCGAAGCCGTCCCGACCGCCGACGCGCAAGGCACGCCCTACCCGGAGGGCGAGATCAAGCTCATGCACACCACCATGCAGACACTCGGCCGCTTCGCGATCATCGGCGGGCTGGCGGGGGTCGCCGCGCTCAACATCACCATGTTCAGCGGCGTCGAAAACATGTCCGAAGCGATGAAGATCGAGATCTACTCCGACATCTACCTGATAGCGCTGGTGATTCCGCTGCTGTCGGTGTCGGGCGTCATCCTCGGCGGCATCATGCTCAGGCATCGCGCACAGCGCCTGCGCAAACTGGGCGAGGATCACGAAGTCATCGACAAGTTGCTGTTCGCGCCGGGCGAGAAGACCCACGCAAACTGGTGGATTCTCGGCGGCAGCCTGGTGTTCGTGGTGTTTACCCTGACCATGGGTATCAGCCAGGTGCCGCTGGCGCAGGAAATCATCTTCGTCGGTTCGATGGCGATCGTGCTGTTCCTCATGTACCGCCTGCTGCTTGAACTCGAGCCCGAAGCGCGCAACATGCTGATCGGCACGGCGGTGATCATTTTCGTGTTCCGCGCGGTGCCGCTGCCCGGCCCCGGCTACAGCTGGTTCGAAATCGACGAACTCGGCTTCGACCAGCAATTTCTGTCGGTGTTGTCGCTGATTGCGTCACTGCTGGCTCTGTTCGGTATGGTGGTGCTGCGCCCGCTGATGGCGCGCCGCTCGATCGCCTACGTGATCTTCCTGCTGACAATCGCGGGCAGCATCCTGATGCTGCCCAACATCGGACTCTATTATGGGCTGCACGAGTGGACCTCGGCGCATACCGCCGGCGTCGTCGACGCGCACTTCATCGCCATCGTCGACACGGCGATGGAGTCACCGCTCGGGCAGATCGCGATGATCCCGATGCTCGCCTGGATTGCAGGCAACGCGCCGTCGCATCTAAAAGCGACCTTCTTCGCGGTGATGGCATCTTTCACCAATCTCGCACTATCGGCGTCGAGCCTGGGCACAAAGTACATGAACGAGATTTACACGATAACGCGCGAGGTTCGCGACCGCGTTACCGACACGATCACCGGTGCGGCCGACTACAGTCAACTTGGTTACCTGCTGATCACAACGACGACGATCGGCTTTGCAATGCCAATACTGGCAATCGTTTTTGTGAAAATGAGTCGTTTCCGAAGCGCTTGATCGGGCAGCAATTGGGACAGCCGATCGTCATATCAACGCAGGCATCGTTATTGGAAGCCAGCGAAATGCTCCACACGAATTGGTTCTAAATATGGACATTGTTCTCGAGTCAACGCTGACCTGTCCTGAGTGTGGTCACGCGAAAACCGAAACAATGCCTACTGACGCGTGTCAGTGGTTTTATAAATGCACCAATTGCGAGACGGTGCTCAAACCCGCGCCCGGCGACTGCTGCGTATTCTGCTCTTATGGCAATGTGCCGTGTCCGCCGATTCAGCACGACCGGAGCAACCGCAGCTCGTGACCATGCCATCCAAAGGGCAACTAAATTGGCTTACAACGAACAGCTCGAGACACGCGTAACAGCTGAAATCGACGGCTGGGGCACAACCCGCAGAAAAATGTTTGGTGGCACCGCGCATCTCCTGAACGGCAATCTGCTATGTGGCGTCTACAAGGATTATCTGATACTGCGTCTCGGGCAGGAGATTGCCCCGGACGCATTGAAGAAACCGGGGGTTAAAGTATTCGACATTACCGGCCGGCCGATGAAGGGATGGGTAATGGTCGAAGTGCAAGCACTCGACGGAGGAAAACTACTGCCGTGGCTGACTCAGGCGCGCGAATTCGCCAGCACCCTGCCACCAAAGTAACTTGTTACGACGCACTCGCCGGCTACCTTGGCATCAGGGGATTACAGTTCTTGATGGTCACCTTGCCTTGCAACAAGTTACCTTTCGAGTACTCATTGAAGTAACACGTGTTCGTGACCGGGTCATAGTTTTCGATCCAGAGATTGTCATCCTTCCAGGTTGCCGTGATGTGGTTGTGTCCATCCGGAACGGTGATTGCCATCACTCCGCCGTAACGCTTGACGAATACCTGCTGAAAGTGGAAATAATACGCGGCCCAGCTCGCGATGAGGATGACAGCGGTGATTGCGAGTGCGGGTTTCGGACTGTTGAGCTTCAGGCCCACAAACAACAGCGCGGCGATGACGAGGGCGATTACCGCCCCCCAATAAAGATAAGTGATCATGTAAAGCCTCCCGATGGTATAAATATTCCGGTGTGGTGATGCCGAATCGAAACCGCTTGCATCATAATGCCTGATTGCTGATGGCACCGTTGCAGCCGAATCATCCTGAGTCCGACACACTGCCAGCGTTACGCCATCCGAATAACCAACCTGAAATTGTCTGAGATATGAATTTCGAACAAAGCGCTGATCAGCAACGAATTCACGACGCGGTTTCGCGACTGTGCACAAAATTTGGCGATGACTACTGGCTGGCGTGTGATCGCGAACACGCATTCCCGGTTGACTTTCATCAAGCATTGGCAGCGGATGGCTGGCTTGGCGTCGCGATGCCCGAGACCTTCGGCGGTGCCGGTCTTGGTATTGCCGAAGCGGCAATCATGATGCAGACGATCGCTGAATCGGGTGCCGGATTTACCGGCGCTTCTGCCGTGCACATGAATATTTTCGGCCTCAATCCGGTTGTCGTTTTCGGGACGGATGCACAGAAGAAGCGCATGTTGCCGCCGCTGATTGCCGGCACCGAGCGTGCCTGTTTCGCCGTAACAGAGCCGAACACCGGCCTTAACACCACCGCAATCAAGACCAAGGCAGACAAACAGGGTAACGGTTACGTAGTCTCGGGTCAGAAAGTGTGTATCTCGGCTGCCAAGCTGGCCGAGAAAGTTTTGTTGCTCGCCAGGACGACACCGATTGAACAATGCGAGAAACCGCAACATGGTTTGTCACTGTTTTATACAGACCTGGATCGCTCAACTGTCGAAGTACGTGAGATCGACAAAATGGGCCGGCATGCGGTCGACTCGAATCAATTATTTTTCGACGGCATGCGCATCCCGGAGGAAGATCGCATCGGCGAAGAAGGCCGTGGCTTCGAATACATTCTGCATGGACTCAACCCGGAGCGCATCCTGATTGCCGCCGAGCTGGTCGGGCTTGGGCGTTGTGCAGTCAAGCGCGCCGCAAATTACGCCAGCGAGCGCATCGTGTTCGATCGACCCATCGGGCAGAATCAGGGCGTGCAGCACCCTCTCGCTGCAAACTGGATGGAGCTTGAGGCGGCCAACCTGATGGGCAATAAAGCCGCCTGGCTATATGACAACGGTCAACCCTGCGGCAGCGAGGCCAACAGCGCCAAGTACCTCGCCGGCGAAGCCTGTTTCGACGCCTGCCAACAAGCGGTGATGACGCACGGCGGTTACGGTTACGCGAAGGAGTATCACGTAGAGCGATATCTGCGTGAATCATTGATCGGGCGCATCGCACCGGTCAGCCCGCAACTGATTCTTTGCTACATCGCCGAACGGGTCCTCGGACTGCCGAAGTCGTACTAGCAGCAAGCCCGCGTTTCTTTCGGGCTCGGCGAAAAATCTGAACGACGGCGCTACTCGGCCGTTGCCGTATGTTCCCGTTTCACCAGGTCCCAATCGATCTCGTATCCAAGCCCGGGTTCGGTGGGCGCATACACCAAACCTTTATTGTCGACCTCGATGTCCTCAACCAGGCCATACTTGTTCGCCCCGGTGCAGGGAAACACCTCGTAGAACTCGCAGTTGGGTACGGCCATCGTGACATGCAGATTTGCAACGTTGTTAAGGCTGTTGCCACCGTGATGAATCTCGCACTTCATGTTGAACCCTTCGGCCAGATGGCAAAGCCTGACTAAAGGTGTGATTCCCCCCGTTACGGCGACATCTCCGCGCAAAATGTCCGTCGCATACTGCGTGATCCACTGGGTCATGCCGTAGTAGCGTCCGGGCACGTACTCCGTAGACATAATGGGGATATCCAGCTTCTGGTGAAGCTTGACGTAGTTGTAGATGTCTTCTTCTACCAGTGGATCCTCGTACCAGTAATAGTCAAGTTCTTCTATTGCCCGGCCGACGCGCATTGCGTCCTCATATTTGTAGGCCCACATCGAATCGAGCATCAGTTTCATGTCGTCGCCGACCGCATCCCTTACTGCCTGGCAAATCTCAATATCCGCCTTCGGTTCACCGTGAGGATGAAGCTTGTGAGCGCCCCAACCCGCTTCCTTGAACTGAACTGCCTCGTCCGCATATTCCTGAACAGTGGCGTGCCAGGCCGTGCTGGAGTAAGCAGGCACATGATCCTTGCACGTGCCGAGGAGGCGATGAATTGGCTGGCCGGCAATTTTGCCGTTGATGTCCCACAGGCATACATCGATCGCGCCGATGACATATGTCGATACGGAACGATTCATTTTCCACATTTCCCACCACATCGTACCGATGTCATGGGGATTGCGACCCATGATCATCGGTTTGATAAATTCGATCAGGCCAGGGACATAATGATCCGCGCCCATACGCGATGAACCCAGAAACGCGTTGCCGGTTACACCTTCATCCGTTTCCACGGTGACAATCCCCAATTGCTTGGTATTGCCGAACGCCGTTCCGACACCCGTTTTCCAGGCCTCGGTTTTCCAATTGAACATATCGACTTTGACATTGGTGATTTTCATTGCCTACTGCCTCTTGATGATGAATGACCAAGCGTATTGATTTATGCCGCGTATTGATTTACGCCATCGAACTGCGAAATTGCGATCCTGGATCGTCGCGTGCAACAAGATGGCCGGCTACCACGACCCGAAACCGCGACCGCCCTGCATTCTTTTCTGATTGTCAACGGTACATTCGCTTCGCGCGTTTTTCGAAGTCGCTTCTGCGAGGCATTGCTCATGGAGGGTCGGCTGACGTTCGGACGCATTGCCAGTCGCACAACCCGACAATGCAGCGCCGGTACTGAATGCGCACAACACTACAAGAATTACTTTCATTTGCATCTTACTCTCCGTTTCTTGAACACGAGTCTTCTCCGCATTAGCCGGTTCGGCGTTCCACTGATCGGCGGTACTGTAATTCAAAATCCAAACCGCTGAAAACATTGAACTAGCTAATTGCCATATTGTGGACTAACATTGAATCAAATTTTCTTACATTGATCGGAGAACTAGATGGCTAGTACTGCACGGAAAAAATCGAAATCCGCTTCGAAATCGAAATCATTGGTGGCGAGAGACATCGCTTCTCTGAAATCGAACTACAAGAATCAAAGAAATCGAACTACAAGAATCAAATCGCATGGATGAGAAAGAAACTGGAACTCGCCAGGTCGAGGAAACAGGCCGCCGCCCAACTTGCTCAAATAAGGAAGCAAGCTGCCGCCGCAGCGAAGAAGAAAACCACGACGACGAAGAAAAAAGTTGCAGCGAAGAAAAAGGCGGCACCAAGGAAAAAGGCCCGATAAAAATCCCCGGCCAGTCGGAAAAGTATCCAGCCTCGTCCGAAATCAAGGCGCAAGCACAACTCGCGCGTTGATTTCGGGCGTCGTGCAGACTGCCGCCTGTACATGGTTTCGAGTCACTCACGACAGTGTTTCAGGGCTTCGTTGTTCTCGCTCGAGATTCCCGTTTGATTGATGGTCCTTCGCGTGCACCCGTACTGCCGGAAAACCATCGATCCCTTCGCCACACTCCTGAATCCCAGGCTCGCAAAAGCGTACAACGCCCGCACACCACATCTCGCCTGCGGCACAAATGCCGCGCATTTTCACAAATAGACTACTGGCTTCGCATTGGCGCAATGCGTGTCGGCCGGCTGGAACCAAACTTGCCATATCACTAACCAAGCGCGTTGGAT
>CATOSA010000009.1 GCA_951812315.1 uncultured Burkholderiales bacterium
CATATTTCGCCTCGGAGTCTGCTTCCGAATGCACCGCGACAGTCCTGATGCCAAGTTCCCTGCATGCGCGTTGCACCCTGAGCGCGATCTCGCCCCGGTTCGCGATCAGAATTTTCTCAAACATGTGTTTCCGACAAACAGTTAGGCGACACGTTCAGGGTGTCTTCCACAAACGCAATCCGGTCTACTGCAATTGAATGCGCCCTTGAGCAGCAGTATATTGGCATGCTGATGGCGTGCTTCGATCTGTCTGGTGTATCACCCGGGATCACACGGTGCTCCAGAACGAGCGCACACAAGCGCTATCACGCGATCACAAACAACGGTTGCCCGTATTCGACAGGTTGGCCGTTGTCTACAAGTATTGCCTTGATTGTTCCGTCGGCATCGGCTTCGATTTCGTTGAGCAACTTCATTGCTTCGATGATGCACAAAGTGTCGCCTGCGCTTACCGACTGTCCGACCTGAGCGAATGGTTCTGCTCCGGGAGATGCCGCGCGGTAGAAGATTCCTACCATCGGCGATTTGACTGTATGCCCATCCGTTTCGTCTGCGGCCTCGGCCTGCTGCGCAACAACGTCTCCCGCAGCAGCAACCGGCGCCACCGCGGCTGCCATTGCTGGTAGCGCAACTGCAGGCGCTGGTGGCATCGCCATGAAATTGGACGCTACAGAAGCCCCAGCCCGGTTAATGCGCACCTTTTCCTCACCCTCGGTAATTTCGAGCTCGGAAATACCTGATTCCTGCACCAGATCAATAAGCTTTTTTAGCTTCCGCAGATCCATATCAGTTCCTCTTTGCGTACTGAATCGCAAAATCCAGCGCTGTGTCGTACCCACCCGAACCGAAACCGCAAATCACGCCGACTGCAACGTCGCTGAAATAGGATTGCCGTCTGAACGATTCGCGCGCGTGCACGTTTGATAAATGTACTTCGATAAACGGAATGGCCACTGCACTCAGTGCATCGCGTAACGCAACGCTGGTGTGGGTGTAAGCCGCGGGATTGATGATGATGAAATCGACACCATCGCCGCGTGCGGCCTGGACCCGGTCAACCAGGCCACCTTCGGAATTACTCTGAAAAACCGAAAGCTTGGCACCCGAATTACGGGCATGCGACGAAAGGCGCTTGTTGATATCGGCCAGTGTTTCAGTCCCATAGATATCAGGCTCCCGCGTACCCAGAAGATTGAGATTGGGTCCGTGAATAGCCAGGATATGAACACTTGATTTTTTGTGTTTCTCGCTGTTTGGGGTTGAACGGCCGGGATTCATAACTGCAAGTTTGCCGCAGATCGCTACAAGTTGTCCAGATTTAGCAGCATGTATGCCATGTCATACTGGCATTTCCATCGCTCGATTGAGCCCGCTTCGAGCAATAGCGTTAATACTGGTGCGGATCACGACTACGCCTTGATGTCAGACGGCCACAACGAACACATTGCAGCAGTTACCACTATTTTCACAGATTTTAGCTACAGCTTAGCGGAAGTATGTGGCTTGAGCGGACGCTTTCCGCCTGACGGAATGCAGGCACACACGCCAATGGGGGAAAATCTGTGGCCGTACGTCGGCGCAACCCGATCTGGCCGAAAATCTGTGCGCCGCATGCCTGGACGGCACTTCACATGCCTCTGGCAACCCTTGCCTGAAAAACACGACAGCGGGAGATGGCAATTCCTTGTGCGTTAAAGGAAGAAGGGAGCAAATTGGAGGATATTCCGGCGCTGGTCAGCGCGGACCTGCTGGTAACCCCATCGCCAGGAAATCTGCGACTTTCTTCGTAGGCAAATAGCACACACCGATATCAGCGCAGCCTTGTGAAACTGTAACCAATTGCACTGACTGGAGTGATTGCAACGCCGGCTGCAACGGCAACCGTATGGTCACCTCATTGCGAAACACCTCGCTGCGACCGAAAAACTCGTCTTCATGCCATAGACCGGGTGAAAATTGGGGCTCGCCCAGTGCAATCGATTCCGGTTGTACGCTGAATCGGTAAGAATCCCGATACATGTAGTAGCCATCGGCAATCTGAAATTGCACTTCGAGCATGCTGTTTGAGAGCATGCGTGCAGAAAACCGGAACGCCACATCAGGGTCGAGAAGTTCGTCTTCGGCATGCGACGGCTTCGGCATTTGCGCCTGAGTCGTCATCAGCGCAACGAGCACGAACAGAGAGCTTACAAGCCCGCGCAGCATCATTGTGGTCCACCTCCGGTCCATATTCGCGTCGCTGTATCAACTTCGGACGACACCCAGTCAAGGTATGCCTGCAATCCCGCTTCAACCGGAACCGCAATGATCTCTGGAACGTCATAAGGATGACTAGCCAGAATTTCTTGCTCGAGCATCGCAAAACGGTCGGCGCGGGTTTTAATCAGTACAGGAATTTCACGCTCTGACTGAATTTCTCCATCCCAACGGAAAACAGATGTGCAACCATCCATCACGTTGACACACGCAGCAAGCCGCTTGCCGACAAGCGATTGCGCAAGATTGACGGCCGAATCCTTGTCCGGCAAGTTGGTCAGCACCAGCAGATGTGTGCTTGCTTTTTCAGTCACTCGTGCAACACCAGATATATTTGGCCGCTAGTGTAGTGCTTCACTGTTCTCGGCGCTTATGTTGGGTTGCGAAAAAAGCGCTCAAATGAACAAAAGTGGCGAAATTCGCCTCAGACAAGGCGCAAACCACAGCAAGGTGCGCCCGCGTACGGCGGAGCAGGGGCCCCTTGGGGGATGCGACCCGGTAGCGGGATGCCTTCGCACTAATACAATCGCGAGCTTAATACACGCCTACGCGGTCGCATCCCCACAAAAGGGGCCCCTGCTTCTCGCTTCGGTGCGTACACCTTGCGAGGATTTGTAACGCCGTATGAGGCGAATTCTCGCCGTCTTTTGTGCCGTTAATAGTGAAGCACTACACTAGCTATTAGCTCTTGCCGCGGCGACCCCGTCGCGCACCGACGGATAGCGTAAACGCACGCGCAACTCGTGCTTCAGTCGCTTGTTCACAAGCCTGCGCGATTCGCGCATGAACGACAACATCTTTTCGGGAATATGCTGCTCTGCACTTCCCAGACTCACTCGCGGGGGACGCTGCAGTCCGAACTGGTCGGCGACAAAATCGAAGTACTCGCCCATCTTCATTGAGGAATCGTCCGACGCATTGTACGCGCGGCCGGACTTGCCGCGACACAATGCAGCAACCACGATGCGGGCAAGGTCATCTGCGTGAATATGATTGGTGTACGGGTCCTGGTTGGGAACCAGCGCTGGCGTACGGGCCTTGACGCGCGCGACCGGCAGACGCCCGGATGCGTAGATGCCTGGCACCCGCAACACTGTCACGTGCGCCCCATTCTCGACGCCCCAGTGCCGCAACGTGCGCTCGGCATCAACACGTCTCCTTGCGCGGGCAGACATCGGCGTGGGCGGGCGGCTTTCCGCAACCAGCGCACCGGCGCAGTCTCCATATACGCCGCTGATACTCAAATACACGAGTCGCTGTGGTATGCTGCCGCCCTTTGTCAGGGCCCGGATCAGATTCGCAGTACGCGTGTCGCGTGATCCAGTCCTTGGCGGCGGCACTAAATCCACGACATCTTGCGCAAGACCGGCAAGCCGATTGAGCGATCCCGGATTGTCGAGGTCTGCAACGATTGGTACAACGCCGAGAGCGCGCAACTTTTGATGGTGATGTTCGGATCGCGAAAGCGCATAAATACGCCGGCGACCGCGCATGGTTCGTGCAAGGCGTTGACCAATGTCGCCACAACCAACGATTAACAATCTTCGCATCACTCTATTTTAGAGGAACCGGCTTTCCGCAAACGTTTGCGGGCATGAGTTGTTGAGGTAACTGAACAATGCCTTTCCAGGTCACAATAAAACCAAGCGACCACACATTTACTGCTGGCGAAGAGGAAACTGTACTCGCTGGCGCTCTTCGAGAAGGTTATGTATTGCCATATGGCTGCCGCAACGGGGCCTGCGGTACATGCAAGGGAAAGATCATCGAAGGAACGGTCGATTACGGTAACCCGCAACCCGCGGCACTGGCTGAGTTTGAGAAAGCTGCCGGCTACGCGCTGTTTTGCCAGGCGACCCCTACCAGCGATCTCGTCATCGAAGGCCGCGAAATCGGAGGCGTTAGTGATCTGGAAGTACGCAGGTTACCGTGCCGTGTACAGCATATAGAAAAGGTCGCCGAAGACGTCGCTGTATTAAAGCTCAAACTTCCAGCGAACGAGCGCCTTCAGTTTCTTGCCGGGCAATACCTTGACATCCTGTTGCGCAACGGCAAGCGACGCAGTTACTCAATGGCGAATCCGCCGCACGACGACGAGTTTGTCGAGCTTCACGTTCGAAATATGGCGCAAGGTGCGTTCACCGAATTCGTGTTTGGCCGCATGAAGGAAAAAGACATCCTTCGCTTCGAAGGACCACTGGGCACTTTTTTCCTGCAAGAGGATTCGGACAAACCGATGATTCTCGTCGCAAGCGGCACCGGATTCGCGCCCATTAAAAGCATTATCGAGTACGCTTTCGAAATGGGGATCGATCGGCCGATGACCTTTTATTGGGGCGGACGAAGACCTCAGGACATCTACATGGGCGAACTTGCCGGCAAGTGGCAGAGTGAACACGACAACATGACATTCATTCCGGTTGTTTCTGACGCCCTTCCCGAGGACAACTGGACAGGGCGTAGCGGATTCGTTCATCAAGCCGTCATGGAGGACTTTCCGGACATGTCCGGTTACCAGGTTTATACGTGCGGCTCGCCGGTCGTGGTCGAAGCGGCACATCGTGACTTCACCACGCAATGTAGCCTGCCCGATGATGAGTTCTTTTCTGATGCATTCACCCCATCTGTTGACCCGGCATCCGAGACAGGTTGAAGTTCAGTTCAGCCGCTGTTCCTGAGTCCGGCGGTAATGCCGTTGATGGTAAGAAGAATTGCCCGTTTGAGGCTGTCGTCTGCTCCGCCTTTGCGATAGCGGCGCAACAGGTCGACCTGGAGGTGATTTAGCGGGTCGATGTAGGGCGACCGGCTGTGCAGGCTTCTTGCAAGCGCCGGGTTCGACTCCAGAAGAGACTTCTGGCCGGTAATAGCCAATAGCCATTTCACAGTGCATTTGAACTCTTGCTCAATTCTTGAGAAAACACGCTCTCGTAATTCAGTATCGGTGACAAGTTCTGCATAGCGCGAGGCGATACTGATATCGCTTTTGGCAAGAACCATGTCCATGTTAGACAGCAGCGCATGAAAGAACGGCCACTTCCCGTACATCTCCTGCAGCAGTTCCAGCCCACCGTCACGGTTTGACACCCAGGTTTCGATTGCAGAGCCGAAACCGTACCAGCCGGGCAGCATAATTCTCGCGAGCGACCACGAGAACACCCAGGGAATGGCGCGAAGGTCCTCGATGCGGTCAGATTTTTTTCGCGAAGCCGGCCGACTGCCGACGTTGAGATCAGCAATTTCAGCGATCGGCGTTGCGGCACGAAAAAATGTAACGAATCCGGGGTCCTCGAAAACCAGTTCCCGGTAGGCGCGAAACGCGATGGCGCTCATCTCTTCCAGTGCATCGCGATAGTCCGGATGTTCCTCGCTGTGATCTTTCGAATCCAGCAAACTTGCCTCAAGTGTCGCGGAAACGAGCGTCTCGAGATTGCGTCGCCCGATGTCCGGGTCGGAATATTTACTGGCAATCACCTCACCCTGTTCGGTAATGCAAATCTGGCCGGCCACACTGCCCGGTGGTTGCGCGAGAATCGCACTGTAACTCGGTCCGCCACCGCGACCGACCGTACCACCGCGACCATGAAACAGGCGTAGCCTGACCCGATGTTTGGCAAACACTTTCACCAGGCCTACTTCGGCTTTGTATAACTCCCAGTTTGCCGTCAGGAAACCGCCATCCTTGTTACTGTCCGAATACCCAAGCATGACTTCCTGCAAGTCACCGCGACAACGCAGCAGTTCACGGTAATACGGCTCGCTGAACAAAGCCTCCATGACCTGAGCCGAGTTGCGCAAGTCCTCGATGGTTTCGAACAGTGGAATCAGGTTGAGACGTAGTTCAGGCACCTCTCCGGGTACCAGCAGCCCGGACTCCTTCAACAACACCGCCACTTCCAGCAGATCGCTTACATCCTCAGCCTCGGACACAATGTAATTGGCGAGCGCCTGCCGCCCGAAACGCCGCTGAAGTCGCGCCGCTGCGTCGATGATTGTGAGTTCCTTGCGTGTTGCGTCGCTGTAATCGACATGAGAGGAGCGCAGCGGCCGCGGCACCTGCAACTCGCGCAATAACCAGGCGCGACGTTCGAGCTCGCTAAGGCTGGCGTAGCCAGGTTTGCGAGCACCGATTTCGTTTCGAATAGCTCATCAATCACTGACTCGTGCACGGCTGAGTGCTGCCGCATATCAAGTGTTGCGAGATGGAATCCGAACACATCCACCGCCCGCCGCAACGCACGCAGGCGCCCACTCGCGATGCGAGCACTACCATTGGCATTGAGCGAATCTGCAATCACGGCAAGATCCGCAGCAAATTCGGCCGGGTCCGCATAAGCCGGTGCCGGGCCTATCGCCCTGCGCTCAGGAAGATGCTGATCGATCGCATTTGAAGTTTCGGCCAAGCGCGCATAAACACCGATCAATGCTCGCCTGTACGGTTCGTCGCGGCGATGCTCTGAATCATCGATCGATCGCGCCACGAGCGCTTCCAGCTCCGGGCTGACCTCGACCAGCCGGACGGACTGCGACAGCTCTCTACCCAGACGGTGAAGCTCCTCGAAATAGAAATCCATGATGGTTTCGCAGTGCTTGGCAAGTGCAAACTCCATCACTTCAGCCGTTACGAACGGGTTTCCGTCGCGATCGCCACCTATCCAGCTTCCCATGCGAAGAAATGAAGCCACCTGACGCGCGTCGCCACCCTTTGATTCCAGGACATCTTCTACCAGACCGTATAGCCGCGGTACTTCCGGCATAAAACGTATTCTGGTAATAGGTCAGGCCGTTTTCTATCTCGTCATTTACCGTCAGCCGCAACTCGCGCAGTATTCGCGTCTGCCACAAGGTGAGTACTGCTCGTCGCAAATCCTCTTCGTTGCGGGCATCCTCGTCCTGAGTGAGTTGTTCGCGATCGCGCTCGGTTAACAACCGGGCAATTTGCTTTTGCATATCCAGGATGCTCTTGCGTTGCACTTCGGTAGGATGTGCGGTGAGAACCGGCACGACCAGAGCGTCCGAGAAAAAGGAAACAAGGCCCGACTGCGGAATATTCGCCTCAAGCACCCTGTCGATCGCCAGAACCACCGAGCCGTCACGGGGGCGCGAGCCGGCAACTTCGTGCGCGTGACGGCGCCGGATATGGTGTTGATCTTCGGCGATGTTCGCCAACAGCGAAAAGTAACTATAGGCACGAATAACCGCAATCGTGTCGTCAGGGTCGAGATCATTGAGCACTGATTCGAGTTGGCGCTTTGCATGCGCATCGCCGTCTCGTTGAAACGCAATCGAATTCCGGCGTGTGAGCTCAATGAGATCGAATATCCGGCCCCCTTCCCGTTCACGAATGGTGTCGCCAAGGATCCTGCCCAACAAGCGAATATCTTCGCGTAGCGGACGGTCCTTTTCGGTCTGTTCAACTGCCAGAATTAGACGGTTCATGAGTTCGGATTACTCGCGATGCTGCTGAAACTTGTGATTGAGAGTCAGGCCGGTACAGGCTGGCCGTGCAGCGATAAGGTCGTCTGCCAGCGACGTGGCGGACCATAGTGTCGTTTCTAGATTACAGAACGGCGACGCCCACCGGTCGCCATTTTGAGCTGCGGCAGTGTCCGCTCGAGCGCTTGCCGATATTGTGCGGTTGCCTCTTCCAGCCTGCCGGTGCGCTCAAAAAGCCTGGCCAGTTCGAGGTGAGTTGAGTGCCTCGATTCAATCGACAGACTGGCCTCGAGATAACTTTGCCCTTTACCCCACAGCTCCTGGTGTGCACATAGTTTACCCAGCACCAGCAGCAATACAGGATCTTGGGGATGCTCGACCAACCAGACCTCCGCGCGCTCAAGCTGTTTTTTGACATTCGAGCCGAGACATTCCGCGTATAACCCAACCAGAGCAGAATCCCACTCCTTGGCGAGCGCGTCTTCAACCACCTTTTGAACATCATCGCAGCTGTTAAACGACAGAAAGCACTGTGCGGCTGTCGATGCGATACGCGGATCGCGTTTATGTTCAGTCGGCACGCGCGACCAGTATGTGCGCAAGGTTTCCAGATCAATTGCCTTGCTTTTTACGTTCTCGATGTAGGCATGGCGGCGTATCTTCTCCACCAGGGAGTGATCAAACACCTTGCGCTTTTCCAGCAGAGGCAAAAGTTTCAGCACCGCTTCCCAGTCGTGCGCAAGTTCCTGCGCACGAAGCTCGAGTTTCAACGACTCAGAGTGCTTTTCCGGCAATTGGCGAATGATGCCCAGCGCATCGTGGTAGCGGCGCTCGTCGAGATACATCTCGACCTGCGCCATAAGGCGCGCTACCTTCTCACTGTCGCCCGATTCTGCCGCCTTGTTCAGATAGTCATCGCGCAAGGCATAGTCACGCTTGCCATGCGCCGACCACGCACCCAGCAAAGCCATCAGTCCAGGGAACTCTGTCTGCGCCAAAGCCGAAGCGGCAAATCGTTCAGCCTTGCCAAAGCGTCCTTCAAGATAACTACGCAACGCGTTCGTAAATGCAGTCTTTGCTTTCTTCTCCGAGCGCCTCGTCTGAAAATCGCGCACGCGCGCCGGCATGCCCATCGTGGCTGCCACCGCGCGCACAACGAGATATCCCGCAATGATGACCGCAACAGCAATGAGGACGGCCAGGTTGAGCGACATTTCCATGCGGTAATGCGGTGACACGAGCAACAGGTAACCCTCGTTGACACGCGCGGCAAGAATGACACCCACGGCGACGGCGGCCAGAACGATTGTCCAGATCAGCCAGCGCATCGGTATTCCTGTGTCCTCGACATTGTCACCCGCCCGAATCTATGCACGGCCCGGCAGCAGGTAAAACAGCCGGGATAATTCGTCCTGTAAGCACACCGCACATGCAATTGCATTAAAGAAGAATCCAGTAGAGAAGTTCCGGGTTTGCACGCCTGTCTTCGCAAAATGTCCGGGTCAACCACCAGTGCGCTCACGCGCCAGACGATAGTTGCGCACAGCATCCAGACTTGCGCCAACATTCGGCAGCTCGATTCGGATATCCGACTGCGCCAGCTGATCCAGCATCTCGACCGCCGCCGCGACAGATGTATCGGTCGTATCGTAGTAGCTGGCGAGCCATTCGTTCGCTGCCCCCAGATCGGCTTTGTAGCCGGTCTCATCACGTGCAAGTAGCGCGAGCCGCGCTCCAAGCAGGCGAAGTTTTACATTCTCGCGCAGAAAGAACGCCTGATCGGGCGCCAAAAGCGGAGTGGCTTGCGTATCGACGCGCTCAATACGGACCAGTCCGCGCAGATCCGCCCACATCTCGGAAAGCATCATGCGCCAGCCACTCGCCGAAGAATCGGATTCGGCGTCACCAGCTTCCAACGGACGCGTTTCAATCGACAGCGGCATGCCATCGACGGACGCAATAATGTTTTCGAGCTTGAGACCGATCCCGGTTACGTCGACAAACGGTGATGCCTTGAGCCGCTCGATATCTTCCGCGATAACCCGCCGCAACTGAGTCAGTTGCGGCCGGTCTGACCGGGCGAGACGCGCATCGGCAGCCTCAAGCGCGATCAGCGCCGCTTTTACATTGCTCGCCAGCTGCAATTGCTGACTCGCGACCAGCAATATTTGCTCGACTTCGGCCAGTGTCCAGTCATCACGAGACAATGAAAGTTCGTTGTAGAGGGAGTCCATTGCGAGTCGCTGATTCTGAACATCCACCAATCGCGCGTCGAGCTGACCTACTCGTGCTTCGACGTCACGCGCAACGTCCCTGGCATCGGTGGAAAGTCTGCGACTATCGCTGCCGATGGTTTCGATCTCGGCAAGCTTTCTCGCCAACTCGAGTTCGAGCTCTGCCGTTACCCGGCGTGACTCAAATACCTGCCATGCGGAAAATCCGGCTGCAGCAAGCGCCACTAATAACGCGAAAGCGGCCATCGGCCCACCGCGCGAACGCTGCCTCGCCGTACTTCGGTCATTGCCCGAATCATCTTGATTCATTTCGTTCGCGGCACTGTCTGGCGATCGAGATTTTGACGTCCCGGCCTCAACCGAGGCACCAGCCCCCGTATCATCGCGTGCCTTGCCGACCGAATTCCCGGCATCAGCGCTTCCGTCGTCAGCAGTGGCACCGGTTTTGGCGTCACCAGCGGACTGGCCGATTTTTTCCTCAGAGTCTTTTTTGCTCATGACTTGTCCGGTAAGACTGCGTCCAGTCGTTGTGCTTTACCAGCGTAATTCTTCATCAGTGTAATGTTTCACGAGTGATTGCCATGCAAATGTAGTGCTTTGCCCGTTTAATCCTTCAAGACGATCTACGCTCGCTGAACCACTTCCCAAGACCGCTTGCAAAACCCGAATCTTCGCCTGCGCAGACAAATATCGTTCTCACAGCTCTCGCGTATCCCCGCCCTGCAACATGCGGATGGTTTACAAAAAGCGGCGTATCTCGCAGCAAATCACCACGATCCCCTGCAATGGTAAACAGATTGTCCACTATCTCACCACTTGTTGCCGTCCACGCCGAAATCCGCCCTTCACGAAGTTGCGGCTCGATTTCTGAAAAATCGCTGTCCGGCAATATCCGACGATAGCATTTCAGATCCGAAACCTGCGCACCGCGCTGTGTCAAGCCAGACGCAAGCGTTTCGCTACCAGTTTCGCCTCGAACAATCAGAATCGAGCGTCCGTTGACCGCCTGCAACCCTGCACATTCAAGTAACGCTTTACTGCCACCACCCCGCGCCGGGACGACAATGTCGCGCACACCTGCCTTCTTCAATGCGCTCGCGGTGCTCCGGCCAACCGCAGCGAATTGAACATTACCTGACAGGCGACCCGATTCGGCAATCAGTTTCATCGCGATCCGCGCAGCGGTCGGACTCACAAAAATGAGCACGTCCACGCTCGCCATTCCGGCGAGCGAAGACCTTATTCTAGACTGTTGATACTTGACGATCTTCACCCCGGGAAACCGGTACGCAATACCACCCGCCTCCTTGATCACCTTCTCCAGTGGCGCGCACTGATCGGCGGGACGGGTAACCAGAACACCTGCACCACCAAGATCGCAATCGGTCACGCCAAATCATCCAGCGAAGCAAGTATTTCCTTCGCACCACGGTCGGCAAGACGCTGAGCCACATCCTGCCCAATCTTGCCAGGTGTCGATTCCGAACTGCGCATTGTCACTTCGTCCTCAATCAATCTCGATCCGTCAGGCGTAGCAACGAAACCGCGCAAACGTATTTGCTCCCCAATGATCTGCGCATAACCACCAAGCGGCACACTGCAACTACCTGCCAGCGCCCTGGACAGGCTGCGCTCAGCCTCGACGCATTGACGTGTCGGCATGTCCTCGAGCGGTGCCAGCAACTCGCGCAGATCCTGGCGATCGGCGTGGCATTCAATGCCGAGAGCACCCTGTCCGACTGCCGGCAGGCTTTCTTCCGGTTCAAGCAACTGTGCGATGCGCTGCTGCAAACCCAGTCGCTCAAGCCCCACGGCAGCGAGAATGATTGCCGCATATTGATCTTCATCGAGTTTGCGCAAGCGCGTCTGCACGTTTCCACGTAGCGGCTGTACCTGCAATTCGGGATAGCGCGCCTTGATCTGGCTTTGGCGTCTGAGACTGGAAGTGCCGACAACGCTGCCGACCGGCAGCGCGCGAAGATTGTCAAACCTGTTCGATACGAATGCATCGCGCGGCTCATCCCGAATCGTGACTGCGGCAATCACAAACCCGTCAGGAAGCTCCATCGGAACATCTTTCATCGAATGTACGGCAATATCGGCACGGCCGTCCTGCATGGCCAGTTCGAGTTCCTTCACAAACAGCCCCTTGCCACCAACTTTTGACAGCGACCTGTCCTGAATACGATCGCCTTCTGTGGTCATTCCGAGCACAGAGACAACGACATCGGGATGAAGTTTTTCAATGAGCGAGCGGACATGGTGGGCCTGCCACAGTGCAAGTTTGCTTTCGCGGCTGGCAATAACGATGGTTTTGGGGCTGGGTTGCAAAGTCGAAACTCAATTTGCGAGCAAAATGTTCGAAATTTTCAATCTGGCGAAGTGTTATAGCTGCGAACGTGTCGGACCGGGCAGTTCGACTAGTTTGTCAAACACTACAAATTACGAGCGCCGCGTACCCGAAGCCGTTCGCGCTCGGCCATCAGTGTATCGAACTCCGCCGCATTCATTATCCACAATCCGCTGCGTGAAATTCGTTGAAAGAACTGCTCGACCAACCACACGCGCCGGTCCTCTCGCCAAATATAGTACGCATTTTCAAATGTGCCGCCCATTCCGGCGTTCAACTTCTCGCTGCCATGCTCCGAACTTCCAAACGCCCGGGCCAATTTGGCGACTACCGGGAGAAAGCGCTGTTCGTCAAACGTAACGACTGACCGCACCAATTCGCCCTGGCGGTAAAACAGCACGATTTCGATCGCCTGTTCGCCACCCACATGTTCGGCTGCACCACCCGAACGTTGACACTGAAGGCTGGTGTCGTGCTGCTCGCAATAATAGATATTCCGGTCAAGCTCAGCGATGTTGCTACCTGCCCGCGGCAAATCTGAAAGCCCGGATAATTCTGCCGCGTTCGAAGCTTCCGCAAAGGAAACGACACATAGCGCAACGACCGTCATACCAAGCAGATTCACGTAGTACTTTTCCCGAGCATGTCTGACGACATGCTGTTGCCGGCGGCTAACCGCCAGCGTTTCATCGACATCACGCACGCGAACCACCCAGCGTGCGTCCGAACCGCCGACCGTCTCTTTTTCAAACGCCTCGATATACTCCTTCGCGACCAGGCAGTTGCGATGAATGCGCACAAAACGATCTGTGAACTCCTGCTCGAGGCGGGACAAAGACTCTTCCAGCAGGATTTCGCGATCTGCTGTTCGAATTGTGACGTACTTGAGCTCTGCGCGCAGGTGGCGAATCTCCGAAACCGGCACCAGCAACACCTTGCCGCGCTCCTGGGCGGAAAAATGGGATCTTGCGTCCAGCGCTACGTCATTGAGCACGTCGAGCGATACGCGCGTGATGGAGCGTGTCCGTGCCAACGCGTCATGCAAGCGCCGCAACCGGATCGGCTTGACGAGATAGTCGATGGCATGCAATTCAAATGCGCTGATCGCGTAGTCATCGTACGCGGTCGTAAAAATCACATGCGGCGGTTCATCGAGTTTATGCAAATGCTGCGCTGTTTCGAGGCCATCCAATTCAGGCATGCGGATATCCATCAACACAACATCGACTGGCTGTTTCTCGATCAACTCGAGCAAGCGTCTGCCATTTTCGGCCTCGACGACCATTTCAAGTGGTAACATTTCCGACACATCTTGCAAAAGATCCTTGAGCCGGTTTCGCGCCGGAGCCTCGTCATCCGTCACTGCAACTCTTAGCTTGGTTGCGCTCATCAGGCCTCCTTGACGTAGGGCAGGTTGATACGCACCTCGAAGTTTCCGCCTTCAGCGCGGGTAGAAAGCCGCGCTTCCGCGTCAAAGTGCAATTGCAACCTTTCCGTAATATTCGCCAGCGCCATCTTGTTACCAGCTTGCTGGCGTGCCTGTTCACTTAATGGATTGGTGAGCAATATTTCCAGATTTTCCGACTTCTTGTGAATATCAATTGAGATCGTTCCCGGTTTCGAAGACGGCTCTATCCCGTGATAGACCGCATTCTCCAGCAGCGGCTGCAGGATCAGCGGCGGCACCATCACATCCCCGGGAATATCATCTACCCGCCACACGACATTGAGTCTGTCTCCCAGCCAGAGCGATTCGATCCCGAGATACTGCTTGCAAAGTTCAAGTTCCTGCTCAAGCGGTATGAGCTTGCGATTATCCGCCATGAGCACACGAAAAAGCTCGGACAGGTCTTCGAGGGCGGTTTCCGCGCGACGTGGTTCCGCTCGCATCAGGCTCAATACTGCGTTCAGGCTGTTGAAGAAAAAATGCGGCCTGATTCGCGCCTGCAGCCTTGCTTCGGTCAGCGCAGGCGACAACGTGCGATTTCGCAAGTCAAAATACGCGATCAGTGCCAGCGATAACAATGCGGTAAACAGCCAGTAACGAATCAGCCTGGAGATGCTGTCCAGTTCGGGCAAGAGTATCCACACGAACTGAACAATTCCCGTGACGATGACGATTTCCACAACGACAATGCACAGTACGGCGATCTTGTAGTCCATCCTGCGCAGCCAATAGGTGATCACGCCGAGCACCAGCAATGAAATAATCGTCACCGGAAGCACAAACGCAATAGTTGCTGCGGATGCTTCCAGCCAGCCACTCAAGGACGCGTTGCGCACCGCCTCTGACAGCAATGTTGCCACGCTAACAATCACCAGTATCCGCATCATGACGCCCAGATTTCGAAAATCGGGCAGCGGATTGATCACGCCGTTCTGATTTATACTTGCCATCTGTTCTGACGCAGGCAAGTGGCGTTCCCGGTATAAGGCGCGGAGAAGGGTTCGCTCATTGCATTTTCCACGATTCAATTCCGATATAGCGCCTCTTCCGATGCAACGAAAGAAGACACCGCCGAAAAGCGGCCTGAAAGGCTGGTCAGGCCGATTCAGCGAACCCGTAGACGAACTGGTAAAGCGCTATACCGCTTCGGTCGAGTTTGACCGGCGCCTTGCCGGCTTCGATATCCAGGGTTCGCTGGCGCACGCTCGCATGTTGCATACCTGCGGCGTGCTGTCCGCGCAGGATGTCAGCGATATCGAGCGTGGCCTGGCAGACATTGCCGCGGAAATCGAGCGCGACGAATTCGACTGGTCGATCGACCAGGAAGATGTACACCTGAACATCGAAAAACGCCTGACCGAACTGGTCGGCGATGCCGGCAAGCGGTTGCACACGGGGCGCTCCAGGAACGATCAGGTCGCCACCGATATCCGCCTGTATCTGCGCGACGCGACTGACCGGATTCTCGCGCTGATACGGACTCTGCAGGAGAATCTGGTGACTCTTGCCGAGCAACACGTCGATACGCTGATGCCCGGCTTTACCCATCTGCAAGTGGCGCAGCCGGTTTCGTTCGCCCATCATCTGATGGCGTACTACGAAATGACGCTGCGTGACGCGCAACGCTTCTCCGAGTGCCGAAATCGGGTCAACCAGTTGCCGCTCGGAGCGGCGGCGCTCGCCGGAACGACGTTCCCGATTGACCGCGAACAGGTTGCCCGTGAGCTCGGATTTGACGGCGTATGCAGCAACTCTCTCGACGCGGTTTCGGATCGTGATTTCGCGATCGAATTCTGCGCGGACGCCGCGCTGCTGATGATGCACCTGTCGCGCCTGTCCGAAGAGCTGATCGTCTGGATGAGCCCGCGTTTCGGTTTCATCGAGCTGGCCGATCGCTTTTGTACCGGCTCTTCAATCATGCCGCAGAAGAAAAATCCCGACGTTCCGGAACTGGTGCGCGGCAAGACAGGCCGCATCAACGGTCACCTGGTAGCCCTGCTTACGCTCATGAAAGCGCAGCCGCTCGCTTACAACAAGGACAACCAGGAAGACAAGGAACCACTGTTCGATACAGCCGATACCGTGATCGCAACGCTTCGAATCTATGCTGATCTGTTTACCGGAGTCAAAGTCAACAAGGACGCAATGCGCGCAGCAGCCGCGCAGGGATTTGCGACTGCCACAGACCTTGCCGATTACCTCGTCAAGAAAGGACTTCCGTTTCGCGAAGCGCACGAGGCGGTCGCGCGCGCAGTGCGGCTCGCGTCCGAAAAAGGCGTGGACCTGGCCGAATTGTCTCTCGGCGAATTGCAGCAGTTCTCGACGCTGGTCGGAGAAGACGCCCTGGATCAGCTTTCTCTGGACGGTGCACTGGCTGCGCGCAATCATACTGGCGGCACTGCACCCGAACAGGTCAGACGGGCAATCGCGCTGGCGCGCAAAACGCTGTCGGCCTGAACGCGACTTGTCAAAGTTCCGGTAGCCCGGCCAGCACGTCAGGGAAGCGTGATGACTGTCCCGGAAAAACTTGCGCCAAGCTTAACCCGCATCAGCGCGCAAATCAGCGATCGGAGCGGTCGGACATTCGAAGCGAGGAACGTCAATAGCGTTTCGGGCGGCTGCATTAATACGGCGCTGATCATCAGCGATGGCGGAGCCTCCTACTTCGTCAAGCTCAATGCAGCGCATCGCCTGCCGATGTTTGAGGCGGAAGCAGACGGATTGCACGAACTTGCTGCGGCAAATGCGTTGCGCGTGCCCGCGCCAATGTGTCACGGCAATGACAACGCATACTCGTGGCTGGTTCTCGAACATCTTGCAGCCCTGGGCTCACGGGCCAGGCCGGACTGGGACCAACTCGGCCGCGGCCTGGCAGATCTGCATCGTCGCCGTCATGAACGGTATGGTTGGCACCGTGACAATACCCTCGGTTCGACAGATCAAGTCAATACCCGCTCGAACAGCTGGATTGATTTTCTGCGCGCACACAGAATCGGTTTTCAGCTTGATCTGGCCCGGCGCAACGGTTTCGAAGGCGAGTTGCAAGCAGGCGGCGAGCGCTTGCTCGACAACATGAGTGCGTTCTTCCGCGACTATGTGCCAGATGCCTCACTTCTGCACGGCGACCTGTGGTCAGGAAATATCGGCTTTCTAGACGGCGGTGAGGCTGTAATTTTCGACCCTGCAGTCTATTTCGGTGACCGCGAGGCGGATATCGCGATGAGCGAACTGTTTGGCGGCTTTGACCGGGCCTTTTACAGCGCATACCAGTCGGTGTGGCCACTGGACAAGGGATTTCACACCCGCAAGCACCTCTACAACCTCTACCATTTGTTAAATCATCTCAACCTGTTCGGACAAGGCTATCTGGCACGCTGCGAAGCAACCATAGGTGGTCTGCTAGCCAGGTTGTAGAAGCAGCCATCGTTTCTTGTCAGCCAGTTGCTGCTGGCGACATGTTCAGGCAACGGTCGACACGGGTCGCTCGATACCCGAATGTCGGCGAGCGGCGACGATGCAGAGCACTGTTAACGGGTGTAAAGCAATTTTGAGTAAAATCCGACAGGATTTGGCAACTTCGCCAGTTGGCCCAGAGACCGCTTGCGATTTCGCGCCGATTGTTCCGTTGCCTGCGCGAAAGAATGCTGGCCGGTTTTCCCGCATATCAATGTGCCCGGTTCGTCACCAAATGTACGCAGCAACACGCGCCGGAACCACATTACAGACTAGAACGCTCTGACCGGCTCTTGCCGGGGGGAAGTACATGAGAACTCCATATTGTTTTCGCCGTCTGGCCGTCACAGCGCTATTTGCGTTTGCAGCTATTACGGGCAGTCATTCACACGCCGAACAGGCAACAGTTCGCATCGGTTTTGTGACCTTCCTGTCAGGGCCCGCCGCAGAGCCGATCGGAATTCCGGCAAGAATTGCGGCGCAAGCGATCGTCGCGTCGCTGAACGCTGGCGAAGTGCCGCCCCCCTACAATATGAACGGATTTTCCGGAGCACATCTGGAACTGGTCATCATCGACGAAGCCGGCAGTGTGGCCGGGCAGGTCGACACATTTCGCGATCTCGTCGAACGGCAAAACGTCGACTTCGTCATCGGTTACGTTTCCAGCGAAAACTGCCTGGCAATTGCGCCGGTCGCAGAAACGCTGAAACAGCTGACGGTGCTGCTCGATTGCGGGACGCCACGTGTATTCGAGCAAGCCTCTTACAAATTTGTTTTCCGCACCCGAGCGCATTCGACCATGGATGCCGTCGCTGGCGCGCGCTACCTGCTGCAAACACGCCCGGAATTGACGGCATTTGCCGGCATCAATCTGGACGCGGTCTCGGGGCATGACTCGTGGACTGGCTGGACTGCGGCGATGGCCGCAATGAAGTCCGCTGCAACGATTTCTACTTCACAGATACCCGAGCTTGCTGCCGGCCGTTACGATCAGGAGATCTCGGCGCTGATGAACAGCGGTCCTTCCGTCATTCAATCGAGCCTGTGGGGCGCCGATCTCGAATCATTCACCCGACAGGCAAGCGCAAGTGGACTGTTCGAACACAGCGGCCTGCTGCTGACCGCCAGCGCACCTGACCTTGACCGTCTCGCCGGAAGCATTCCCGACGGCACGATCGTCGGCGCACGTGGTCTGAATGGCGTATTTGCAAAGCGAAGCCGCCTGAACGAATGGTTGCAAAGCATTTACAAAGCGAAAACCGGACGTAATCCAGGCTACCCGGCATACAGTACGGCGCAGGCGTTTCTGGGGCTCAAGTCTGCTTATGAGAAGGCGCGCCTTGGAAACATGATGCAAGCTTTTCCGATGGGTGCGGTGCCAGGTGTCAAGGAAGGCATGGAGAAGGCCTACGGAATGCCAGAGGCAGAGGATGTTGTTGCTGCGTTTGAGAACCTTGCATTCAATTCACCGGGCGGGAGAATCATGATGAAGCTGGGCAAAGGTCATCAGGCAGTACAAGGCACTGCGTACGGCACGGCGCGCACCGCCGACGGCAAAGTCCTCGTTGAGAACATAAAGTATTATCCGGTCGAGCTGGTTCAGCCACCTGAAGGTTTGTCCAGCATCGATTGGATAAAAGGCGGGTTGAATCCCGGCAAATGGTAGTAGCCGTGCCGAGTGCGTGTATTTCGGGCTCACGCAAATGCATTGCGCATTGCAAGTGCTCAGCGCGCGCTTCCTCATTGATTCGCCCACAGGCATAAAAAAGCCCGGCCGGCGATCAGTTAACATGCGAACCGGGTGCGTGCTACAGCTTAAACTTCTACTTATTCTTCCGCGAGAACATTGTTTCGCGGATAATCTGGTCCCGCATTTTGTTGGCATTGATAATGCTGATTCCCCGGTCCTCTAGCTTGAGTAAACTTTAGAGAGAATATGATAGATATTCGGCTTCGTTGGATGTACATCGGTGTATTCGCAATCTGCGCGGGTCTTATTGGGTTCGCAATGGTTTTGCAGCACGTGATGAATCTCGAACCGTGCCCGCTGTGCATCCTGCAACGCTACGCCTTCATAATCGTCGGCCTGGTTGCGCTGCTCGCGGCCAGGCACGATCCCCAATGGTGGGGACGCCGAGTCTACGGGACTTTGATGATGATAACTGCAGGGCTCGGCGCTGGTGTGGCCGCCCGCCACGCCTGGCTTGAACACAACCCGCCACAAATTTTTGACTGCGGCGCCGACCTAGGATTCATGGTCGACGCATTTCCTCTCGCCGAAGCGTTACCGATGATTTTTCGCGGCAGCGGTGACTGTACCGAAGTACTATGGCGCTTCCTCGGTCTGTCAATTTCCGAGTGGGCGTTAATCTGGTTTCTGATTTTTTTTGCCGCGGGCTTATATGCCGTAACCAAGAAAACTGCTATCGGCTAGCAGCTAGGTTTTTGTTACTGCCGACAACTCACGCCAGAATTCCAACGCAGTTTGCGTGCGCGCTTCTACATCCGGACACAACGCACGCGAGATGACCGGGGCGTACGGAGACGAATGTTCTTGCGCAACCGCTTGCGGAATGCCTTCGACAATCTCTTCGATGGTGAAGTAGGGAATCTCTTTGAGCAGCAGAGACAACATCAATAGACCCGCCTGATACAGGTCAACTTGCCGTCCAACCGGCCCAAACGCGTCGGTGTCGATCAGCTCCGGCGGCCGCATCCATTCCGCAAGCCTGGTATTAAACGCCTTGGAGTCCGTCTCCAGGCGCGTAAGGCCCAGGTCTCCGATCTTGAACGAGCGCACGATTCGGTGAATGAATGCTGCTTGCTGGCGGGATTCGACAACGAATACGTTTCCCGGATGAAGATCCTTGTGAATGTAACCGTGACCGTGAATGTAATCGAGTGCCTGCAATACGTCGCGCGCAACGTACGGAAGCCAGCGCTCCGGCTCCAGCCCAAAACTGGTAATGACCTGCATGAGCGGGAAATTGCATCGCTCGATGATCAGGTAGAACGTATCTTGATACTCGAATGCCTCGCGCACGAACGTGATGTTCGGATGGCGCAACTCCATTAGCTTTTCTGCCTACGCAAGCCAGCTCTCACGCACATGCGCATATGGACGATCGTGCGGAAGGATAATCTTTGCAACCAGCGGGTTACCCCAGTCGTCGCTGCATTCGTAGACGCCGCCAAAACCACCGCGGCCGAGTTTGTCTCCGATGTAGAAATTGCGCTCACCGTGAGAAATCACCTCGCCCTTTTCCGGCAGCCGGAACTGGCGCGGCTGACGCAACGTGATCGTCCGTTTCAGGACCGACACGCCTCTTTGAAGAACGTCCTCCGAGATCATATGCTAACCGCCCGGCCGCGTTGCTTTGCGCAGATAGAAAGAAACCGCGCAAATGTGGCCCGGTCAACATTGAAATGATCGGGTATCGTTTTCTGGGCTAGCAAACCGCCAACCACGAAATCTTCGAAGAACTTGTACAGCGCACCTGTTTGCTCTGCCATTGCTCGAATGAGCCCAGTTTGGTTGGCAGGGTATCGTGCAAATAGGATGCCAGACTGGATGATTCCGGGCGATGGATTTTCGTAGCCACAATTGCGCAATTGGCCGTGTGCCAAGGCGGCGATCCGGCGAGGCACCACGTTGACCAGCGCTTACGTGCCATAGGAGATGTCAGGTGTCCAAAGCAGACTGCCCAGGGCCTCCAAGGGCAAGCGTGCCTTCCGATTCAGGGCGAAGTTTATTATCCCGGTGCGCTCGAAAACTTGTCACGTACATAGATCGACGCTACGAGGAAATCGCCATCGACTGGTGCGAGGAACACAACATCGAATACGAACGACAGGACCCGTAGCGGTCAGTCCCTCAATGGCGGGTCCGGAACATCGAGACCGGCTTTTCGCAATCCTTCGATGAGGCGCATTTGATCTGCGCGTGGGAAAGGCGCTCGAAACAGACCGTCAGCGAACCTGGGCGCAACTCTCAGGACCTCGGCCGCTTCAGCCCTCGCCCTTTGCTCATCACCGAGCCAACCATAGGTCGCCGCGAGCCATAAATGGCCGCCGCCAAAGTCCGGGTTCAGAGCCAGGCTGGCCCGGAAATCGGTTGCGGCCTGCTCGTACTTTCCAGACATGAAATACGCGTGATCTCGGACGCGAAGTGCCACAAATGAATAGGGGTCGAGATCAATTGCCCTGATCGCTGCGTCAAGCGCTTCATCGTGCGCACCGATCAACGACAACACCAGCGAGAGCCTTGCGTAGCCAGTCGCATAATTGGAATCCAGCGCTACTGCGCGGCGCGCCGCGACAATTGCCTCGTCAAGCTCGTTCTGAAAGGCCAGCACGGTCGCCAGGTGTGTGTGCCCTTGTGGCAGTGATGGATCGAGCTTGACTGCCTGGCGCGCTGCCATAAGCGCATCATCCACCACCTGCTCACCCTCACGCCATCCATAGAAAGATGAAATCCACAATGCCTGTGCAAGTTGTGCGTAGGCTGCGGCGAACTCGTTGTCCAGCTTGATTGCCGCCCTGAACATCTCCTCTGCCCGCGCCGTTGCTTCCTTTGTGCGCCGGTCACTATAGACGCGCCCGCGCAGATACATGTCATAGGCGTCCTGGCTGTTCGTCAGCGGCCGGCGTACGCGGGTCGTCGTAAGGTTGCCCAACTCGGATTTCAACGCCTCGATAATCTGGCCGGTGACCTCGTCCTGCACTGCAAACACGTCAGCGACATTGCGGTCGTAACGCTCGCTCCAAAGATGACCGCCGCTCTCGGCATCAACCAACTGTGCGGTGACGCGAACGCGATCACCAGAACGCCGCACGCCACCTTCCAGCACATAGCGAACGCCAAGTTCGCTAGCGACCTTGTCAATGTCGACGGCCTCTCCCTTGTAACGAAACGTGGAGTTCCTCGCGATAACCAAAAGGCCTTCGAAGCGCGACAACTCAGTGATCAGGTCTTCTGAAATGCCGTCAGCAAAATACTCCTGGCTGGCATCATCAGACATATTGGTAAACGGCAGGACGGCAATCGCCGGGCGCGCGGGTTTGCTGTCGGCGAAACCAGATTTTTGCGCGTTGTCAGCAACCGCAATCCACCAGGCCACGCCACCCAATACCCCGATGACGGCGCACGCGCCAACAATTGCCGCAAGCCACTTCCGGTGGGAGGGTTTAGGCGTGCCACGGCGCACAGCGTGTTCGCCCCCGGTCCCAACGCGGTAAGCGCGCACCGGGTCTGAAATATTCTTTACTTCGTGGCTACCGGCGTCGGCAAAAGTCAGTTCCGACAGACGGCGCACTTGCTGATAAGCAAACTCGGAAATCATTACGCCGCCCGGGTCGGCCAACCCCTCCATGCGCGCGGCGACGTTGACGCCATCACCGTAGACAGTGCCGTCGCCAGCTTCTTCTATGTCACCAAGGTTTACGCCAATACGAAACACCATTCGGCGCGCTTCGGTCAGCGCCTTGTTTCGTGCGGCGAGGGCTTCCTGGGTCTCGGTGGCCGCTTTTACCGCGCCACTCGCTATCGAATACTGCGAGTACGGAATCACCCGCCATGTCAACGACGCGCCCGCCATTGGATTCGATCCGTTCGCGGAAAACTTCGCGGTATTGTCTGAGCGTAGCGATCGTGGCACGTTCGTCATCGCCCATCAGGCGTGAATAACCGGCTACGTCTGCAGCCAGTATCGCTGCAAGCCTGCGCTTGACGTCCTCAACCACGTTTGCCCCCGGGCTCAATAACTGGTGGCGAACCAGCCCCCAGCGAAAACAATATCATGCGTCAGGCACTGTTTGATCAGGCAAGGACAGATGCCGGACCTCAACGCAGCACCAGATGTAAACTCCGGCGAAACTCCAAATAGTGGTTAACAAATGTATTCACCAACAATGCGTGCAGCGGCTGCTTCGCGATGCAACAACGAAAGCAGGGAACGGGGTCAAGTTCCGAATCGGAGCCATTCCCCGTCATTGGCTTCCTGGCGTTCGCTGGCTTGAGATCGATTTCGAAAGCTTTGTAGCAGAAGTCGGCCGAAGCGATCGATCACGCTGTACTTATGACAACAACCAGCCGCCATCAACATCGATGGTCGTTCCGGTGACAAAGTCGTTCTGGATCATGAAGATGATGCCTTGCGCCACTTCGTCTGCCGTGCCCGCTCGCGGGATTATGTTTCCGCCAGTCGCTTTCGCATAGAAAGCGGCGCGCTCTCCGCCTTTCATGGCGACCATCGGCGTATCGATCACGCCCGGCGAGACGATGTTGACGCGTTTTGGCGCAAGTTCCTTCGCAATCGCGCGCACCAATGACTCAACCGCACCGCCGACTGAACCGATCGCCGCCTGCCCCGGCCTGGTCTTGCGTGCCGGCGCGCCGCTCACCAATACGATAGAACCTTCATCGCTCAGATGCTCGGCACCATATCGTACGACGTTGGCATAGCCCCACAGCTTGTCAAAAGACCCCTTGAATCCATCCATGTCCATTTCCAGAAACGGGCCCATTGCGCGTGCACCGCCAGTCGCAGCGCTCACCAGAATGTCATAAGGCGCACACTCCTTGAGCAATGCCTGCATGGCATCGCGGTCGAGCACATCGCATTTCTTCAGGGTTACACCCGCGGGCACATCGCCAGCTTTATCCGGGCTACGGCTGATTGCAATGACTTCCGCTCCCAATGCAACCAGCTGCTTTGCGGCGGCCAGTCCAATGCCCGAGGTTCCGCCGAATATGACTGCTTTCTTACCTGCTACGTCCATTTAATATTGCCCTCTCTCAAAAATCGTTTAGTAATTCTCTGTTTCCTGGTGTTTTACGCTCGTTTTTAGTTACCCTGACCAGCAGATTCTCGACGGCCACCAAGGTTCCGACCCGTGTGCCGGCTTCAGTCAACGCGTCTCGGTGCCTGCAGGAAAAACCAACACGGTCAGCTAGCGAATAATAGTCCACTCGCACATCCGCCGCAGTAGTGCGGCTTCGGCAGGCGCGCACCGCGCAATGGCCTTGGTGCGCCAGAACGTCAAAGGCCTGACAACGTCAAGGTCTTTCCAGTTTCCGGGGTTTCTACACTCTTGCCAGTTCGTACAACCGCTTTTTCCCGGGTGTACGCTTAGGCGGTGGCGGATTACATCATTCTTGTACGGCTTGTGGCAATGTTTCCCTCGTTAACTTTGCACACTCACACCCATTTTCGACAAGATGGTTTCAATAACGCCTACGACCTGATTGCGTTTTCCGGAATCAAGCGCGTCGGGATGGGGCGAAGCAAACTTGCCCGCGTCGTTGTCGAAATATTTTCCGGATGCATCCACAAATTCATCCGCCAGTGCCGCTCGCGTCAGTATGTCCGCGCCAATGCCAATATCTCCGCCGGCTACGCCAAAGCCCTCTTTCACCATCTTGCTGGCGAGCAATGACCCGGGATTGACGGCAATGATGGCGGGGCCATCATTCTCGAGCGACAGCGCCAGGCTGCGGGACCACATTGTCAGCGCGAGCTTGCTTTGCGAATAGGCATCCATATCGCCCAACCTGACCCTGCCCTCCAGCGCTTCTGTATTGACTGGCGCCTGCGCCGCAGATGACAGGTTCACAACTCTCCCGGTCGCTCCAATCAGTGGCAACAACCGAATTGTCAGCAGATAGGGCGCAACGGTATTAACCGCAAAGCGCACATCAAGCCCGTTCTGCGCAATTGGCTCAGGCGTCTTGTAGATGCCGGCATTGTTGATCAGCACATCGAGTCTGTCTTGCTTGGCAGCCACCGCTTTCGCAAGCGCTTCGACATCGTCAAGGCTCGACAGATCGGCCACATAGGCCTCAACGCTTGCCTCATCCGTCTCCGCCGAGAGCGATTTTTGCACGCTCTCAAGTTTTGACGGGTTACGCCCGTGCAGCAGTACGCGGTGCCCTTGCGAGAGCAGCATCTTTGCGGTTGCGAGGCCGATGCCATCGGTCGATCCGGTAACGAGAATTGTTTTTTGCATGGTGTTGTGTGCGTGCGTTGAAGGAAACTCAGAATCCTTCGACGACAATTTTTCCTTTCGCCTTGCCGGTTTCGACAAGGCGGTGTGCCTCGCGCAGATTCGCGGCATTGATCGGTGACAGAACCTGGCTGACGGTCGTACGCATACGGCCGGCGTCGATCTCCTCGGACACCCAGTTCAACAAGTTGTGCTGTTCAATCATGTCCGCCGTCTGATGCATGGGCCTGGCAAACATGAACTCCCAGTGAAGGCTGGCGGATTTGGTTTTCATCCGATCCATCGGCATCGGCAAATGGGTGTCATCTATTGAAACGATGCCATTTTGCGGCCGAATGAGTTCAACCGCTGTGTCCCAGTGACGCATGTCGTTGAAGATCGCAATGTGGTCGACATTCTCGAAGCCGAGGTCGCGCACCTGCTTGACCATATCTTCGCGATGGTTCACGACATGGTCCGCGCCAAGTTCGCGTACCCATGCCGCCGTCTCTGCCCGCGACGACGTGGCAATCACAACCAACCCGGCATGCTTAGCCAGCTGTATGCCGATTGAACCGACGCCGCCGCCGGCACCGATGATCAATATTGACTCGCCTTTGTTCGCACCGTCCCGGTCGATGCCGAGGCGGTCAAAGAATGCTTCGTACGCCGTAATCGTGGTCAGTGGTAGCGCGGCAGCCTCGGCATGGCTCAGCGACTTCGGTTTGCGCCCGACAATACGTTCGTCAATGAGCTGGAACTCGGAGTTGCATCCAGGACGGGTGATATCGCCCGCATACCACACCTCATCGCCCGGCTTGAACAGCGTGACTTCATTTCCGACAGCTTCGACGCGGCCGCTGGCGTCCCAGCCTAGAACCCTTGGCGGATCTTCAGTGGCACCCTTGGCTTTTCCCTTGCCGCCACGTACTTTCGTATCGACCGGATTGACAGCGATCGCCTGTACGGCAATCAGCAGATCATGTCCGGCGGGGTCGGGTTTTGGCAAATCGACATCGAGAAACGAATCGGGAGAGTCGATCGGAAGGTACTGCTTGAGCGCAACTGCTTTCATTTGAGAGTCCTGTTGTTCAGCGGGTCAAACGACTTTCGTCGTTTCATTGTGGAAAAGCACATCGGCAGCGCCACTTGGCAAAGCCCAAAAGGCAGAGCGACAAGGCGCGTACGTGAGTGTGCCAGATAAATCCGAGCAGCCCTGATCACTGGACCTTGTCTCTTGTAACTACCTGTTTGTCCGTCATGGCGCGCGGAACGCTGACTGGTCAGTTGCGACGGTTACGAAGAAGGTGGGATGGGCGCATTAGACGTAAAGCGCTCGCATTTCATCCACGCGGCTGGTCGTGCAAGGGTTTGGCGACCGGACTCGCCATTGAATTGAAGCCCCGTTTCCACTTGCTATTGCTCCAACAGCCAGGTGATGAGATCCCCCTTCTCCTGCGGCGTGCAGTCGCGGCCGAGAAGATATGTGCAATTGAATCCGAACCACTTTTCCGCTTTTTGCTCATTGCTGAATCGCTCGGGATTCTCAGAGGGCGCAAAGGCGAGGATTTGCCGGTGCATTCTCGGCACGCCGTTTGGCCAGCGGTCGAAACCACCGTGACAGGCACGGCAAGGGATCTCGTCCACGTGGGCGAAAGTCTCCTTGCGCGGGTTGTCGTGATGACAAGAGGCGCACGAAAGCTGCGCGCCGCCCTCGACGCGATGCTGCCTGAAGTAGAAAGCCCGGCCGCGCTCGGCAGAGAAGCCACTGAATCCAGGTTCGGCTTCTAGGGCCCCCTCGGCATATTTGGCCAGCAGATCACTCGGGCCTGCGGCCCAGCCGCATGCGCTCCAGAACATGAATCCGAGTAGCAGCAGACGTGTCATGCATTCTCCTATCGTCGATTCATCGACTATACAACCTGGTACTAGCCATTCAGCACCCGAAGCTGGTTGAGAATCGAATTCGTAAAGGCTGTGCACTCACTACTCACTCAGGATTTCGAATTCGGGTTTGCTACTTGGGCAGGCTGTCGTCTTTCAGAAGATCCCAGGCGAGCTCATAGCCATTGATTGGACTGTCTGCCTGTCCGGGGGCCCAAGGCATTTCATACCCCGGCACGGCGTGGCCAAGGTTCCGATAGAAAACGAGGCTGACCTCGACATCGTCCCGACAATTGACGTAGTCGCGCTGCTCAATGTCTTTGGCCAACGTATGCGTCACAGGCTGTAAATCGCAGCCATTGTGCTCAACCCAGCGAGCCAAGGCGGTTTCACCCGAATAGCTCCATGAGGTACCAGCCTTCGGGGCCTCGGCAACGATTGTCTTGTTCCCGTCTTCGGGGTTTTTTAACGGTGTGTCACCCAATGCCACGTCGTACCAGGGATTGACCGGATCCCAGTGGCCGTGGATCGCTTTGATCGGAACGGCACGGCTTGGAACACAATCTACCGCATGCGGAAGACCGAGCTTGGTGTCGGACGCTTTCGAGAACCGGATACCGCCAATTGCCACCACTGAGGCTATACGGTCGCTGAGGTCGCAGGCCAGGCGCGAGGCCATGCGTCCACCGCCGGAAAAGCCGATCACATAGATTCTGCGAGTGTCAATGCACGCTTCCTTGATTGCCTTGTCGATGGCCTTCGAAATGAAGTCAACATCGTCACGCGCGTCTTCGCTGGGATATCCACCGCCATAAGTGGGTACACCCGGCACATTCCATGTCCAGCCACCAAAGATCGGACCAATAACGCCTTCTGGCGCGATCATGACAAAACCGTTGTCGTGCGCGGCAGGCATACCTTCCTTCAGGGAATACAGCCCCTTGCCGCCAGTTGGGTGCAGGTTGACGACGAGCGGTGAAGCCTTGCCAACTACACCTTTCGGAACATAGCCCAGTACCGTGTGCTCGTTGACATCAAGAGCGATCAGGCCGGACGCCAGTTTGTTCGAGCAATTTTCCGCGAACGCGCCACTGGTGGTTGCTGTGGTGACAAGCAAGGCAAGCCTGACAGCACCAATGCCAAATCTTGAGAGGCGCATTCCGCTACTTTCCTATTTTGGTGGCCCTTTATGTCAAGGTCCCACCACGTTGGTCCAGAAAACATTCTGGAAAAACGGGGCCAGACACGATTATGAGGCGCATGTTGCGTCCACCCCACTCCCTTCGACACGGTCGATCTCTGGGTTAACGCGTCGATCTTGTGCGATAAACCCGGTTTAACTCAGACCGATCAACTTCGCGCCGCGGTTAGCTCTGGCATTTTGGCAAAGGGACTCTACCCCCTTACACGCTCATTAAGCCTTAGCGTCACGATTCTGCCCCCAAGAACACGCTTCTAAGCGACAGAAAAGGGCTTTTTCGATCATGTGTTCGTGCGAGATCATATACTTGCCGATGTCCGCCCCTGATCACGCTCGCACTTACGAATGAAGATCACATCTGCAACACTCGCCACTTTTGCGCGCGGCGCGAGCAACCGGTTCCGGACTTGCGGCCAAAAAAAGGCTGGCGCGTGCCAGCCTTTTGCTATGCGACCTGAGATTACGTCTGGAACAACTTCTGAAGTTCGCCCGACTGATACATCTCGCGCATGATGTCTGCGCCGCCGACAAACTCGCCTTGCACATACAGCTGCGGTACGGTCGGCCACTGCGAAAAATCCTTGACTCCCTGGCGAATGTTTTCATCCGCGAGGACGTTGACAGTAGCGACGTTGTCGGCGCCACACGCCTCCAGAATCTGTACCGCCGCGGCTGAAAAACCGCACATTGGCGCTTCCGGCGTGCCTTTCATGTACAGCACGACGGGATTCTCGGTAACTTGTTGCTTGATGACTTCCTGAGTGTCCATATTCCTTAGCCTCAATCCTGATCTGAACGGGCTCTCGCCCGTGAATAACCCGCTAAATGAAACGGGCCCATTTTTACTCTTGCCCGTCCCGGGGGCTCAATTATCCAGTGCCAGAGGCACCCGTCAACCGGCGTCCGCCCGAAATGCGCACATGCCCTGCCAGGTCGCGCTCTGAAACGATCTCGCGGTACCCGGCGTCAATCAACAATTGCCGGCACGCTGCGGCCTGATCATGGCCGTGTTCGACCAGTAGCCAACCGCCGTCGGCGAGATACATGGGCGCTTGCGCAATGATCACGCGCAGGTGATCAAGGCCGTCACGGCCACCAACGAGGGCTTGGCGGGGTTCAAAAAGTACATCTCCCCGGCTCAGGTGCTGGTCGCCGGCAGCGACGTACGGGGGATTGGACACGATAATGTCGAAACTGGTTCCATCGAGTTGGTCAAACCAGTTGCCGGCAACAAAACGGATGCGCGCCTGATCTGAAAGCAAGCGCTTGCTATTGTTTAGAGCTATGTCCAGAGCCATTTTCGAGTCGTCGACCGCCACCACTTTGACGTTGCTGCATTGCTGCGCAATGCTTATCGCAATTGCGCCACTTCCTGTACCGAGATCAAGTACATTGACTTGCCCGCCTGGCGCGATTCGCTCTAGCGCTGCATTAACCAGCATTTCGGTTTCCGGACGGGGTATCAGAACGTCGGGCGACACATTGAACACGCTTGCGTAGAACTCTCGCTCGCCGAGGATATACGCGATCGGCTCGCCGGCAAGACGCCGCCGCAGTGACTCCAGATATCGTTCGTTGCTTGCAGCCTGCAACGCAAGTTCAGGATCAGCGATCAGGCGGGACCGGGTGATATCCAGCGCGCGCATCAGCAGCAGTTCGACTTCGCCGCGCGCATCGCGATTGGACAGCCCCAGCGCGTCACGCACACGCATGGCATCGTGCATCAGGGTGGCGCCCATCATCGATCGATCCACGTGCAACGCATTGGCACTTGCGCGTTCTGAATTCACGGCGTCAGTACTGTAACCAGTGCTCACTGCATTGCCGCTTCTTCTGACAGTGCCGCAAGCTGTTCAGCCTGATGCTCGGCAGCCAGCGCATCAATCAATTCGTCAAGATCGCCGTCCATGAATTGCGGCAGCTTGTAGAGCGTCATGTTGATGCGATGATCGCTCACACGGCCTTGCGGAAAGTTGTAAGTGCGAATGCGTTCTGACCGGTCGCCGCTGCCGACCATTGACTTGCGCGTCGCCGCTTCTTCCGCTTGCTGCGCACTAAGTTGCCGGTCCTTGATGCGCGCGCTGAGTATGAATAACGCCTGCGCCTTGTTCTTGTGCTGCGATCGACCGTCCTGGCACTCGACCACGATACCAGTCGGCAAATGGGTGATGCGAATCGCGGAGTCAGTCTTGTTGACGTGCTGACCGCCGGCGCCCGAGGCCCTGTACGTGTCGATTCTCATCTCCGCCGGATTGAGTTCCACATCACCGATCTCGTCCGCTTCGGGCATGATTGCGACTGTGCATGCGCTGGTGTGGATGCGCCCCTGCGTTTCAGTTTCCGGTACCCGTTGCACCCGATGTACGCCCGATTCGAACTTGAGTTTCGAATAGGCACCAGTACCGGTGATCGTCGCGATAATCTCCTTGTACCCACCGACATCCGACGGGCTCTGCGAAACCACCGCAACCTGCCATCGCTGGCGCTCAGCAAAGCGGTTGTACATTCTGAACAGGTCGCCCGCAAAAAGTGCCGACTCATCTCCGCCGGTACCGGCACGAATCTCGAGAAAGATGTTCCGGTCATCGTTTGGATCTTTCGGAAGAAGCCGTTTCTGCAGTTCAGCCTCCAATGCCTCCTGCCGCTCGCGCCCGGCTGCGATCTCTGCGTCGGCGAGTTCCTTCATTTCGGGATCGCCGGTGAGTTCGAGTGCAGACTGGATTTCTTTCTCGTTGTTCAGATATTTCTGGTAGAGCTCGACCAACGGCGTGATTTCCGCATGCTCGCGCGTGTGACGGCGAAAACCGTCTATGTCCTGCGTAGCGTCTTCGGAACTCAGCAATACGTTCAGCTCTTCCAGTCTGGCGGACAGATTCGCCAGACTGGACGTGATCGTGGATTTCATTCGCCCACGTCGATGCGATGCAGGCGTGCTAGCGCTTGCATCAGTTGCGCGCGCTCCGCGGTTTCGGCCTGGTTAAGCGTACTGGTCGGCGCATGCAGGAACTTGTTGGTCAACGACTGGGAAAACTGCTCAAGAACTTTTCTCGGGTCGTCTCCGCGCTCAATTGCCGCCAGCGCACGTTCAGTTTCCCGGCGGCGCATTTGATCGGCCTGGTCGCGGAATGCCCGTATCGTCGGCACCACTTCGCGCGATTCAAGCCAGTGCATATACGTGCCGACACCAGCGCTGATGATCGCTTCAGCCTGTTCGACTGCAGCCTTGCGTGCACCAAGGCCTTCCTGAACGATCTTGCCAAGGTCGTCAACGGTGTACAGAAATACGTCGTCGAGTTCGGCAGCTTCAGCTTCTATGTCGCGCGGCACGGCAAGGTCGATCATCAACATCGGGCGATGGCGGCGCGCCTTGATGCCGCGCTCGATCATGCCTTTACCAAGAATGGGCAACGGGCTCGCCGTGCACGATACGACAATGTCGTAATGCGAAAGTTGTTCGGGAAGGTCGTTCAGAGCAATCGACTCGGCGCCATATCGTCCGGCAAGTTCAGCGGCGCGTTCTGTCGTACGGTTGGCAAAAATTGTTTCACGCGGTTTGCGCGCCGCGAAGTGAGTCGCGCAAAGTTCGATCATGTCGCCGGCACCGATAAACAGGATTCTCTGCTCGGCTATGGTCGGAAAGATGCGTTCAGACAATCTCACCGCGGCGGCAGCCATCGAAATTGAATTCTCTCCAATTTCCGTGCGGGTACGCACATCCTTGGCAACCGAGAACGTCGACTGAAACAGCTTGTGCAGGACGCTCCCCATCGTGCCTGCCTTCTCTGCGCTGCGCACGGCGTCTTTCATCTGACCGAGAATTTGCGGCTCGCCAAGCACCATGGAATCGAGACCACTTGCAACGCGGAACGCATGGTCCACGGCGCTGGCCTCGGGCAAGCTGTAGATGAACGGTTCGATCCTGGTCGTATCGAGACGATGAAAACGCGCCAGCCAGTCGACCGCGCGGGTCGGCTCACTCGTGCTGCAGTAAATATCCGTCCGGTTGCAGGTAGAGATGATTGCCGCCTCGCGCACGGGCTCATGGTCAACCAGGTCACGTAGCGCCTCGTCCAGGCAGGCAGTTTCAAACGAAACCTGCTCCCGGACTTCTAGCGGTGCGGTGTGATGGTTGATCCCGAAGGCGAATAGCTGCGGTATCGGCAAGAGGCCAGGTGATGCGTCAATCGTATGCAAGTCGGTAATTATAAATCAGAATTAGGCTAAATCCGGGGCCAAATTTCGCGCCGCAGACGGCTACATTCGGGTTAATCGGGCCGGTGGGGCCAATAACTCGAGGGGTTGCGAGGGCGGCCGTTACCAGAGCCAGGCGGCGCCACGAACCCCGCTGGAGTCGCCATGCGCGTTGCTCAACAATCGGGTCGCGACCGAATCCGAGAAAACGTAGCGGTTCCACATTCGCGGAACTTCATTGTAAATGCGCTCAACGTTCGACAAGCCGCCGCCGAGCACACTCACATGCGGGTCGACAATGTTAATCACATGCGCGAGAGCGCGAGCGAGCCGGTCGGTGTATCGCTCGACGCAAGCAACTGCATCGGCCTCCCCTGCCTCGGCACGTCCAAAGACATCGGATGCCTGAATCGATGAACCCGAACCGTGACGTGCACGGTTTTCTGAACCTGGAGGGCGCCGCACGTAGTCGTTCACGATCCCCGGGCCGGACAGAAACGTCTCTACGCATCCGGTCTTGCCGCAATAGCAGTCCGGTCCCGGCAACTCGCCATCTTGCGGCCACGGAAGCGGATTGTGCCCCCATTCGCCGCTGATCGAGTTGCAACCATCGAGCACTTGCCCGTCAACGACGATCGCACCACCGACGCCGGTCCCGAGAATCACGCCGAAAACGACTTGCGCTGCTCGCGCCGCTCCATCGGTCGCCTCTGACAGTGCAAAGCAATTTGCATCGTTTGCGATGCGCACTTAACGGCCAATTGCAGTTTCCAGATCAGCCTTCAATGGCATTGCATTCAACCAGACCGAATTGCAGTTCTTCATCAACCCGCTCGCCGCTGAAAGCGCGCCCGGAGTACCAATGCCGATGCTGCATTCCGAATCCGTCGCGTGCCCGGCTTCGCGCACCAGATTCGTCACAGCCTGGATCGTTGACCGGTAATTGCCGCGCGGCGACGGTATACGTTTGCGCCACCACTCAGATCCATCCGGGCGCAACACGACACACTCAATTTTTGTGCCGCCCAGATCCACACCAATTCGGGCGCGCAAACGCGCCTGTTCGTCGTTAACGATCACTCGTTTGGGCTTGGCCGGAAATTTTCCCGATGCAGTGTTTGTCAATGGATGCTCAATCAGTAGTGTTCCATTTTCCACAGCGTGGCAACTTATAGCGTAGCAACTTATGGATATGTTTCTATTGATAGACGCTCTGACGCAATTTCGTCATCCCGGCGGTGATGTGGATAGATCAAATGCCTGTTGACTAAACGTTGATCGCACCAGGCTTGCCAATGTCATGTCGCTGCCCGGCTGGTCAGTCTGTCAGCGATCCGCAAATCATTCCCGAAACGGCAATCGCACTTTTTTGCACAATACATCAAGATCAGCGAATAATATTGACGCCATATAATCAAGGCAACGATCACGCAGGTTTTCCGCGGACACTATCGGGTTGGCTATGAGAATGCTCGAGGGCTGGTGAAAGAGCGAGAGGCGCGTTTATACTTCCAACTCTCCATCGGTAAGGACGCCACCTCATTGGAATGTTGATCTGGTTGGCACCTTAACTGCCATGAGGCGTTCATTTGGATAGCGCAGTCCTGCACTTTGGGAGTTTCATGGTTTCCGGTCTTCAGCTACGTCAGAGGGGTGAATAAACAGTGAAAAAACTCAATGGACTGACACAAAAAGCTATTGCATACCTGGGAATTGAATCAAACAAGGCAGTGACGTGCGCCCAGTATTTGATGTTTGTAAGCGCCGCCGTGTTCCTTGGTGCCTGCGCGACTGAACCGACAGTAGTGGACGAACAGCCTTCAGCAGTCGTTGAAGACGTGATCGACACAGCAAACCTCGGCGCGTATTACGCCTTCGATGGATCAGCCAGAGATTCAAGCGGCAATGGCAATCACGGTACCGTTCATGGCGGAAATTTTGTGCCTGACAGACTGGGACGACCAGCAAGTGCTTACGCGTTCAATGGCGCGGATGCCTATATCTCGGTGCCCGGCACACCAAGCCTTGACTCGGATTACGAAGTGTCAATGTCAGTCTGGCTGTACCACAAGACTCAGGATAGTGAACAAGAGTGGTACTCCATCATGGAGAAAACCGATCCGGAACGGTGGGGACATTCAAAGTACGGCTTGTGGCTTATTCGTGACCTGGTTGAGCTTTGTGTTCAGCCTTTTGATCTCGAAATCCCGCATCGATGCACAGATAGCGACACCAAACTGGAACCCGAGAAATGGCATCATTTGGTCGGCATGAGCGACGGCACAGTCTTGCGCATGTATATCAACGGCCGACTCGCCGGGGAAAAGGATTTCGGCTCGCGAATGCCCAACTCCAAGAGCCACTACGAACTTTACATGGGAACCGATTTGTACGACGCGGCCCCGGTCTATGCGAAAGGCGCAATAGACGAACTCAGGGTGTATATGCGTGTGTTGAGTGAAGAAGAAGTCATGGCGCTCTATCAAGCGAATTAGGTTGGAGGAAGGAAGTACGGGAAGAGGTGACCATTCTGGCCGGCCTCTCTGTTAGCAAATCGGGCGGGTAATCCCGACGCAATCTGGTCGAGCGGCGACCGGGGCTGCGCTTCCCGCCTGCCAATGCGCCCGCAATTTGTGGCCGACGGCAGAATCGAACCGATCTTCCGGAGCAGTCTTTTGCATTGGGAGTGCCGCGTTCAAATGACGAGGCCCCTTGCTCGAGGGGCACCGCACCTTAGAAACCCATATCGTTGGGACCCATATCCTGGTCAGGGAATTTCCGATCATTCCCTGCGAATCCCCAATGGCGCTCGGCTCTCCGGAAGTGTAAAGCCCTTCAAAACCTTGTTGGGCCTACAAGCGCCATATTCATAGCGCCAAACCTCGCAGAATTTGCAAAATGGTATTTCCGCACATTCTTCCTGTGTAAGCGTTCGCAGCCTGAAGAAACGTGAATCCGTACAACCCATCGCACGGACACAAATTCAAGCGAAACATAGTTAACCAGACACTTACTCAGGAGATACACAATGAAACTCAGCAAAAACACCATCGCCGCAACAGTCGCCGCTATCGTAATAGGTGGATTTGTCCATCAGCCCGGCCGCCGCCAAGGTTCACGAAAATGGTCGTGTGCCGACAGCCTCTGACAACGCCGGTTTCACAGTTAGCGGAGACGTGTTCTACAACAACGGTCGCACCGCTCCCGAAGGCACCAAGCCCATTCTGAGAAGCACCGCCAACGGCAAAACCAACGGCCGCCGGCTAAGCCCGAATTCACCACCATCCCGAAAACCCCCGCGCAGATAACCTGCGTGGGGGGTTTTTTGTTCGCAACTAGAGCAAAAATCGGTGAAATCGGGGCAAACGACGCCCCTCTTGTTCGCTCAAACTATTTTTGAATGACTCGCGGCAACGTTGAGGGTAAATGCTTCTGTCGAATTCGCTGCATCGCGTACTTGAACCAGCTTTTCCCGGCCTGCTTGTCTCATAAGCCCGTTGTCGGCTTGGCAAGGTTCGGGGCTGAGCCGGGGATCAAGGTCTAATGTCTCGCCCCAGACACGCAATCAGGAGTTGCGAAATTGGTGGCCAAGGGCGGAATCGAACCACCGACACAAGGATTTTCAGTCCTCTGCTCTACCAACTGAGCTACTTGGCCACTTCCCTGCTAATACCTTTAGCCGCGGCAAGAATGTTCGCATCGGACCGGCTGATGTCCGTCGCAAAGCGGCGAATTATACGGAGAAATTCGGCGCCGACCAACCGGGTAGATGCGTTTCGGTATTTGCTATTGCCGCTCGAGGAAAAGTCTGAGTGGTGCCTTAGGTCCCAGGTCGCGTTTCGCAACGAACGCGCAGAAAAGCTCGGCGGTTGCCAGCGCATCGCTCAGAGCATTGTGTGCCTTGTAACGTGGCAGTCGGTAGCGTTCGCGCAGGGCATGCAGGCGCAGTTCACTTCCGGAAAATGGCTGATTGCGCTTTTCCAGCCAGCGCCGTATCAAGGCCTCGGTATCGGCGACAGGGATAACGATTGACGATCCATACAGGCGTTTGCAAGCCGCGTTCAGAAATCCCCGCTCAATAGCTGCGTGATGCGCCAGCAGCACCCGACCGGAAAGCCGTGACAGCACCAACGGCAACGCGTCGGCAAGCGGCTGGCCCTGTGCGGCACGATCATCAGTGATTTGGTGAATGGTTGCGGAGAGCTCCGGAATGTCACGCATCGGCGAAACCAGATAGTGCCCGGCAGTATCGAGCGCAATTCGTCCCGCCGTCAACGTGACCATACCGACACTCAATATTTCGTCGCGGGCGGAGTCTAGCCCCGTCGTTTCCAGATCGAGCGAGACAAACTCAACGCTTCGATAATTCACACCCCTATCAGGAAACGGAGTTGCCAGAAAGTCATGCAAAGGACCGGGCGCAACGTCACGAAGCAAGCGTCGGCGGCGATAGTCTAGCCCACGAAATCGCTCGAACATCGGCGCTCAGACGAGTCGGCCGGCGGCATAACGCTGCTCGAGCGTTTGCTGCATCGTCGCAATGACTTCGAAGGCGTCTTTGAGCTGGCTTCGCTCCAGCGTAGACAACTCACCGGGAGCAACGAAGTTGTCGGCCAACTCGCCGGCGCGCAGCTGCTGTTCCTGGTGGCGGACGCGAAGTGTTGCGATGAAATCATAGGCATCTTCGAGGTTTCGTGCGCCCTCGCTACTGACGGTCTGCGTCGCGGCCACCGCTTGCAACCGTTCAACCGTATTGACCTCTGACCGACCTTCCGCGAGCGCATACACGCGCCCGAGGTCAACAACCGGAACAATGCCGCGGTGCTTGATATCAAACGTCTTGTCATGATCGCCACCACGAATCAATACGATGTTGCGAAAGAATCCGAGTGGCGGCCGGTGCTTGAGCGCATTGCCCACCATGTGCGCCAGGAAAATTCCGTTGGCCCGGCTTTTCTGCAAATTCTCTTCCTGCAAGCTCTCCAGCAGCGTCGCGTCACCGTGAACCAGTCGCAGATCGAAAAACACGCTCGAAAGCATCAGTGCCATGGGCTCCGGCTCGTCAATCCAGTCATCGAAATAGCGTCGCCATGTCGCCCGCGGTTGCCGCCACTGGGCATTGCTGGCCATCACATCGCCCGGGCAATAAACGAAGCCGCAGGCGTTCAGGCCATCGTTGACGAAACGCGCGAGTGACTTGAAATACGTGTCATCGTTCGGCGCCAAAGCGTCGGAGAGAATCAACGCGTTATCCTGATCAGAGTGCGAGGTTTGCTCGCGTCGCGCATGCGAACCGCCAGTCACCCAGGCATAGTGTGCTGGAGGAACGCCCAGCTCCTGCTCCGCCAGCTGAAGCAGGCGGCGCGTGATTGCATCATTTACTGTCGATACGGCCTCACCCACGTGTCGCGCTGTCGCCCCCGCGAGAACGAGTTGAATCTGTAATTCAGGCAGTTTGCGACTGATGTTCGTGAGCGCCTCGACAGAGCTGGCCTTGCTGACGTCGCTGGCCAGGTAAACCGTGTTTGCGCTTTCATGGCGAATCAAATCCGTTGTCGATACCATCCCGATCGCGCGCCGCGAATCGACTACGGGCAGATGATGAACGTTAAGTTCCGTCATCCGCATCAGTGCTTCAAAGCCAAGCGTCGAAGACGAAATCGTGTGGACATCCGTCGTCATGATGTCCGCAACCGCCTGCGTTGGCGCCACACCCGCGGCGAGACAACGACTGCGCAGGTCCCGGTCTGTAATCATCCCCACAAGCCGGTCACTTTCGACTGTAGAGAAATGTGAAAAACAGAGGGTAATAAATGGGAAAAACAACTGCGCAACCCGACCTAAGCCGGTCAATCTCGATCAAAAAATCAACAAACTGTTGACTATGTGAACATGCTGCAACCCAGATATTCGTGCCGGAGAGTATGGGAGAATTCAGGGCAGATTTCAGTCGCCGCGCTGCCCGCTATCCAATAATCACTGGAACATTGCTTTGACTACAGTTGAGTTCAACATCCAGAAAGCAACGTAACTCAAAAGCAATCCAACTCCAACCACAAGACCAACCGTCCTGAGAATAAGGCGCTGGTGCCCGATCCGCTTCTCTAGCATTTTGAAGGTGGCGTCAAACCCGTCTGTAATCTCATATAGCTCTGACTTTAGTTGCCGCTTCTGGCGCGCCACTTCAGTCTCTATAACCTCCAGCGTATGACTCTGATTCTTGAGAAGCAATGTCAAGAAGATACCGAAGATAAAGGCTCCCAGCAGAACGGCGGCGTTGGTAATGAAGGCCGCGCCCATGACATCCGCTTTATTCATCTGTGTGGCGACCACCACTGTAGCAGCGGGAATGCCAAGCAGTTGCCCTTGAATATCGGAAAGCACCCTATGGATCTTCGACGCGTACTCGACTTTCAGTGCTTCAACTTCATCACGCACTTTCTCGTACGAGAAGGCCGAGAGGAACACGGCATGCTGCGATTTAGCATAGCGGTTTCTGCATGCTCGATAAACTCAGAGCGTTGATCTGGGAATAGACTGAAGCGCTCATCGAGCAAGCCGATCGATACCCTTGATGCATCCACCTGATAGGCATAAGCGCTTCCTGCCAATAAGAACAGGAGGTTGCGCCCCGGGGTGAAGGCGTCTTCTTTTACATCCATCTGATCTGAAGTCAGGCCAGAGTGAATCACTCGACCAAACCCCGACAATTCCATCCTAACTGGTGTAGGTAGTTCCAATTGCGCATGAACACGCTGACAGGTGTCCCATTCCATTTTTGCAGCACGCTGACCATAATCAATGAAGAGTGGATGGGCATCCAAACCCTTTTCGCGGGCTAAGACACCTACCAAGGTCGAATCGAGCCCTCCAGAAACCAAATTAACCATGCTCACCAAACCACCTCCCGCTTAGCCACACGTATAGTCACCCACATGGCTAAATCAACACATCCGACTGGATAACCGAAATCAGACGCTACACGTTGAAACTCCTCCTCAACTCGCTCATAACCCGCTAACCGTGACAATGCACTGGGCTTGGGATCTATCCCTCGTGCGACTCTAAGATAATCCAGAATGTGGGTATCTAATATAGCAAGGTCTATACAATAACCAACACGACGCAGAAACAAACTTGCCTGCTTCGGTCCAAAGCCCCACACATGCTTTACCAGAAGTTCTCTAGCCTCCTTCGCGGAGTCGCATGACGTCAATATTTTTCGCAATGATTGACCTTGGCCATAAATCTTAGTGTAGGTGATGGTCAATAGCGACGCCAGACGATTCCTGACGTGCGAACGGATATGCTGAACTTTGCCATTGCCTTCCATCGGCACAGGCTTCAATAACGCTTCAGAAAGGCGGCGCTTATACTCAGTGGCGTCATGATTGGGTTGTGATGGCTGTAGCAAACCTTGCTCACGGAGCCGTTGAGCCGCCGCCTCAGCGACCTCAAATAACATTTGACTGCTAAATATACAAACGCAGGCTTCGTACAACAATTCATCCTCCGTCCGATGTCGCCAATCCTGAAGGCTCCGATTATTGCCCTGAATATCCGCGCACAGTACGCGGATGGTTTGGTCGATAGCTTTAACGTTCATCTCTAGGTCTTCCAGACAAATTTCACGGCGCAGCAATTGAACACCCGTGGTGGCAAATTAAAGCGGAAAAAATTGAGAACATCGCTATCATTATGGAGTGATGCAGACCCTGCTGACCAAAGCAAACGAGGCAAGCTCAAACCTGGCGACTGGCGGTAGCGTGCTGATGGCGCACGTGACCAATGGTGAATCGCAGTGGTTTATCGTCACGATTCTTACCGATAAGGTCAGCGCCGCTATTGATGACAACCTCGATCTTGTCGATAGCGTTCATTTGGATCTCAACAGCATGCGCTTCGCTGGCAGGGTGGATATCACAGGATGGCTCAATGACGAAGATCGCTACGCCAGCTTTCTTCAGGGCGCATCGAGAGATGTGTCGGACTATTTTCAGCGGTTCCTCGGCTGCACCCATCCTCAAGCGATACGCAAAGAGACAAAACGTCTGGTTGATGTAGTCCGTAACGCCGTGAACGCTCTTGGGGCTACTGAAGAACAGAGGGAAGCCGCTCGCCTCCAGATTTACCAGTATCTTGACGAGTGCGCCAAGAGTGCCGACCCCTTGAGTATCGATTCACTATGCAATCGCGCATGGCCCGACAACCCGGATGCACTGCGCGAACCGTTAACAGATACTGATTCCGGGATATCGGATGGCTTCGTACCAGACAAAACAGCCCTGAAGGGGCTTGTCCGTTTTGAAGGAAAAGGCCCGCACTGGCAGGTG
>CATOSA010000010.1 GCA_951812315.1 uncultured Burkholderiales bacterium
CACACGCCCGATCATTCATGCTGCGCATCTCCCTGGCGAGGTTGGTTACGACAATATAGGGGACTGTCTGGGCAGCACCGGAAGCGACTTTCTCGACGGTCGCTGTCAGGCCGACGGATCTATCCTTGGGCGCCACTACGGCGTGCGCACCCAGGCCGTCGGCCACACGCAAACAGGCCCCGAGGTTGTGTGGATCGGTGACGCCATCAAGGACCAGCAGCAATGCAGACTCATCCAGCGAATCCAGAACGGCGTCGAGGCTGTGCACTTGGGCATGCGCATCGACCAGAGCGACAAATCCCTGGTGACGGCTGCTTCGGGCAATATCGTCGAGACGCTTACGCACTGCCGAGCGGATGATGATGCCCTTTTCCGCGGCGGCCTGAAGCAATCGTTTCGATCTCGGGTCATGACGGGTTTTGTCCGTCCATATCTCTCGAATCGATTCCGGCCGATGCCGGATACGGGCAGTCACCGCATGGATTCCGTATATCACAGCCTCCGCTTGCATTAGCGACGCTTCCTGCGCGACGGCTTGACGTCTTCGGCAAGCGCGAAGTCGATCCGCGCTTGTTCCAGGTCGACTCGAACGAGCTCAACCGATATGCGATCACCAAGACGAAAGCTCTTCGCACTGCGCTCCCCAAGTAATCGATGCTTGTTGGCGTCGAAGTGGAAGTAGTCTGAACCCAGTTCCGAAATATGAACGAGGCCCTCAACGTAGACGGCGTCCAGCACTACGAACACGCCAAAACCGGTAACACCGCTGATCGTCGCTTCAAAGCGCTCACCGATGCGATCCTGCATGTAATAACACTTGAGCCAGGCCTCGACATCGCGTGTCGCATCATCCGCCCTGCGCTCTGTTTCGGAGCAATGCTGACCCAACGCATTCCAGTCGCCGGGTTGATACTGGCTCGACTTCAGTACCGCCTTGATCGCGCGGTGAATCACCAGGTCCGGATAGCGGCGTATCGGCGAAGTGAAATGCGTGTACGACTCATAGGCAAGCCCGAAATGACCCGCATTCTTGGGGCTGTAGACGGCTTGCCGCAACGAACGCAGCATCACCGTCTGCAACAGCTGTGCGTCAGGCCGCTCCTTGATGCTTGTCAAAAGGCGCGCGTAGTCTTTCGCACGCGGCTTGTCGCCCCCGGACAACTGCAACCCGAACTCAGCGAGAAACTCGCGCAGGCTGATCAACTTTTCGGACGTCGGTCCTTCGTGCACACGATACAGGGCAGGATGCGAATGCTGCGCCAGAAAATCGGAAGCACATACGTTCGCACACAACATGCACTCCTCGATAATGCGATGGGCATCGTTGCGCGAAATCGCGCTAATACGATCTATCTTGCCTCGTTCATCGAAGTGCAGCTTGGTCTGGACGGTTTCGAATTCAATCGCTCCGCGAACCGTCCTGGATTTGGACAAAAGCCCGTGCAGTTTCTTCAAATTCTGCAGATGCGGCAACATGGGCTTGATTGAGCGTGCGGCCTTGCCGGTCGGATGTTCAATGGCATCGGCGACATCCGTGTAGGTCAACCGCGCCTGCGAATGCATGAGCGCCGGATAGAATCGATAGTTCGTTACGCTTCCTTTGTTGCCAATGTCCATCTCACAGACCATGCACAACCGGTCTGTTTCGGGATTCAATGAACACAGCCCGTTTGAAAGCACTTCAGGCAGCATTGGAATGACGCGGCGCGGAAAGTACACCGAGTTGCCGCGTAGTTTCGCCTCCTTGTCGAGTGCGTCGCCATCCTTGACGTACGCGCTGACGTCGGCGATTGCGACCCATAGCCGAAATCCGCCTTTGTGGGGTTCGCAATACACTGCATCATCAAAATCTCGCGCGCTTTCGTCGTCGATCGTTACCAGCGGTAAATGGCGGACATCTTCGCGGCCTTTGGCGTCTTTGGCGGACACGTCATCGCGAAATCGTGCGCACCGTCTTTTCACCTCTTTTGGAAAATCATATGGAAGGCGATGCTTGCGCAAGGCGATCTCGATCTCCATGCCCGGGTCCGCATAATTGCCGAGAATTTCGATAATCCTTCCGATTGGTTGGGTTTGTCGTGTCGGTTGTTCGACGATCTCAACGACAACGACCTGTCCGGGCCTGGCATTCCGGTTGGCCCTGGGCGGAATCAATACGTCCTGACTGAGACGGCAATCTGCAGACGCAACTACGCCAACATCGTGCTTGGTCAAATAGCGTCCAACCAGTGTCTGGTTGTTGCGTTCAAGCACTTCGACAATTGACGCTTCGCGAAGACCCCGTTGACTGACGCCGCCTGGTCGAACAAGCACACGGTCACCATGCAGCACACCGGCCATTTGGGCGGCGCTGACGAATAAATCATCACCGCCATCGTCAGGAATCAGGAATCCGAAACGGTCTGGATGACCATGGATACGCCCTGATATCAGGTCCAGTTTTTCCACCACGCAGATTGCATTCCTTCGATTGCGAATAACCTGGCCTTGGCGTTCCATTGCCGCAAGCCTGCGGGCCATCAGAGCTTCTTCGTGGGACTGGATATCGAAAAAGCGATACAACTGCGATTCGCTCAGCGGTACGCCCTGCTCCTGCAGCGTCTGCAGAATATATTCACGGCTCGGTAGTGGATGCTCGTATCGGGACTTCTCCCGCTCCAGGAATGGATCGAGCTCGCGCTTCGACATCTCGCGCCGTTTGGTGGTAAGTTTTCGCTGTTTTTCAGTTCGCTTCATTCTCTATGTGATCGCTAACGCGACATAAATTAGGCGGGTGTGCTCGAAACAACAATGCAGCACCCGCAATGTCCCTTGTTCATTGACAATTGTCGCTCTGACCGTTACATTTTGCGCCCTCCGCGCCGAGGTGGCGGAATTGGTAGACGCACCAGGTTCAGGACCTGGCGGTGGCAACACTGTGGAGGTTCGAGTCCTCTTCTCGGCACCATTCCCGTTCAGTGGCAACTGATTCATTTCAGATGCGGCTGGAACGTGTCAGGGTCAACTGGCTGCGATCACGCGGCCGATGGCCGGGCTGGTCGTTCAGCCAGATGTCGCGTGATGCCGATCGGCATCACGACTGCGTCTTGAACGGATGCCTGAGCACAATCGTTTCATCCCGATCCGGCCCGGTCGAAATCAAGTCGATCGGCACGCCGCATATCTCCTCAATACGCCGCAGGTATGCACGCGCGTTCGGCGGAAGCTGGTCGTATTCTCGAACGCCGACGGTACTTTCGTGCCACCCGGCGATTTCCTCATAGACAGGCTCGCACAGCGCGAGTCGCTCCGCGCCGACTGGCAGGATATCGATATGCTCGTCGCCAATCGAATAGCCGACACCAATCCGGAGCATATCTACACCGTCGAGCACGTCCAGCTTGGTGACACACAGACCCGATACGCCATTAATCTGAATTGAGCGCTTCAACGCAGCCGCGTCGAACCAGCCACACCTGCGGGCACGACCGGTTGTTGCACCGAACTCATTGCCACGCGTTGCCAGATGACGGCCCACATCATCTTCAAGCTCGGTCGGAAACGGCCCTCCGCCGACCCGGGTTGTGTAAGCCTTGGTGATTCCAAGCACGTAATGCAGCATCTGCGGTCCAACGCCGCTACCGGCCGCTGCCGCACCCGATACACAGTTGCTGGAAGTAACGAACGGGTAGGTACCATGGTCGATGTCAAGCAGCGTCCCCTGGGCACCTTCGAACAGCAAATTTTCACCCCGGCTATTCGCTTCGAACAGCATTCGCGGAACATCTCCGACCATTGGCCGGATCTGTTGCGCGAGCAGAAGCGCCTGATCAAGCGTTTCCTGAAAGTCTATTGCCGGCGCCGAAAAATAGTTTTTCAGAACAAAATTGTGAAAATCAAGCACCTCGCCAAGTTTCGCTGCCAGGCGCTCTCTGAAGAACAAGTCCTGAAGACGGATACCGCGCCTTGCGACCTTGTCTTCATAGGCCGGCCCTATGCCTCGGCCGGTCGTGCCAATTCTGCCCTCGCCCCTGGCGATCTCGCGAGCACTGTCCAGCGCCACGTGATAAGGAAGTATGACCTGGCACGCCTCACTAACGCTGATTCTGCCATCGACATCGGCACCGGCGGCACGCAAGGTTTCAAGCTCCTCGAGTAACGCCTGGGGCGACAACACGACACCGTTACCGATGTAGCAACGCACGCCGGGATGCATAATTCCGGACGGGATGAGGTGCAATACCGTCTTGGTATTGCCGATGACCAGCGTATGCCCGGCATTGTGTCCGCCCTGAAAGCGCACCACGCCTCGAGCATGCTCGGTCAGCCAGTCAACGACCTTGCCTTTGCCTTCGTCGCCCCATTGGGTGCCAACGACGACAACATTGTTCGTATTGCGCTTCAACTCTTGCTCCCTGTCACCCGCGTGCTAGCACGCTTTAACTACCCACGATTTGTTGCGCAACACCAACTCGGCATTACACCGCAATTCGTCACGATTTTGATCGTGCCCGGGGAGCTCGACAATGACCGTGTCACCAGCCCCGCGCAGCGCAGATATAGCAGCCTGCAAGCTGGCATCGTCTGGTCGATACGGCGCCATGATCCTTTTTTCGTTTGCAGCATGAACATTGGCCGACAAGCCTGCCAGATCACGCAAATCAATACTGAACCCGGTCGCCGGCCGCGCCCTGCCGAACGCCACGCCAATCTCGTCGTATCTGCCGCCACGCGCGATGGCACCAGTACGTCTCGGCAAGTAGGCAGTAAATACGGCGCCGCTATGATAGTGATATCCACGCAACTCGGCGAGATCGAAACTCAGCTCTCCCACCTCGTCAGCGAGCTGCTGCGCGAGAAACTCGAGCGTATCCAGGCAGCTGGCCAACTCGGGAAAATCAGGCAATTCCTCGCGCGCCGCCTGCAATACTTGTGTTCCACCGTAAAACTCGGGCAATGCCCGCAATGCATCGCGCGTATCCTTGTCCAGCGACTCAGTGAGTTTCTGCAACGTCGGCCGGTCTTTCATTTGAAGCATTCTGAATAGTTCCGCCTCAAGTTCGCGATCAAGACCTGCTCTGAGCACGATCGAACGAAATATTGCGACGTGTCCCAGTTCCAGATGAATGTTTTGCACGCCGGCCGCCGCAAGCGACCGAATCATGAGCAACTGGATTTCGGCATCACTTTCGACCCCGTTATGGCCATAGATTTCTGCGCCGATCTGCAGCGGTTCGCGGGTTTTCGTGATTCCGGTGGGCAAAGTGTGCACGACACTGCCGGAATAGCACAGGCGTGTTACGCCTTGCCGATTGAGCAAGTGCGCATCGATTCGCGATGCCTGTGGCGTGATGTCTGCGCGCAACGCCAATGTGCGACCGGAAAGCTGGTCAACAAGTTTGAAAGTACGCAGGCTCATGTCGTGGCCGGAACCGGTCAGCAACGAATCCAGATACTCGACCAGCGGCGGCATCACCATTTCATACCCGTGTACCGCGAACATATCCAGAATGCGCCTGCGCAGGCGCTCTATTCGCCACGCCTCGGCAGGGAGAATATCGTCAATAAATTCTGGCAGTAGCCACTTGGGCGTCATTGGTGAATCTCGATTCGCTGCTCGACAGCAACCACTCGTTCAAAAAGTGCAGTCAGGGGCTATGTCGTCAACAAGAGCACAAGTAGCCCCGCGATCATTGACGTCAGCCCGATAAAGCGCAGTTGCCCATCAGATAACTCAATGAATCGTCGAAACGCCGACCGCCAGCTGCCGGGAGATAAAAACGGAAGCAAGCCTTCGAGCACAAGCATGAGCGCAAACGCTGCGAGCAGACTTCCCCAATAGCCTTCCATGTTTTGCTATTTTGCGAGGCTGGCAGGACCCACAATCTGCTTGTGTGTCATTTTCCGGGGCGCGGCGTCTTCATGTACTTGAAGAAGTCCGATCCGGGCTCAAGGATCAGCAAATCACTTTTGTTCCTGAAGCTTTCGCGGTACGCCTCGAGGCTACGGTAGTAAGCGTAGAACTCCGGATCGCGTTTGAACGAATTTGCATACAATGCCGCCGCCTGCGCATCGCCGTCACCCTTGACCTTTTGCGCATTACCATATGCTTTCGCGACGATGATTTCCCGATCACGGTCCGCGTCGGCGCGAATTTTCTCAGCGTCCGCAAATCCGGTCGAGCGCAACTCGTTGGCAACGCGCTTGCGCTCGGCCTCCATGCGCCGATAGACCGCGTCACTGATTTCCTTGGTCAGATCGACACGCTTGAGACGCACATCGAGAACCTTGACACCAATCTTGGTTGCGTCCTCATCGACTTTCGAGCGCATTAACTCGATGATTTCGTCACGCTCGCCGGAAATAACCTGATGCACGGTCCGCTTGCCGAATTCGGCGCGCAAACTGTCGTTAACGGTCTTTGTCAGTCGATCGCGCGCGCGTCTCTCGTCTCCGCCAACACTGACGTAATACTGCTTCACATCCGAAATACGCCATTTTACGAACGAATCGACCAGTACATTCTTTTTCTCGGATGTCAGAAACCGCTCTGGCTCATCCGCATCGACGGTATGAATTCGAACGTCAAAATAGCGTACGTCTTCGACCACCGGCAGTTTCCAGTACAGGCCGGGTTCGGACTTGATGCTCACAACTTCACCAAGACGGAACACGATCGCCTTTTGCCGTTGATCGACAACGAACAGGCTCATGCTCCCGATAATGAGCAATACGACGAGTACGATGAGTGTTGCTGCAACTGAAGTTTTCATCTTGCCTCCCGTGTACGGCTCCGGAAAGCATCGCGCGTGCGGCGGCTTTCACTCGATGTTGTCGTTGTCGAACTGGTATCGATACCGCCGCTGATGTTTCCGCTTGCCGCGACGCCTCCTGCGGATTGGATCAGCTTGTCAAGAGGCAGGAACAGAAGATTGCTGTTTGCCTTCTGGTCAATGACCACCTTGGTTGTATTCGCCAATACCTCTTCCATCGCATCGATGTACAAACGATCACGCATGACGCGCGGGGCTTTCCGGTATTCGCTCAGGACCTGGTCGAATCGGGAAGCCTCACCGGCTGCTGAAGCAATCACTCTTTGCTTGTAGCCTTCGGCCTCCTGCTGCAATCGCGCTGCGACACCCTCTGCCTTCGGGACAACGTCGTTGTAATACGCCTGCCCTTCGTTCTTCTGGCGCTCCTTGTCCTGGTTGGCCTTCACCGCATCGTCAAATGCGGCCTGTACCTGCTCCGGAGGCTGCGCATTTTGCATCGTGACCTGGCTGATGGTGATACCCGTCTTGTAGCGATCAAGTATGCCTTGCATCAGCGACTTGGCGTTGACGGCGATTTCTTCACGGCCTTCGTAAAGAACAAAATCCATTCTGCTCTTCCCTACAATTTCGCGAATTGCCGACTCGGCAACTTCTTTCACCGTCTGATCGGGATTCTTGTTGAAGAAAAGGTATTCCTCCGGGTTCGCGCGAATGTATTGAACAGCGAACTGCAGATCGACAATATTTTCGTCATCGGTGAGCATGAGTGATTCAGAAGGCACCTTGGTACGCACATTGTTACGATATCCGACCTCGACTGTGTGCACTTCCGAAACGTTGACAATCTCTACGCTTTCCACGGGCCACGGTATGTGCCAGTGCGGCCCCGGCATTGTCTCGGTCACATATTTACCGAATCGCAGTTCGATGCCGCGTTCGCTGGCGTCGACGATATAAATACCGCTTGCAGCCCAGATCAGCAGTACCAGAACAACGATGACGCCGACACTTCCGCTTGCCGGCCGGCCACCGCGGGCTCCACGCCCACCGGAGCCACCGCCACCGCGTCCTCCTAACATTCCGTTCAGTTTCTGGTTGAAACGACGCCATAGTTCATCCAGATCGGGTGGACCTTCGTTGCCTTTACGGCCCCATTGCGGATCATTCAATGCCATAAGTGTGTATGTTCTCAGCTACGGGAAGACTGCTGAAGTTACGCCACGTTGAGCGAGCCTGCCGCCTGCATGGCGTTCTTCAATTCATCGGAGAGCATGCGTAGTTCGACAACGCCTGCACCATTTATCGCACTAACGCGAACTGCGCGGATTTTACCACAGGCGTCTCTTTCCACCCCCGGCGCGAGCCCAGCCAAATCGATCTTGTTATAGACCAGAACCTGCGGAACCGTGTCAGCGCCGACTTCTGCAAGCAGCTTGTTTACCTCTTCGATTTGCGAGTCACGTACGCTACTGGCCGCATCCACAACATGTAACAGCAGATCTGCCTGAACCGTCTCCTCCAGGGTTGCCCGAAAAGCCGCTACCAGAGTGTGGGGCAAATCCCTGATGAAGCCGACCGTATCGGACAAAACGACCTGCGTCGCGCCTGTCGTTCGCAGCCTGCGCGAGGTTGTGTCCAATGTGGCGAATAACTTGTCGACGGCGTACGCGCCGCCATGCGTGAGACTGTTGAACAGCGTTGATTTGCCGGCATTCGTATAGCCGACCAGGGATATCGTGTAGACATTGCCACGTGATCGGGCGCGCCGCCGAGTGGTGCGCTGGCGTTGAACTGCGGCCAGCTTGTTGCGCAACACCTTCACCCGCTTGCCCAGCAAGCGGCGGTCCGTCTCCAACTGCGTTTCCCCGGGGCCACGCAATCCGATACCGCCCTTTTGCCGCTCCAGGTGCGTCCAGCCGCGCACAAGACGCGTAGCGAGGTGGTCAAGTTGAGCCAATTCCACTTGCAGCTTGCCTTCATGACTTTTGGCTCGCTGCGCAAAAATGTCGAGAATCAGGATAGTGCGGTCAACTACCCGGCATTCGGTACGTTGCTCGAGATTGCGTTGCTGGGCTGGCGTCAGGTCGTGATCAAATATTACGAGGTTGGCTCTGCGTTCACGTACTTTGGCGGCAATCTCGTCCACCTTGCCTCGTCCTGCAAAAGTCGCCGCATCTGGTCTGTAACGTCGTCCCTTGATGACATCGACAACGCGAACGCTTGCGCTTTTGGCAAGCTGCGTGATTTCTTCAATGCTTTCCTTGTAGTCCGGCTTACCCAGATCAAGGCACACAAGCACCGCGCGATCACCACCGCTCGGCCGTTCAAACATCAGGTACACGCTCCATTATTCCGACTGCAAGCAATGCGCGCAGGGCGAACATCGCAAGCCTTATATACGAGCGGAAAAATGGCTGTTGCAGGCGCTATCGAAACAGCGATCTTAGTCGTCAGATCCGTGATCAACCGGCAGATTCACTGCGCGCGCTGGAACGACACTCGAGATCGCATGCTTGTATACCATTTGCGTCACAGTGTTTTTCAGGAGAACCACGTACTGATCGAACGAATCGATCTGGCCTTGCAGCTTGATGCCGTTGACAAGGTAAATTGACACGGGCACATGCTCTTTGCGCAGCGTGTTCAGGAACGGGTCTTGTAATAATTGCCCTTTCGCGCTCATGGCCTATCCTTTGTTGTACTTATTGCGGAGTCTGTATTTCTGACTGCGTCTACTTTACTGGATTCCCGGCGGCTATACCATCCCACGAGCATTCTCGCCGGCACGCTTTGCAAACTAGTGCCTGCTCCGGTTTCGGCGGCTCTCAAACGGATTCTTTCCCTGTTTGAACATGACTTTGACCGGAGTTCCGCGAAGCTTGAATGCTTCCATGAAAACGCGCTCCAGGTAACGGCGATAGCGCTCCGACACACTTCCCAGTGAGTTACCGTGGACAACAATGAGCGGCGGATTCATCCCCCCCTGATGCGCGTAGCGCAACTTCGGGCGTGTGTATCCACTGCGCGGTGGCGCCTGCCTTTCCACGGCTGCCTGCAGGACGCGCGTGAGTTTCGGAGTCGGCAGGCTGGACATGGCAGCCGCGAACGCGGAATCAACCGACCGCATAAGGCCGTTTACGCCGCTACCCGAACTTGCCGAGATGTAATGAACATTGGCAAATCCAAGGAAGGGTAGCTTGCGCGCGTATTCACGCTTGATGCGCTCACGGCCGGTCGAATCGGAAGCGTCCCATTTGTTGACCGCGACCACCAGAGCGCGTCCTCCTTCTAGAATAAAGTCGGCAACGTTTGCATCCTGATCAGCCACTTCCTGCATGGCATCTAGGACCAGTATCACGACGTTGGCATCTTCAATCGCTTGCAATGTCTTGATCACGGAAAATTTTTCGATCGCCTGATCTACCCTTGCCCTGCGACGAACGCCGGCAGTATCGATGACCGTATATTTCCTGCCCTTGCGTTCGAATTCGACATATATCGAATCGCGCGTCGTTCCGGGGCTGTCCAATGCAATCATTCGTTCCTCGCCAATCAAGGCGTTCACGAGTGTCGACTTGCCTACATTGGGTCTGCCGACGATGGCGATTCTCGGTTGCTCCTCGCGCTCTGCAGCAGCGTCCTGTTCCCCGCCAAACGGTTTGGCGACCTTTTCCATAAGGTCCCGAACGCCTTCGCCATGAGATGCCGAAATGGCCGTCGCCTCTCCGAGCCCGAGTTCGTGAAACTCCGACAAGACGATATCGGCATCAAACCCTTCCGCCTTGTTAACCACCAGCCAAACGTCACGTCCCCTGCGGCGCAGTTGCCCCGCGATTACGGTGTCCTGGGCGGTCAGCCCGACGCGAGCGTCGACCATGAAAATGATCGCGTCGCCTTCGTCAACAGCCTGCATCGTCTGCTTGGCCATCTGGTGTCGGAGCCCATCGTCTGACGCTGGCTCGAGGCCACCGGTATCGACAACAATGAAGGATTTATCGCCAATTCGTGCATGTCCGTAGTGCCGGTCGCGGGTCAAGCCGGGCTCGGCAGCCACAAGCGCGGCACGTGAGCGCGTCAGCCGGTTAAACAGTGTCGACTTGCCTACATTGGGTCGGCCGACGAGAACAACGCTGGCATGGTGCTTCAACATTTTCGTATCAAAAGGCAGCGAACTTTCGCAGTTTGTATGGCCACAAATTCCCGCTATGTGTTGCGCGTCATGCCTGAATCGCACATTTCGAGATTGTTACTCACGAGCGAGTCGTCATGAGCAGGCGTTCGGACAACCGGAACATGCATGCAGGTGTTCGATCAAATGCCGGCACCACGCACGGCGCAACAAGGCAGCTGGTTTCATGGGCAGCTGACAACTGTAAGTGGATCGTGCCCGAACCTGAACAGGCCGTCACCGAGGTTAACCGCCAATCGCGATCGCGTAGAGCCCGCCGGATTGCGTGAGCAACAACACTCGTTCATCCATCCGGATCGGCGTGGCGACAATGTCGCTGCCGTCTGTTGCGACGCGGCCGACAAAGGAACCGTCGTCACGGGACATAACGTGCACATAACCTTGATAGTCACCGACAATGACCCAGTCGCCGACCACGAGCGGTGATGTTACACGGCGGTGCAGCAGCTTTTCCTGTCGCCAGACACTCGCGCCGGTCGACTTGTCGAGTGCAACAACGACGCCGTCGGACTCAGTGTAATAAACATTCCTCGCGTCGCCACTCAAACTGCCCGCACTCGATGCGTCGCGGCCCCAGATCCGTGTACCTTTCTCTGTATCGAAACATCCGACTCTTCCCTGATACGTGACCGCGTATACGCGGTCTCCGTCAACCAGCGGTGTACCGGCAATATCGGTGATTCGTTCAAGTTTGTTGTCGCCACGCGGCGTCGCAACAGAGATCTGCCACAGTAGCGACCCGTCGTTCAACCCGACCTTCGCAAGTCGCCCGCCGGGCCAACCACTGATTACCGCGTTATCGTCGACAACCGCCATACCAGGATTCGACCGCAAGGTTAGCGGTTGCTCGGGAGCCCGATGCTGCCAAAGCTCCCTGCCGTCCCGTGCGTCGAGACCAAAAATTTTGTGGTCTCCTGTCCGAACGATGATTGTCGGACCTGATCCTGCTGGGGCGCTGAGAATTTCACTCGTGAGCTGCGAGCGCCAGAGTACGGTGCCGTAGGTATCAAATGCGAATACCTGGCCTTTGGCGCTGCCTGCCAGTATCAAATTCTCTACAACACCGATTCCGCCCGAGAAGCCAACGCCAGCCGACGACGACCAGATGCGCTGACCGTTACGGCTGTTAAAGCATGACAGACGACCGGAATTGGCGGCTGCACAAGCTCTGTTGCCGACATACACCGGTGAGAATATGTATCCGCCAGAAGCGCCTGCCGCAGAATACCAGGCCACGCGCACTGACTGACGTGGCTCGAACTCGGGCAGCGGCGAAGGTTTTACGCCTTTTCCCCTGCAGCCGATCAGTAACGCGACCATGATCAGCGTGCCCAAAACCAGGGCATTGCGAACCGACATTGCTGGCGTCACTTGTCCCCTGGGGTACCTCTGATCAATTCTCACGGGCTCAGAGTTTGGCACACGTTCACTGGCTAGGCGGGCGTCGCAGGCAATGTTGGTCACCTTGTCAAGACGACCAACAACGCCAGTGATCGGGTGGCAATCTCCCGAAGGGCGCGTCGCACAAGGCATGTGGACTGCGTTGCGCCTTTTGGCAAGGTTATCTACATTCCCTGCAAGACGCGCCTTGCCACAGGCCGTGTACGAACGCGCTGAGTTCATGACAATTGTTCAGAGGTTCACCAGAGCGTCAATCTTTATTTGCACAACATTGCGCCAGCCACTGGTTTCGTCCGATTCATCGAGCGCTTGTTGATACGCGGCGCGCGCTTCTGCGGTCTTTCCCTGCTCAACCAGCACATCTGCGCGAAGGTCAGAATAAGACGCAACGAACGCTTGAGTCACATCAGCGTCAAGCGCCTTGAGTGCTTCATCGTATTTCTCCTGGTCGAGCAGAATCCCTGCAAGCCGCAGTTGCGCCAACATGCGCGCTTCCTCACCGGCAGCATTTTGCGCGGCCCATTCGAGCTGACGAGCTGCGGCATCGAGGTCACCGTCGTCGCGCTCGACTTTGGCGACCACGAGTGCAGCCATCGGCGCGTACGCCGTTCCGGGAAACCGGTCAACAATTTCACCGCCGACATTGCGAATTTCGACGATGTCACCTTTCGCCACCGCCTCATCCAGTTTTCCGAACTCGACGGACGCTTGCTGTGCCTGTGAACGTTTGTAGTATTTCCAGCCCTGAATTCCACCAACACCCAACACGAAGGCCACTACCCCTGTAACGATGAGCCGGCCGTAGTCTGACCAAAAATGTTTAATGGAATCAATCTGTTCTTGTTCTTCGAGGTCGTATGTCGCCATTTTCCTGCTTTCTCTATCTATCTGTCTGTTCGTTGTGTAATCAGGGCTACGTCGTCAACATTCTTCTGCCACGGACATATCACCCGGCAGCGCCATGTTATCTGGCACGGCCATGTTATCCGTCAGAGCCATGTTTTCTGGCAGGGTCATGCATCAACACTGCAGCATCCTTTACCGCCAGCTTCTTCTGCTCAGCGGTTTCGCGCAGTGCTTTGACGGAGACCTGTTCGGATTGCGCCTCATCGTCACCGATAATCGCGGCAAAGCGCGCGCCACTATTGTCGGCGCGTTTCATTTGTGACTTGAAACTACCACCACCACAATGCAGGACGACGTCAAGACCTGCATCGCGAAAATCTTCTGCAACTGTCCACGCAAACCGGTTTCCAGCGTCGCCAGCGTGCACAATATAAACGTCGGGCGTACGCGCAGCAGCTTCACGGCCGACATCGGCCATCAGCGCAAGAAGCCGCTCAATTCCCATTGCAAAGCCACATGCCGGAGCCGGCTTGCCACCAATTTGCTCAAACAGGCCATCATAGCGGCCGCCTGCGCATACCGTACCTTGGGCACCCAGTCGCTTGGTGGTCCATTCGTACACGGCGTCATTGTAATAGTCGAGCCCGCGAACCAGCCGTGAATTGATCGTAAACGAAACATTTGCTGCCCGCAGTAACGACTGCAGCTTGTCAAATGAGGCCAGCGAACCGTCATTCAGATCATCAAGCAGCTGTGGCGCCTCGGCGACGATTGTACGCATCGCCGGATTTTTGCTGTCAAGCACGCGCAGTGGATTTGTGCGCAAGCGGCGTTTCGAGTCTTCATCAAGCTCGTCAATGCGTGCTTCAAGATATGCCACGAGGCGGTCCCGATAGCGCGCCCTGGATTCGGCGTCTCCGAGCGAATTGATCTCAAGTGACACGTCCTCCAGACCGAGGCGCTTCCACAAGCGTGCACCCATCACCATATGTTCGGCATCGACGTCGGGGCCGGCAAAGCCGAGCGCTTCCACGCCAACCTGGTGGAATTGGCGAAATCGACCCTTCTGAGGCCTTTCGTGACGGAACATGGGGCCCCAGTAATACACTCGGCGCGGGCCCGAGTACACTAGATTGTGCTGTATCGCAGCCCTTACGCATGATGCCGTTCCTTCCGGACGCAAGGTCAGGCTTTCGCCATTTAGCTGGTCGACGAAGGTGTACATCTCCTTCTCGACAATATCGGTCACTTCGCCAATTGAGCGTACGAACAAATCCGTTTTTTCGAGCACAGGCATGCGCATGTTTCGGTAGCCGTAACACGCGAGCCAATCACGAACAGTCTGCTCGAAAGACTCCCATATCGGTGACTGGTCTGGCAGGACATCATTCATCCCGCGGACCGCTTGAATGGCTTGCATGCTGATTTTCTGAGTATGTTTGCGGATCTAGCTAGTTGGGGCCATACGGCGAATCGGCCTCAACCCTGAATTCCGGCCGTATCGTTCATACGGTCGGCATTGGCGACTGAATCGCCAAAATGTCGTTCTACATATTGCTCGACGAGATCTTGAAATTCCTCTGCTATGCGCTCGCCCTTGAGGGTCACCGCTCTCTCGCCATCGATAAAAACCGGCGCAACCGGTTTTTCACCGGTTCCGGGAAGGCTGATACCAATGTTCGCATGGCGACTCTCGCCAGGTCCGTTGACGACACAACCCATTACAGCGACGCGCATGTCCTCCACACCTGGATATTTCTCTCGCCACACTTTCATCTGATTGCGCAGGTAACTCTGAATGCGTCCTGCCAACTCCTGAAAGTAAGTACTTGAAGTCCGCCCACATCCAGGGCATGCGATCACCAGCGGTGCAAAAGACCGCAACCCCATGGTCTGCAGAATTTCCTGAGCGACGGTCACTTCGCGGCTGCGTTCGCCACCCGGATCCGGCGTCAGTGAGACCCGGATCGTGTCGCCAATGCCCTCCTGAAGCAACACCGCAATGGCGGCCGTTGAGGCAACGATACCCTTGGTACCCATACCCGCTTCAGTCAAACCAAGGTGCAACGGAAAATTGCAACGTTCGGCAAGCCGCCGGTATACCAGGATCAAATCCTGGACATCACTTACTTTGCATGAAAGTACAATGCGCTCGCGCGGCAATCCAAGTTCGATTGCGCGTGCCGCACTATCCAGTGCCGATACGACGAGTGCTTCGCGCATGACCTCGTCAGCATCCCAGGGTTCGGAACGATCGGCGTTCTCATCCATCATGCGCGCCAACAGTTGCTGGTCCAGACTGCCCCAGTTCACACCGATTCGTACCGGTTTCTGATAGCGGCAGGCCGCATCAATCATGGTTGCAAACTGCTCGTCGCGCTTTGAACCTCTGCCGACGTTGCCTGGATTGATACGATACTTGTCCAGAGCCGCCGCACATTCCGGAAACTGTGACAGCAAACGATGGCCGTTGTAATGGAAATCGCCGACCAGCGGGCCATGAATTCCCATTTGATCAAGCCAGGAGCGCAATGGCGCTACCGCGGCGGCGGCTTCCGGCGTATTAACCGTTATCCGCACGATCTCCGATCCCCCCGCAAACAATTCCGCAACCTGCGCCGCGGTTGCCATCACATCGGCGCTATCAGTGTTCGTCATCGACTGCACGACGACCGGTTCGCCGCCACCGATCACGACGTTACCAACGCGTACTGGCACAGTTTCGTGCCGGACAGGGAACGAAATAGACATCGGCTTGTTTACTCCAGAGTCAGGCGCGCAACATCCGCCCGGGTATACGGCACCAGATCTACAACCTGCTCGTTGTAAGTCAGAATGACGCCGGGCGCGTTTCCGATGATTACTGCCAGCGGCGGAAAGCCCCTTAGCGTGCGTATCGTTCCCTGTTCGCCAAGATCTGACAGAATGACTTCGCCGTCGCGGTCAGTCACCTCTACCCAGGATTCTTCGTCAAACGCCAATCTCATTACCCCGGGAGCCACATCGGGAACTGCTCTGTTGGCCTGGTCCGCGACAGACTCCCCTGGCGGCGGCAATTCAGCGCCAGGTTCCGTCAATGCTGCGGTTTCATCCCGGGAATCGGCTGTCGGTGCCACTGAAGTCACGTAATCCTCGGTCGATGCTGTTTCGACTGGCGGCTCATCTTCCCGGCCAAGCATCCAGCCGAGCACGCCAAAAATCAGAATAGCTGCCATAAGGAAGAGTGGAATCACGCTCTTTGGCTGGCTCTCATTCGCCGCTGCAACAACACCTGCACCATTCTCGGCGCTCCCTTGCGGCATGAGTGTGCGATCCGCCGCCTTGATCAAATCCTCCGAAGCAAGTCCCAGCAGCTTCGCGTAGTTGCGCAAAAAACCGTGGACGAATACCGCCCCCCCGAACACTTCGAATTCATCGTTCTCGAGCGCCTCTACCTGGCGCACTGAAAGCTTCAGATGGCGGGAAACATCACCGATGCTCAAACTTTGCCGGCGACGTTCATCCCTGAGCTCCGATCCGGCGGACTGAATCGTCCCGTCATCTGTCTCTGGCAACTCGTTCACCGAAATCGTCCTGCATTGAATGCGCGTGCCTGCGCCGAACCAGGAAAGCGCCTGTTGAGCTGGGCACCATAGGAATCGAGCGCAACCGTATCACCGAGCTGACTCTCGATTCTTGCGGCGAGCCAGAGTGCATCGGGCCCGGCCTCGACGACCTGCAGATGGCCGGTGACGTAGCGACGCGCGTTTTGATAGTCGCGGGTCAAGTATGACAAATCCGCCATCTGATACAAGGCCAGGGGCTGGTCCGGCGACAGCGCAAGCGCCCTGCCCAGAAACTGCCGCGCTCGCGCATAATCGCCCGTGTTCTTCACGCAAATCCCTGCGTTGACATAGGCTGATTCCGGCGTGCGATAGAGAGGATCACTCAACGCCTTTTCGAAATAGCGCATTGCCTCAGCCTGGTCGCCCATCGAACACAGTAAGTAACCGAAATTGTTGCTGACCGATGGATTATCCGGATCGAGTTTGATGGCGCGCTTCAGGTGCTTTTCAGCCTCTTCGGTTTGCCCGAGCGCAATGTAGATCAGACCGAGCTGGTTCACTACCGGAATATAGTCGTCGACCGCATCGAGAGCAACGTTTACCTCTTCGAGCGCAACATTGTACTGGCCGGCAAGATAGTTCGCATTTGCCAACTCTGTGTGTACGCGTGCTCGATTATTGAGGGTCTGCTCGTCGTTTATCTCCCCGTCATCTTCGGACGTCTGAGCACAGGCAGCCAGGATGGCAGCAATACATAGAAAGAGAACGCGAATACTCATGCGCGACCCTCGGCGAGGCTTCGCCCGATTCCCGGTTTACGGTCAGTGCGCCGATTGCGCCGATCGCGGACGCGGCCCGCCAACTGCCCACACGCACCGTCAATGTCATCACCGCGGGTTCTGCGAACGGTTGCTACCAGCCCGGCAGCAATGAGTACATCGCGAAAAGCACGCACACGAGAATCCGGCGAGCGCTGAAAACCTGATTCGGCAAACGAATTGAACGGTATCAAATTGAATTTTCCAGGCACATCCCGGGTCAGCGCCACCAATTCTCTCGCATGTTGGACACCATCGTTGACGCCATCGAGCATGATGTACTCGAACGTCACGAAATCACGCGGCGCGCCTTTGCGCTCCCATTTCACGCCGGGAATATCGTCTCCGAGCAAAGGGTCGACATAGCGCTGGCACGCTGCCAGTAACTGGCGCAATGAATACTTCCTGTTTATCGGCACAAGCTCGTCACGCAAACGGTCGTTGGGCGCGTGCAGCGAAATTGCCAGGGCCACCGGACATTCCTCACGCAGCCGGTCGATCGCGGGCACAATGCCAGCCGTCGAAAGCGTCACTTTGCGCCGGGACAGCCCGTAGGCGTGATCGTCGAGCATGATTTGCATCGCCCGAACGACGTTGTCGAAATTGGTCAGCGGCTCACCCATTCCCATCATCACGACGTTGCTGATGGGTCGATCCGCATTGTCGCGACCTGGCCGATCCGCGTCATCGCGCTCGAGTCGCGCCCACTCCGGTTCGCGGGACAGTTTACGCGTTGCCCACCACAATTGGCCAATGATCTCCGCCGTCGTCAGGTTTCGATTGAAACCCTGGCGCCCAGTCGCGCAGAAAGCGCATTCAAGCGCACACCCTACCTGTGATGACACGCAAAGGGTTCCGCGGTTCACTTCCGGCATGAATACGGTTTCGATTGCATTGTCTTTGCCAACTGAAAGAAGCCACTTGCGCGTGCCGTCTGACGCCTCAGATGCCGATACGCATTGGGGACTGTCTACCACAGCGCACTGCGCGAGTTTTGAACGCAACGCATGGGAAAGATCCGTCATCTGTTCAAAATCAGTTGTGCCCGACTGATGTATCCAGCGCAAAACCTGACCAGAACGAAATGATTTCTCACCGATTTCGTTGAAAAAATCAGTGAGTGCGCGCGCGTCAAGATCCAGCAAGTTTCGCTTCATGAGCGCGAAAACACCTCCATGCTGGGAAAGAAATAGGCAACTTCAACCGCGGCCGTCTCCGGCGAGTCCGAGCCGTGCACCGCATTGGCATCAATGCTCTCGGCAAAATCTGCGCGAATCGTTCCCTTGTCCGCCTTGGTGGGATCGGTCGCGCCCATCAGATCACGATTGGCATGGATGGCGCCTTCTCCCTCAAGAACCTGGATCGATACCGGGCCAGAGGTCATGAACTTGATCAAATCGCGAAAAAACGGCCGGTCTTTATGTACAGCGTAAAACCCGCCCGCCTCGGCCTCCGACAGATGCGCCATTCGGATTGCAATTATTTTGAGCCCCGCCGCTTCAAAGCGACCCAGTATTTGTCCAATCACGTTCTTGGCGACCGCATCAGGTTTTATGATCGAGAGGGTACGTTCGACTGCCATTATTTCTCCGCTTTTCAATGGGGTTTGCTAATCAATGGGGTTTGCTAAAAATTTCAGCAGAGTAGCATTTTCATTTGATCAAAGGAATGAAATGGTAATCAACACTGCCGGAGCGTTGATGCAAAGCAACATCCGGATCCCCATGGCTGATCTTTGAGCAAAGATTCACCAATCAGGCGACATATACGGGACGTTGCAGATTGCCAGCTTCAGGATTGCGCCTTTCCCACCACGTGCAACCATTCGACCTTGAAAGATGTCTCGGTGAGACTAGCCTGGAACTCTGCAGCGCAGCCTAGCCCCGGCACCCACGCAACTTTTTCACCGCAGAACACGATCGGCGTCCGTTCACGCAACCATGGCGCTACGCCGGCATCCTGGAACAGTTTTCCAAGGTTACGGTGAGGCCGGCCGGCAGCCACGGCCATGCGTTCCCCGCCACGGCGAAACCCTACGCTGATGTCAGCACCGTCCAGCGCGCGGGCAGATAGCCCGGCGCCCTGCCCGGGTCGCAAATGCAACTCTCCCAGACCCTTTGGAAGTGCCACTTTTTCTTTTCCGGACCATTTGGCATGCCAATCCGGCGGCACCTCAATGTTCCGAACCAGATAAACATGATCACGGTAGCGGCGCAAACTGACTTCACCAAAATCGACTCTGATCTGCGCATCCGGGCGCGCATTAACGACCTGGCGTAGCGCTTCACTAATCGCCGCACGGTGTGGAAGTGTCAAACTTTCCTCTCGAAAAAGGTAACGTAACGTATTCAGCGCTCGCGCTCGCGGCCAACTTTTCAATACATCAACGCGCAGGCCACTGCGGCCAACATCGCCGTGATCGGAGTTGCCGCCGTGATCGAAATCGCCAGCCTGATCACAATTGCCAGCGCGCAATGACAAAAGATCCTGCCGTCCCAGCACATCCAGCAATTTCGCAGCGTCTGCAAGATTTTGCGTAGCGCGCGACAGTGTCGACCGGTAAGCCGGGAACCGCTGCTCGAGCACCGGCAACAGGGAGTGGCGCAGGAAATTGCGATCGAACGCCAAATCCGTATTCGATTCGTCCTCTATCCAGCGCAGCGCCCGTTGGCTGGCGAACGCTTCGAGTTCTGCTCGTGTTCGAGACAGCATTGGGCGAAGCAGCCGCGGAGCGCCGCTCCCAAGAACTCGCTCGAGGGGCATCGAACTCAACCCGGGCGCACCACTGCCACGCAATAGCTGAATCAGAAATGTCTCGACCTGATCATCGGCATGATGGGCGAGTGCCAAATACTCGGCGTCGCACTTCGCGAACACCGCGTATCGGGCAGCGCGTGCCGCCGCCTCTGTTCCAAGACCTGCGCCGGCATCTACGGTTACACGCTCTACCGTCAATGCAACGCCGAGCTGCCGGCATTGCTCGATGCAGAACGCGGTCCATTTCTGCGCATGCGGGCTGAGTCCGTGATCGACGTGAAACGCACTGAGCACAATATTGCGTGGCGCCGCCAGTTCGCACAATGCGTTGAGCAACACAATCGAATCAAGACCGCCACTCAACGCGACGCACACCTTGCAATTTTCGACTTCGTGCTGCTTGAGCGAATTCGAAATTGCGTCGACTACGCCAATCACGTTTCAGGACCTGAATTCGTCCGCACAAAAAAATCTGACCCGGCTTTTCGAAGCATCCGCAGATTCAGCAGAATACCTTCAGTCGCTCGCGCGAAACTTCCCATACACCAGGAGTCGCTCGAAACGATTTTCAAGGATCAGGTCAATTGACTTGCCCCTCACCGACGCAAGCGCCTCCTGCAGTTCCCGCCGCATGATCTTCATCATGCCTTCGTAATCCCGATGGGCACCTCCCAGCGGCTCGGGAATGACCTTGTCAATAAGACCAAGGGACTTCAGCCGCTTGGCGGTAATGCCAAGCGCATCCGCCGCAGTGGCGGCCTTTTCGGCACTTTTCCAGAGAATCGATGCGCAGCCTTCAGGTGATATTACGGAATAGATCGAGTATTGCAGCATCTGAGTCAAATCACCGACGGCGATCGCGAGCGCCCCGCCAGAGCCGCCCTCCCCGATTATCGTCACAATGACAGGGACCCGTAGTTCGGCCATCGCGTACAGGTTACGGCCAATCGCTTCTGACTGACCACGTTCCTCGGCGCCAACGCCTGGATATGCGCCAGGCGTATCAACGAACGTCAAGACCGGAATTTCAAAGCGCTCGGCCAGTCGCATCAGACGCAATGCCTTGCGATAGCCCTCCGGCTTGGGCATGCCAAAATTGCGGTAGAGCTTGTCTTTGGTATCGCGACCTTTCTGATGGCCGAGCACCATCACCGACTGGCTGCCGAAGCGCGCCAGGCCGCCGATGATTGCAGGATCCTCGGCGAATGCACGGTCGCCGTGCAACTCTTCAAAATCGGTAAACAAGGCATTGATGTAGTCGAGCGCATACGGCCTTTGCGGATGCCGTGCGACCTGGGATATCTGCCACGGCGACAGCTTGCCGTACATTTCCTTGGTGAGCGATCCGCTTTTTTTCTGCAAGCGTACGATTTCTTCCGAGATATCCACCGCAGAGTCGTCCTGTACATAACGCAGCTCTTCGATCTTCGCTTCCAGCTCCGCGACCGGCTGTTCGAACTCCAGAAATGTCGTCTTCATTTGCAGTTGTTCCCGCTCTGTTTATTTACTTTGCTTGTTCACTGTGCGCTGTTCACTGTGCGCTGTTCACTGGGCCTTACTCATTGCGACCCATTTGCTCCGACCTGTTCATTACGACATTTGTGTTGCATCAGAATACAACACCGGCCCTGCCACGTGGA
>CATOSA010000011.1 GCA_951812315.1 uncultured Burkholderiales bacterium
GGTTTCCGGCGGCATTCCAGTAGCTCGAGGCGCCTTCATGCGATGAATCATCGTGTCCCATGATCGCCGAACCCCAGGTAAAGAAGCGCCTCTTGGTTGGCATGTTGTGCACAAATCTTGCGCATTCATAAATCGCATATTGTTGTTGAAACGCGGAATCATTTTTCGCGGTGTCAAACCAACCCTGGTTCCTGGCGGCGTCCGCCTCAGAAATATATCCCTGCCTGATCCCTCTCTGCTCAGACATATCCGCGTGCAAGGTCATATTCATGACGGCGTGACCATCTGATGAACTCTTCTCTATATTGTTGCCAAAGCCATAGAAAGTTCGCCGGCTGGTTTTGGGGATTTTTCGATCTGTGTTCGGGTTGACAAACGAGAATTGTTTATTGCCGTCTCTGGGATTGCTTTCCCAACTTCTCAACTGATCATTATCTTTCCATGTGCGTATTCTCGAATTCGCCGCCGTAGTCTGAATGCCTTCGGCTTGCATGATGAAAGAACGCAGGGCAGCCGGCTTGAACCAGCCATCCGCAGTCTGGAAATCCGGATACGCTTTTGCTTCGGCCAAAGTGTCACCCCCCAGCACCGTGACAATGTGGCCGGAAAGTTCGCCGAGAACAACATCCATTGAGCGCGGTGCGCTTGCTGTTCCGGCCTTTATGGTATTGATCTCGGCAAGCAGCGTTTCTATCATGGATACAGCAGTTTGTTTTGCAGCTGGCAAGTTACCTGCTCGTTTGCTCGTAATCCATTGCCCAATTTCAACTGGATCACTCTGTAATATCAAACGGGCACTCGTACCTTCACCGGCAAAGTGAAGTGAGTGACGCTCGCCATTTTCTGTGCGAAACCGTTTTCTGGAACGCCACCAATTCGTCACAGCACCTACTGCACTCCTACCCATGCGCAGCAATGCACCGCCTGCCCTGACTGCCTTGTCAATCAGCCAGGCCAGGCCCTTGTCCACCATCTCTCTGACCCGCTCAATCATCTCGCCGATGCGCCGGCCAAGACCACTCAAGCCAACCTGATTGGCAAGGAAGCCGATCGCAACCGGCACCGCCCGGGCGAGCGAACCTTCGAGGAAGTTCGCTGCTCTCTCGACGCTTCCGCGTGCAATTTCCGCAACGCCTTCGACGAAGGAATTTACGATTTCCAGCATTTCGCGCAGGTAGGCGATAAATGACTGCACCGCATTGTAGAAAGCGATGAAGCCGTTCACCACTGCCATGATTCCGGTTGGATCAAGCATGCTCAGCAATTTTGCAACGACACGCTGGACAATTCGTGTCACGACCCAGTTGCGAACGGCGTCGAGCACAACGTTCCACAGATTGATGATTTTTTCCTGAATGTATTCCAATATCGCAACCGGTCCGCGAGCCATCACGTCGGACACGAAAGTCCAGATTCCGGTCAGCCTGTCGATCATGCCCCGGATGCGATCGACTTTGTCCTGGCCAATTTTCGCGGCAAGTTTCTGAAAAATTCTGTCGATGGAAATGCCCAGCACGTCCAGGACGAATCCGAGTATTGATCTGAGGCTTAGATCAGCCGGTGGATTGATGCCCGCATCCCTGAGTTCCTTGAACAGCCATCCGGTAACGCCCCTGATCAGGTGCGTGAGAATGTTGTCAAAGAATTTGACGAAACCGGATTTGACTGCGCGCAGAAGATTCTTCAGAAATCCGACCGGGTCGCGTTTGATATCGTCGAAAGCCTGCATGGCTTTGGTGATGATGTTTGATATCAGCGCCACCGGAAAATTCATCAGTTGCAGCGCAACTTCAATGACCAGATTGATGACCTCGCCGACAAAATTGACCAAGCGCAGCAGTGGCGCACCAAAGATCGCCATCAAGCGCTGGAATGCGGCGATCGATGCAGCAAGGTCGGCAAGAGAAAAACTCTCCCATGCGGTGACAAACAGACCCTTGATGTATTCCCAGGTGAAATTGAGCGTGGCGATCGCGTTCTCTATGCGCGTTGTCAGACGGGCTATTGCACCGGTCTGTTTCATTTCCTGGAACTGTTCCTCGCCGCCATCCATCAGACTCATGAAGCCGTGAATGATGTTCTCCGCACTGCGTTCCACCGGCTCGTCGGAGAATGGATCCCTGGCAAGAATCACCGTTAACAGTTGATACCCGCGTGTGGTCCTGGCATAGGCAACAAGTCGCCTGATCAGCGCATCCTTGATGAACTTCAGAACCATCGTGCCAACTTCAATCACGAAATTGCTGATTCTTCCGACCGGCGCTGCAAAGGTGTCGTAGATCTGACGGAAAACACCGAGCGGATCCAGCAGGCTGTGGATGCCGACTGACTCCCAGATACTCATGAATCCATTGACCAGTTCTTCGCGGGACAGATTCAGCCGTGCAATAGCACCATTCAGCCAGTCGGCTGCTTTTTGCAAGCTGCCCGACTCTTCCATCTGACGCAATTGCTCCGCACCGCTTTCGGACAGCAGCATGAATCCGCGCAACAACGCGATCGGTGTACGTTCAACTTCCTCGCCGGAAATCGGGTCACGCTCGAGGATGACCGTCAATAATGGATAGGCGGTGGTGCGCTTCTTGATGAAATTGATCAGCGAAGAGATCAGGTAATCCTTGGCGATCTGCAGCAGCTTTGACGCGACATTGACCGCGAACCGTCTGATTCTGTCGACCGGTCCCCTGATAATATTGAGCAGCCTGTCCATCACGGAAGGCAGTCTGGTCGCGTCCGCGATGCTCAGGCTTGACCAGAACGCCGACAACTGGGCACCGATCTCGGTCGGGCTGATAGCCAGTTCGGCAATTTGCTCGTCCAGCCGGCGCGCAGCTTCTTCGAGCGCGCCCTCTTCTTCGAGTTTCTCTTTCAACGCACTGCCATTCGGAATCACGTCGAGCCCAGCCTCGATGAAATTCCGTCCGGTCCTGTCTACGCTCTGCCCGGTAATCGGATCACTGCCGACAATAACGGTGAACAACGAGTATCCCGGCATGCTGCGAACAAACTCGCTCGCCTTTTCCTTGATGAAATTGACGGCATCACCAATGCTGTCTCCGGCCCACTCGACGGCATCGCTGACGACATTTGCGACAGCCGTTATCGGGTTCCAGAGACGCTGTACGCGTGGAGCGGTTTCACTGATTGCCGACGGGGCAGCACGCACGGCGGCACCTTGCTGAACGACATGGGTCGCCTCGTGCGCCATCAGGTGCAGGTCCGACTGGGACTGGCCTGCGCCCAGCCAGATATCGTTCTTGTGCGTGAACGCTTTAGCGTTAATGGACGCGGCCGCTTCTTGTGACGCACTGTCTTCATGCACGCGAACATTGCCAAGATCCGCGCCGATATTCGATTCCAGAATGGACCTGACATCGGGACGAATTGGCGAACCCGGTGACGGGTTGTGTACCGCTTCGGATGCAGCGTGTGCGGAAGGAATAGATCCTTTGGCCTGTACTTCACCTTCCTCTTCCTCGGCTTGCCGCTGAACCAGCTTGAGCTGCGCTTCTTCTTCCTCGCCAGTCTCTCGCTGAATCAGCTTGGCTTGTGCCGGGTCTTCTTCTTCGGTTTGCCGCTGAATCCGCTTGAGTTGCGTTTCCTCTTCCTCGTCAACCTGCCGCTGGATCAGTTTAGCTTGTGCCGGCTCGTCCTCTTCCTCCGCCTGCCGCTGAATCGGCTTGAGCTGCGCTTCTTCTTCCTCGTCAGTCTCTCGCTGGATCAGTCTGGTTTGAACAGGCGTCTCTTCTTCGGGATGTTCTTCTTGCCGCTGCACCAACGGCGTTATCTGATCGGCCAGCGGCTTGGCCTGAATCGTTTCTTCCGGTTCCTCGTTCTCAGCCTGGCGCTGTAGCCGCGAACCGGACATCGCCATCACCTGGTCAGCGACGCGATCTGCCTCCTGTTCGTACTTGTCATCGGCCCGGCCGATGGTGAGCCTGGCCTGAGCGGGCTCTTCTTCGTCATCCGGCTGCCGTTGAATCAGCTTTGCCTGAACCGGTTCCTCTTCCTCCTCCTCGGGCTGACGCTGAAGCTCTTCTTCCGGATCCTCATTCCCGGAACGTTGAACAGTGAGTTCGCCGCCAGGTTCGCCAGGCGGTATGCCGGGCGCATGAGAAGTGCTGTGGTCGACCGTACCCCATGCGACGACGTAATCTGAATCACTTTCGAATTTCCTGCTATCGGAATCGCCAGCGACAAGTTTGCGCACGACCTGGTCGGGCCGAAGTATTTTGCGCATCGCGAACTGCTGTGCGCGTTGCGCGGGGCCTATTGGATTATGGACGTAGAGACGCGACCGGCCTACCGGCGGTGTGGAGCGCTTCTCAGTTGTAACTGTCGACTTCATCTAGTCACCGGTCCGCACACCATCCTTTAAAGGGTCAGGGCCCCGCATTCGGTTACTTGAGCGCTTATACGATCTGCACCATGTTCAGACCAGGTTGCTTGATCGCGTATTTGGAAATCTGTTCGACGGAGTGGCCAAAGTAGCCTGCGCCTTCCGGCATCGCGTGGGACATATTGCCGATGAACGTGGCCCGCATACCCAGTGCATGAGCCACGATCGCTTCTTTTTCGCTTTCGTGCAGGAACTGATTTCCGCTCAGACTCATGAACTGACCAACAAAACTGCTGCCCGCTTCGTAGAACGTGTTGTCAGTCACGGTAACGGATTCGTATGACTGAATTGTGCTACTCGGCTGCCCGCCCCCGGCCAGAATCGTTTCGATGACTTTCAGCACACTGCCATTGACCATGCTGTGAACAGCGCCAAAATGGTTACCATGCAGGTTGAGCTGATACTTTGCTGACAAGTCATTGCCAAATTCGTTGTGCGCCCAGCTCGCCTTGAGTTTTTGTTTGGCTGAGTCACCAGCGGTCGATGACCAGGACAGTGGTTGTGCATCTTTTTGACCGTAGTGAAGCGCGACGTACCCCGAGATATCATTGTTCGATATCCATCCCCATACGTCATTCGACCAAAGCGTGAGCGCGTAGTCGGGCTTGGTTACCAGCGCAGATACGGTGCGTATCGCATCAATAATCTCTGCCTCCTCCAGTCTGCGATCGGCATTCAGCAGTGCATAGAATTTCTCCACCTCGGATTTGGGAGAAACCTCGTACATTGCAGTTCGCCGCACGGCTGATGCAGCAATCCCTCTTGCCGGCTCAAATCGACCACGTCTCAGTATTGGCTCGAAACGGCCGCCTCCCGGAAGCGGGCTTATCACTTCGCCCCTGTCTCTTGTATCCCCTGTATCCCTCGTATCGCTAGTATCTCTGGTCGGCGTATCTCTGGTCGGTTCAGTGTCGCGTCTTTCCGGTGTAGTGTCTGTGTCTCTGAGCTCCGGCGGCGACGGTGTACGCTCGGTCCCTCGTGTCGGCGGCGTTCCTCCTGTGGCCGGCGCCGGGCCGGTGTTTCTCATTACCGCGCCAGGCAACGAAATCCGCATCGGCGCGACAGGCAACTTGTCAATCAGGGTAACGTCCCGCTTCGCATGCCAGGCCTTGCGCTCGGCGCTGCTCAGCTTCGATATCTTTTCGGCCGCGGCAGCCGCTTCGACCTCGAACTTTTCAGGATCCTCGTAAGGATTCATGTTCCAGACTCGCACCAGACCTTCGTATGCATCACGACTGGCTCGCGGTGTCTCTTCGCTATCCGTGAGAACGGCTCTGAGAATTTCCCGGTGCTGGCGATCTGCCTGCATACGATTGTCGGTCCACTGCACATTTGAGCGTTTGCCTACCGAAACCATCGGTCGCCACGTCGCTGTCCCGTAGAAAGTCCGGGAAAAGTGGCAATTTTTGACGACGACGTTGCCGTCGCCGGGCGACGAAAGCATGATGTGTCCGGTGCCCCTGCCCTTCGATGAGGCACTGTCGACAAAAGAAAAATGAATTCCGCTCAGGCTGACGTCGCCAGCCTCCAGAGACAATTCGTCCCGGACCGCGACTTTTACTGCGTGAGCGGATATCGCAATAGATTCCTTACCTGAAACATCAAGTTTTTCGATAACGTGATTGCCTTTGCTCGTACGTGGAAGCAGGCAAATGCTGATTTGTGATTCCTTTTTCAACTCCTCGCTTGCGAATGCTGATTCGAGAGACGGATAGTTGCCGCCATGACCCACGGTGACCGCACACCCGCCACTTTCTTTTCGACAAACGACGTTGAGTGCGTCTTGCACCGTTTTGACCTGCGCATCGTTTTTCAGTGCCTCGCACAATTCTGAGTCGCGATCGATTGGCAACTTCGCGGCGTCGAGATGGCATAGCAGCGCGTCCCACAGGTCCTTGATCCGCGCGTAGTCCTTGCCGTCTTCATTGACAATATTGGCGATGTCCGCCGCAAGATAGCTCTTGAGCGTATTCGTATCCGGGCTGCAATCGGGCAGCGGATACTTGATATCTTCACTGTGAAGGTTTTCAAGCAAGTCATCAATCGCGTCCTGCACTGTTTGCGGCGGTGTCGCGGCTGGATCTTCTTCCAGATTCACGTCTTGCCAGCGCGCCGAGTTCGATGCCGTGACATCGTAAGGAATATGCCGCGCCCGCATTTTGCACAACAATGCATCGAGCACTTCCTTGACGGAGTAAAAGTTGTCTGCGCCCAGATTCAGGTCGCCGTCGGCGACCAGGCGACTATGCACTGCGTTCTCTCCGGTAACCGGACACCCGGGTTCATAGGCAACCTGACCCGCTGAAATCAGATTGGCATGGAAATGGACCGGTGGATGGGGCAGATCCCTGGCCGCGTCGTCCGGATCAACCAGCGTTGCCGTGACCGCAAACTTGGGCCATGGACCGGGGGGCTTATTGCAACGTTTGCCGGCGTCCACTCGCATTCGGCGATGCCGTTGGCATCGGTAACTCCTCCGTTCAACGGCGTCAGGGTATCTGCACTGTCTTTGCTCTGAAAACGCACAGTTACCCCCTGCACCGGCCATTCGCCATTTGCGACCGCGACACGCAGGGGCTGCGGCAATGGTTCACCCGGCACCACTTCCTGTCCGTCACCGCCGGCCATGAACATTCGCGTCATTTCAGTCAGTGGGGGGAACGCATGTTTGCGATCAGCTTCGGCGTTGTCTTGCAGTACGCCGCTTATCACGTTGCCGAGCGTCAGGTAGTGGTGATCTATGCCATGGGGTCGCTCGTTCTCGATCAACTTGCTCTTCGCGGGATCCAGCGGATCATGCTCAGCCTCGCGTACATCCGCCAGCCAGTAGTCACCGGCAACGAACTTCCTGTTGTCCAGGGTCATGTCGAGCCGGATGGCGGCAAGGATTATCTTCAGTGAGGAATCAACATCCACGAAGCCGGGCGCGTTGTCGGCTTTACCAGTCGATAGATCGACTCCCCTGTCTTTACCTTCGATCAGAGTCTTGGTCGTCAGATCCAGTCTGCAGTAGCCGTCCCAGCGGCGAACGAATGTGGTCGTCGCGTTTGATCCGGATATTGATGGAACAGCATAAGGATTCGCCGGCTCGCTAACGGTGGTAAGCACGCCGCGAACCGGGGCTGACGTCGCTTGTTCGAGATGCACCCCGAGATGTCTTTCACTGGTCTCGTCGAAGAACTCGTACGCCCATTTGTCGCTGACGAAACCGTCCGGCATTTCCTCTTTTGCAAGCAAGGCTTCGAACTGCTCGGCACCGTTCTCGCTCGACCACTTCAGTGTGATCTCAGTCGCATCGTCTGAATCGCCCTTGACGTCATGCACTTCGACTCGGAAGAGATAGCTGCCGACCCTGGATTCGACATCCAGCTCAGCCGCGCAGGGATCGCACGGATCGGTCTCGGTCGTCTTGTGCAGTAACGTAGCCCTCAGATTCGCATTGCCCTTGGCCGGATTGCTGTAGGATGTTTCAGGATCAGTCCGGCACCATTTCACCTGGGCAATTGTCTGTTTGCGCGAGCAGGTGTCGACGCCGTGCAGGCCCTTGTCGCGCAGGCGTTCATCCATCAGGTGGGTAACGGTCCGCTCCCAGACATCTGCATAAAGAACGTAGTTGTCGTCTGGCGCTGAAGGCAACGCGGGCGCGGCCGGAAAATCTTCCTGATGGTCGTGTTCGAATAGCGGTTGCTGGGTTGCGCCGGCATCCAGACGTACTGCGGTCTGAATGCCGCCCACATAGACATAACCCCACTGCAAATTCGGTGGGCTGGTTTCGTTGTCGACCACGTTCCGGTGCAATGGTGAACCATTGCCGAGGACGTCCTTGAGCGCATCGTTCAACCGGTCCTTGAGTATCTCGACCAGTTCGTTCCAGTCTGCGTCAGCAAGCATGCGCCCCTGTTGCTGATAGACACCGGAGTAGCGTTTTTCCGGTTGATGACTGTCCCTTGAAATTTCGGTTTTCATGTTTCTCCCCCGAATACTTGTCGATTCTTTTTAAGTCGATTGCTGCGGTGGAACGCGTAGCAGTCGCGTGTCCTGGATCAGCACCGGCTCAATGTCGACGGGCAAAAACTCACGCATCTTTTTGAGTACGGCTTCCGCCCTGAGGCTGTAGTACTTGTGGTGATAACCACCCATCTCTCCGCCGTCTTCAGCACCGAAGCGTACGGATTTCGAGGTGAGCGGGTGCAGTGCGCCGTAACCCGGCTCACCAAATTCAGGATTGCGGCGCACGAATTGATTCCACCCTGTTACTACCGTTTCCCGCACCCAGTTGAGCCCGCTGTTCACGCTTTTGAACGCAACTCCGGGATAGTTGCGGGCGTAGACTATTGCCGTGTCGTCAGAGTCGCTTGCCAACGATCTGACGTTGAGTTCGGTCAGCCCTGAGTTCACAGCGTCCCAGTTCTGCCCGCTGTCCACGCTCTTGAACACACCGACGCCATCGGTGCCGGCGTAGATGATCGCGGGGTTACCGGGATCAACGGCAATGGCCTGGACATTGGGTTCCGTCAGACCCGCGTTCACCTCGTCCCAGTTTTGCCCGCCATTGGTGCTCTTGAATACCCCTGTGCCACTGGTACCGGCATAGGCAGTTGCCGGCGTGACAGGATCAATCGCGAGGGCCTGGACATCAAGGTCAGTCAAGCCGGCACTCGTCCCGTCCCAGATCAGCCCGCCATCCGCGCTCTTGAACACACTGGCGCCATCGGTGCCGGCGTAGATGATCGCCGGGTTACCGGGATCAATAACCAATGCCTGAACATTGACGTCAGTTAAGCCAACATTAATCCCGTCCCAGTTGAACCCGCCATCGACACTCTTGAATACACCCGCACCCGTGGTGCCAGCGTATAAAGTTGCCGAGTTGCCGGGATCAATGACCATGGCCTGAATGTTGAGGTCGGTCAGACCCGAATTCATCGCGACCCAGTTCAGCCCGCCATCCACGCTCTTGAACACACCTGCGCCGTTCGTCCCGGCGTAGATGATTGTTGCGTCATTGGAATCGACCGCTAACGCGGCCGTAAAAATGCAATACGACAGTTCGTTGAATACCGGCACGTCAGTACTATTGGTGTCCGCGCGCCCCGGATGAAGATTCAACCCGGCCCCATTCAACCCATCCGGAATCCGTGAATAACGAACGCAACCCGACTCGGGCCCGCTTCCCGCACCATCAGTCACGCTGCCTGCAAAAATGCAGTCACTAGCCTGCAGATGCGTGCATTGCGCAGCACCCATAACGGTACAATATTCCAGCCGCGCCAGACCCGGCCTGACTATCAGGTTCTCGAAAATGCAGTCCGTCGCGTCCAACGATGCCATGACATCGCCATTGTCGGCGTACGACATTTCGGTAGTAACTGTCAAGGATTTTGCCGCTGCACGCACGATTTGGAATGTTCCGCCGGCAACTTCCACGTCACCTTCAAATACAACGTCCTTCAGCGGCGAACCGGCATTTGCCGGCAGGCTTTGCGCATTGGCAGCGCTGAAGTGCCCGGATATTCGCACCGGTCTTCCTTTCCTCCCTGCGTGATAACGCCCCAGCTCGCCGCCATCGCTGGCGCCGCCAAGAATGGATTGTGGTGTATCTGGCGCCAGAACTGCTCTGGCAGTTAGCGCAGTCTGGTTGACAAAGAACCCGGGGTCGTCGGACGTGCATTCCTCGATATGCATGTCGTCAGCACTCACCGGAGCAGCGACAGGAACGCGCGAATGCCGGACCACACCGGTAATCGATGTCCCCGTCATATCCATGAAGATGCAGTTTATGGCGTCCAGGTCGTACAGGAACGCTTTGTCGAGGACGGTGCAACTGTCCAAGGTGGCAGTGCCGCTGCCAACGGATAGTTCGCCGAACAGGCAGTCCTTGGCTTTCAGCACGGTTTCGTCGCTGGAAAAGGTATCTACCTGTACTTCAACCGCTTCGACCCTCTGCAGGTCGAGAGTGCCGCCGTCATCAACGGACAGCCTTCTTCTGAAATTCAGACCCTCGATTCGATATGGTCTCGCAGGACTCAGTGTGACGTCACCGCTGATTTCGACGATTCGATCGGTCTTGTTGCGAATGAGCCGCACACCGTTTTCTTCTTTCTCCTCGAAGAGCGCACCGTTTGCGGGATCGTTTCTCCTGTCCCAGTGCAACCGGATTGTGTCGTTCGGGAACAGTCTGGACGGAGGCGGCGTATACGCCAGCAAGCGTTTGTGGTGGTAGTGGCCGTTCTGTGCGTCAGGAGTGCGTATATCTACGGTTCTGCGCGAAACGTCATCAAAGCTGCCCGGAAAACACGGCGCACCGTGATGGTTCGCTTGTCGCCACGTATGATTCACTCCGCTGAACGCAGAAGTCCGCGCTGCCGGGTTGGTCGCCAGGGCTTTTACGGAACGCGAGGCCTGGCGCAAATCCACCATCGCCGCGGGCAGGCCGGGATGCCGAATGGCATCGGAGGACACATTCATGTCGATGACCAGTGTGTCGTCCGATACCCCGGCCGGCATGAGCGGCATGCCAACGCGCGGCGTCACGGCGACCCGTTTCCAACCCTCCTGGATTTCCACTTCCATCTGTCCGACGGCTTCGGCAATTTCCTCCGCGCACTGCAGCGTGCCCTTGCGCTGCCGCCATGAAACAGCACGGTCAATTTCGATACGCCTGCCTTCGGACTCAGGAGACACAATGCTTGCGGCCAGCAGTTGCGCGAAATAGGGCAACAGCCATTCCTGACTCGTTTCCGGCAATGTGTCCTTCAGTTGCTGGTCGAGCGTTGCGTGAATCAGATCTAGCAGGTGACCATGCGCGTCCAGGTACTTCGCCAGGTCTTGAGTCGCCGAATCTGCATTGACCTAGCCCGGGATCTTGTCGCGAGTGCGGTAGACTTCCGGCAACAACCGGTACAGTTGCTCACCCAGTTTCGAGTCGAACGCGTAACTCATGGCAGATATTCCTCGAACGCGACTTCAAGCCTGGACGGATTGGTTTCTGCCTCGGTGTCCAGGTAGACAACCGTGCTTTCGTTGGTTGCCGTGACGATTTGCAAACTTTCATCTTCGTTGAGCACACAGATCGAATTCTCGACGCCCCGCACCCCCTCGACGACCTTGTAGACCTCGCTCAGGTAGAGGTGCTCCCCGAGCTTTCTGTTTTGCAACGTGAAGTGATCCACCAGCGCGGTGGCAACCGCTTTCTGTACTTCGTCTGCAACAAATTCGTCGGTCTTGACTCTCACTGTCAGTGACAGGCTGACGCGCTCCTCGACAAACGGATCGACGCTCACCTGTACACCGGGTAAAGCATGTTTCTGAAGGAAGGATCGTATTGTCTTTCTGATCTGTGCCGATTGAATGCCACCTGCCGGGACAATCACAACCGCAACTCTTTCGGCCCTGCCACCATGAGAAATCTGGCTATACGCCCTCGCTTGCCAGACACTGCTTTGGGCGGCCGCCAAATGTGAAAAATCGGAAAGGGACACCGCGCGCTCGAGCGCGAGCAACGTGGGCGGCGCGTTTTCGCGCAACGAAATTGCGTCTTCCATATCGCCGCCGCCGGCGGCCGGGAGCGGTTGCATGACCGTATCAATACGTGGATGTGGCTTGACCGGCTTTGCGAGTGCGTTCGCCGGAACGTTGCCGGCGAGGCCTGACCCGACGCGATAGCGGACGCGGATATTGTTTGTGCCTGTTGGCAGGCGACGCCCATAGTCACCGTCGCCGAAGAGGATTCTGACATGCCCATCCTCAGTCATGCGTATGGCATAGTGGTGATCAGCAAAAGTGGAGTCCTTGAGCGTAGAGACCTGCTCCCATACTCTGCCGGCGACGATGACGTCTATCGCCGCGGCCACGCCGGAACTTTTGCTCGGGTCCGGCGTAAACGACACCTGATCGACTTCTAGCGTGAATTCCTGGTTGGATCTGGACGCTCCGCCACTGCCAAGGATCTTCTCGGGTTTGCTCTCTCCGTGACTGGCGATGACGACGTTGCCCAGAATAACCAGATCGCCCTTGGTATAGCCGCTTGCCCGCGGACTGGTCGTGATCGAGTTCCCCTTGATAGTGTCTATTTTCGCCGCGACAGGCTCTTCACCTTCAGCACTCAGCAAGACATCCTGGCCAACTGTCAGGGTCTCGGGAACCTGCTCCAGTTCTATGTCGTCAGGGTCGACCAGCGAAATGTTGATCGCTGCCCCTTCGGCAACCAGCTCACCGCGAAAATCGGCGTAGACGTTTTGCAATTCGCCGACATTTCCGGTGAGATTCTCAAATCGCAGGGAAAATCTTTCAGCCTCGTCGTCATCTATGTACTCGGCAATGTCAGCGATCTGAAGTGCCCGGAGCCCGTCTGAAAACTCGCCAACCACCCACGCGCCGCTTTTTGCCTTGCTGGCTTCACCTTCAATTACATAGCGCGGCACGATCGAATCGACGACCGCCTTGACGGGCGGATTCGCGGCAATGACCAGAAACGGTCCCTTCTCAAGGACGGCTTCGCTGATCTTCTTGAAAAACACGGGCTGCGGATCGACAGGCTGGTTCGATGCAAGAGCCACTTCTATCGCACCTTTGACAATTTCTTCGTCTTCTTCCTCCCAGGCGACACTCTCGGAATCGACGACAAGCTGATAAATGGAGTCGGCAAGTTCGTCAGGCGGCGTGAACTCAAACACTGGCTTGCCGGTGCTCGGGATAATCATCACACCCATTTTCAACAGCATCTTCACCGCTGCCTTGACGAGATCCATCGGCAGCATTGGCGTTGGCACGATGAAGCTGCCAACTTCCGAAAGCTTTCCAAAAAGTCCCGGAATCGATGAAAGAGGATCGAGAGAAGCGGTGGGCCCGGTACTGATGACGAGAGGCATTTCAGGAGATTCTTCGGCCTGCAAGTCTTCCGCAGTCACATCCTCGATTGCACCGGCAGGCAGTTCTTCGTCCAGAAGCCCGACCTCTTCTATCTCTGCGGGCAGATTCGGACCGTCGAGAGGTCGAACTTCATAAAGAGGCGTATGTTCAACCGGAAGCGCCCCGCCAAACTCCAGCCGCAGGTTCCGCTTGTCGGCGTCGACAACTTTGGCAAATTTCCACGTGCCGGCTTTCTTCCAACTGACAAAAGTTCCGGCACTTTCACCATCCGGCTCACTGGCAGAAAGCCCGTGCGGCTCAGTGGTACGAATGACGTTTGAGCCGTTTAGCCAGCATTTTCTCTTCCAGCGCGGCGAATAGTGCAACGTCGTCTTGCCCGGGACCACGTTTTCCAGCCCAATTGCGCCGGGCTCGGCAGCAGCTGAATGTCCAGCAGATCCACTTCGGCGCTGATATGTTCCAGGCTGTCGATCGTGACCGCCTCAGCAAGGTTGTCTTCGCGATCCATAACCATCGCAACTTCATCGGCTAAGACCTCCGGCTTGCGTTCGGCATACCAGGTCGTTTCGACAGTCGCCGTTACAGGTGCAAGCGGCGCAATCAAATCCTTCAGTGCGGTCTGTTCAACAATCGGCTGGTCCAGACAAATCGCGACGATCTCAACTTGCAGTTTGAGGGCTTCGGCCTGTTCCACGGAATTGCCGCTTTGTTCGGCGAGTAATTCCGCGCTTGCGCTTGCGATGTCAGGGAGTAGCCACTCCTCGACGGCGGACCAATTGGCGTCCAGTGCAAAGTCGATCAATACGTCCGCCTTGGCTTTCCACTCCCACAAAAGGTTCGTCGCGATATCAAGGTCAGAGTTATCCGGATTCAGGCCAACAAAATTCCTGATTGTGAAACCATTGCTGTCCGCCAATGAATGACCGTCAAGCTCGAGCGCATAACCCGGCCCCACACCCTCGATATTGATAACCGGCCCACCGGCTACAACCGAAAATTGGCGTTCATCGGTCGTTGGTGGAGTACTTCCAGTATCAGGGGACGCCGCAGGCTCATCCGACTGGTTCCAACCTTTGGGGCGAAGCCCATTGAGCGCCGGATCAATATTCAGGTCTTGCAACGTTTCAAAAATGATCTTGGCGCCGCCATTCTCCGGGCTGTGCTTGACCTGGAATCCCTTTGGAACAACTGCCGTCTGGTTTTCCCCATCCGTCCCGTTGTCCTTGGCGATAAATGCGAGCAGTGTTGTCGCGGACGCAGGCGGCGCGGGATGATAATCGAGCATCTCAACCAGCCGCCGGATGTGGTCCCATTGCGTTGCCGTACCCAGATAGGCCTCATTGGCATAGGCATTGGTGTGCTCGGTCAGAACATGACAGGCGCGTGCAAACGTTCTGCTGATCTCCCATGCCCAGTCGCGCCGGTCCTGATGGTAGAAATCAACAATCCGTTCCTGGCGCCGGCTCAGTCGCTCCTGCCGCTCGGTCAGGTTTTCAGATTCTGCTGCTTTTTCATTGGCCGGAGTTTTTTCGGCAGGGTTGAGCCACGCGCACGGCCCTGTTTCCGAATCGCCGAACTTCTCATGAAGTTGTAGTCGCAGAGCTTCCAGATATTCGATCGCATTGCCATCGATATACCTGAAGCGGGACAGGCCTGCCCTGTTCCAGCGCGTCAGGTCTTTGCGCGCGCTCATCCCTTCTGACCTCCATGCAACGTGAGCCGGTAGTAACCCATTTCAGGCTTGCCGGACTCGTTATTGCAGGCTGCCACTTCCAGACTGTCCAGGACAATAAACCCCACTTCTGCCATATCCGGATGCTGTCCGCCAATACGCTTGAATCGATTCAGGCAAACATGCTCGATTCCTTCCAGCGACATCAATGCCTCGATTACGTCGCTGGCATACAAGTCCTCGCCAAATCCGAACCGCCCGGGTTCGAAGAAACCCGACGGTCCGCGACCCAATGCCTGGGTGATCGCATGGCGCATTTCCGATTGAAAAAAGTTGGCCGCCAACTTGACCGAGACGGACAGGTAGATACCGACATAAACGGGATCCTGCAGCACGACTTCCTGACCGGCCATGCGGAAGGCATCAATGTAGGGCCGCACGATCATGCGCACGCTCGGCGACGGCGAGACATCCAGATTCGGAGCCGCAAGGCCAACGCCTTCATGAAAGTTGCCGACAAGCTGCTTCAGATCGTCGGGAAACACCGGTTGGTCATCGAGTTGATGATTTCCCCACGCGATTGCCGCAAGTCGAACGGTAAACCACGAACCGCTCCACTCTCTCCAGGCATGAGCTTGCACAACAAGCGGGTGCTCACGCAGGCGAAGCGCATAGTCGTCAGTCGTGACCATGCGCTTCTGGGTATGAATTTCACGTGGGCCCGCCCGCCGTGCTTGCTCCATCGCATGGGGATGGCTGCGCCAGTGATCTTCAAGCGCCTTTATCGCTGCTTCGCCAGTGAGCGCACTGTCGATTTGATCTTTGGCCCGGGCAACCGTGACAGCGTCGAAACCAATGAATTGCAAAAGCTGGCGAACCGTTTCAGGTCTGTTTGCCGTCTCAAGGTATGATTCGGCCGCAACTCTGTCGGCCATGTCCGACAGTTGATCCATTAGCGTTGCCATCGCCTCGACGAGAACGACTTCAAGATCAGCCGGCGTCCAGCGTTTGCGCTCGGGAAATCGCGCCGCAAGTTCCTCGAGCATGAACATGCGAAATCCGTCATAGTCACGAACCAGCCAGTCAAAGTCATCGCCCACTGCCGGCAGTGGCGCGGGTAGCTGCACTTCGCGTACACCGCAGTCGGGACAAGTCCCGCGAAAGTGCAGTTCAACCGGTGGCAAATCAGCCATCATTGACCTCCCGCTGTGCCTGGCGCAAACGCATGTGATTCGCGCTGGTTGATCGCGGCGAGTACGTATGAAACGTGAATGATCAGTTTGTCGTTTTCATTACTGACATCGATTTGCAGCGTCCTCGGATCCACTTCGCCGTGTAACGCCTCGGCAAGCGACGCGTTCAGACGCTTGAGTGTGGAATTGCGCAAAGCGATATTGTTGGGTTCGAAGACCAGTCTGCGCACACCAACACCGAACTCCGGCCGGAATACCCGCTCCTTGACGTCGGTGAACAACACCTGCTCGATCTGCTCACGAACGTGGTCAGAACGCGAGCTGGTCTTTGGTCCGTCCACGCCGACGGAAAATGGAAACTTCAGGTATTGGGATTTACTCAAGCCCGGCATATGCGCCTCGTCAAATGGTCTTCACCGTCGTGGAGAGCGTGCTCATCTCTCCCTGGGGAATCGGTGGTGAGGTCGGACCACCCACAATCGGCGCAACGGTGTGAATATGCGAGGCGAACAAACCCAGAAAGCTTTGCCCCTTGATCACCGGTTCGCCGCCTTCATCGCCGAGATGCACCTGGCCGCCCTTGACGACGATCTTTGGCGCTTCGGCGGTAATACCGGCCGCGGCCATTTCAATCACATTGCCATTGGAATCCTCGACCTTGGTTCCGGAACTGTTCATGGTCATGATGTTTCCATTCGAGTCTTCCAGAACGATTTCATTGTTTTCCGCGTCCAGGTTCAGTCTTGCACTGGACGCATCGGTCAGCGAGATGGTTCCGTTCTTGTCGATGATTATTTCGGCGTCTGCCAGATGGAAGAGGCGAAACTGTTCCTCACCTTCTTCGTCATCGAACTGCAGAATGTGGCCGGATTTCGTCTGGATAAGACGCGTTGTCGGTTCTTCCTTTGCCGCGTCTTCTGGTGTATCGCTTTCCTGCTGCCAAAACGTTCCAACCCAAATGGGCCGGCTGATATCACCTTCCTCGAACTCAACCCAGACTTGCGCATCGATTTCCGGCACCATGAAAATACCCTGCTGATCGGCACCGCCGTATGGCAGGCAGGGCAGTGCCCAGTCGCTGTCCTGGTCGGCAAGTACCGAGGGAATGCGCAACTTGAGGCGGCCGCGTTTTTGCGGATCCATGTTGTCTGTCACGATGGCCCGGAATTTGCCGTAGCGGTGTTCATCAACATGCCTGGCCAGGCGGATTACTGTTTCTTCCATGGTTACCTCACTGCTGCAAGCGAGTCATCGCTTTCGGGTTCACTGTCTTGTCCGGTCGCGTTGCGCAACAATTTGAAGACTTGGCGATAACCGGTCTGACTGAACGCGTGCGAAACCGAATCGACGTAATACAGACCGCTGTAGGTCTCCCCGACCCCATAGACGCCGACCAGTTTGTGTGTCAGCAGAACATGGCCATAACGCGTGCCGTCCAGTTCGCCTTCGGCCGTAAGCTTCCACGCGTTTTCATTCGCCCTGGCCTGCGCTCTCGCAATTGCTTCTTCGAGTGAACTGCCAGCCGGGCGCTGCAATTGCCATACGAATGGAACGAGGCCTGCAGCTTCACTGGTCGCCGCGGTTCTACCCAGAACGGTGAGATCAGGCACCAGGGTTTCCTGCTCCATTTCCGTTCCGGTTTCCGCCGCGCGAATCACGCCGACTTCGTCGGGCATGTGGCCGTCATGAGTGATCGCGAAGCGTACGCAATTGGTTCTCGGTCCGGCATACACCATGATCGACGCCTGCGGATCGCCATCCAGTTGCGGCGGTTGCATGAACAGCTTTCCCTCACGAACATAGATCTCGTATCCGTTCGCTTCAGCGCGGTTGCGCAAAAACCGGATCGTGGTGCTGTCCTGACTGAGACTGATATTGCTCAGTCCATCTTCTGCCTCAACTGCAAGGTTATGGTCGCCGGCAATTTCCTGGGCGATTTCCCCGTCGGTCATCGGTTCGTCTTCGGTGGACCAGGTCTTGCGAATGTGCTCCCGGTCGAGAAGCATGGTCTCGTCCTGGCAGGCAACGATAACTTTGGCTTCTCCCATTTTCTCCGGGGTATCTGCCTTGACAGTCCTGACATACCCTCGCATGACTTCTTCGGAGTAGTCACCGAAGTCTGCTTCAATCCTGCAGTCACTCCACGGTTCAAAAATTCCGGCGTCCTGAACTGTCCAGTTATCGTCCTGCGATCGAACCGAATCGAAAGTTAAGGTGCATATCGCCGGCGCGGCTCTGCTGACCTCCACTTTCGCGTCGACCAGGTACGGATACAGATCGGCAATCTCCTCACCGCTTACCGTGATCTTGCAGCTTGCCGGCTGGCTGAATTCGCGCCCGCTGCTCACCGGTCACCTCCGGCTTCCCTTGAGCGCGGTATCAGAATCGTTTCACCGACGTAATCGGCGAGCATGAGATCGGCACCGAACAGTAATTGCGGGTTGGCGTCCAGAATGCGCCACCACCGCCTCGCATTGTTGTAGAAGTGCAGGGAAAGAAGATCCAGGCGGTCGCCTTCCTTCACGATGTACTCGAGCACACTGGCGGCCGGAATAATTTTTCGCGGTCGAATTCCGCCAAATACCGGTTCTTTTCCATTCTCACCAGAGAACAGTCCGGCTCGCTCGTATCTGGATCCCTTGCCGATCACGATTTGTTCCTTGCGCGCATACCAGCCTATTTCCTCGAGCCTTGATAGCCCTGCACCGCGCCCGACGCCTGTTGGGCTGTCGCGAGCACGCGTTGCATCTCGGTGTTGTAGAACGGGTTGTTGCTTTGAATAATCTGCAATGTCAGCGTCGCTTCGGCCCGGTACGGCAACAGATTTGGCAGATAAGCCTTTACGTCGAACTGCAACTGGGTAATCAGCACTGGCAGAACCTGCTCGCCCCAGTGAAATTCGAGTATTGACGCAAACGCTTGCGACTCTCCCGCGGAGCCGCCTTCCCCGAGCGCCGCAAGAGTCGTCGCACCATCTGGTGCCTGCAGCTTCGGCTCAATCATGTAGTAGAGAATGTCCAGCTCGGGTTGAACGCCTTTAGTCTTCGCGTCTTCGTCGCCGGCGTTCATGCGATCCGTTGCGTCGAGGAGAATCTTTACGGTGAAGCTCTCCGCCTTGACAGTTGCACCCTGCGTCACTTCGGACACATTGCTGGCGTCGGCAAAATCCTGACCGCCGGTAGTCGACTGACCATCGCCAAAATCGATCTCCACAGAGCGAGTACGCGAGATAGTGGACGGATTGAACTCGAAATGAAGTTCAAGTTTGGTGTCGGCGGTGGTGTATTCGATCAGATAACCACGCGCAACTTTCAGATGCGAGAAATTACCGTTGGCAACCAGCGCTTCGCTCATGGAGCCCTCCCGGCCAGCAACGCAATGCGTTCAACAATTTGCTCAACAATGCCGTTGGCAATGTCCTGATCCGTTGCATTGGGCCCAATTTGCACCGGACCGATGGACAGCATGTCGAGCGTACGGCTTTCGGTCGTGCGCATGCTGGCCATCGAGTCACCGACAAGACGTGCAATCGAAGAAGCGCGATGCTCGAATTCTTTTGGCAGCCGCATACGCATGCGGTCAATACGCAACATCGACTACCTCCTCCTGCAAGTAATGCGCGAGTTCGCCAAGGCTGGCGGTCATCATTTCTCCGCCCTCTTTTGCCAGCTCGGTCCACACTGCTCTGGCAACATACGACAGCTTGATCACCGAAGCTTCACCTGCAGCCAGAAAGGCCACATGCAAAGCGGCGTTTCTGATCTGGCCGCCGGTCAAACTCAATTCCCTGCCCAGATAGTCCGGATCCACGTCCTGATCACGCGGCGCACGCCTGGGTATATGCAGACGCCACAACTGACTGCGTGCCGCTGCGTCTGGACGCGGAAACTCGATCACCATCTGAAAGCGGCGCGCAAATGCAGGATCGAGGTGCTGGCGCAAGTTACTGGTCAGGATGCATGGCCCCTGATGCCGCTCAATGCGCGAAAGCAGGTGGCTGACTTCCATGTTGGCGTAGCGGTCGCGCGCTTCCTTGACCTCACCGCGCTTGCCAAACAGGCTGTCCGCTTCGTCAAACAGCAATACGATGTCCCGGTCATTGGCAGCGTCGAACAACGCGTTCAGATTTTTTCGGTTTCGCCGATGTACTTGCTTACCAACAGGCCGAGATCGACGCGATACAAGGGGCGTTCAAACGTATTCGCGAGTACTTCCGCGGCAAAGGTCTTGCCGGTTCCGGAAGGGCCGGAAAACAGCGCGACCGGACCGCCGCTGACCCGTCCCTGCCATTCCTGGACAACCAGCTCCCGATGGCTGACCCACAACATGAATTCCCGAAGACTTCGAATGCAGTGCGACGGCAGAACAAGATCGTCCCAGCTACCCGTTGCAGGGGTTTCAACGGCACCCGGCAGCTGCGGTAAAACCGGGGTGGTTGACCAGCCGAGTAATCCTGAGCACACCCGCGAAGTGGGATGATAGATATCGGCCGAACGGCGTTCGATCAGGCTGTTTTGCAGTAGCGGCGCGCCGGTGCTCAGGCGCTGGCTGAACGCTTCTGACTCGTCTGCGCTCATCAGGAACATCTCGCGGATCAATGCCGGCGTCGGGTACGTGGAGGTGATACCCGGCTGCAATTCCTGAAACATCCACCCGAGCCGCGGCTCCGCTTCGGGTGCGACGCTACATGCAAGGATGTCCTGGTCAAGCGGGTCCAGACGGTATTGCTCGATGACCCCCCGCCACGGAGACTGGCTGCGCAGTTTCTGGACTTGCTGTTGTACCGTGCCAAGACGTTGCCCCATCTCGTCCGGAATTCTCGTTCCCCTGCGGGCGGCGGCCAGGTTCGCACCTAACAAGTCGATGCGTTCCCATTCCGCGGCAAGTGAAACGCTGCTGTTCATGTGCCCGCCTCATGTACGGTAACAAGCAACGGATTGCTGCGAAGCGTGACCGGCGCACGACCGGGTCGTGCAAACACCCTTTCGGCATACAGCGTGGCCTGCCCATTATCCTGAATGGGAAGATCAATCGCGGTCAATAATGCCGGATCCAAAGGCGCGAAGAAATCGTCCGGATCAATTGTGTCGGTCTGGATCGTTACCGCTTGCGAGGAACCGCTTCTGATCCAGCCGGCCGTGGGGTTCCACGTGTCCCAGACGAGATTGGCCTGCCCGGATGCCCTTCCGGCCACGGCAACTTTCAATGGCAAGAAACCGCTCGCGGGTAGATCAGACTTCGGCACCAGGCGCGTATATGCGAGCGCACTGTTTGCGTCGTCGACGAGACAAATTTGCGGAGACCAATCCGGTTTGCTGGAATCCACGACAATAGCGGGCACCACCGGCGCCGACGTCTCGATACCAAAACCGACTGCGGGCATCGGCTCGACGTCCGTTGTGCCCTGCGAACCTGTCCCCAATTGGCCGACACGAGGGCTTCGTTCTACCGGCTCAGTCAGCGGTACAGGTGCCAACGCCATTTCGTAGGCGACAGACAAGCGATAAGCAGTGTCGCCCTGCGTTGACCAGATATGATTCAGATTGCCCAGGCCCAGTGAATGAGGAACGACTTGTAGCTGCGCAATTTCATTGCTGTCTCCACCATCCACGGAAATGACCGGCTGCTGATGCAGAACACGCATCACTTCACCAATCAGCCTCAGGTCGTTCTCGCCTGCACTCGGAGACAGTGCATCGGCTTTGGCGCCGACTGCGGTGATCAGGCAAAAGAGCCGCACGTAGAACGGATTTGCGCTCAAGCCGTCGGCCGGATAGCCATCGTACTTGACGTTGTAAAAAAACAGGTTCAGGTTGTTGAGTCCGGTATCCATTCCTCCAATGGTGTCGTTCGGATGCCCGATCCGGATTCGCTTGACGTCGTCCAGATCGTCGATCTCAGCGAGGAGAACATTACGAAGCTTGTTCGCCACATCGGACATTGCGCTAACCGGCAGCATCAAAGATTCCTCAGATAGTGACGGCTAGCCAGGTCGCTTGCCGCTGGTGGCGATGCCGCTCTTCGCTTGACCGAGGTGGCGGACTCTACGACAACGTCAATCTGGCCAATGTGCACTCTTGGCGTTTGCGGCGTTCTATCGGGGGACTTTCGAGGCACACTGGAATGAACGGCGTCGCGTTGCCTGGTTATCAATTGCGCCGGCATCAGTTGCGTCGGCAAAGGCCGCTCCAGTGCCGACTTGACGGGTCGCTGAATTCCCGGAGAGTGCGCAGGCTTCGCCACGTTTGCAGCCGCCGCGCGTTGTCTGGACAAATCGCGTTCTACCGCACCGCTCGCTACCGACCGATTCTTGTCTACGGGTACCGGAACGGGCGCCGCACGCGTGCCGGCGTTATTGCCCGAACCGGCATCCAGGGCGGATCGGGCAACAAACCTGATATCAGCAAGTTCGGCCTTTGCATCCTGCTGTTGATTCCCACCGGCGTTTTGCCTATTGACCGAATTCTTCTGGTCCGTTCTAGCAGCAATTTCCCGCGAATACAGGCGGGCATTCGTAGTACCGGCAGATCCGCTTTCCTCTGCGTGTCTTTCTGTCGACTGGCCTTGCTCCGCCGAACGACCTTCTCTGAAGGACACGAAAGTCGCCGCGCGCATTTCGTCGGCTAGATCTGCACGCGCATTCGGACCAAAGATGGAATCCTCGGACTGACGTTGATCTTCAGTGGTTGAGGCTTGACTTTGACCAGGTGTATATCCACCTGCGGCCGAAAGAGCCGTGCCGTTTATTCCCGATCGCCCGATGACTTCATCTACCTGCGCAAAGTCAGCGCCATCGTTTTCAATCGATGTTTCCTGGCGCGGCGCAGCTAAATCTGCCGGTAAAGCGGGAGGTTCGCCTGCATCGAAGTCGATGGAGTGAAATTGCGCGCTATGCGCGTCGGCTAACATTGGAAACGCATCACGATCGTGATTTCGAGTGTTCGACTCGCTCTCTGAATTCACTGAATCCGCAGGTTGTGACACCACAACCGTTATTGGTACGGATGCCTTTTCCGAATTCGAACCTGATTCAATCGAACCGCGCCCGTCACCAGGCGGACTGCTCTGATCCACGGCAACTGAATGAGAGAGTGCAGCATCGACACTGCGTGATATGTCCTGAGAAGCCCGGTTAGTTGCGTCTCGTGCGCTAGCAGGAGCCGACGCATCGCCAGCATGGGAGCCAATATCAGTTGTACTTTCCTAAACTTGCGCTGGCACTCTCAACCGGCTCATATCACTCGCCATCATCTCAGTCGTTGATCCGGCTACAGAAGCCACAGCATCCAGTGCGGCCCCCCGGCTTTTGGTTGTCGCAACAGGGCTATCCGAAGACTGCGACCTTGAACTGCGAGGACGCGTATCGGCGATGATCGATTTCAGGAAACGCATCCGGTCTAATCCTGTCCGGTCATACCGGCCGACCAGTTAATCAGTTCCAGATAGAGACGGCGTCTGCTTTTCGGCAAATCAAGGATTGCCGCCTCACTCCAGTGATAGTGGCTCGCCAGCGTGTGCACTTCATCGTAGAAAACGCGCCCGCTGATGTCGGCCAGCGCGTAATGGTCCAGTGCCGCGCGTTGTTCTCGCCCGCACTCCGGACATTTCACCAGCAATTGATCACAAACCGCAGGCGACATTTCATCGAGGGCGGTGTCGATCGCTTGGAAATCAGACTCGGAGAGACTGTTGAAGAATTCCTTGTCGGGTGGCTCTCCGTTCTCCGAGCGGACGCAGGTATGCAACAGTTGCTTCATGGCGTCTTGCTCGGGATCTCCGGCAATGCGCTCCTGATCCGAACCCGTCGGAACCCGGATACTGACTGTCTGTTCACCCAATTCCAGCGCCACCTGGGGAAATCCCCTGCCGGCCTGTTTCACTGGGAGTTCGGAACGCCGCACATCAACGTCAAGCATCGCATCGCACTGGCCGCAAGAAACGTTCAGCCACATCTGGTCACCACTGAGCATCGCTGCCAGACGCAGCATCAGGTACTGACGATCGGCGACACAAAGTTTGGCGGCCGTTGCCGAGTCGGCAGACTGATTGCCGATGTTGTCCAGCACTGAATCGAGGACAGCAGTCACATAGCCGGGCCGGTCCATCTGTGTTTCGAGCTCAATGAGTTCCTGTTCCAACCGACCAGTCAGCGGGCGAAATTCGGAATGCCGCTCGATGCGCCCACCATTGAGTAGATCACCATTGAGCAAACCACCAGGAAGTGTGACCTCTACGCCGCGCACGACATTCACTCATCAAGTTTCTGTAGGCTCGGCCGCCGCCTCGTCACGATCCCAACCTTCGTGCTCCAGTTTGATTGTCTGGATGCCGACCGTGTTGGTGGTACCCGCATCAAAATCGGGCAGCGCCTGATACTCCGATACCCAGGCGCGTTTCACCTGATAGCCACAACACCCTGAAGGTTCATCGCGTTGATGACAATGTCCTTGCGGAAATTAACGAGCGACATCCCCGCATCACCATCGATGTTGTTCACCAGATTGGCCCATTGCTCGAACACCGGATCGTGCGTCAGTCCCTGTTCCAGGGTGATCGCTTCGTACTTGGTGCCGCCGGGTAGCTTGCGCACATGGGTCGGGTCACCGCCGGTGCGCCAATCCACTGCCTCGGTCGTTTTCTTCAGTGCACTCATCTTCTTTAACCCGGCCACCGGCTGGCCATCGATCAGCACCTGAAACTTGAATGTGCGATACGGATAGTGGCGATGCGCGTTCGCGGGGAATAGTGGAGCCGCCATATCATCTCTCCTTGGTTTATTTGTTCACTTATTGCAGGTTTACTTTCTGTTGAATTCGGACGATGACAAACTCGGCCGGCTTGAGTGGCGCGAAGCCAACAATGACTATGACCTGGCCGGCATCAATCTCGGCTTGTGTCATCGTGTCGCCCAGACCGCAGCGAACGAAGTAGGCGTCAGATGCTTTTTCTCCCTGAAACGCGCCGACCCGGAACAGACTGTTCATGAAGCCGCCGATGTTGCCTCTCAGGGATGCCCACAGGCGATGGTCATTGGGCTCGAACACAGCCCACTGAATGCCGTCGTAAATACTATGCTCGATCATTATTGCGGTGCGCCGCACCGGCACGTAGCGCCATTCCGGATCGGCCTTGGTCGCAAGCGTTCGAGCACCCCAGATAACAGGACCGGCGCCGGGCATCTTGCGTAAACAGTTGACGCCAAGCGGATTGAGCGAATCCTGTTCGCCATCCTCGACGACATACTGAAGTCCTGCCACACCAAGGAGACCGGATTCAAGGCCAGCCAGCGCTTTCCATACGCCGCGTTTGCCGTCAATTCTGGCCCACATTCCATCGGCATATCCACTGGGCGGCACCAGCACGGTTTTGGGCGCGCCGGGATTCTTTTCCGCGTTGTAGAACGGATTAGCCACATTGATCCATGGGTAATACAACACGCTGTAGGTCTTGCTCGGAAGCGTCAGGTCAACAACGTCCTTCGGCGTCTCCAGTTCCTTGTCGGCGGGCGGATCTACGATCACCATACGACTCTTCATCTTGGCGGCGTGACCTATCGCCTGATCTATAACGGGGTTTCCTGATCCATCAGCCGCCCAGGCCTGGCCCGGCAGGCAAATGGTGTTGATGTCGCGAATCTTTATGAACTTGGTGAACACGTCGGTGTAGTCATCAGTCAATGGTTTGCCGCCATCAACACCACCGCTCAATGTGTCATCAGATGCACCGCTGGACCACGCGGCGTCAGCACTTTCCTGACCAGTTAACTCCGTGGCGCCATTGGCAACATCCAGCTTTAGAGTTTGGACAACGTTGGTAGTTGGCGCACCGCCGGGTGATGTAATCACGACCTTTGAACCTGCTTCGCGCGTTCCTGAGGTGAGCACCAACGTTTCGCCCACAGCCTGGCAAGTGAAATTCGCGCGGCGCTCGACTGAGGCGCCAGCTCTGACGAGGTTTTCGATTTCGCTTGCGACGTCGCTCAGGTTCGCGAAATTCGACGCAGGTATTTCTTTCGTAAACGCCGTTTGAGAATCCAGCGCTATTTCCAAAGTCCGGGAAAGCGGATCAGTAAACGCGCTGCTGAAGTCCAGAGATACTCCAGTCAAGCTCCCGCTGGTGCTCGTCCCCAGATAGCTGTCCGATGTAATTGTCTTGGCCGCCACCGGCGCCAATTCGACTGTCACGAGATCCGACACGCCGTTGATCACGTTCTTGATGAACAAGGCGTGCGCCGAATCCATACTGACACCGGCATAGATTTCCAGCACATCCAGCTCGCCGTCGTCATTCAATCTGCCGATTTCAACGTCATACAGGACAGTACTTATCGGACTAACTGCCATTCTGACGACAAGGCCGTTGGCCCAGGCACCTTCATTGACTGCCGTAAAGTGAAGACCATGATCGCCGGTCTGCGATGGGTTATCCAGATACGCCACGGCTTTTTTCGCATCGAAGGTGACCGGATTGTCATCCTTGTTCCAGTCCTGGGTGATGCGAACGATATAGGCCTTGGTGCCGCCATTCTGGAAGAAGGCCGATACCGAAAAACCCCTTGGGTCGCCTTTGCTGTCCTTGGTGTCGCGGATTCCGCCGTATTGTTTGTCATAGTCATCCCATTTGAGAATGAGCTCGGGCTCACCGATAGGACCTTTGACCGTGTAGCCAACGAACGCGGCCGTGGACGTCCCCATTCCTTCGATTGGCCTGGAGCCGCTGGGAATTTCTTCTATGTAGACACCTGGATGCAAATACGCCATTACTGTCCTCCGTTATCGATCGCTTTTGACTGTAAAAGATTTGGGTAAAACGTCAGCGCCGTTGTTGTATCGACTTGCTTCTTGGCCGCAACCTGTTTGCAAGAACTAAAACCAAATGCGCGGCCAGACATGTCCGAAGCGGCGCATTGCTCCGCGAATCCGCGCCAGCTCATTGTCGTGACTGATTTACGCACGTGGCTTGTACGTGCAGTGCGCCACTTGAACAGTTGCGACGATGTCGCTCATCAATCAGCTTCCAAATTTCGAGTTCCGAACGTCGTTGCGTCAGATTTCCGCATCATCAAACCTTGCCGTTTGCGCTTTCTGATCCAGCGCGATTCGCTCGATAGACCACCCTGCCACCCGGCAAACACTTGAGCTCAATTCGATCCTGCTCGCGCAGATTCACAAGCGCAGCGGCAACTTCCTGTGCGCTCGCTTCCAATCCCATTGCCGGCATCCACCACTTCGCAATCCCCTGTTCACCGTCCGCTGCGTTGGGGTGCTGGACTAGATATTCCTCGATCGCTTCCATGACCCACTGTGTGCACACATCAACTACCCGCCCCGAAAAATTACTGTCGGCATTGCCCTATAACGCGAGCGCCGTGCCATCTCGGAAACATTCAGTTAACTGTTTGATTAGAAGTGGACCCCGAAACTTGGACCCCCGCTTAAGTGAAATCTCCATGGGGTTCAGGCCGCGCTCTTCAACGCCGTTTGTTCGAAGTACACCGCATCGGGGGTACGCCGGTCAAGCCCAGTGTGAGGACGCCGGGTATTGTAAAAACGAAAGTATTTGTCCAGTCCGGCGCGTAATGCCGCCAGCGTTTCATACGCGCGCAGATACACGTCTTCGTACTTCACACTGCGCCACAACCGTTCGACGAACACGTTGTCGATCCAGCGAGCCTTGCCGTCCATGCTGATCGTCACTTCGTGCTCCTTGAGAACGCGGGTGAACGCATCGGCCGTGAACTGCGTGCCCTGATCGGTGTTGAATATCTCGGGTGTACCGTAGCGAGGCAATGCCTCTTCGAGCGCCTCGACGCAAAAGTCGCTGTCCATCGTGTTCGACGCCCGCCACGAAAGCACCTTGCGCGTATGCCAGTGCATAATCGCCACGAGCTACATGAACCCCTTGGCCATCGGTAGATAACAGATATCGCTCGCCCACACCTGGTTGGCCCGCGTGATTGTCATGTCCCTGAGCAAGTAAGGATAGATCTTGTGTCCCTTGTCTGGCGTGCTGGTGCGCCGCTTCGGCTACAGCGCCCTGATCTGCATCTGACGCATCAGCCGCTGTACGCGCTTACGATTGACCTGCAGCCCGCGTGTATCGAGTTCGTTGCGAATACGACGGCTTCCGTAGAACGGCAGCTCAAGGTGGAGCTCGTCGATCAGGCGCATCAGCTCAAGGTCTTCGGCTGACACCTGTGCGCCGCGATAGTACGCTGTGCAGCGTGCCACTCCGAGTAACTCGCAGCGGCGTGCCCTGGACAGTTCGTGAGCGCTTTGAATCTGTGCTCGGCGCTCGCTCACCGGTCGCGCCCGAGCAACTTTGACAGAAAATCTTTCTCCATCGTCAGTTGCCCGACCTTGGCGTGCAGCTTCTCGATTTCGCGTTCGGTGTGTTGCGCCTCAACTGCGTTGCCACCGAACACGTCCTCGGCACTATCGACCAGACGTTTCTTCCAGTCCTGGATCTGATTCGGGTGAACGTCGAACTGTTCAGCCAGCTCGGCCAGTGTGTGCTCGCCACGCACTGCGCCCAGTGCTACTTTGGCCTTGAAGCTCGCCGTGTGATTTCTTCTCTTTCTACGTGTCATCTTCGGATCCTCTCTGTGTCGTAAAAGAATAATCCATAAGATTTCACTTATCAGCTATATTTTGGTGTCCAGCCGTTGGGGTCCACCTCTGTCCGCCGCGCGTCAACACCCAGATAAGCTGAAAATCAGTAAACGTGAACAGAACGGAAAATGTCATGACCACAGCGATGATCGGCGACAACATCGGTAACGTGATGTTGCGAAACTTCTGCCACGGTGTAGCGCCGTCGATAGCGGCCGCTTCATACAAGGCGGGTGAAATTGTTTGCAGCCCCGCCAGCAGACAAATCGCCACAAAGGGAACTCCACGCCAGACGTTGGCGGTAATGGTCGAAGCGCGCGCGAGATTCGGCTCGCCAAGGAAATTGATGTATTCATCAATCAGGCCCAGTTTCACCAATGCCCAGCTCAGCACCGAAAACTGGGCGTCATAAATCCACCAGAAGGCGATTGCCGAGAGCACGGTCGGCACAATAAACGGCAGCAATACGATGGCGCGCAGGAAGGATTGAAACGGCAGGTGGCGATTGAGCAACAGTGCCAGCCACAGGCCAAGCGCGAACTTGATGATGCTTGCCACCACGGTGTAGAGGAAGGTATTGAAGATCGACAAGCGAAATACACTGTCATCCCACAACCATTCATAGTTTTCAAGGCCGATCCATTCGCCGACACGACCTATTTTCGCGTCCGTAAACCCGAGCCACACACCCAGGCCAAGCGGATAGGTCAGAAACGTCAGCAGGATGGCCGCCGCCGGCAGCATGAACAGCGCGCCAAGCACGTTGCGATTTTCCAGCCATCCGCCAATGGAACGCATATGCCTGTTCCCCGATATACGTCTACAGCCTGGCGCCCGATACCGGATCGAACAGGCAGGTTTTTCCATCCTGCACGTCCAACCGGATACGGTCGCCCGGACGAAACACGTGGCGTTCGCGCGTGACAGCGCCGGTGGGTTCAATAACGACCACCTCTGCCTCTACGCCGGGCGGCCCACCGTCACCAGGCGTACTTGCAACCGACTCTTTCGATCGTGATTCCTGGATCAGCAGGTGCTCAGGGCGCACTCCCAGTATCACTTCGCGCCCGTCAGGTTCACTGGACTCCGGCGCTGGAAGGATGTCCCCGGCCGCAAACCGGACCGCGCGTCCCGCGGCCGCCGTAACAAGCTCGCCCTTCAAGAAATTCATCGCTGGAGAACCGATAAATCCGGCAACGAACCGGTTTGCCGGATGGTCGTACAAATCCAGCGGTGAGCCCACCTGCTCGACGTTGCCCTTGTTCATCACCACGATTTTGTCGGCCATGGTCATGGCCTCGATCTGATCGTGGGTTACGTACACTGACGTCGTCTTGAGGCGCTGATGCAGTTCGCGTATTTCGGTGCGCATTTGCACCCGTAGCTTGGCGTCAAGATTGGACAAGGGCTCGTCAAACAGAAATACCTGCGGCTTGCGTACAATCGCGCGACCCATCGCGACGCGCTGACGCTGCCCGCCGGAAAGCTGCCGGGGATAACGTTCCAGAAATTCGCCAAGGCCAAGAATGCGTGTTGCTTCCTCGACCCGCTCGCGTTGTTCCTGCTTGCTGCAACCGGCCAGTTTCATCGAGAACGCCATGTTCTCGAACACTGTCATGTGCGGATATAACGCATAGTTCTGGAACACCATTGCGATGTCCCGCTCTTTCGGCGCAATCTTGTTGACCAGCGCGTCGCCGATGTAGATTTCGCCGCCGCTAACCTCTTCCAGCCCTGCGATCATCCGCAGCAGGGTCGATTTTCCACAGCCTGACGGTCCGACCAGAACGACGAATTCAGCATCGTCGATTGACACGTCGACTCCGTGCACAACTTCAGTCGTGCCGAAGGACTTGCGAACCTGCCTGAGTGTAACGGTTGCCATCGCGCGAAATTCTGTTACCTGTTCTTATTGGTTCAGGCCGTGTGCCAGCACCAAACAGGAACGACGGCAGGTGCCCCATCACAAGCCGGAGAACTAGCCGGCTCGCTTTTCAAAACGCGTGCAGTCTCGCCAGTCTAAATCAAATGCGCGGACCCTCAAAGCGCATATCCTGGCACCAGGTTGCCGTTGACCCGTGAGGGTTCGATAGACTGCCAGCCCGCATATTTCACGAAGACGGTCGGGCATTCAACTTACTCTCGAAACCAATCAGCTTGCTAGAAACATGTTGAGGCAATGCCTCACGGTAGCAGTTTGTACCTATTCACGTTCAGGAAAAATCTGCCGTCACAGCTTGAACGATCGACCTTGAGCAATAGTCTGGCTATTCCTCTGCGCCCGATCGTCGCAATCTGTTTAGGCACATTTCCCCTGAAAGCGAATCCTTCGTGAAATATGCGGGCTAGGTATGCACCGGCCTGTGGCACAATATGCACCGCCACAGGATCACAGTATCGGGACAGTCCGTCTTGGAACCGTCCTACAAAAGCTCTGTTAAGTAACAGATCCGGTTCGGTAACAATAATCGAGGGAGAGAGACAGGTGTCGGACAGACTTCGCGGCAAACTCGCGTTCGTTACAGCGGCAGCACAAGGTATAGGCAAGGCGACAGCACAGGCATTTGTGCGTGAAGGCGCCCGCGTTATCGCGACCGACATCAACGAAGAGGCATTGGCGCAACTCTCGGATATTGAAGGAATCGAAACACGCCGGCTCGATGTGCTTGATGACGCCGCCGTAGAACAGGTTGCGGGCGATGTCGGGACACCAGACATTCTGTTCAATTGCGCCGGTTTCGTACATCACGGAACAATGCTCGAATGTGGCGACAAGGACTGGGCATTCTCGTTCGACCTGAATGTGCGCAGTTGTTACGTTGTGACACGGACATTTCTTCCCGGGATGATCGAAAAGGGGGGCGGTTCGGTCGTCAACGTCGCATCGGTTGCCGGTTCGATCAAGGGCATCGCGAACCGCTTCGTGTATGGAGCGACCAAGGCCGCGGTAATCGGCATGACCAAGTCATTGGCAATCGACTACGTCAAGAACGGTATTCGTGCAAATGCAATCTGCCCCGGGACCGTTGATACGCCAAGCCTTGGAGAGCGCATCAAGGCCCTCGGAGATGAACAGAAGGCGCGTGCTGATTTCATTGCGCGTCAACCGATGGGACGGCTGGCAACGGCTGAAGAGATTGCTGAAATGGCGGTGTATCTGGCGTCAGACGAGTCACAGTTTGTTACCGGACAGACCATGATCGTCGACGGCGGCATTACGATTTAGCGGCATTACTTCCAGCAACTACTGGAATTTTCGCGCCGCCTCGATTGTCCGGTTTGGACATGAATAAATACGACGGAGGGAGATAGAAATGAAACTTGTACGTTACGGTGATGCAGGCAAGGAAAAGCCCGGACTTATTGACGCTCAAGGCGGGATCCGGGATTTGTCCGGCCTGGTCAGGGATATCGACGGCGGCACAATCGACGATGAAGGGCTTGCAAAACTACGTGGTGCTGATGTTGACGCACTTCCCAAGGTTTCGGGTAACCCGCGCCTTGGCATTCCCGTCGGTAGTACCCAGAAACTGATCTGCATCGGCCTGAACTACTCCGATCATGCCAAGGAGTCGAACATGCCAATCCCGACCGAGCCCGTCGTATTCATGAAGGCGGTGAGCGCGCTCAACGGTCCCAACGATACGGTCAAACTTCCGAAGGGTTCGAAGAAGAGTGACTGGGAAGTGGAGCTGGCGATCGTGATCGGCAAGGCGGCACGTAGTGTTTCCGAATCGGACGCGCTTGACTATGTTGCCGGATATACCATTTGCAACGATGTTTCGGAACGCGAATGGCAACTGGAACATGGCAGCCAGTGGTCCAAGGGCAAAAGTTTCGATACGTTTGCACCGGTGGGACCTTGCCTTGTGACCAAAGACGAAATTGCGGATCCGCACAATCTCGCAATGTGGCTGGAATTGAACGGCAAGCGCATGCAGACCGGCAACACGAATACGATGATATTCGGCGTCCAGAAACTGGTGTCGTACTTGTCCTACTTTGTAACCTTGATGCCGGGCGATATCGTTTCCACCGGCACACCACCGGGAGTTGGAGCAGGCATGAAGCCGGCGCCGGTTTTTCTGAAGCCGGGCGACACCATGCGCCTGGGCATCGATGGTCTGGGCGAGCAGAAGCAGGTCGTTGACGGCGGTTGACGGATTTGCGCACGCGTTGAACCGATTCTTTCCCGTCCAGGCGCGGTTCGACATCGCGCCGGACGCGGAATCGGGGGGAACCGTATTACAACCTGGCGACGACGGCGCGATTTTGCGATGACAGCGACAACATTCGAAAGTCATGCCTACGTTTGTCTGATGCAGGCATTCGTGCGCGAGTGGGGAACCCGCTGCCAGCTTTTCATCCTGTTCGCCGCACTCTTTCTGGTACCGGAAACAACCCGGGCACAGCTCACCCTGGCGGGCGGGATCGAGATGTTCAACTGGGAGGAAGAAACCGATCCTCCAGTCACGGAATCCGGACCGCTGCTTGCGTTCAGAGTCGCCTACGCGCAACGCGCTGACACTGGATTCCTGATGGGATACCGGGGGAAGATCTGGACCGGCACCGTCGACTATGACGGATCGACGCTTTTCGGGAATGTGCCGGTCAGCGGTTCGACCGGGTATCTGGGTATCGGCAATGAAGTGCAGGCGCGATTCCGAAGCCAACTAAAGAGTAACTACAGGCGCGACTTTCTGACTGCGCTTGGACTGGATGTCTGGAGGCGGGAGCTTTCGCCAGTACAAAGGGAAGATTTCACCGTCATTTACGCACGCGCCGGCTTCGAAATTGATTCCGTGTCGCCGCAAACGTGGTTGTTCGCGCTTGGACTGAACTACCCGCTGTGGATTCGCGAGGACGCCCATCTGACCGACATTGGCTTCGACAACAACCCGGAACTCAATCCCGGCGGCAAAATCTCTATCTATGGACATGCCGGCTATCGACTAAATCGCAAATGGAATCTCGTTGGTTACGTCGACAGCTACCGCTTTGCCAAGTCGCAAGCAGAACCAGTGAATGAAATCGCCAATAGAATCGGGCCGGTTCTCGTGTTCCAGCCGGCGAGCAACATGCTTGTTGTAGGAATCAGACTCGAACGCGTCTTTCCATGAACACGTCTTTCCATGAACGCGCTTTTCACTGAACAAACTGCATAGTGATGGCGCGCCAGAGCGCCTGATGTTGACCGACAACATGACCCGCCAACTTTGCACGGCACCGATGATGGATTGGTCGGACCGCCACTGCCGCTATTTTTTCCGGCAACTTGCGCCAGGCGCATTGGTGTATACGGAAATGGTGACAACCGGCGCGTTGATCCACGGCGATGTGAAACGACACCTTGCGTTCGACCCGGCCGAGCATCCCGGTTCGCTGCAGCTCGGCGGCAGCGAACCGGACGAACTGGCCCAGTGCGCAAAGCTTGGCGAATCCTGGGGCTACGACGAAATCAATCTGAACTGCGGTTGTCCGTCGGAAAGAGTTCAGCGAGGCTCCTTTGGCGCCTGCCTGATGGCCGAACCACAACTGGTCGCGGATTGCGTTAAAGCAATGGTCGATGCCGTTGCAATTCCGGTCACGGTAAAGCACCGTCTGGGAATTAACTCTATTGAAGACTATGAATTTGTGCAGCGGTTTGTCGACGTCCTCAGAAGTGCAGGATGCGAATCGTTCATCGTCCATGCGCGCAACGCAATACTGAAAGGACTGTCGCCCAAAGACAATCGACAGGTACCGCCGCTGAAGTACGACTACGTTTACCGGTTAAAACAAGATTTCCCCGCTAGTTGCATCATCATTAACGGCGGCATCGAGACAGCTGCCGAGGTCAATGAGCATTTTCTGCACGTCGACGGTGTCATGCTCGGTCGTGCTGCTTACCACAATCCGTATTTACTCGCCCGGATCGAAGCGACCCTGAACGCTGCCACGGAGATCGTGTCGCGAGCAAAAATTACGTTGGCCATGCACGCTTACGCCAGTGGGCAAACGCAACGCGGCACGCCGCTGCGCGCAATTACACGCCATATGCTCGGCCTCTACCACGGTCAGCCCAACGCACGCGCGTGGCGCAGGTTACTGTGCGACCCGGCGCGGCTCGCTGACAACAATGCCGACGTAATTCTCGAAGCGTTACAATTCGTCGACGGCGAAGCCCTCGAAATCAGCGCGTAAAAACCGCACAGGCGACACAGCTCAGCCCACGTTGCCAGCGGCCGGAATTACCACCTGTATGCCCTGCGGCAAAACCGAAATCTTGAGCGGCGTAGTTGCCAGCAACTCGCCATCCGCCTCGCTTGCAACGGGTACCGGCGCTGCGACTTCGATGCTCGCGGCGCGCAGACAGCGCGCTTTCTTGTAGCCCGCGATCCTGCCGTCAAACAATCTGCGGATATTCAGCAGCAATTCCCATTTCGAGATGTTCTCGACAATCACAATGTCGAGCAAGCCGTCATCGCATTTCGACTCGGGTGCGATCAACATTCCGCCCCCACAGTATTTACCGATTGCGGCGAAGACAACAAATACGTTTGCGGTCGAGGTTTCCCCATTGGCGGAGATGCTCAGCTCAGGCGATACGTACGATGCAAACCCCGCAGGCAACGCGGCAAGATAGCTGAACGCGCCCCACCGGTTACCTTGCACCAACGACACCACGTACGCGTCGAAACCTGCCCCTGCAACATTCAGAAAATGGCGAAGAGCGCGGCCGTTATCCGTGAAATTCTCGACCGCCCCGACATCATGCGCCACCGCTGATCCATCGGCGATCAGTCCGGCGGCAACGGCGTAACGGCGTGGGATGCGATGACCGCGAGCCCAGTCATTTCCCCTCCCTACCGGAATCGCAGCGAGGACAACATCGCGCGCATCGGCCGCGCCGCTTGCCAGCGCGCCGTTAAGCACTTCATTGAGCGTGCCGTCGCCGCCGATCGCAACAAACTTTCTGTAACCGCGCGAAGCCGCTTCTTGCGCTAGCGCGAGGCTATGACCTGCGTGCGAACTGACCACAAGTTCGAAATCCACGCCCGCCTCACCCAGTCGCCGGGCGATATGGTTGCGATCGCGTGCGGCACGACCGCCGGCGGACTTTGGATTGAGAACAGCGAACCAGCGGTCCGTCATACTAATGTCCTGTACATTCCAACCCGTTTGTCACAGTCGCCGCGTCACACGGTCTGAGCAATGGGCTATATTCACGTTTCCGGACACGATTTTTGAGAATCGCAGTCAGCAGCGGTTACACCTTCATCGCAACGGTAACACCAATGTTTACCGGGGTGGTAAATCACACACAACCACGGGGAGCAGTTATATGGAATTCGTCAATCTCGGCACGACCGGAATCAAGGTATCTCGCATTTGTCTAGGCACCATGACGTATGGATCTCCCAAGTGGCGTGATTGGGTTCTTGATTTCGACGCTTCAATGCCTTTTATTCAACGCGCCTGGGAGCTTGGGATCAATTTTTTTGACACTGCTGACATTTACTCCAATGGCGAAAGCGAGGTTGTACTGGGCCGTGCAATCCGCGAACTCGACATCCCGCGGGATCGCATTGTAGTCGCGACCAAGGTATTTGGCCCAATGGGCGAGGATCCGAATCAGCGCGGCCTGTCGCGCAAGCACATCATGCACTCCATCGATGCAAGTCTCGACCGGCTTGGCCTTGATTATGTGGATTTGTACCAGATTCACCGGTTTGACAACGACACACCGATCGAGGAAACGCTGGAAGCACTGACTGATGTGGTCGACTCAGGCAAGGCGTTGCATGTCGGCGCCTCGTCGATGTACGCCTGGCAATTTTCGAAAATGTTGCACCTGACCGAACGCAACGGCTATGCACGATTTGTCACGATGCAGAACCACTACAACATCATTTACCGGGAAGAAGAACGGGAAATGAATCCGCTGTGCATCGATCAAGGCATCGGTCTCATCCCGTGGAGTCCGCTGGCACGCGGTTTCGTCGCGGGAAACCGGAAGAAAGACGGCTGGGGAGAATCGAAACGCGCGAAGACGGATGACTTCGCACACGACATGTACTACCAGGATTCGGATTTCGCCGTTGTTGATCGCATTACCGAGATCGCGCAGCAACGCGATCTGCCTAATGCACAAGTCGCGCTTGCGTGGCTACTGCATCAGCCAGGTGTTACCGCGCCAATCGTCGGCGCAAGCAAGATGAACCATCTCGAAGATGCTGTTGCCGCGATCTCCATCAAGCTTTCAGAGGAAGAACTCAAGGCACTCGACGAGCACTACACGCCGCACCCGGTATTGGGGAACCTCAGCTGAGCGATTGAACTACCTGGTTTGAACATTTCTGCGCCTGCGCGTCGCGAGAGCCTGTACGAGCTTTCCCGCGTTGTACACGTCCGCTGATTCACCCCTTTTGGGTTGGCCGGGTCTGGCAAGTTGCTGGATCAGGCGTAAAACCGATTCAGCTATCCGGCTCGACATCGACGGGCCGTTGCCCGTTCGCAGGATCAGACTCTGACCAGCTCATATGTCGATAGTCGAATCCCTCGTCGAGGGTCGGCTTGACCACATCAAAATAGGGTGAGATATCAAAATCGCGCGGTGCGAACAGACTATAGTGGCGCGCTTTCCAGATCGTTTTCCGCTTTGCAATTTTTGCCCCGGTTGCGGCGTCATTTGCGCCAGCATCGGCGATCGGCAGAATGGGGTAACGTATTGACTGATACGCCTGAGCAATCAGCGTGGAACATATTGCGCGCGTTGGCTCACCGCTGCCAAGTGCAAGCATGCGCCGCCGCCAGCGGGCGGGAACAGGTGGTTCCGGAAGAAGGTAGCGCGCGAGGTCGATCACGTTCTTGAGATCATATTTGTGACCGAGCCGCGCAACGACGAAGTCAACCACCTGACGCGCGTCCTCGTCGGTCAACCCGATGGGCCGGCAGACACGCGTATGCATGTGCGCGTAAGCACTCAACGGAACGGCCCAGGTACCTTCGACCAGATCCGCTTCGACCAGCACCTTCGGATCTGACCCTTCGCCCGATACTTCCGGTATGGGCCCCACGTAGATTGCGGCATGTGACCAGGTCGATTGTGTCAGATATTTGATAGCCGAGGAAATCCGCGTATTGCCCTCTACCAGAAGCACGTCGGCAGGACGCAATGAGCGCCGCAATGCATTCAGATCCGTAGTGGCGACAGGTCTGAAATTGCGCACCGGGCTACTCAGGTACCGCGCCAGTGCCTTACCCATTGAAGAACAGGCGACATCAAATCCGAACACGGTTCACTCCTCTTGTTGCGTTAACTATCTGCCCGGCTCAGGCGGCCGATAGCGAAACGAAACAACTTTTCAGAAAAACCTTTGGGCACAGTCACGCGGCGACAGTCGATATTCATTCACTTTCAGTGAAAGTATGCAGGTTAACGTATCTGGCTGGACGAGGTTGCCGCAACTCCGGCTATTGGCATATTCATCGCTTCGATATCATGACTAATCGAGGGATTAATTTTGAGACGAACATTAATATCATTTGCCCTTGTGTTGACGGCGGGATTGCCGGTTTCGCTGCACGTGCATGCCGGAGACAACGTCTTCAAGGAGATAGGTGAGGACGCATCCAAGTTGCCTGGACGGATGGGAAAAACCGGCAAAGAGGTTGGCCAGGACCTTGGCAGGTTCGGGAAACAACTTGGCAAGGACTTCTCCAAGGGCGCGAAAGACTTCGGCAAGGTAATCAGAGGCGACTGAATAAAATTCTCCCGGTCATCGGTGACGCCAAGCAGATGATCAGGTGCCCGATGCCACAGCAGATGTTCAATCCGGAAATTATTCTGCCAAGCGCAGTTTCACGCTGGCCTGCTTCACCTCAATTTGTAATTGCATTGCCATGCCAGGGCTCGTGCCTGTTCTATGAAGGCCACTTTGCCTGCAGATCGGCAACCTGATCGGAATCGAGAACGGTGATCTTGCTGCCGCGCAGAAGCAACACCAGCTTTGCCGTTTCTTCCAGTTCCTCGCTGGCGTAAACCGCCGACTGCAGATTCTTGCCGGCAACGATAGGTCCGTGATTGGCGAGCAGAATCGCATGATGTTTGCCCGCAACTTCACGCACTGCATTCGCCAGCGACATATCGCCCGGCGCGTAATACGGCAGCAACGCGAGCTTGCCGATTTTCATTACAAAGTAAGCAGTTATTGGCGGAATCGGTTCGTCCGGATCGATGTCCGCGAGTACCGATACCGCCACGCAATGGGTGGAATGCAAATGAACAATTGCCCCCGCATTCGGCCTCTCCGAGTACATGGACAAATGCAGAAAAGATTCCTTGGTGGGCTTGTCACCGGCCAGCGTTTTGCCATCTGCGTCGACCAGGGATATACGTGCCGGATCGAGTCGTCCGAGACAGGCATTGGTCGGCGTCATCAACCAGTTGCCATCCTCGGTCCGTGCACTGATGTTGCCCGAGCTCCCGACTGTCAGACCTCGGTCAAACATTGATTTGCCGAGAACGCAAATCTCTTCACGAAGTTTCGTATCGTTCATCGATATGCATCCTGCGAGAAAAGAAAGACGTCTGATTGGTGCGGCATTTTCATGACCGCCAATATGCAGTGCCCGCACAACATCCCCTCCGGCGGTGCCAATGAGTCATGTATTGCCATCCACACTGAACGCCTTGACAAAGAAATCCGGCGTGCCGAAGTTGCCCGATTTCAGCGCCAGCGCGAGATTCGGCTCGCCTATAGAGAATGTCCATGGCACGCCAGGATCAATTTCACGGCCGATATTGAGTCCCTCTACCCCCAGTGAACTGACGACTGCACCGGCTGTTTCGCCACCGGCGACAATCAATCGGCGCACGCCGATGGTAACCAGCTCCTTGGCAACCTTGCCCAGCGTTTCTTCGACGAGCGCACCGGCATGCTCACGGCCAAGCTGTTCCTGCGCCGCCCCGACCTGATTGGCATCTGCTGTCGAATAAATCAGGATCGGTTTTTCCCCGAGCCGTGTTCTTGCCCAGTCCAGCGCTTCGCCAGCGACGTCACGGCCTTTCGCAATGGCGACCGGGTCAACCTGAAAAGCATCGTGATTCTGTCGCATGTAATCTACCTGCCCCTGGGTCGCAAGCGAGCAGCTTCCGGACAGCACTGCGGTCGATCCGGTGACGGCTGGCAGGGGTTGCATGTCCCCGATTTCCAGCCCTCCGCTACCTGCGAAGTTGGCCGGAAGGCCCATTGCCATTCCGGAACCGCCGGTAATCAGCTTCAGGTCGGCACAGGCTTCACCCAGTGTAATCAGATGTTCGTCCGTTACCGAATCGAGAATGATGTGGCGAATACCCTGTTTTGACAAACGCTCGAAAGCCTCGCGTACCGCCGCAGCACCGCGTTCGATGGTGGCAAACTCAACCAGTCCGGATTTGAATCTGCTCTGGCGCTCAAGAACCCGTACCAGTGATGAATCAGTCATGGGCGTAAGAGGATGGTTGCGCATGCCCGAATCGGAAAGCAACTCGTCACCGACGAACAAATGTCCCTTGAAGACAGTGCGCTTGTTGGTTGGAAAAGCCGGGTTGAAAACGGTGAAGTCCGCACCGAGAACGTCAATCATTGCGTCCGCGACCGGCCCGATATTGCCCTTGTCGGTCGAGTCGAAAGTCGAACAGTACTTGAAGTAGTACTGACGGGCACCCTTCTCGCGCAACCAGTCGAGTGCTGCAAGCGACATCATGACCGCCTCTTCAGCGGCATTGCTGCGTGACTTGAGCGCAATGACAATTGCATCGCAATCGGGAACCACCAACTCGCGACGGGGAACGCCGAGAAGTTGAACGGTGCGCATTCCCGCCTTCACCAGTGTACTGGCAAGGTCAGTCGCGCCGGTGAAATCGTCAGCAACGCATCCAAGCAGAAGTGCCATGATCAGAACCCTTATCGAACGCCGCCGCGCGGCATGCCGGCCAGCGACGGTGATCGCATCAAATTAACGAGACAAAGTTTACCCGGATCCAATCGATCGTCCGAGCCAAACCAATTGTTGCGCACGGACCGCCACTTATACTTCATTCGAACGAGGCATGTCGCAACGGCTGCACCTTCGCAGGGGAAAATGTATTCACTTCAGTATTCTTGACGGAATAAGTTCATGGCGACATTCTCGTGACCGCGTGTCCAGGGAGGCCACGCGCAGCCGCCACTGCCGTTCAATCACGCGGCGCTAACCCTGATTTCATCACCGTCGCGAATTTTTGCAAGTTCGTGGGGGTCACCTTCAATCTCTCCGAGTACATTGACGTTGGTAACGAGCCTGCACTCGTCTTCACGCGATGCAGGAGTGCGCCCATACGGCAAAGCCAGCGAGTTGCCCTGCACCCAGAAACAAACCGTTCCCGGATCAACGACCTCGCGCGCCGTCGGTTCCAGGTTCGCCGAGACCGGTGTCGAAAAATAGACCTCCTCGCCCCAGGTGCTCGCAGTCGAATCAATCGGTAGTGCTTCGATCAACGCTTGCGCCGTAGGCGTGTCCTCCAGGCGGGCGAAAATCTGCCCTTGTCCAAAATCGATGCAAATTCTCATTTCGATTTCCAGTGCGGCGGGTAGGTTCTTGAAAAGAACGGTAATGCTTCGACGCACTGCATCCACGCCGTCATCTTCGGCCCGATCAGCGATGCCATGTCAACGTCCGGATTGCGCAAATCCACGCGCCGCATGAGTGCGACCATCGGGTAGATTGTGAAATCTGCTGCCGACAGTTCGCCTGCGAAATAGTCTCCGGAAAACATCGTCTCGAACCTGGACAGTTCTGCAGCCACTGCTTTGCGGGCACTGTCTATCAACTTGTCGTCCCAGTCTTCCTTTTGCGTACACAGGACTTGTGCAAGGATCTTGCGATTTGCCTGATCAAGATACATATCTGCCTCGTTGATGAGGCGGCGAATGTACGCCCTGCTCTTCGCATTTCCCGGGAACAGCGGTGCACCTGTTCCACGAGCAGGGCCGCCCGGCGTGTATTCGCCCTGCTCTTCGCATTTCCCGGGAACAGCGGTGCACCGCTGTCCGGATACGCTTCGTCAAGACACTCCAGGATGGTTGGCGACTCGTACAGACAGTACCCCGTCGTCCTCAATTGCCGGAACTTTGCCGCGCGCACTCACTCGCAAATATTCGTGTGTCTTTAGATCTCCTTCTGAAAAAGACATCAACTTCAGCTCGTACGGCAGCGACTTGTGTTCGAGGGCAAGCCAGGCCCGCCATGCATATGGCGAACCTGACGCGTAATAGAAAGTGATCAATGCCTTCTCCCGGAATACCTGTTGTTCGTGCACCGGTTGTTTGTGCGCCGGCGCGCGCGTATTTAGTGTCCTAACGGTTTTTCAAATTCTACCGGAGAAGCCCTGAGACCAAGGGTATGATTTCACAATGCGTGACCCGCATTGGAACTAACAATTGCGCGTGACCTTCATTGGAACCAACAATTGCGTGTGACCTGGCTTGATCTGAATGCACATTCGCCCCTGCGACGAGAAACTGCATTCGCAACTGATCATTGCCTGAAAGTCCGAAGCGCAGGCGCCGGTCGGCACGACCATCAGGGACAGTAAATGGATCAATCAGTACTGAACGCGTTAAAAAAATGGCCCAACGTTCCGGACGTTTTCGGTTGGTTGAGCCTGGACCTGCGCGAAAACTGGTTGATCAAGGATAGTGTGATCGAGAATCCGGGCATCAGCGAGTTCATCGGACGTAACTATGCAGTGGATGAACACGGACGCTGGTTCTTTCAGAACGGCCCGCAACGTGTATTCGTATCTCTTGCCTATGCGCCGTTCGTGCTTCGGACGTCAGGCGCTAGCGATCCGTATCTAGTCACCCACACTGGCTTGCGACTGGAGCGAATCAGCGGCGCATGGATCGACGAAGCCGGAACTTTGGTTGTGCGCTGGCCGTCAGGACTGGGTTCGGTATGTGATCGCGATCTGGCCGAGGTCGCTGACTGGTTTACAAATGCCGATGGTACGCCTGTCGCCGACGAGACCCTGATCAAGCGCATCGAGTCGCCGGCAAAGCACGGCAGCGCCGGATTCTGGCTCGACTACCGAAACGAGAAACTTCCGGTCGGGCGCGTCCTTTCCAGGCTCTTGCCCCAGAAATTCGCCTTCGATCGATCACCCCAACCTGCCCCGGGCCAACCGGATTGCTAGTGTAGTGCTTCACTAGTCACCGCATGCGCTTGCGACTGAAGTCCTCTTCGACCCTGTCCTGGTAGTAGCTGACGATAGAAGGTGCCGCCATCATTCTGCGGTGCACCTCTTGCGACACGCCTGTGTATTGGTACACAGTTCCGTCGCTGTGCTCAACCTCCAGAATTCGCGCCCGCTCATCGTAGCCGACTGAACGAATTTTGCTCGAGTTGACTCTCCGACGCTCCATCTGATCCTCCCGGCTTTACTGTCCTTCCATTCTATCGTGCTCCTTTCCCAGTCTCACGACGTCCCCTGGTTTGCGATGTGGAGCCGACAGTCCATCACTGTGTAATGTCGAGTTGAAATTAGCGGGGCTGAGGAAATGGAGTTCGGGAAAACAGAGTCCGGGAAAACACAGTCAAGGAAACATCTCCATATAACCAGTGAGACGGTTCGGGCACAGCGTAAACCAGCCGAATGTAAGCAAATCAGGAAATTTGTAGGGAGCACCCTATCGTCATCGTTGTAATGCGAACCAACAAGATGATGTCGTAATCTTGCGCCGCGCACCGCATCACAACTTTTGCGCGACACGCTTACATCGAAGCTTCTTCGACGATCGCCTCGAGCAGCGATTCCACCCGCTCCAATGCCGGTTTCTGAGCCGGTGAGACGGCGTCCGTGACCATGCGGCGGTAGGCTACATATGTTGTAAGAGAATCTCCGGGCAACGTGTACACGGCGATTCCGTAAGGACAAAAGGCAAGTAATTGCGGATCAGCCTGCACCATGCGTCGCGACACTAGGGCGCTGCAAAATTCAAGCACCTGGACATTGCCAAATATTTGCCGGGTCTCACCGAGGTCTTTTCCGGTCCGGGCGAGCATTTCCCCGACGTTTGCCGTGTGGTCGACTACAAGGCCCTGGCTTTCTACCGCAAACGCGACACGATCGCGAATTTCAGCGAAGTCGCCCTCGATCGCTCGTACAACGACAGCGCCATCCGCCGCAGCGTTCACAACAATCATTACGTATAGGGCAATTGAGACGAGTATCTTCAACATTTGTTATCAGACAAAGAGATTCTCCGGACCAGCGCTTGCGCTATTAGTGATTCTGTCCTTCATTCGATGTTCGGGCCGTTAGCACACTCCGAGCTGAAAAGGACAATACCCGAAAAGATTGCGCCACTAACAAGACCAGAATGATGAGTAGCCGACGGGCTTTGGACCAGACATGTTTTCAAAGAACGTACGGTACCAATTCAAGATGATAATACACGATGGTACTAAAAAAGCGATGGCAGTAAAGAAGCTGAGAAGTTGTGCACAGCGGATTTAATGCTGGCCTCACACCTCACGACGCAACAATACCAAACCTTGCTTGCGAGCAGTGCGCGGCTCACGCCTGAAAGCAGTGGAAGAGATTCTGGTTTTGCCCTAATCAATGACGGGTATCACGCGGACGCGAGTTCTACCCCTGAGGTGTGGATCTGCAGGTACAGATCTGAGTGCTGTTGATCCGATCTTTTGACCGGAAGCTTACGCTTGCAGCCAAACTTCAATCGAGTCATGGACGGACTCCAAATGAGTCATGCTCGCGGTTCAGTTGCTGGTATCCATCACGGATGCAGGCTGCCCGCGAGCACCTCATAAACGCCTAGTTCGGCCGATTTCCTGCCACCGGGAACGGCCAGGCCGCGGGTGCGGACACTGGTCTTGGCGCTGCTGTCGAGGCCGATGAGGCCTTGCGACGAGCCGGCTTCTTTCTGGCCACTTTCTTCGCCGGTTTCTTCTTGGCTACCTTCTTCTTGGCTACCTTCTTCTTGGCTACCTTCTTCTTGGCTACCTTCTTCTTGGCTACCTTCTTCTTGGCTACCTTCTTCTTGGCTACCTTCTTCTTGGCTACCTTCTTCTTGGCTACCTTCTTCTTGGCTACCTTCTTCTTGGCTACCTTCTTCTTGGCTACCTTCTTCTTGGCTACCTTCTTCTTGGCTACCTTCTTCTTGGCTACCTTCTTCTTGGCTACCTTCTTCGCCGGCTTCCTGGCTTTGCTAGCCTTCTTAGCCGGCTTTCTCTTTGCAGTTTTCTTCTTAACTGCCATGGGTGATACCTCCTTCAGTGATTAAAAATACACGGTGATCAGACGAAGGAATCGCCCAGCCACCGACTGACGACCCATGCAGACCTTGCAGTAGCCAGGCCCACATGCGACGAACAGTTCGAGAAACCACGGGAAACAGGAAATCTGCCCCGCGGAAAATGGAAAACAAATAGAGGACACGCCGGCCCCTGAAGAAGGGGTCGGCTAGACCGGTAGAACACCGGAACAACTGACAGAACCCTGACCGAAGGCTGAGCTTCATTAACCCCAGCCGCTCGCGCCGTTAAAAACCTTCTCGGCGCGGGTATTGATACAAATGATCGCTTCTCGTCTTTTACCCATCAAGCCCCAAAATGCACCACTCAGAAAACGGTGCGTGTTGCAAACTCAATAACTCTATTGCCGACTCACATTCCAATGTCTCGAGACCGACAATGGCATTGACCTAAGCAATATCCTTTCCAGCAATTTGCACTGATTCCGGTGCTGAATGCCAGCGTTCTATCAATCCCAATTGAGTGCTCCGCCAGTCTGATATTCCGTCACCCGTGTTTCAAAAAAATTCTTCTCTTTCTTAAGATCAATCATCTCAGACATCCACGGAAATGGATTGGTCGCGCCTTCATAAAGCGCATCAAGTCCGATTTGTTGACAACGACGATTTGCAACAAATCGCAAATATTCCTTGAACATTGGTGCATTCAATCCGAGCACACCTCTAGGCATCGTGTCTTCAGCGTAACGATATTCCAGTTCTACACCCTTGCTCATCAAGCCGCGAATTTCTTCGCAAAAACTCTGTGTCCACAGATGTGGATTTTCCAGCTTGATTTGGTTGATCAAATCAATTCCAAAATTGCAGTGCATCGATTCATCTCGCAGAATGTATTGATATTGTTCTGCCGCTCCGGTCATTTTGTTCTGCCGACCGAGTACTAAGATTTGTGCAAAACCGACGTAAAAAAACAGTCCTTCCATAATGCACGCGAATACAATCAGACCCTTTAAGAGTTTTTGATCTGTTTCCGGCGTACCGGTTTGAAATGACGGATCGGTAAGTGTTTCGATAAAGGGAAGAAGAAAATCGTTCTTGTCACGAATGCTTGCGATTTCATGATAAGCATTGAAAATCTCACCTTCATCAAGACCAAGACTTTCAACGATGTACTGATACGCGTGTGTGTGAATGGCTTCTTCAAACGCTTGGCGTAACAGGTATTGTCTACATTCGGGTGCGGTAATGTGTCGATACGTTCCCAACACGATGTTGTTTGCCGCCAATGAGTCGGCCGTTACGAAAAATCCAAGATTGCGTTTGACGATAAGACGTTCATCTTCGGATAGCGCGGTCGGGTCTTTCCATGTAGCAATGTCCTTGCTCATGTTGATTTCTTGAGGCATCCAGTGATTTGCGCAACCTGCAAGATATTTGTCCCACGCCCATTTGTATTTGAAGGGAACAAGTTGATTAACGTCGGCCTTGCCATTAATCACGAATTTGTCCTCAATCCGTACACGGCGGCCGACAGGCTCGCTTGCGCCGGAGATAGCAGGTTGAGTGCGCGGATGAACCGCATTGGAGCCGGCCGTACCGGTCATATTCGAATCTTCAAACTGCAGCATTGATCAATTGCCTTTCCAACTGTTGTGCCTGCATGTGCAAGCAGTGTTTACCTAAGTGGCCCTCTGAAACATCTACACAAAAAGGGCAGGGTTCGACCCACATATCGCTACCAGTAATTCTCCTTGCTACAAGCTTTTCACCATCAACCAGCTGACGAAATGAAATGCGCTGTGTTGTGATGACCCTTTCGACGCTGCTAACTATTCCTCTAGGTGCTTTAGGAGGTACTTGCCAAAATACTTTGCCAGCTTTGGTGGAACAGCATTCCCTATTAACCGAGTTGCAAATTCCACCTGTTCTTCCGGATGGAACACATAGCTCTGCGGGAAAGTCTGTAAGAGCGCGGCTTCTCTAGGCGTAATCGCTCGATTCTGTTTCATGTCAAAGTGACCGAACCGACCATTTGATATTGACATCGCCCTTGTCGTGATTGTAGGCGCCAAAGCGTCCCCGCTAATGCGGGTGTACGTATCCGAGAACCCTATACGCCCGGCTCCCCGTGCCTCAAGCCGACGATGGCAGCCTAAGCTCAGATCCCCGTAGGGCGTATCCATCAAGTACGCATTTGAGGCTCCTGGTGGTGCGCACGAGATTCGCTTTAGGTTCAATATGCCCAACGACCTTGCTCGGTGATTGGGGATAGTCGGGTGCGCTTCTCCCGCAGCGATTGGCGGCAGATGTCCAATCACCTCTCTCACAGACTTCGGTTGACGGATCTTCCGATCTTCAGTGGGTACCTCAAAGTCAAAATCATACCGTAGGCTATCAAAGGCGATACCAATTGTCCTCCTTCGGCTCTGCGGAACTCCAAATCTTGAAGCGTTTACAGTCGTAACGTTGAATCGGTATTTCTGTCTCGACAGGCGGCGTTTGTACGCCGCCAATACGGAGTTGGTTCCACCCGCTAGGCCTTCGACGTTCTCGCAGATAACCGCATTTGGACGAAACCTCGCGACTAGTGAAGCGGTAGTCAGCAGCAGATTCTTATCATTCTCCCTTTTGAATTGACGGCCCGTCGACATTTCAATTCGGGTAATTTTTGTAAACGGCTGGCATGGTGCGCAAATTGCAAAAATTAGGTTCAGCTTGCGATATCCAGATTTGCGCTTGTATTCACGTATCAGCCGTTCAATGTCCTCGGCGATTTCCAACTGCTGACCACCTGGATAGACGGCACTCTTTGGGAAGACGTCCTTGCAGATGTAGACCGGGGCTGATCCGTGAGAATTTCTATTCTGCGTGTAGGTCTTTGCGCAACGTGGTTCGTGGTCGATGCCCGCAAGGACATGAATGCCGGCCTTAATGAGACCATGCGTCATTCCGCCAGCTCCACAGAAAAAATCAATTGCTACCGTTCTTGTCATCATTAGTTGGGCCAGAAGTCATTCTCAAAGTTCGCTCAACGACAGCTACACGCATTAACCCGCTACAAGATGTTGTCATCCCAAAAAACTGAGAACATGCAAGTCGAGTCAACATAGAAGCTCATTTACCTTGACGTTGCAACGAATACTACCTTCAATCTTCACCAACCAAAACTCTCATTTCGTTTGGACGGCGCCCGCTGCTCAGATTGCCGACTCAAAAGTGCGCTCGACTTTTGAAACAGCGTTCCGCTCCTGAGACATCGATTCGGACTTCGACATGAGGCGCTGCTTTTTTACATTCCGCCGCCAAGTCGACGAACGATTGTCACAATGTAGGGGGCGACTGCTTCCGTCGCTGTCCGGGTAACGTCCTCCGGGTCGATTTCGGCTTGTTGTTCCGCTCCTTCGTCGGTGGCTGGCATCGCCTTCTTGTACACGGCCAATGCAATCAAACCCAAGCCCATCTTAAACGTGTTCTCGTTGGTGATCCTCGCGGCTTCGTCTTTTTCCTTCACGCGCATATTGACCAGGTATCGATTGTCCCGATTGATGTAGACCCTTGGATTGTCACCTTCAGCGACGTACGCTCCAGAGTTATCGTCGAAGTTATGATTTGACCAATCCTCTCTTCCGACGAATGTGAATTCCGGTTGCCCAGCCCCTTGCTGCTCAGATTTCACAGTGTCCTTTCGTTTGCCTGAGTGGCCTTTATACGGATTCTCAGCTTCTACAAACCGAACGACTGCGGCCACTTTTAGTGGTTCAAAGTTTCGGCCGTTGTCTGTGAACCCGAATTCTGCAGCGACCTCGTCGCCAACCTTTGCCCCCTCTGGCGCCCGCAACGTAATTCGAACAATACCGTTGTGCAGTTTTACCGAGTTCGGGAGGGTGGTTGCAAGTACAGACGTCCACACTTGGCCAGGGCTATCGACACGGGTTAGGTACTGGTTTTCAGCGTCAGTGCCGCATTCGATACGACGTGGCACATTGTTGATGGGCAATTCTTTAACGTACTGGCCATTTTCTTCCCGGACGTTTAGAAGGGTCAGAAATGTCGGGAACTGCTTTCCTACGTATCGGGTTCCATCGCCAGTGCTATTCCCGTCCCCGTCCCCCTTGTCATATCCGCCAACGCCAGTCGGGAGAAAGGCGCCCATACCAAATAGGTCTCGAATCGCAGGGTCGACCTTGACAAGCTCCCGTAGCAAATCCTTGGTCGCGTCGCTGTCTTCCGTCTGCTCGGTCGCGCGGCGCATGCGAACCTCGGCGGCGTACTGTCGGAGCCGATCGTCGCCCTTAAGCTCCTCGATCACAAGCCGTTCTAGTCGCCTCGATAACTCATTGGCGGCCATACGTTCACGATCCGGCATAAAAATCGCTGCGCGAGCCTGTTTGTTAAGATCGTCGCATATGACATTGATCAGCAGGTGATTGCGTAAATCCGGCAGAGCGACACGCTGATTCAGAAAACTGGCCCTCTCAGTAGCGTGCGTTTGGCCATTGATCGTGTAGAAAACACGGGCTGGTTGCTTGCTTAGAAACTCCTTTAGAGTTCGGATGCTGGTCGCAACGATTCGCACCTTTCCAAGTTCCTCATCGTTGCGCTCGGCAACTTGGTAAACCCACTCGGTGTCGGGGTCCCCACTTTCCTTAAATTCACCGCTTTCATCGACGTCTTCCGTTAATTCCGCTCCCAGAACCACGCTCAAACCGCTGAATGTGCGAGCGGCAATGCCTTCTTCTCGGAGCGGTCCCTTATTCGCTATGGGCTTAGCATCAAAATCGTAGACGCGGATCGGCAATGCGCAGTCAACCAAGCTGACCGCGAGGACATTGTAGAGCCCGATGTCAACGTTGTGATTCTTGTTGCCAATGTCATATTCGTAGAGCTTTACTATCGAACCGGACTCGACGATGCCATGCACTTCGTGGCCGAAGGCCTTGAGTTTCTGCTCGCGAAATCGAGAAATGGCTTCGCCAGGACAAAAATACTCGGCTACTGGCAAGCCTTCGTCGTTAACTGGCGCTCGCACCCTAACAAGGGTCCAACCCCAATAGGGGTATCCGTGCGGACGAGAAATGATTAACTTGAAATGGCGGTCTCGGATGTCCGAGCGAGTACAAAAACGTAGACTCCCAGTACTGCCCATGTTGAACTTGCCTTGCACGAATCGGATGCCCTCCTTGTTTTTCTTGCCAAGTGACAAGAAGGTCTGTGCGAACTGGTCCGGCATTTGCCCACAACCGGAATCCGCGACGACATAGCTCGGATATCGGCTATTCGTTCGGTTTGCGCGCTTGATCCCGATCCGAATACATTTCTCAGCCAGCGTTGTGCGCTCTGACGGGGATAGCTTTTGGATTTTTCCTTCGTTTACGTGAGGGTAGAATCGCTTTACGGCCTCGGTCATTGACTGCGGCGCACTGGCGCTACAGTAGTCATCTATGCCGTTTTCTTTGGCTTTCCTCAACAGGATGGCGTCCTCGCCGTTGATGATCAGCTCGACCAGCGCTCCAACGGGGTTCGTTTGTTGGTTTCCGACGGTATCCCAATTCTTCTCGCGATTCCCGTAGGGCAACCAATTTGCTGCATTATCAAAGTAATAGCTCGCTTCAGACTCGCTTATTACTTCTTTTACATTTCCAGCGGATTCGGCCGACAATAGTCCGAAAGCGAGTCGGCGGGAAAGCTTTTCGTCCATGGCGTGTCCTATAACCTATTGTTATAACAATATTAGGAGTGATTCTTCTGGTCCTATAATTCAAATATTGGCTCGCTACCCTTTCCAGGGCCGTCAAATCTTGTTTTCATGACGTCAAGTTCTCGTTGTAGCGCCTTGCTGATCTTCCTGATGTCATCGGCTGTAAATTCGTAGGCGGCTCTATTTGACAGGTTGCCAATCAGGCGTATCTCCTTGATAGCCTTGTTCACTCTTCTTGTTGCAATTCCTTCGAACTTCTTTCTCTTATTTTTTGTTAATGTTTCTGCTCTACTCATAACATTATCCATATATTGCGAATATATTACTTCAGTCACGAGATGGAGAAGGCACTCGCAGATGAACGCACAGAATGGGGTCAGCTACAACGCCCCCCATGGGTGCGATTGTGGGACGTTCGTCAGATTGACTGAAAATTCTGCGTGTAAATACCTGTCCCTCGCTCCGTGACCTTCGTTTTGTGCGGTAGGTTATATCCTGCTATTTTCTTCTGCATTGTTTCTTCCATCAACACTGCGAACCCTTCTCACCTTTGATGAACGTGTCAAGGCGTTCCGCAAGCTTGAAATGATCGTGCGTTTCGCATTCCCAGACAACGAGAACCTTCCAACCCGCCTGCGCCCGGACACTTGCAGTTGCCGCAGCAACTTCATTCAAGCCGCCTTCACTGGCAGGGCTGTTTCATTGGCAAGACCTACTCATTGGCATGCCCCTTTTTGGCAAACCCCGTCACTGGCAAGCCTCGCAACTCGGATCATCGATCGCACAGTATTGCGGTTGTTCAGACTCTGTTGCAGCCGCTCCGTCAGACGGTACAGCGTTGAGTTGTCCCGACCGACTCGTTGACTTCTCGGCCGAAGTCGCACCCAGTGTGCGCAGGTAGTAAGTCGTCTTCAGTCCCCGAAGCCACGCCAGCGTATACGTGTCATGGAGCTTCTTGCCCGACGCCCCGGCCATGTATATGTTGAGAGACTGCGCCTGATCGATCCACTTCTGCCGGCGCGACGCACACTCGACCAGCCACGACGGCTCCACCTCGAACGCTGTGGCATACAGCTCGCGCAATTCAGGCGGCACACGATCGATCTTGGCAAGCGATCCATCGAAGTACTTCAGGTCCGAAATCATGACTTCGTCCCACAAGTTCTGCTTCTTCAGATCTTCTACGAGATACTCGTTGGCAATCGTAAATTCACCCGACAAATTGGATTTCACGTAAAGATTCTGATAAGTCGGCTCGATGGACGCCGAGACGCCAACGATGTTGGCAATCGTTGCAGTCGGCGCAATCGCGATGCAATTGGAGTTGCGCATGCCGTAAACGCGAATGCGCTCACGCAAGGAGTCCCAATTCATGTTCGAACTCATATCGACGTCGACATTGCCGCCGCGCTCTTCGGCAAGCAGGGTGAGAGAATCCTGCGGAAGTATCCCCCTTGACCAGAGAGAGCCATCGAACGTCGAATAACGACCGCGCTCCTCGGCTAATTCTGTCGACGCCCAGTACGCGTAATAGCAAACAGCTTCCATTGAACTGTCGGCGAATTCCACTGCTTCGTCCGCCCCGTACGGGACACGCATTTCGTGCAGGCAATCCTGAAATCCCATGATGCCCATGCCAACTGGCCGGTGTTTCAGGTTCGAATTCCGTGCCTTGTTTACCGCGTAGTAGTTGATGTCGATGACATTGTCGAGCATGCGCATTGCGGTGGATACAGTACGCTGAAGTTTCTCATGATCGAGTTTGCCGTCGCGCAGGTGTGCAAGCAGATTTACCGACCCGAGGTTACAAACAGCGATCTCGTTGTCCGACGTATTCAGGGTTATTTCCGTGCACAGATTCGAGCTGTGTACAGCGCCCATATGCTGCTGAGGTGAACGGATATTGCATGGATCCTTGAACGTGATCCACGGATGCCCGGTCTCAAACAGCATGGTCAGCATCTTGCGCCACAACTGAACCGCCGATACCTTCCTGAACAGTTTCAGTTCGCCGCGAGCGGCCTTGTTTTCATACTCGACATAGGCAGTTTCGAAGTCCTTGCCGTAGCGTTCATGAATATCCGGCACATCCGAGGGTGAAAACAACGTCCAGTCATCGTTGTCCATTACCCGCTTCATGAACAGATCGGGCACCCAGTTGGCAGAGTTCATGTCATGCGCACGGCGGCGATCATCACCCGTATTCTTGCGCAATTCCAGGAACTCCTCGATATCGAGATGCCAGGTTTCAAGGTATGCGCACACCGCCCCTTTGCGTTTGCCACCCTGATTCACCGCGACGGCAGTATCGTTGACAACTTTGAGAAAAGGAACGACGCCCTGCGACTTTCCGTTGGTTCCCTTTATGTGCGAACCCAGTGCGCGTACCGGCGTCCAGTCGTTGCCAAGCCCGCCTGCATACTTTGAGAGCAGTGCATTTTCCTTTATCGCCTCGTAAATACCGTCCAGATCATCAGCGACAGTGGTGAGATAGCAGCTCGAAAGTTGCGAGCGCACCGATCCCGAATTGAACAAGGTTGGCGTCGAGTTCATGAAATCAAAATTGGACAGCACGTTATAAAATTCGATTGCGCGCGCTTCACGTTCAACCTCATCAATTGCAAGACCCATCGCAACGCGCATGAAAAACGCCTGCGGCAGTTCAATACGCCGCTCATCGACGTGAAGAAAATATCTGTCATACAAAGTTTGAAGGCCGAGATAACCGAATTTCAGATCCCGATCGGCATCCAGCGCGGCGGCCAGCGCGGTCAGATCAAATCGCGCAAGCCTCTCATCGAGCAAACCAGCCTCGATACCCTTTCCAATGAACTCCGGAAAATATTCGGCATAGCGCGAGCGCATGTCAGCCCTGCTCACCTCTTCACCCAATACTTCGTGGCGCACGCTGTTGAGCAAAAGCCTGGCAGTGACATAACTGTACGCAGGATCTTTTTCGATGAGTGAGCGGGCGGCAAGAATCACACTCTTGCGCACCTCTTCCATCGGCACGCCGTCATACAAGTCGCGCAACGTCAATTCCATGATGGTCTGGATGTCCACTGCAGGACCAACGCCTTTGCACGAGTCCATAACCAGACCTTGAAGCGCTTCGATTTCCAGTGGCCGGCTACTGCCATTTTCCGAGACATTGATGGTTGCAGACGTTTTGACAACCGGCGCCTCTTTCTGACGTGCGCGCTCGCGGTTACGCTCATCCCGATACAACACATATGAACGCGCGACTTCGTGCTCACCGGCGCGCATCAGCGCCAGTTCCACCTGATCCTGAATATCTTCAATATGTACAGTGCCACCGGCAGGCTTGCGGCGCATCAGTGCGGCAACCACAACTTCCGTCAAATTGGTCACGACCTCACGAATGCGAGCCGACGCCGCACCCTGTCCGCCACTAACGGCAATAAATGCCTTGGTCAATGCAATTGTAATTTTTGTCGGCTCGAAACCGACAACGGCCCCGTTTCTTCGAATGACTTTGTAATCTTCGTAACGATCTTGCTGCTCGTTTTCAACAACTGCGTCCGCCTGTAAATTGGCTGCAACTGTGGACGAAGAAACGTCGGCGCTAACTTGCATTCCATCTCCCTCGGTTTTCAAGCGTCGCCACACGGCGACACTCGCATCTGTTCCATCGAAACCAGTCGATTGTCCGCAAGCCGTTGCTTGCGAAAACAGTCGAATGACTACTGAGTCTGAATATCCCGGCGTCGGCACATCCAATACATATCGGTTCAACCACTACATATAACATATAGCGTCAACCACTACATATTGAGCTGACCCGGATAATTCGGACAGGTTAATTAAGCACCACATTCGTGGTTTAGTTCAAACTGCACCGGAGATTCGTAGCCCAACGTCTGATGCAATCGCCTGCGGTTGTAGAACAACTCGATGTAATCGAAGATTGCCATGCGCGCAGCCTGTCTGGTAGCGAACACACAGTGATATACCAGCTCGTTCTTCAAGTTTGAGAAGAAACTCTCAGCCACTGCGTTGTCAAGTGCACTGCCTTTGGCGCCCATGCTCGGTCGCATCTGCACTGCTGCCATGCGTTGACGATAGCGCCGGGACCGGTAGATCGCGCCCTGATCGGTGTGATGAATCAATCCTGGCGCTGGGCTTCGTTGGGCAATGGCCATGTCCAGCGCATTCAGGCTCAGTTGCTCATCGGGGCGTTGGCCCATCGCCCAGCCCACCACCTTGCGTGAGAATAGATCGAGCAGCATCGCCAGGTACAACCAGCCCTGGCGCGTGCGGATGAAAGTCATGTCGCCCACCCAGGCATGATCTGGCCCAGGTGCATCAAAACATCGCTCGATCAGATCCGGCGCTGGTGCTTGCGTGTGCTCATGCGCAATGATGCTGTACGGGGAGCGACGCTTGCGGCGCGCTTCGATGCCATTGGTACGATGCAAGTGCGCCAGAATTACGTGCACGGCATCAGTTGGATTGGCGTGCTCTGCCGGCCGGCAGAGCGTACAAAGAGCGCGGCAGGAATTTGCCTGCAAAGACGTTTGCCCGCAAAGACGAAGGTGCGATTCAGACAAGAACATGCTAATCGGGCTCAATGAACCGTAAGCTGATTGCGCAGACTTCAATTGCGTTGCAACAAAACTACGCCGGATGCTTGCGTGAATACACAGTGACCCGACCCGGTTTTCAGCAAAGGTCGGAACGAGTTACTGCGGCGCAAGAGCCCGTTACCCGGAACCGTTGAATTCCAGTTTCGCCGAATTTAGAAAATTCACGTATGCGATCAGTTAGCGCCAGTCCCCGCAGCGCACTGCACTAAAAGGCAGAGGCGTCGCGCCAAACTGAAATTCGTTCAATCGCTGTTAGCGACGTCGGCTTCTAATCGTCTGAAATGCGTCCAGTCAAAGTGCGGACCCGGGTCCGTTTTGCGCCCCTGCGGCAACGCAATATCGCTGTGACCGACGCAACCCGCAATCGGATACGCCGCGCGCAATGTCACGGTAAGTCGCGCCAGAACCTGATACTGCGCCCCCTCGAACGGCAAGTCGTCGGTGCCTTCAAGTTCGATGCCGATCGAGAAATCGTTACAGCGATCCCGGTCACGCCATTGGGATTCGCCTGCATGCCAGGCGCGGTGCGCGCATGGCACGAACTGGATCAGTTCGCCATCGCGGCGGATAAGAAAGTGCGACGAAACGCGCCGATCGGCAATATCACAAAAGTACGGGTGAGCATCAGAGTCGAGGCAGTTGGTAAACAACTCGGCGATTTCCGTTCCGCCAAACGATCCCGGAGGAAGGCTGATGTTATGGATGACCAGCAAATCGATGCCGCACGCTGGCGGACGGGCATCGCAATTGGGAGAGGCAATCTGGCGGGCGTTGCTGAGAACGCCAGCGTCATCGATTTGCCAGCTGCCCTCCCGATTTGCACCGATAGCAGCCCCGCTCAATTAATCCCCAGGCGCTCCATACGATAGCGCATTGACCGGAACGTGATGCCGAGCAATTTGGCAGCGGCGGTACGGTTGAAACGCGTCTTCTCCAATGCCTCCAGGATCGCGTCTTTCTCCACCCGGTCCAGATAGTCCTGCAGCGGATACTTGCCATTTGCACTCACTGTGGACGGAACGTCACTTGACACCCCCGGCGGCGTCAGTTGCAGATCCTCCAGCTGGATGGTTTGTCCACCGGAAAGCGCAAGCGCGCGCTCAAGTACGTTCTCAAGCTCCCGAACGTTGCCGGGACAATCGTAGCGGGTTAGCGAATCCATCGCTTCCGCGCTGACATCAGGCTTTTTCTCGCCGGCGGAGGAAGCCAGCTTTTCCAGAATTGCGTTCACGAACAGCGGAATGTCTTCACGAAGTTCACGTATCGCGGGCATGCGCAGTTCAATGACATTGAGACGATAGTAAAGATCGTGGCGGAACTTGCCCGCATCAACCTGCTCGCCCAGTTTCTTGTGGGTCGCACTGATAATTCTGACGTCGACCGGTTCCTTCTGGGTGGAGCCCACTTTTCGCACCTTCTTTTCCTGAATCACCCGCAGTAGCTTGACCTGCATCGGAAGCGGAAGATCGGCAACCTCGTCAAGAAACAAGGTGCCTCCATTCGCGGCCTGAAAAAATCCGTCGCGGTCCGAATCGGCGCCGGTGAATGCGCCTTTCTTGTAGCCGAAGAATTCCGACTCCATCAGGTTTTCCGGGATGGCACCACAGTTCACCGGAAAGAAAGGTTTGTCGCTACGCACACTCTTCTGGTGAATACGCCGAGCCGCAAGCTCTTTTCCACTTCCGGACTCGCCACTGATCTGAACCGCGGCCTCGGTTCGTGCAAGCTTCTCGATCAGATTGCGAACTGCCTGCATCGCTGCCGAATCACCAAGCAACGACTGCTCGTTGTCGGTTTTCGGACTGGTGCCAGCCTGCGGTAACGACAGCGCGGATTTCACCAGCGTTCGCAACTGCTCCAGCGACACCGGTTTTGCCAAATAGTCAAACGCGCCTGCCTTGAGCGCAGCCACCGCGTTCTCTGTATTGCCATGGGCCGTGATAACCGCAACCGGCAGATCATGCTCACTCTCGGATACATATTTCAGCAACTCCAGCCCGTCTCCATCCGGTAATCGCATGTCGGTCAGGCAAAGATCGAACGGCCCTTCTTTGACTTTCTTGATGGCCTCCTTGACCGAGGCGGCACGTTCCACGTCGAGCCCCATCTTCAGAAGCGTCAACTCAAGCAGTTCAAGGATATCTTCCTCATCGTCTACAATCAGCACCGATCGCGAGACGACCCCACGCACTTGTTCCCTCCGTTTCACTGCAACGCTCCTTTAAATAAAACTCCGAACTGCGCGCCGCCACTTGCGCGTTCAACGTATTCAAGCCTGGCGCCATTCGCTTCGCAAATCTCGCGAGCAATATACAGACCCAGGCCGGTTCCACTCGAAGCGGTAGCGAAAAATGGCTCAAACAAGTTGCCGCGCAATGCATCCGCGACGCCTGGACCATCGTCCTTCACGCTTAATTCCACACTACCCTCAGGCGCCGCTGGTCGCACGCCGAGCGTAATGCTTCCTTTCTTCCTGTGGCAGTACCTCAAGGCATTACGACATAGATTCCACATGATCTGATTCAGGTGGCTTCGGTCGAATGTAACTATGGGTTCGATCTCCGCTTCGATCGCGATGACTCCGTCAGGCACTTTCTCGATTTCCACGAATTGTCCAACGAAGGTTCGCAAATAATCGACGACTCCGAATGTTTCTCTGAGTGCCCGATCGCGGCGGTTAAGTCTTAGCACGTCCTGGACCATTCGGTCCAGACGCTGTGTATTGTCGTGAATGATCTGAAGCAGGCGCATTGAGCCTGACCCATCCTTGGTGTCTTCGATCAAAAGTTCAGCCGCGTGGTTAATTGCCGACAACGGATTGCGAATTTCATGCGCAATGTTCGCAGTCAGACGCCCAAGCGATGCAAGTTTCATTTGCTGGGCCTGCCGCTGTATCCGCGAAATATCCTCGAGAAAAATCACCACACCAACATTCTGTTCCTCGCTGACCGTGCGGAAGCGGGCTGCAACCGATGGATCGCCGTCCACGGTTTGCATCGGTTCAGCCTCTGCGGCCGGATTTTCCCGCCAATTCTGCAGGTGACTTGCCAGCGTTTGCGAGTACTCCGCGAGCGATACGTCGCGGTCCATTTTTGAAACCCGCCCCAGTAGCTGTTCGGCGCGCGTATTGATCTGGCGGATCACGCCACGTTCATCGGCAACGATCACGTCGTCTTGCCTGTCCTGAATGATCAGTTTGTTGATCTGCGCCATGCTGGCGAGATCGACCTCACGCTGGGCGACTATAGCTTCGATCGCAACCGCGCGACTTGCCAGCGAGTGTCCGAGCCAGGCAGTCGTAAAATAACCAATACTGATGAGTCCCGCCCGCAGGAAAAGCGCAGAGTTTCCGTCCATGTAAAGTACCTCGAACGATTGCTCGCAAAGGATGGCGAACGACGCCGTCGCCGCAAAAAACAGCGGCAAGCGCCCATCGCGAGCAGGCCGGCTGCAGCGAGCGACGGCAGCAGCAAAAGCTCCAGCCCGCTGGCCACGCCGCCGCTGGCATACATCAGCAGCGCGATCGCGAGAACGTCGAGACAGACGTGAATCGATAACTGCAACTCGAAACGCGGGCGTTGCCACGCGATTGGTGCGAATGCGAGAAGCGTAAGCGCTAAATACAGCAGGTCGACATAGATGAAGAACTCGCGACTGTACGAACCGAACGGTATGTTGTCGTGCAGCCAGACGACCGACCCAAGCAGGATCAGAGCGACGATCAAACGGTAGATATTGAAGTACAGCAGCGAGCGCCAATGCGCGCTTCCCGTTTCGCCGGCCGGATCGTCGATTCAAACATGGCCGCCCCTATGCGCCTGCACGTGTTGGCGCCAAATCCGCCGGCGACATCGTCAATCGGGCGGAGTTACTTCTTTGCAAGTCGCAGATGCTCCTCACTGCAAAAGTAATCATCGCCGGCCGTGAGGCTCTCGCTTCGCGGCAAATGAACGCCGCATACAGAGCAACGCACCATGTTCTCCAGATTCTCTGGTTGCGACTGTCCCGGTTTGGATCGGGGTCGTTGCGCGCCGATTTCCCGGCGCCGCGCGCTGTGCTGAATAACCAAATAGGCAATGATAAAAACGGCGATCAGGAGTAGAAACTTGGCCACGTAATGTCGTCACCCGCAAAATGATTAATCATGCACGTTGGTCGACTGCCAACCAGAACCTGGAGCAATACTGGATCGACGCAACGTTGGCCGCATACTGAATCGTAAATTCCAGACGTGCACACTTCGCGCCTGGTCCGCGCTGAAGCAGTCAGCCGTCGATCCGACACATGTTAACAGCCTCGGGCGATAGCCCGTACGTGAACGTATTGTACATCCACGCAATTGAAGCAGACCGTTTCCGGGTCGGCGTTCGCAAAACACATTTGGAGCCTTGTGTACCTGCAATTGTCGGCAACATTTCAGCGTCAGGTCGGCGGGCAAGCCCTATGAACCCTTGCACCGCCAACAATTCAAGTACCCGCAACGCGCCATTGTTTGTCTCTTCAACAAACTGACCATGCCATGGTCGAGCATCAGATCATCAAAGCGCAAACTGGAAACCCTGCCTCAGTGGCGTCGCGAACCAACCCATTGAAGTCCCTGCTGAAAATCACACAGTCCGCAGATTTTCCGGGGACATGTTGAAGAACGAATCGCGCGCAATATTGACGAATCCCGCCGCTGACATCGATGTTAGCCATCCGAACGAATCCGTCCCGAAGAATTCATCCGCCACTATGTAGTCAACCATTCACAGCGACGCAGTCCACAAATCCTAGCGACGCAGTCGAAAAATCATGGCGAGGCGGCCCTTGTGTCACAAGGAGTGGTCGGGGTGAGAGGATTCGAACCTCCGACTCCTGCGTCCCGAACGCAGTACTCTACCATGCTGAGCTACACCCCGACGGCGGCATATCAGTAGTCGCGGCTAACCGCGAAGGCGGCCAATTCTAGCAAACAAATCTTGTAATCCGAATTTCGCAGCGACGCCAGCGCATTGATTGCGAGGCGCGACTCTGCATCGGCTTGAGATCGCGTGTACTCAAACGCACCGCATTCGCGCATTGCTGACATGACAGGCTCAAAATCGGCGACCCCCTTGTCGAGGATCGCACACCGGATCAATTCCTTCTGTGATGACGTGGCGTGACGCATTGCGTGGATAAGCGGCAAGGTTACCTTGCCCTCAGCCAGATCATCTCCCAGGTTCTTTCCGGTCTGCTCAACATCGCCGGAGTAATCAAGAATATCGTCAACGAGCTGAAACGCCGTGCCAATATGCGTTCCATAAGCAGCCAGGGCGTCTTCGAGCGTGCTGGGCACTCCCGACACGATTGCACCCAGCCGGCCAGCTGCCTCGAACAGCTTCGCCGTTTTCGAGCGGACAACGCGCAGATAATCGCTCTCTGTTACATCGACGTTGTGAATATTGAGAAGTTGCATGACTTCGCCTTCGGCGATGGTATTAGTGGCATCGGACAATACCTCCATCACACGCATGCTGTTCACGCCGACCATCATCTGAAAGGACCGTGAATACAGAAAGTCTCCGACCAACACCGATGCGGGATTGCCGAAGGTTGCATTTGCCGACGCGCGCCCACGCCGCATGTTTGACTCATCCACAACGTCGTCGTGCAGCAAAGTCGCGGTGTGAATGAACTCGACGATCGCGGCCAGTTGGTGTTGCTTCGCACCCCGATATCCGCACGCACCTGCCATCAGGATCACCAGCGCGGGCCTCAGGCGCTTGCCGCCACTAGAAATAATGTAGTCGGCCACTTGCCGGATCAGCACGATGTCCGAATGCAGGCACTCGCGGATAACCGTGTCGACGGCCCGCATGTCCTCTGCAATCCGGTCTGTGATCAAGGGCGGTGTCACGGATTAACTGGGAAAAGCGTCATTTTTTGACGAAGCAGCATTCTCTGGAGACCGGCGATGTTAGGGATGCCCCACGAATAGTGTCAAGGCCGGAAACGTCTGTCTCCCCAATCTTGCCGAATCTGCCTTTATACCTTGCGTAAGCCCTTCTTTTCTTGTAGTATGCGCCGCTTTCCCGAGGCCCTCCTAGGAGCTCGAAGATGTATGCGGTCATCAAGACTGGCGGCAAGCAGTATCGTGTGCCGTCCGGCGAAAAAGTCAAGGTAGAACAATTAGCTGCCGATGTCGGAAGTCAGATTACTATCGATACGGTACTGATGGTCGCGGACGGAGACAAGGTCTCAATCGGCAAGCCCTTGGTAAAAGGCGCCAAAGTTGAGGCAACGATCGTCAATCACGGACGTGGCGATAAGGTCCGTGTATTCAAGATGCGCCGCCGGAAGCAGTCCAGTAAAACGCAGGGACACAGACAGAATTTCACCGAAATCCAGGTCGATAGTATTTCGGCCTGATTTGTAGGGCGGAAAGCCTTCCCGCCCAAGGAGCGACAAGATGGCACACAAGAAAGCAGGCAGCAGTTCTCGCAACGGCCGCGATTCCAATGCCAAACGGCTTGGCGTCAAGCGATTTGGCGGTCAACTTGTACCGGCCGGAAACATTATTGTGAGACAGCGCGGTACCAAGGTGCATCCCGGCGTGAACGTCGGAATCGGAAAAGACCACACATTATTTGCAAAGGTTGCTGGCCGCGTTCAATTCGGACACAAAGGCCCACTGCACAAGAAAACGGTAAGTATCATCCCGGCCTGAGGTTTACCCGCTCTGACAAGAAGCCCTATCGGTACCGGTAGGGCTTTTTTTCTTTTGGCTATCGACACGCTCGAATCCAGACCAGACTGCAATTTCAGACTAGACCGCAATTCCAGACCAGACCGCTATGAAATTTTTCGACGAAGCGACCATTGAAGCGCACTCCGGCAAGGGGGGTGACGGCATTGTTGCGTTCCGGCGCGAGAAATATGTACCGCGCGGTGGTCCCAGCGGCGGTGACGGTGGACGCGGTGGCAGCATTTACGTCATCGCCGATCGCAATATCAATACGCTCATCGACTACCGCTACAAGCGCATCCATCGAGCAAAAAACGGAGAAAACGGGCAAGGCAAGGACTGTTACGGCAGGGGTGCTGACGATATTCAACTGCGTGTTCCCATGGGTACGGTCATCACTGACCTCGGCACCGGCGAACAGATTGCCGATCTTGCCGTGGATGGCCAAAAGGAACTGGTCTGCAAGGGCGGCAACGGCGGACTCGGCAACATTCATTTCAAGTCGAGCGTCAATCGCACGCCGCGCCAGTGCACGCCGGGTGAGGAGGGGCAAAGCCGCCGGCTCAGGCTTGAGCTGAGAGTACTTGCAGACGTCGGACTGCTTGGACTCCCCAATGCCGGCAAATCGACGTTCATTCGTGCCGTTTCTGCGGCACGCCCGAAAGTTGCCGATTACCCGTTCACCACACTGCAGCCAAATCTCGGCGTGGTGCGTACTGACGTCAGCAAAAGCTTTGTAATTGCCGATATCCCCGGTCTGATAGAAGGCGCGGCAGATGGTGCCGGTCTCGGTCACCAGTTTCTGCGGCACTTGCAGCGCACCAGACTGCTGCTGCATATCGTGGACATCGCGCCGACTGACGAAAGCACGAAACCCGTGGCAGGCGCAAAGGCAATCACTGACGAGCTGCGCAAGTACGACGAATCACTGTATCGAAAACCGCGTTGGCTGGTGCTTAACAAGATAGACCTCATCGCGGAAGATGATCGTCAGCGCGTCATCCAGGACATCAGCAACGAATACCGGCGGGAAATCGGCGAGCCGGAAAGAACCTTCGCCATATCCGCGCTGTCACGGCTAGGTTGCGTAGAACTCACCTATGCCGCGATGGACCGGCTTGACGAAATTGCGAAGGATGCGCAAGCACAAAAAACCGAAGATTCCGGATCGGCAGACGTCGCGCGCGCATGAGTGAAACACCTAGCGTACTTGCGTCCGCCAGACGAGTCGTCGTCAAAATTGGCAGCAGCCTCTTAACCAAGGGCGGCCAAGGCCTGGATCACGCCGCACTTGCTCGTTGGGCCGGGCAAATTTCGGACATTCGCAAACGCGGCTGTGAAGTCGCACTCGTTTCCAGTGGCGCGATTGCCGAAGGAATGCAGCGTCTTGGCTGGAAGAAACGCCCGCACGGGGTCTACGAATTGCAGGCCGCAGCCGCAGTCGGGCAAATGGGCCTGGTCGAGGCATACGAATCTTGTTTTCGCAAATTCAGTCTGCATACTGCGCAGATCCTGCTGACCCATGAAGATCTGTCAGACAGAATGCGGTATCTGAATGCCCGTTCGACGGTACGCACCCTGCTCGAACTGGGCGCAATTCCGATCATCAACGAAAACGATACGGTTGCAACCGAAGAAATTCGCTTCGGCGACAACGACACGCTGGCGGCACTGGTCACCAACCTGATCGAAGCTGATTTGCTGGTTATCCTGACCGACCAGGCCGGACTGCATACCAAGGACCCGCGCCATCACGCCGACGCCGAGTTGATCAAGCATGCCGATGCGGGTGACCCCGCGCTGGAAAAAATGGCCGGCGGCATAGGCACTCACATTGGTAGCGGCGGCATGATTACGAAAATTCTTGCCGCCAAACGCGCAGCACGCAGCGGCGCTCATACCATCATCCTCTCCGGTCACGAGGAAGATGCGCTCGGCCGGCTCGCGGCAGGAGAGGCAATCGGCACGTTGCTTCGCGCCAGAACCGTGACTATGGCAGCGCGCAAACAATGGCTGGCGAATCACCTGCAAGTACGCGGCAAACTTACGCTAGACGACGGCGCAGTAAACGCGTTGCGTCAGAATAACAAGAGCCTGCTTCCGGTCGGTGTCGTCAAAGTGTCTGGTGAGTTCGAACGGGGCGAAGTCGTCAGCTGCATGGATTCAGACGGCAACGAAGTTGCCAGAGGGCTGGTCAATTACAACGCCGCCGAATCCACGAGAATTCTCAAAACGCCCTCCGGGAAAATCGAATCAATACTGGGCTACGTAGACGAACCTGAACTCATCAACAAAGATAACCTCGTCCTGCTCTGAAATGGGGCAAGCGTACCGCTAGAATTTTCGATAGTCGTCGAAGTAGGGGCGGCCACGTTTGATGAACCGGACTGCGTCTTTTGTGTTTTTCGGAGGCAAACCGGTCGGACAAATGTAGTATCGATACAGCGAAAAGCGCGTATCGTTTTTGTTAATGCTTGTAATCGATTGCCATTTTGGATCGCGCGGCGGCGTCCACTTTCCATCAGTCGAGCCGTACGCGTAGACCTTGTATTCCTGTGCTTCGCAGTGAATTCCCTCAAAAGTCACGTTCTCCGCACCCGATCTCGAACGCGCGACGACGCTATAGCGCACAACGCCATCGGGATCCACACGAATGGACGTCAAATCAGCAAAAAACTTGAAATTGGTTGCGCCAACAATTTGAAACTCGGCCAGGTTCTCGGCACGGGGATAAGCGGGCAATGGCGCGTTAAATTCGGTCCACGGGCCTTTTGGCTTGGCGGTGGACACCGGGTCATTGGAGCGGCGCGCACTCTCGGACGGCGCTTCGGTCGTACCTGAACAGGCAACGACAAACACGGTCAGACAGACAACTACGGCGGTCTTTACCGCACACAGCCAGTCAGTCCTCTGCATACACATGCGCGCGAGTGAGCGGGTACGGCATCGACCCGTCTTTAAGCGGCTTCGCTCCAAGTATCTGGAAGATGGATATCCAGCCGCGATCGAATGCGTGTGCCGAACCTGCCATGTATATGCGCCACACCCTGTAGCGCTTCTCGCCGACCAGTTCAACCGCGCGGGTAGTGTTCGCCTCGAGCCTGCTCACCCAGTGCCACAATGTATTCGCGTAGTGCGGGCGCAACGATTCAGCGTCCCAGGTCTCCAGGCCTTGTTCCGCCATCTCCCGAACGACCCGCGACACGTGCACGAGCTCACCGCCCGGAAACACGTACTCGTTGACAAATTTGCCAATGTCGCTGCCAAGCGCCCCGTCCATCAGCGAATTGGTAGTAATGCCCTGATTCAACACGACGCCACCAGGTTTGAGCAGGTCGCGAATTTTCCCGAAATACACCGGAAGGTTTCTCTTCCCGACATGTTCAAACATGCCCACGCTGGCAATCTTGTCGTAAATCTCGTATTGGGGAACGTCCCGGTAATCCATCAGGCGCGCCTCGCAACGGTCTTCCAGGCCCAGCTCCTTGATCCGTTGCGTCGCCAGTTCATGCTGTTCGACCGACAACGTGATACCGACCGCCTTCACACCGTAATTGCGTACCGCCCAGATAATCAGCGCACCCCAGCCGCAACCGATGTCGAGAAAACTCTCACCCGGTTTGAGCTGCAACTTCCTGCAAATGTGGTCAAGTTTCTGCTCTTGCGCGAGATCGAGGCTGTCAGCGGCTTCCTTGAAATATGCGCATGAGTACACGCGATTCCGGTCCAGCCACAGCTCATAGAATTCGTTTCCGGCATCGTAATGATGCTGAATCGACTTCCGATCGGCCGGGCGGGTATGCCGCCACCAGTTGAAGAGTTTGGAGCGCTTGACGTAACGTGTGGTGGAATTATCCGAAACCAGTTTTTCGCCGATTTGAATGGTTTCGCGAATGTCGCCTTCAATGTCAATCTGCCCTTCGACATAGGCTTTGGCAATACGTCCCAGACTGGGATTCGCAAGCGACGTAACCGCAGACGGCGAATTAAGTGTCACGCGGATTTTTGCTTCGGCCTGGGGCGTTGCGGTAGTACCGTCCCACAAAGAAACGGCAACCGGCAAACCTAGCCGCGCGAGTCTGCGCTCGATTTGGCTGATCATATTCATTGCCTGAACCACTCTCTTGTTTATGCTATCGTCGCTCCTCCGCGGCGGTTATATTGTACGTAGTTCAGGGCAGTTTTACATGCCCGGCCTCAATTAGTCGTCCAGATCAGTAACCAGTGACTGTCTCACGTTTTCCGGGACTTTTCCGATGGATTCGCCGTATTGCGCGTGGTCCACGCCCATCGCCAGCGGCTGGCCTTGCTTCAAGGCATCTTTCATGGCGGCATCCAGTTCGAATCTCAGAAAATGCACCGCTGACGTCTTTTCTTCGTTCTCTCGCTCCAGGTCCTCGTCGGCGACCGCATAAACCTTTGGCTGACCAGCAACCTGGACCCACACTGAATCTTCAACGCCAATAAGTCTGGCGAGTGCTTCGCGACGCTCTGCTTCATCGGGATATTCGATAAGCATGGTCGCCTTCCAATTGCTCCCGTCGGGTATCAGCGGGTTGTACGCGTCCAGCTCGTCGATGATGCCTTGCTCCTCGAATATGCGCTCGGCACGAAGCATTTCCTGAATCTGGTAGCGCATCGTCAACTCGTCTTCGAACATCAACGTGATGTGCTCGCCCAGATGGACTTCGCGATTGCGCTTGTGGTTCATGACCTCTGCCCGGAAATCCGCGCGCTTTGTCGCGTATTCCTCGAGCGGCATCAGGCTTTTGCGGGTAATTTCAGGCATCACTGTGTCGATCAGATAGATATTCGCTTGGCACTAGATCCCGTACGCCATGCGCACCAGTGCCAGCGGATGTTGTTTTTGTGGCTCGGCGCCATCCTTGCCGCGCATGCCCTGCGCGATATGGCGGCCGGCTATTGCGCAGTCGGAACTGATGTAGTCCGGCTCGGGAGCGGACATTTGACGAAAAACCGGCCGGCCAATCTTCATCGAATCGGCAAAATATTCGGTCTTTACGCCCCAGGTGCCATCATGCCCTGAACAACGTTCAACCGTCGTAACACGGGTGTCAGGGATCAGCTCAAGCATTTCGCGTGTTCTTTGTCCCATCTTCTGAACACGCAGGTGACAGGGTATGTGATATGAAACCTTGCCAAGCGGCTTCTTGAAGTCCAGTTTCAGCAGCCCATCACGCTTGCGCAACATCAAATATTCGAACGGATCGAACATCGCCGCCGCGACCACGTTGACATCCGCATCGTCCGGAAACATCAGCGGCAACTCCTGCTTGAACATGAGTGTGCACGATGGAACTGCAGTGACAATTGCGTAACCCGCTCGCGCCAGACGGGCCATTGCCGGAATATTGCGTTCCTTGAGCTTGGCCACCGCATCGAGATCACCGAGTTCCAGTTTAGGCATGCCGCAACAGGCCTCTTTCTCGACGATCTTTACCGGGATCTCGTTGTGTTTGAGGATACTGACGAGATCGTTGCCAATGCCGGGTTCGTTGTAATTGACATAGCAGGTAGAAAAAATGGCGACTTTTCCGGGCGTATTCTTGCCAGCCTTGACAGGAAACGTATCCTGGGCGCTCGCATTTTTCCGGAAACCGGCACTGCTGTACTCGGGCAGTTCGCGATCCTTGTGAATTCCCAGGGTCGCCTGCATCACTTTTCGCGCTACCTTGTTTTTGTTGGTCGCGTTGACCACATTCACGACCACCGGGATCGATGCCAGCTTTCCGATTGCATCCGTGCTCGACAACAGCTTGTCGCGGATCCGGGTTTCGCCTTTTCGGTATTTCACTGCTTTCGCCCGAAGCATCAGGTGCGGAAAGTCGATATTCCATTCGTGAGGCGGAACGTACGGACACTTGCTCACGTAACACATGTCGCACAAGTAACACTTGTCGACAACTTTCCAGAAATCCTTTTTATCCACACCGTCGAGTTCGCCGGTGTCCCCTTCGTCAATCAGATCAAACAAACTGGGGAACGCCGTGCACAAGCTTACGCAGCGCCGGCATCCATGACATACGTCGTAGACACGCTCAAGTTCGTCCAACAGCTTCGCCTCATCGTAGAAATCTTTCGATTTCCAGTCGAGTGGGTGCCGTGTCGGTGCTTCGAGATTTCCTTCGCACATAAGCTAAGTTCTGGTATCCGGGAACCAAGGCGTTGTGAAACAACATCGGCCGAAGCTTCGCGATGGATATGATGCAAGAGAAGCCACCGCGATAGAGCCGGTAATGCGTTAACAGGGCCCGTAGAATCAAAACGCGAGCCGCTGGATCGAATCAACGACTCGCGATTTCACAAACCCACGATCCTGTGAACAGGACTACATCCGAGGATCAGTCTTCGAGTGTATCCAGTGCTTTCTGGAAACGGTTTGCGTGGGAACGCTCGGCCTTGGCGAGCGTACCAAACCAGTCGGCAATCTCTTCGAACCCTTCGTCCCGGGCAGCTTTTGCCATGCCTGGATACATGTCGGTGTATTCGTGAGTCTCTCCGGCAATGGACGCTTTCAGATTTTCACGCGTCTGGCCAATTGGCAGGCCGGTCGCCGGATCACCCGTCTCCTCAAGATATTCGAGATGGCCGTGTGCGTGGCCTGTTTCGCCTTCGGCGGTCGAACGGAATACTGCAGCGACATCATTCTGACCTTCGACGTCGGCCTTGTTTGCAAAATAAAGATAACGCCGATTTGCCTGGGACTCACCTGCGAAAGCGTCTTTCAGGTTTTGCTCGGTCTTCGACCCTTTAAGCGCAGCCATTTATGAAATCTCCTCAAAAAATTAAGAAAGCTCTACATACAACACGCCAATAGCAAACAAACTTGCTAACGGCAGATAAATTTACCAAAGGTAATCAAGATTAGACTCACTCTAATCTATGAACGAAGTTTAGGCTTGTTCCCTCAAGCCTGTCAAACCGGGACCGATAGCGTGTACTTACTATCAAATAGCCTTATTCGAGCTCACTTGCCTCGAAACATTGGCAGTTTGACGCGACGTTCGCCGCCTCCCCCTGCTCAGCCAATAATCTAGCACTGCCTGCGAATTCATCATTGCGCCTCGTCAAATGTATTGCAGGTGCCCGGCAAATCACCAAGAAAACAAGGAACTGGAAGCAATATTGCTTTAGTGATGACATTGTCAGCAAAAAAGCAGCACAGCCATTCACATGGCACTGTTTTTCCTCGGCGCTTTTATCCTCGCGCTGCACTACGCACATTTCTACAAGGCCGAGCAATCCGTCAGGTTGGCACTTGAGACGTGGGTGATGATCGTGTTTATCACCTGGGTCTCGTGGTACTCGGGAAAAATCGATAGCCCACTCATCAATCTGTACCTCCTTCCCATCATTGCCAGCGCGCTGATCCCTGAAAAGACCATGACGTCAATTGTGACCGCTGCAGTAATCGCGTCATATATGGCAATGGCATACTACACCTCGAAGGAAGGAATCGGATCGCTCTCGTATTGGGGGGTGATCCTCGCGCTGATCGCGCCAGTCGTGCTGGTCGCCTATATCACGACGATGCTGTCCGCCGACATTCGCTTCGCGCTCGCAAAAATAAAACGGGTAGCAGAAACCGATGAACTCACTGGCATTTACAACGTGCGCGCGTTTACCGCGATCCTGAGACGCACCATCCAGCAGTCAATCAGGCATTCGCACCCACTCTCGATCATCATGGTTGACGCGGACAATCTCAAATCCATCAACGACGCTTTTGGCCACGACGCGGGAGACAAGTTGTTGAAGCATCTGATTGAAAAATTCGCAGACGAACTTCGACTATCCGACGTTCTCGCCCGCTACGGTGGTGATGAATTTACGGTTCTGCTGCCTGAAACCGACCTGAGCGGAGCAATTGACGTGGCTGAGCGAATGCGTAGCTCGTTTGAGGAATCACGCTTCCGCGTGCGTGGCGGAATGGAATTGACCACGAGCATCAGCCTTGGAATCGCCAGCTTCCCCGAGCATGGCAGCAATGCCGACGTGATTGTCGAAAAAGCAGACAAAGCGCTGTATCGCGCCAAGCGCGAAGGCCGAAATCGTATCGCGATCTACGAGCTGGAAAAAGACGCAGGCGACTGATCGCGCTTGCGCCCGGGCCGGAAATACGTTGTGTTGTCATAGAATGTATCGTGCTCACTTTGTGGCCACCAACCCGGTACGCCAAGTAACGGCAGCGGTGCCAGCGCCCGGCCTTGAGTCAGATGCCCTGAGTCGTGAACAAGTGCGGCCACGAGCTGATCGACCGCTGCATTCAATTGGCCATCCTGCAGTGCAATTGTCTCGGCAGGTACCCTGAAAAGCAGCGCCTTTGCAGTCATCCCGACGAACGGCTCGCGCGCCTTGTCATACATCGCGTGCCCAAAAATCAGGAATCGCGCGCATTTCCGGACAGTTTTTCGGCGTGACCAGAACAACTCCTTCCAACGGAATTCGCGCACCATATCAAGCAGTTCATCATCGCTCGAAAGAACCACCATTCCGTCCTCGTCGAACATGGTCAATGCGTCGCCGACCGGTGAGCGCCGGCTTCCGGCCTGAGCTGTCAGCGAGTCATAGTGGCGCGCGTTGATCACTGCCTTGGCGGTCGGGAACGACATCCACACGAGCGCATTGAACAGGTCGTGCCAATTCAGTGGACGAACCATTACCTCGCCCGTCAAATAGGTACGCGGCTCAAAACCGTCCTCGAAACGGGACAACTTTGACGTTTGCTCTACGAACCGGATCCTCTGGCCACGTGCATTGACAATACGTATCCCGCTAGCGTCCGCCATCTCGTTCAACAGTTCGCAATTCGGCCAGCCGATTTCCGGTAGCCCTTTGGCAACCGGGCTCAGTGCGGCGAACATCCCCGTACGACTGGCCCACTCAAGATTCCATAAATCCGGCATCGCGGCTGCTTCGCCCGGTTCAGTTAACATTGCTTGGTAGTGTAATCCTTCAATAGCCTCGAATTCCGGAATCACAGGTATCGTGTCAGAACAAATCGATTGTGCAGTGATCGGCGCCGGAGTGGTCGGCCTTGCGGTGGCGCGCGCGCTGGCGCTTGCCGGGCGCGAAGTCATCGTACTGGAAGCCGAAGACGCAATCGGCACCCACACCAGTTCACGCAACTCCGAAGTTATTCATGCCGGAATCTACTATCGGGAAAATTCACTCAAGGCCAGATTCTGCGTCGAAGGCAAGAAACTGCTGTATAACTACTGCCGCGAGCGCGATGTTCCTCATGAGCAAATTGGCAAAATCATTGTCGCTGCAGACGAGTCTGAGCTTGACGCAGTAGGCGGTTACATCGACAAGGCCAGGGCGAACGGAGTGAATGATCTGCGCTGGCTGTCAGGCGATGAACTATCTGAAATGGAACCTGCCGTGCGTTGTGTAGGCGGCGTTCTCTCGCCATCGACTGGCATTATTGACAGTCATGCATACATGCTGTCTTTACAGGGCGATGCCGAGAATGCGGGTGCCATCATTGTGTTCAAGAGCGGCGTTCAATCCGGTCAAGCAACAAACGACGGCATCATGCTCGAAGTAGGTGGTGCCGAACCAATGTCTATTGTTTGCAAGACTGTCATCAACTGTGCCGGCCTGCTGGCTCCTGAAATCGCTAACAAAATTGATGGAATTCCCGACAAGAGCATCCCGGCGGCCTACTTTGCCAAGGCGCACTACTACACGCTTGCAGGCAAGTCACCGTTCAACCATCTCATTTACCCGGTTGCACACACGGCATTTCTGGGCGTTCATGTGACTCTTGACCTGGGCCGCCAAGTGCGCTTCGGTCCCGACATCGACTGGGTCGACGGCATCGACTACGTCTTCGACCAGTCGCGCGAGCCACTTTTTTATGAAGCCATTCGCCACTACTGGCCGGATCTGCCGGACGGAAAGCTCCAGCCCGGGTACACCGGTATTCGCCCGAAAATTTCCGGGCCAAAAGAAGCGGCAGCCGATTTCCGTATATCGGGGCCCGCCGATCACGGCGTGCCTGGGTTGGTCAACCTTTACGGAATTGAATCGCCAGGCTTGACGTCATCGCTGGCAATTGCCGACTACGTTCGCGACCTGGTGCCCCGGTAAGCCGCCAGGAAATCGGGCATCCCCACCCGGAAATGAAAACCCCCGGCGACAAGGCCGGGGGTTTTCAAGCACCAGGCAAGCCCGAGCGGCGCAAGCCGGTTCAGACTGTCCCATTATTCACACTCGCTCACGCCGCCTTGCGCGCCGCGCTAATCGCACGCCAGATCTTTTCCCGCGTTGCAGGCATTTCAATGGTCTTCACACCGAGCGGCCGCAACGCATCGAGCACCGCATTCAACACCGTTGGCGTACCGCCAACCGTACCCAATTCACCAACGCCTTTCGCACCAAGCGGATTGATTTTGCATGGTGTGGTTTCATCAGTATTGGTATCGATATTCGGCAGGTCGTCTGCACGCGGCAGGCAGTAATCAAGCAGTGAACCGTTGAGCAACTGGCCTGTTTCCGGATCGTAGCTGGCCTGCTCGAGCAGCGCCTGGCCAACCGCCTGCGCAATACCGCCATGCACCTGACCGGCAACGATCATCGGATTGACGACTCTTCCAACGTCATCCATGGTGGTGTAGCGCGCAATCTCGGTCACGCCGGTGTCCGGATCGATCTCAACTTCGCAGATGTGGCAACTGTTGGGCCACGACGGGCCGCCCACTTCCTGTTTGGTCTGGATGGCGATGCGCTTCTCGGGTTGTTTGGCGGCGAGTTCGAATAAATCGATTCCGACGTCTGTACCTGCCACCGTGAATTTGCCATCCGCGTAATTGATGTCGGCAGCGGCCGCTTCAAGAGATTCGGACGCCAGTTCCCTGCCCTTTTCGACAGTTTCTTTCGATGCCGTCTGCATCGCGGATCCACCGATATACAGCGACCGGCTACCCATACTTCCGACCCCGCTTGCGACATCGCTATCGCCCTGCACGATCTCAATACACTCCGGATCGATATCGAGCGATTCGGACAGGATCTGTACGTAGCTGGTTTCGATCCCCTGCCCCATTGCCTGCATCGCGGTATAGATCACAATTCTGCCGTCCGCCTCGACATGCAGGTCAATCGTCTCCTCGTGCACGACGCCGGTCCACTCCAGAAATGTCGAGATTGCCCGTCCGCGCAGCTTTCCGCGTGCCGCCGATTCCTGTTTGCGTTTATCGAAACCGCTCCAGTCACCCTGATCGAGAATTCGGTCGAGCATGTGCGGAAAGTTTCCGCTGTCAAACTTCTCACCCATTGGCGATTCGTACGGCATCTGCTCCGGTTGAATCATATTGCGCCTGCGCAGTTCAGCCGGATCAATCTTCATTTCGGCCGCTGCCTGATCCATCAAGCGTTCGATCAGAAAAATCATTTCCGGCCGGCCTGCGCCACGGTAGGCGCCAACCACATTGGTATTGGTCAGGTAAGCAGTGCCGCGCAAGTGCAAGGCGGGAATGTCATATACCCCGGTGATCACCTTGGGTCCGACCGCAACGACAATGATCGCGCCCGGGCCATTTGCGTGTGCACCAATGCTGCCGACAATGTCGACCCGCAAGCCGAGAATTTTGCCATCGGCGTCGAACGCAAGCTCCGCCTCATTGCTCTGATCGCGGCCATGATTGCCCACCATGAATTCTTCACTGCGCGTCGCGCGCCAGTGCACCGGACGCTTCAGCTTTCTCGCGGCGTAAGCACATACGCAATCTTCGGGGTAGAGCTGAGTCTTCATACCGAATCCGCCACCGACATCACCGACCCGCACGCGCACTTTTTCTTTCGGAATCTTCAGAACCGCGTCCGCGAGCGTATCCCGATAGCCAGCCGGATTCTGACAACTGGCGTACAGGGTGACGCGCCCGCTCTTTTCGTCGTAATCACCGATGCTGCCGCGCGGTTCCATCGTAACCGGCACCAACCTCTGGTTGTGTAGAGATAGCTTGGTGACGTGCTTGGCTTTGGCAAAACCGGCATCTGTTTCATCCTGCTTGCCAAATTCCATTTGCGCCGCGATATTGCCCGGCGCGCCTGGCCATATTTGCGGTGCGTCCTTCGCACTGGCCTGCTCGATCGTGACGACCGCCGACAATTCCTCGTATTCGACCGCGACATGCTCGGCCGCATCCTCAGCTTGCGCGCGCGTTTCGGCAACCACGGCAGCGACCGCCTCGCCAACGTACCGTGCGCTGTCGACTGCAATCGGATTATTCGGCGGCCCATCCATGGCCTCGCCATCGGCCCGTTGCAGACCGGGCCCGATCGGCAACGGGCCGACACCGTCTGCCTGCAGGTCCGCGCTGGTGAACACCGCCAGAACGCCGGGCTGTGCTTCGGCAGCCGACTTGTCGATCGAAACGATGCGCGCATGTGCGTGAGGAGAGCGAACAAAAATCACGAAAGTCTCGCCCGGAAGCGTCATGTCATCAACGAACTGTGCCGTACCGAGAAGAAGCCGCTCGTCCTCGCGGCGGGTGATGGCCTGTCCAATGCCGTACTTTGCCATTTGCCTGTCCTGTCTGATTAAACGATAGCGGCTGTTGTAAACTGCCGACCGAATATCTGATTCTACGATCGTCCTGTAAGCAATCGCCTGCTCAACTCAATCTTCGGTTGATATGCGGGCGTTCGTTGTCTAGCATACAACGTTTTCCGGCAGACCACGAATACCTGCCGGCGCCGGTTTGTATAGAACCGATTTGATCCAAGCAGTTCGATACCGCCCGCTCGATTCAACCAAAAACGATACGACAAGGAAAATTGCATGTCAGCAAGGCTATCAATGACCATCAACGGCAAGCCCGTCACCGCCGAAGTGGCCTCGCGAACACTGCTCGTCGACTTTCTTCGCGACCAGCTTCGTCTAACAGGCACCCATATCGGATGCGACACCGCACAGTGCGGGGCCTGCACCATCCACATTGACGGCCGGGCGGTGAAGTGCTGCAACATGCTCGCGCTGCAGGCGGACGGCACCACCATCACAACAATTGAGGGAATTTCCGCAGCTGACGGCAGCATGCATCCGATGCAAACCGCGTTTCGCGATCATCACGGACTGCAATGCGGGTATTGCACACCGGGAATGGTCATGAGCGCGATCGATCTGGTGAACAATCATCCGGATCCGGACGACGCAGAGATCCGCGACGGTCTGGATGGCAATTTGTGCCGTTGCACCGGCTACCACAATATAGTCAAGGCGGTACACGCGGGTGCCGCCGCAATGAAAAAGTAAATCGTCAACACAAACTTACCGTTCGCGGAGATCCAAATGTACGAATTCAACTACCAGAAGGCTACCAATGTCGACGACGCCGCCAACAAACTCGGCGCGGGTGCTGATGCACGTGTGCTGGCCGGCGGCCAGACGCTGATTGCGGCAATGAAGCTGCGCCTCGCAGCACCTTCGGACATCATCGATATTCGCGGCATCGCCGAACTGCGTGGTATCAAGTCAGGTAACGACGGCCTCATCATTGGCGCAATGACCACACATGCCGAGGTCGCCTCCTCAGCCGACGTTCGTAAAAACATACCCGCCCTGGCGGTTCTGGCGCGGTCCATCGGTGATCCGATGGTACGCAACATGGGAACGATCGGTGGTTCGATTGCCAACAACGACCCTGCCGCGGATTATCCGGCAGCCATGATCGGACTGGGCGCAACCGTCAAAACCAATCAACGCAGCATTGCTGCTGACGATTTTTTCACCGGAATGTTCATGACATCGCTTGAGCCCGGCGAAATTATCGAATCAGTCAGTTTTCCGAAACCCAAGCGTGCCGCCTACATGAAATTCAGCAATCCAGCATCACGCTACGCGATCGTCGGCGTATTCGTCGCCGAAACCGGCAGTGGTGCAAGAGTTGCCGTGACTGGCGCCGGCGCCAGCGTATTCCGCGTTGCCGAAATGGAAACAGCGCTCGCAGCCAAATTCTCTGCTGACTCGGTAACCGGGATCAGTGTAGCGAGCGACGATCTGAATTCCGATATGCATGCCAGCGCCGAATACCGTGCGCACCTGATCACCGTCATGGCCAGGCGCGCGGTGGAGGCGGCGCTTGCCGGGTAAGCGCGAAAAAAACCTGCCGCATTCGATAGACGAAACGCTTTCGCTGCTTTCCGGTGGCAACTACGTAGCTGGGCGGCCACTCGCTACTGCGGTATTCCTTGCGCTGCGGATGGGACGGCCGCTGTTTCTCGAAGGTGAAGCCGGGGTCGGTAAAACCGAAATCGCCAAAGTACTTGCCGATACGCTGGGCAGGCGCCTGATCCGGCTGCAATGCTATGAAGGCCTTGACGTTTCATCAGCCGTTTATGAATGGAATTACTCGCGACAGATGATCGAGATCCGCCTTGCCGAAGCGAAAGGCGACAGCTCACGCAAAGCGCTCGAGAGCGACATTTTTTCCAAGCGATTTCTCATCCGCCGCCCACTGCTGCAAGCGCTCGAGCACAACGACGCGCCTCCGATACTCCTGATTGACGAACTCGATCGCAGCGACGAACCGTTCGAAGCCTATCTGCTCGAAGTGCTGGCCGACTATCAAGTCACGATCCCCGAGATCGGTACCGTGCGCGCCGAAAAACCGCCGATTGTCGTGATCACATCCAACCGCACGCGGGAAATTCATGACGCGGTGAAACGCCGCTGCCTGTATCACTGGGTTGACTACCCGGATGCCGCCGCGGAGCTGGAAATCATCAAACGCAAGGCACCGCGCGCGCAGGAGATTCTCTCGCGCGAGATCGTTGCGTTTGTGCAGAAACTGCGTCCAATGGATTTGTTCAAACAACCCGGCGTCGCCGAAACCATCGACTGGGCGAACGCGATGGTTGAACTGGACAAAGTTTCGCTCGAGCCAGATACCGTGAACGACACGCTCGGTGCACTGCTCAAATACCAGGATGATGTCGCCCGCGTACGCGGTAACGAAGCTGCGCGCATATTGACAGACATTCGCGCAGAGCTTGCTCACAGTCTCTGACCGAGAGTTTCCGTAAATATAGTTTTTCGAAGACACGGTCGCTGAATATGCACAGCAATACCCGCGGCGACAAAATTTCCGAACCGGGTTTTCTCGCGCAGAACGTTGCGCATTTCGCGCGTGCGCTGCGCCTTGCGGGCGTCCCGGTCGGCCCGGATCGCGTCCTCGACGCGCTGCGCGCGCTCGAAGCCACTGGCATCTCAAGACGCGACGATTTCTACTGGACGCTTGCCGCATTATTTCTCAACAGTCGCGAGCATTTTGATGTCTTCGACCAGGCGTTCAACCTGTTCTGGCGCAATCGGCAACTACTCGAACAACTGCCGCCTTCATCAGACGCTCAGACAACGGAACATACCGATGAAGACGTTCCGGGCCAGGGCGTTGCCGAAGCGCTCGGACTGACCCGCGAATCACCATTACTGGAACAGCCGGAATCGGACGATACCGGTACCGGCGCATCGCACACCGAACAATTGCGCCGCAAGGATTTCGACAGCATGAGCAGCGCAGAACTGGCGCAGGCGAAACAACTGATCGCCGGCATGCGACTGCCGATTGCACAGATTCGCACACGCCGTTTGATTCCGTCAGCGCACGGCCGCCTCATCGACATGCGCGCGACACTGCGAGCCAGTTTGCGCGGCAACGCGGACGTGATTCCACTGGCACGCCGGGCATTTCAGAAACGTCATCCGCCGCTGGTCGTGTTGTGTGACATTTCCGGATCGATGAGCCGCTACTCGCGCATGTTCCTGCATTTTCTGCATGCCGTCACCAACGACCGCGATCGTGTTCACACGTTTGTATTCGGCACGCGTCTGTCCAACATCACCCGGCACCTGCGCCACCGCGACGTTGACATCGCACTCGGCGAAGTGTCCAGGGCAGTCGACGACTGGTCGGGCGGCACCCGCATCGGCGCAACGATCGGCAAGTTCAATTTGCGTTGGTCGCGACGCGTACTTGGACAAAATGCCGTCGTATTGCTGATCAGTGACGGCCTCGACCGCGATGGCGGCGCCGGACTGGGCGAGTCAATGGAACGGCTGCGCAAGTCGTGCCGCCAACTGATCTGGCTCAATCCGCTGTTGCGTTTTGATGAGTTTGAACCACTGGCCACCGGCGTACGTATCATGCTGCCGCACGTCGACGCCTTTTTGCCCGCGCACAACGTCAACAGCATGGCCGAACTCGCTGCTGCTCTAAAGCGCGCGCACCAGGCCCCGTTCAGACCCGTATCGTCAGTGGGCGAACCCCTCATGAAAACATGCCGGCTAATTAAGCCGCGCGCTAGCCTGACATCGGAGCCAGGCCATCCACGCTACGGCCCGAACACCACGCCTGGCAGCCAAAGCGCCAGGGCGGGAAACGCTGCCACCAGCGTGAGAACCACGACCTCCAGAGCAATGAACGGCACGACGCCCTTGTACATGTGGCCAAGCGTGAGTTCCGGCGGACTGATGCCGCGCAGATAGAAAATTGCCGGGGCCATCGGCGGAGTCAGATAACTGGTCTGGATGATGATCAGGAACATGATGCAAAACCAGACGACGTCGACGCCCATGGGCCGCAACAGCTCGACAGCGATCGGAATGATGACCAGGACGATTGAAATCAGGTCGAGCACAAAGCCGGCAACGAATGCCAGTGCAAGCATGCTCAACATGATTGTCCATGGCGAAAGATCGGAACCGGCGAGCATATCCTGCACCGCACTGATGCCGCCAAGTGCGACGAACGTGCCGGAGAACATGGTGCCGCCAAGCAAAATGAACAGGATCATTGCAGTCACCTGCAGCGTCTTGACCATCGCTTCGTGCAGCACCTTGATCGAAAACCTGCCGTAGGTAGCAGTCAGCAATGCAGTGCCGAAAGCGCCTACGGCGGCCGCCTCGGTCGGTGTCGCCCAGCCGAGCATGATCGTACCGAGCACTGCGAAGATCAGGATTAGCGGGGGCACCAGCGCGGTCGCGGTGAGCCACAGTTTTTTACCAAGTGGCGGTTCGTTTTCGTCGCGGGGAATACGCGGGCCATCCTGTGGCCGAAGAGTGCACCGGACAAATATGTAAATAATGAACAGGCCTGCGAGCATCAGACCGGGAAACAGCATGCCAACGAACAGGTCACCCACCGAAACATCCGCCACCGGCGCCAGGATAATGACAACAACCGAAGGCGGGATTATCGTACCGAGCGAACCGCCCGCGCAGATCGTTCCGGAAATCAGGCCCTTGTCGTAAGCGTATTTCAACATCACGGGTATCGCCAGGAGTCCGACGACGGACTCGGTCGCGCCGACAACACCGCTGGCCGCAGCGAAGACGACGCACAGCACGACGGTGCCAATGGCGAGGCCGCCCGGCAAGCGCCGCGTCCAGAGATGAATGGCCTCGAATAATCTCACTGCAATACCGGAGCGCTCCAGCATCGAGCCCATGAAGATGAATAAGGGCACCGCGGCAAGCACATAGTAGGAAGCTACGTCATCGACTTTGGATACGAGCTGGTGCACGAGGGCATCGCCGAAGCGTATATAACCGAAAATCACGGCGACGCCCATCAGCGAGAATGCCACCGGAAAACCCAGAAAGATGGCGAGCATCAAAGCCGGAAACATCAGCAACCCGATTTCGATACTCATGCTTCTGACCTGTCGGTTCCGGACCCGGTGCCGCTTGCGGCCGGCGACTCGCCCATCAGAATCAATACGCCTTTAAGCACTTCGGCGACGACTTGCAGCGTGAATACAAAGAAGCCGATCACCCATGCGGTACGAAACGGCCACACCACCGGGTTCCAGGCTGATTCACCGCTAACTTCGCCATAGTCATATGCTTCCACAGCATACTCATAAAGCCCGTAATCGAGCCAAAGCAAGCCGGGCAACAGCAGCAAGACGTATCCGGTGACATCGACGAGTGCGCGCTTCTTTTGTGAAAGTTGCCCGTATATAAAATCGACCCTGATATGAGCGCCCTGCTTCAGGCAATAGGCAATGCCGAACATGTAGCTCGAGCCGGCCAGCATGTAGCCCAGTTCATAAGCCCAATACGTTGGCGCGTTGAACATATGGCGGGCCACCACCTCGTACACCATGGACAGAACGAGCGGGACCATGACCCAGGCGCCGACGTTGCCCACGGCGGAGCTGAGCGACTCGATGGCCCTGATTACAAACTTCATTGGGCCATCTGGTTTGAAGCGCGCGGCAGATGCGCCACCGCTAATCCATAACGCGAGTTAGCCGACACTAGCGATACCGCGCGGAGTTGGCGAACATCTTGGCGTATGCCTGCTGATGTTTCCATACCCTGGCGAACCACTTGTTTTTCGCGGCCTGTTTGGCAGTCCATTGGGCCGTCGCCTTGTCCGCAGCGGCGATAAATTCCGTGTCCAGATCAACCACGACGTTGCTTTGCAGGTACTCCTCAAACACCGGGGCGTCGTTGTGATTGATGGTCAGCATCGCATCAACCGCTGTCGCGATACCGGCGTCGACCATGATTTTCTTGTCGCGGTCGGAGAGTTTGTTCCAGACCTTCTTGTTGACGACGCATTCCTGAAACGCGGCTGGCTGGTGTATGCCGGGAACGATGATGTACTTCGCCGCCTTGTAGAAACCGCCGGACTTGTTCATCCACGGCGTGCCCCATTCGATCGCGTCGACCACTTTGCGCTCGAGCGCCGGATAAACCTCCGAGCCGGCCAGGATGACAGTCGACGCACCGAGTGACTGCGCAATCTCTGCCCAGGCACCGGATGTACGAACTTTCATGCCCTTGAAGTCGTCCAGGGTCTGCACCTTTTTGTGACTGTGCATGAAAATCTCACGGGTGATCGAGCCGCAAATAAAACTGGCGACACCAAATTTTTCCACGCGCCACTCCATCAACAGTTCGCTGCCGCCGCCCTTGGTGTACCAGAGCATGAACACATCAAGGGGCGGGCTGCCGGCATAGCCGCCGAACAACACGCCGGTTCGATCAATACCCCAATCGTAGCCGGCCCAGTTGTGGCCGACATCTGCCACACCCTTGCGCACCGCATTTGTGACTTTGAGCGCCTTGCCAAGCGTGCCGCCCGGAAAAACCTCGACCTTGATCGCACCATTGGAGTTGAACTCGACCCGCTTTGCCCAACCCTTGGCTGACATTTCCAGAAGTGGCCCGCCGCCCCATGCAGTCGCCATACTCAATTTCTGTTCGGCCTGCACAACCAGCGGCGCCAACGACAGGCTTGCGATCGCCGCACCAGCGAGTAACGCTGTGAGTCGCTTGTTCATGTTCAGTCTCCCCCGTTTATGGTCTGCGCGGCACTTATCATGGTGCCGGGATTGTCATTGTTTTCTCCACTATATATAACGGCTAACATCTGTTCTTGGCCATGCGTGTTGTCGGCGACAGTTGCGGATCAATGACTCTCCGGCGAGGATTCCCGTACGGCACCAGCACGCGAATCCCGATTTCTCATCGACGCTCAGCGCACGCGTTCAGGATCTGTCACTTTTACAAAGACATGACCTCAAACGGAACGACCGAATCGGTCATCCAGCTTCCCTCGTACTCATTACCGTGCTGTCGAGAAAGCGTGAAGCGATAGCCCAGATGCACGCCGTTTCTTGCCGTCAGGATTACATCTACCCTGGCGATATCACCTTCGATCATCAAGTTCTCGAAATTTGCGCCACGATGATTGATCATGGGCGCGTACATTGGGTGGCGCACCATTGCCGCGAAGCGCTCGATCGGACCGGTCACGCGCCTGTTCGCTGGTGACGCGAAACTGAACGTCACCTCGATACCCCTGTCTTCGTAAGGCTTATCGTTATTGCGCAGTGCTTCGACCTGAATACTGACGACATCCCGGGGAGACAACGAAGGATCTGGACTGGCCTGCGCTAGTTGGTCGGCAGCCGCCGGGGAAACCAGCGCGACCGCCAATGCTGTGGTGCATACGAGTTTATTCATGTTTGTGTCCACGAAAGAATTCGTTGTGAAAACACGCCGGGCGAAAGACACTCTGATCAACTGGCAATCCTGGCCTATCAGAAGGTTAATTCAAACACGTTTTGATCGGGCCTCGGAAGCGTGCGGATCGATCGGCCCGGAATGCGCGTCACGGCCTGTGTCCGCACGGTAGAAAGATCGCATCGTGCAAATTGCGATCGTGCATATAAATGGCAGGTCCGGTCGTCAGGCAACGACCTCCCATTCCCTGACCGCGCCGTCTACAATCCTGAACAGAGGATGCGGCTCGGCGCACACGGTGCCTGCGGACAGACGCACGAACGCCTGGTGATCGCGCGCTTCGAGCTTGCGAAGAAGATGTGTCCATTCATAGTCCAGCTGGCCGCGAGTTTCTTCGATGCAATCGATCCGAACAAATTTGCCCGGAATCTTCGAAGCATCAAATCGATAACCGCGATTCAATGATTCCTTGTGCACAATCCGCAAATATTCACTGATGGCGGTGACAGGCTGCTCGTGCTCGCGAAACCGGATGAGCTGCGGGTGTCTTCGATACCCTTTGGTTTTTCCTTCCAGCACGGCCTTGGCGAGTAGGGCTTCGCGCCACAATGCAACGAGACCTTTTGCGTCGAGAAACTTCGGATGGACGGTCCATATTCTCATTGTGTTGCACCGGGCAAATACGCTGGCACAGTACGCACGACGCCCGGCTCAGCCAATTCTTTTGCGCTCAGAATACTCTGGAAATCAGCAGACACCAGACACGGTATCAGGTTTCGCAACCGCTACCACTTGAAGCGGCAGAACCGTGAATCAGTCAGTTCGCTTTACTGGATTTCTGCTTGAGCCAGGCGCGCACCGAATTGGCCAGACCCTGTGTATTCCGGCCAAGAAACGGCAGCTTCAACCAGGTTCCGTCGCCGCGCCGGATCGAAAGCACGTCCCCTTCCCAGGTCACGCCTTGAATGTCATTCTTCGGGATTCGCTTTGTCACGAAACCGGATCGACACAGCAGTTCATCCGCATCGAGACGCAGATACGCTGTTGCCGTTTCGAACAGGACAATGACACCGGCGACGCTCATTGCAACAAGGAACGCCCGGATCCACCACGCTTCTCCGCCAAAAACAGGAAGCAGAAGCAAAAGCGGAATTGCAGTTGAAGCCAGACAGAGCACATACATCCAGCCGGCTGAATTGAAACAGGTCCTTGTCATAGAAGTTGTCATGCGGCGGCAAAGTACGTGTTATCAGTCAATTCCGGGCTTTTACTACTGCTACATGCTGATCTCGCCATCACTGAGCTTCCAGCCACCTTCGTCAATCATGCGCGCAAGCTGCTCTTCCGGAGCGCGTGTCTGATTTCCACAGACGTCTTTATGCGCGTGTTCGCGCGCACACTCTCGCAGGCACAGCACTGCAATGTCTCACGAGTATTTACACCTGCTCCACGAACACCGCCCGTACGACATCCGTCAATGCTCTGGCTTTGTGGCGATGTTCAGCGCCAGCGGGAATCATTACGCCGTCGCCTTCAACAAATATCTGCGTACTTTCAGCAAACTCGATCTCGAAACGCCCATCGAGAATCTGGCCGAAGTGACCGACCTCGCACCAGTGCGGCGCCATTTCCGCGTAATACTCCACTAACCTGAGCTTCGTCTCCCCTTGTATGACGATCTTGTGCCGTACGCCCGGCATTGGCGACGCCCAATCAACGTCAGCGAATGTAACTTTGTACTGCGTCATTTATCTGTTTCGGGAAAATCCGGTTCCGGATCGCCTTGCAGTTGCAATGAGACACGCGACTCTTTCGACAACGACGCGGCCACTGGAAATAAAACTTAAGCATGTGCCATGCGTTCAGTTTGCGCGTTCGACACCCAAAGCAATTCAACGCCAGCCGCGTCACTGCTCCGAACTTCCGCTCTTGCGTATCGCAGCTGGATCTTCTCGCCGGATTGTCTCCAGATACGACTGGTCATCCTTCTCGATTTTGACGGCCTCGTCGAGGACCCAGCCTACCGCTTGGGCAGGAATAATGACGGTGCCTGACTTCGTCCGCGTACACATAATCGCCGGGAACAACCGTAACCCCGGAGACTTCGACAGGACGCTGAACAGCCATCGGCACCACCGAATCGCCGCCCCACCGCGTTGTCCGACCACTGCAGAAGGTGACAAAGTCGTAACCGGCCAACTCCTGAAAGTCGCGCAACCGTCCATCCGTAAGAACGCCTGCCATACCCAGATTCTGCAGACGCGATAGTTTTGTCCCGCCACCCACCGAAGTATCACGATACCCGCCGCTGGAAATAACCAGCACCTTGCCACCTGCAGGCATTGCCTCCATCGCAAGGTAGAAAAAACGCGCAAAGTTGTACTGACCCGGGTCTTTCAAGTCAGAGCGTACCGGAAGGTATTGCATCGTCACCGCCTTGCCGAAAAGCCGCCGCTGCGGCATGGGCGATACAAGGTCAAGGACATGCGCGCGATGCGAGAAACGGCGGCCCATGGCATCTGTCAGAGAGGCGCTGTTTACCATCTCGAGCCGCTTATCCGTACCGGTGACAAAATCGTCGCTCATTGTCTGAACCTCCTCCTCGTGCTTGCGGCCCTGCGAAGAAATCGACTGATCAAGGCCTTGGGATTACAGGATAACAGTGCCTATGTTCCGGCCATAATTCCGAGCAGATATACAGATGTGTGAAACAAGCCGGTCTGAAGCTCCGCAAGGGCCGCATGCAAGCCAACTACGCATTCGCACTCAACCATGGCAGCACCACCGGCAGCATATCGTCAGGGTGCTCACGATTGATGTTGTGACCAGCGCCTGAATACCCGTGGCCCCGCTGATCCATCGTGATCACCCGATAGTTCTTGACCAGCTCCTTGATCACGCGCACGAATCCATCACGGCGACTCGTAACGCCGTGAAGCAGCAAGAGAGTCGGCCCATTGTCGGGACCCACCGAATATCCGATCTCCACTTCACCAGTGTCGATCGTGTGATCAGTAAATCCGTTTATCAACAGGGGCATTCGCTTAAACACTCCATCGGATGTGATGTAGAAGAATATCCTTCGTCCGGCACTCTACTCCCACAGGCACCTGACAAACTCCAACAGCCACCTGGTCTGAAGATTTTGTGCCGGGTGCTTTTTAAGGCGGACCGCGCTCGAATTCGCTCAGCGTGCAAAGGTGTGAACAGGCAGCATTTTTTTGCCCGCGGCCAACAGGGGACGATCCCGGCAACACGGTTGCAGTCGACAGCAGACGGGCACCATTCAGCGCGTCAAATCCCACCTGTCAGCGACACTACCAATCCCGAAATCACAGGCGACGGGTTTGTGCACACGCCACCCCGGTTGGGCCGCGCGACAAGTATCAGCTTCCTGTCAGGCAGCCGCCTGCTTCTTGGCGCGCTCCTCTTCCTGAGACTTCAGCAGGTCAAGCGCGACATCGACGATCATGTCTTCCTGCCCGCCGACCATGCGCCTGCGTCCGAGTTCGACCATGATGTCGACGGTTTTCAGCCCGTATTGTTTGGCGGCGTTTTCGGCGTGGCGCAGGAAGCTGGAGTAGACACCCGCATAACCAAGTGCAAGGGTTTCCCGGTCCACACGCACGGGCCGATCCTGCAACGGGCGAACGATGTCGTCCGCGGCGTCCATCAGCGTGTACAGATCGCAACCGTGATTCCAGCCCATGCGGTCGGCCGCAGCGATAAACACTTCCAGCGGCGCGTTGCCCGCACCGGCACCCATCCCGGCCAGACTGGCATCGACTCTGTCGCAACCTTCTTCGACGGCAACAATCGAGTTGGCAACGCCGAGGCTGAGATTGTGGTGCGCGTGCATACCGGTTTCAGTCTCCGGTTTCAGCACATCCTTGAACGCGCGAAAGCGGTCACGAATGTCATTCATGTTCAGTGCGCCGCCGGAATCCACGACGTAAACACACACCGCGCCGTAGCTCTCCATCAATTTTGCCTGCTCGGCAAGCCCTTGCGGCGAGTTCATATGGCTCATCATCAGGAAGCCGACCGGTTCCATACCGATCTCGCGCGCATACTCCAGGTGTTGCTTCGAGATGTCCGCTTCGGTGCAATGTGTCGCCACACGCACAACCCGTGCGCCGGCGTCGTAAGCGGTACGCAGATCGTGCACCGTGCCGATGCCGGGAATTAGCAATGTAGCCACTTTTGCGTGGCTGAGTTCACCCGCCGCAGCCTCGATCCACTCCACATCGGTGTGCCGTCCAAAACCATAGTTGAACGACGAGCCCTGCAGTCCGTCGCCGTGTGCGACTTCGACTGAATCGACACGCGCCTTGTCGAGTGCGCGGACGATTGCCTTGACGTTGTCAACGCCATACTGGTGTCGTATGGCATGCGATCCGTCGCGCAGGGTGACGTCTGAAATGTAAATTTTCTTGTCCACGATGCGTTCCTCCTTCATGCCGCTTCGGTTTCAGCGGCGTCGAGCATGCGCTCAGCCAGCTTCTCACCGGTTGCAAGCGCCGCGGATGTCATGATGTCCAGATTGCCGGCGTAGGCTGGCAAATAGTGTGCAGCGCCTTCGACTTGCAGGAACACCGTGGTCTTCAGGCCTGTCATCTTTCCAATGCCGGAAATATTGAGCGGCTTGCTGTCGTCGAACTCTTCGAACTGCACGCGCTGTTTAAGTCTGTAGCCGGCAACATATCCGTTCACTCTGGCGACCATCTTCTCGATCGCAGCCTCGACTTTCGTTGTGTCAACAGCATCGGAAAGGACATATACCGTATCGCGCATCAGTAACGGCGGCTCGGCAGGATTCAGGACAATGATCGCCTTGCCTTTTTTCGCACCACCGATGACTTCGATGCCCTTGGCTGTCGTTTCGGTGAATTCGTCGATATTTGCCCGCGTTCCGGGACCGGCCGACTTGCTCGCGATCGACGCGACGATTTCCGCGTAATGCACCGTCGCAACACTGGCTACTGCCGCGACGATCGGTATCGTCGCCTGGCCGCCGCAAGTCACCATGTTGACGTTCTTGGCATCCAGGTGCTCTTCGAGATTCACAACCGGCACGCAATACGGACCGATTGCCGCTGGCGTCAGGTCGACCATCCTGATATCCGGCCTGGCCTGGCGCAAGCGCTTGTCGTTGGCTACATGAGCACCTGCCGATGTGGCATCAAAGACGATATCGATATCGGCGAATTCCGGCAGTTTCACCAGCCCGTCGACGCCTTCCGCAGTCGCCGCAACGCCAAGACGTTTGGCACGCGCGAGGCCGTCCGAGTCCGGATCAATGCCGACCATCGCACCCATTTCAATGTGCTTGCCTTGGCGCAACACCTTGATCATCAAGTCCGTGCCAATGTTGCCGGAACCAATGATTGCGGCTTTCAGTTTTGAATTCATAAGCTTGCTCCACTCCTTGCGCCTTGCCAGCCCTCCGTTCCGGGTAGCAAAGCGTCGTTATGCTGCCTGTCAACATGCTCCACCAGCCGGGCATGGCTGGCATTCTCTGCGCCGCTGCGGCGGCGCTTGCTATGGTCACCGCAAAGTATATCCCGCACCGGTAAATACTGCTTCACCGGGTTTGCCTGCCGGGCCATTTGCGCCACTCAAGGTTGCCGGAATTGGTTCGCGCCCGTTCCGTCGATTAATATTCGCCTTTCGCCCAGGATAATCGCCAGTGCCGGATTCATGAACGCGCACGACAAGGCGGGACAAAAGAGGAGATAAAGACATGAACAAACTCGACATGAACGGTCGCTGCGCCGTTGTCACAGGAGGTGCTTCGGGCATCGGGCTGTCTACCATCCGACGCATGGCGCAATCCGGTGCCAACGTTGCAATCTGGGATATGAACGAACAGGCAATGGCAGAAATCGCCAGTTCTATGCCGGATGTAAGAACGCATACCTGCAAAGTCGACGTGTCGAAACTCGGTGACGTTGAAGCGGCGTTCAAGTCAACATTGGCGGCGTTCGACAAGATCGACGCGCTGGTGAACTCCGCGGGCGTCGCCGGCGTAAACAAAATGGTGTGGGAATATCCCGCCGAGGAGTGGCAGCGGGTGATGGATGTCAATCTGAATGGAACGTTCTATACCTGCCGCACGCTTTCGCCACATATGAAGGAAAACAAGTTCGGCCGAATCGTGAACTTGTCCTCGGTCGCCGGAAAAGAGGGTAACCCGACGGCATCAGCTTACTCGGCGGCCAAGGCCGGTGTCATTGCACTGACACGCTCCCTTGGCAAGGAGCTGGCCACTGATGGCGTGCTCGTGAATGCGGTCACACCAACGACTGTGAACACGCCGATCCTGGAACAGGTCACACAAGCGCACATCGATTACATGAAGTCCAAGATTCCGATGGGGCGCCTGGGCGAACCCGAGGAACTCGCTGCGCTGATTACCTGGCTGTGCACTGAAGACTGTTCGTTCAGCACCGCAGCCGTGTTCGATGCGTCAGGCGGACGCACGACCTATTAGCACGGCAGTCACCGGGTTTAAAACGCAAGCCGTTGAAACGAAAACATTGCAAGGGAAAATTTAATGAAAATGAAGGCCGCTGTCATCAGGGAAATGGGACTGGAGCAACCTTATGAAAAATCCCGCCCGATGCAAATTGAAGAGGTTGACCTGGCGCCGCCGGGCGAGCGCGAAGTACTGGTGCAGATCAAGGCCGCCAGCCTGTGCCACTCGGATCTGTCGACCGTAAACGGCGACCGCCCGCGGCAAACGCCGATGGTGCTCGGACATGAAGCGGCCGGGGTCGTTGTCGAATGCGGACCAGGCGTCAACGACATCAAACCCGGTGATCATGTTGCACTGGTGTTCGCACCAAGCTGCGGCGAATGCATTCCTTGCAGGGAAGGCCACCCAGGTCGCTGCGAACCCGGTCAACAGTCCAACGCTGCCGGAACATTGCTCGGCGGCACAATCCGGCTGAGCCAAAATAGCGAACCCGTCTATCACCATGTCGGTGTGTCCGCATTTGCCGAGTACTGCGTCGTCAATCGCGGATCACTGGTAAAGATCGACGAAAAATTGCCGTTCGACGAAGCGGCATTGTTCGGCTGCGCAGTTCTGACCGGCGTCGGCGCTGCGCTCAACACCGCGCAGGTGTTTCCAGGCGCGACAGTCGCCGTGGTCGGCCTTGGCGGTGTCGGACTCAATGCCGTATTCGGCGCACTGGTCGGCGGCGCTTCGCAAGTCATCGCGATTGATGTACACGACGACAAGCTCGAACTGGCGAAAATCTGGGCGCGACTGGCACCGTCAATGCAAAAGACGACGACGCAATTCAACAGGTCAAGGACCTGACCAATGGCGGCGTCGATTTCGGATTCGAAATGGCCGGCTCGGTCCAGGCAATGGAACTCGCCTACCGCATCACGCGGCGAGGCGGCACCACTGTAACAGCGGGGCTGCCGCATCCTGATGCGCGCTGGCAACTGCAACACGTCAACCTCACTGCTGAAGAGCGTACCGTCAAAGGCAGCTACGTCGGCTCCTGCGTGCCAACCCGCGATGTGCCGCGCTATATCGATTTGTACCGCAAAGGCATGCTTCCGGTGAATAAACTGATGAGTGACCACATCAGCCTTGACCAAATTAATGAAGGTTTCGATCGACTGGCTTCGGGCCATACGGTGCGCCAGATCATCGTGATGTAACTCTTGCTTTCGTTTAAAGACCGGTTCAGACAAAGCAGGACGGGTTAGCGTAGCCTGACCCGAAACAAGCGCTCATCGGTCACACGTCATGTTGGGTTACGCCCACAGGGCTAACCCAATCTACATAGCTGTGACAAATACAGTTGCTTGAACTCCCAACCAGATGAAGACCAAACGCTACAGCGCCAGTGCGCTCATGGAATACGCATCAAGCCTGCTGAACAAGGCAGGCATGGATGCGGACAAATCAGAAGTAATCTCCCAAATACTCGTCGAAGGTGATCTGCTGGGCCACAACACGCACGGTCTACAGCTTCTCAACCAGTATTTGTCTGACATCGAAAAAGGCGAGCTTGCGACAACAGGTGAGCCGCGTGTCATCGCAGATTTGCCAGCGGCAGTTGCATGGGATGGTATGCGTCTTCCCGGCCCCTGGCTGACCGCAACGGCTGTTGATCTTGCGTGTGAACGCGCACAGACACACGGCACTTGCACCGTAACCATTGCACGCGGCCATCACAATGCGTGTCTCGCCGCGTATCTCAAGCGCGCGACCGATCGCGGGCTGATGGTGCTGGTAACCACCGCCGCGGCAGAACTTCAGACAGTTGCACCACATGGCGGGCGAGCCGGCGTCATCACCCCGAATCCGGTTGCTGCAGGCTGGCCGACCAATGGCGATCCGGTTTTGATCGACGTTTCCATGTCAATCACGACCAACGGGATGGTCGGGCGGCGCAATACAGAAAGCGGCCGACTCCCCGGAAAATGGCTGATAGACGCTGACGGCCATCCCACCGACGATCCTTCGGTGATGTCCAGCGATCCGCCGGGCGCGTTATTGCCAATCGGCGGCATTGAATATGGGCACAAAGGTTATGCGATGGGCTTGCTTGTCGAGGCAATGTCGATGGGACTTTGCGGGCACGGCCGGGCAGACCCTGTCGAAGGCTGGACCTGTGAGGTATTCGTACAGGTTCTCAACCCGGCTTTGTTCGGTGGCACCGACAACTTTCTGCGTCAAACCACATGGGTTGCCAATGCTTGCCGCGCGACACCTCCTCGTCCCGGTATTGAAAGCGTACGTCTTCCCGGCGAAGCCGGCCTGCGCCGGCGCGAGAAGCAGCTCAAGCATGGCGTCGAACTGTATCCGTCAGTCCTGCCCGCGTTGGCGAAATGGGGCGCCAAACTGGGCGTCACCGCACCCGATCCTGTTGCATGAATAACGCGGGCACGCATCGCAGTGCGGTGATGATGATGGTCGGCGCAACCCTGTGCTGGTCAAGCGCCGGAATACTGATTTGCAGTATTTCGCTCACAGACGTCTGGGAAATAATCTTCTGGCGTTCGATTTTCCTGTGCCTGTTCGTCTTCGGCTGGCTCTGGCAACAATACCGCAACAAAGCCTGGCAGAAGATTCGTGATGTCGGAACTCCAGGGCTTGTTTCAGCAGCGCTGCTTACCGTGATGTTCGTCGGCTTTGTCGCCGCGCTGTCCTACACCACCGTTGCAAACACGCTGATCGTTATGAGTAGCGGGCCGTTCTTCGCCGCACTGTTTGGATGGCTGTTCCTGCGCGAACCGGTTCCTTTCCGAACCTGGGCGGCCATGATTGCCGCGTTTTCCGGCATCGTCGTCATATTTGTCGGCGCGGTTTCGCATGATCGCTGGATCGGAGCCGCTGTCGCTCTGGTAATTCCATTGGCATATGCACTGAATGTCGCACTATTGAGAAAAATGCGTGCGAGCGTTGACATGATTCCCGCAATTCTGCTCGCGGGCATTTTCTCGATACTGGTGTCGGCGCTATTCGCGATGCCGCTGGAAGCGAGCGGCCGTGACGTGTTGCTGCTGGCAATCATGGGGTCAGCGCAAGTCGGTCTCGGCTGTGTACTGATGGCCATCGCGTCACGTAATCTGGCTGCCGTGGAATTAGGGCTGCTGGCCATTCTCGAAACCATTTTCGGTATCTTGCTGACATGGGCAATGATCGGCGAGAATCCGGGCGGCGTGGCGCTGGCAGGCGGCGCGGTGGTGATCGTTGCGCTCGTAGCCAACCAGCTGTTCGCCTCGCGCGCACAGGCGAAGGCGGCCCCAATAATCGTGACATAACGGAGGAAACGTGACCAAACCCGACAATCTCACTGATCGACTCGAGGCGCTTTATACCGGCGCGGTACACGACGTGTTGCGCGCGATGGGCCACGGCAATTGCGTCTTGCCAAACGAGATCATGCCGCTCGACCCGGCCAGAAAACTTGCCGGAGAAATCTACACCGTGAACGGGCATATCGACCAGACGCTTGATCCGCATGACACACTGGTGCAGTGGACCGGCTACTGTCCAAAGCGCCGTCCGGAAAAGTCCTCGTGTGCCAGCCAAATACGCATATGGTCGCGTTGATGGGCGAACTATCGGCTGAAACGCTGCTTCACAAGAAAGTGCGCGGGTACGTTGTCGACGGCGGTTGCCGCGACGTCGAATTCATTCTCAAGATCGGCTTTCCCGTATTTTGCAGCTTCAACACGCCGGCCGACATCGTTGCGCGATGGGTCCCCGACCGGTTCGGCGAGCCGATTACGATCGGCACGGTCACGATCTGCAGCGGCGACTACATCCTGGGCGACCGCGACGGTGTCGTGGTTCTGCCAGCGAAACTTGCCGAGGAAGTCATCAGCCAGACCGAGCAGGTTGTGTCGACCGAAAACAAGGTTCGCAGCGCCATCCTCGACGGCATGGATCCACAGGAAGCCTATCTGAAGTTCGGGAAATTCTGATCTGGCGGCCGTCCGGCCCGATACAATCAGATTGGGCCGCGCGAACTGATTGCGCATTGAACGCCCGTGCCAGGAGCCATAAGCGAACTCGTCTCACTGACGCGTACTGTCGCAAAATCCCCACGACTGGCATTCGACTCAACCGTACATTGCATCACTGAATTGCGATAGAGATTGAGAATCCGGCGCGAATCGCATAAGATGTGATAAACGTGAGAGTGATCTAAATTACCTTATAAGAACAAGAGCCTATGGCCTGATGCTTGCACACCGAAGCGGTGCCCAGCGCGCTTGTCGCCCTTGGACAGGCCTAATCAGTTACGCAGGAGAATCTACGATATCGACCGACCCCTACGCAGCACCGAAAACCCACGTCGCTGATGTCCCTGAGACCCGTCCCGACGGCAATTTCAATCCCGCTGGCCTTCGCTGGCCGGCAGGACACGGCTGGGACTGGATCAAGTCGGCCAGAGGGCTAACCAAACAGCAGACCTGGACCTGGATGGGCATATTCATCTTGTTTGCAATTATATTCATCTTGCTTGCAATTATTGGCGGCGTGCTGGGCGCTATCCCGGAACTCGTAACCGTGGCTGTTGGTGTTGCTGCCTATTCCATCTTCATCGGGCCAATACTGCTTGGTGGTCTGATGCTCGGCTGCGACGCTGTGTACAAAGGGCAACCCGTTTCCGTCAGTCATCTGTTCGCCGGGCTTGGTTCCCATTCCGCCGGCAAACTGGCCGGATTAGGGCTCGCGAGCTTGTTGGCCAACGTTGTCCTTTCCCTGATCACCGGGTCAATATTCGGATTCGAGCAAGCCAACTTTTCCGATCCGGAGCCCGTTACATTGGCACTCGCGTGGCTGGTCATGCTCGGATTTTACATGGCGCTCTGGTTTAGCTACCCCCTCGTCGTTCTCAACGATTTTGGCGTCGTTCAAGCGCTCAGGACAAGTTTCACCGGCTGCCTGAAGAACATAGTGCCCTTGCTCGTGTACGGGCTGATGTTGTCTCTGCTCGCAATTGCCGCATCAATTCCATTCATGCTCGGCTGGTTGATTCTGGGTCCGGTGATGTTTGCCTCTATTTATACGGGTTACCGGGATATCTTCTACCAGACCTGAGGCAGAGCCCCCCTGCTCGATACCGCGCGCCGTGTAGCGACCCCCGAGGGGGTC
>CATOSA010000012.1 GCA_951812315.1 uncultured Burkholderiales bacterium
CCAATCACCAGCGGAACGGATTCCCAGGGTGAGGTGAGTGTGCGCCTTTCCAAATCCGGCCAGGTCGTCAATGGTCATGGCGCCGATACAGATATTGTTGTTGCATCTGCCAAAGCCTATCTGAACGCGTTGAATAAGCTTCACTCAGGTCAGGAGCGCCTCAATCCGCAGCTTTGATAGATCGGTTCAAATAGTGCAGGTCTAATAAAATAGAGCCCACAAGCAGCTAAGACCAAGCGGCACGGTTTCCGCAGCAGGACGTTCCGACGTCTCGCCGCGGGAAAAGTGCGCCCCGTGTCTATGCTCCTGGAAACTGGGCGAAGCCGTGATGGGACAAAATGTAAGGGAGGAAGAACCGCAAGCGCATCGCATCGTTGGCGGCGGTGCGGGTGGCCTCGAACTGGCGACTCGCCTTGGCGAAACGCTCGGCCGTAAAGGCCTCGCAAGCATTACGCTCGTAGACTGTTCGCGCACCCACCTGTGGAAGCCGTTGTTGCATCGTGTTGCCGCCGGCAGCATGGATCGCAACGATCATGATCTTCCCTACCTTGCGCAAGCCCGCTGGCATCGTTTTCGTTTTCAGCTGGGGCGAATGAAAGGCCTGAGTCGTTCGCTTCGTGAAGTGCTCCTGTCCGAGGAGCTCGATGACGATGGCATCCAGATCATGCCGGAGCGGTCAATTGGCTATGACACACTGGTAATTGCAGTTGGCAGCCGCACAAATGATTTCGGTACGCCGGGCGCATCTCAATACGCGCTGTCACTCGACACCCCCGAAGACGCAAACCGGTTTCATTTACGCTTGCTCAACGCATGCTTGCGTGCCAACGCCGGGCCACAGCCGCTGTCTGAAGGGCAATTGCAGATTGCCATCATCGGCGCCGGCGCCACCGGCGTTGAGCTCGCGGCAGAGTTGCATAACACCACTCGCGAACTGGTTGCTTTCGGGCCGGAGCATATTGAACCCGAGCGCGATCTCAAAGTTACGATGGTTGAAGCAGCACCGCGCATGCTTCCCGCATTGCCCGAGCGCTTGTCAGACGCCACGCAACGGTTGTTGGAGAAAATGCGCGTAAAGGTTCTGACCGGCGAGAGAGTGACCCAAGTCAGCGCAGACGGTATTCGAACGTCGGATGGCCAGCATGTCCCCGCTGAACTTGTGGTGTGGGCGGCAGGCATCAAGGCCCCCGACTTTCTCGCAAACTTCGATGGCCTGGAGACGAACCGCTCCAATCAGCTTATTGTCGATCAGACCCTGCAGACGACGCGCGACAGAAACATATTTGCATTTGGCGACTGTTCAAGTTGTCTGTGGCCGGGACATGAAGCGCCGGTTCCGCCGCGTGCGCAGGCAGCTCATCAGCAAGCTTCCCATCTTACAAGGTCGCTCAAAAAGCATATTCAGGGTAAGCCACTGGACGTCTGGGTGTATCGTGACTTTGGCTCTCTGGTATCGCTTGGCAAATACAGTACAGTCGGTAGTCTGATGATCGAAGGCTATTTTGCGCGACTCATGTACCTGTCTCTTTACAAGACGCATGAGTACACGTTACATGGCTTTGCAAAAGTTCTTTTCGATACTCTGGCGAGGTTGATTGTTCGCCAGACCGAACCGCACGTAAAGCTTCATTGAATCAGGCTATGTCCAGACCACGTCCGCAAGTGTGCAACTCCCGATTTGCGACCTGGCCGTGCGCAGCCGCGCTGTTTTTCACAGTAGTTATCGCGGGGTGTGGCGGATACCTTGCCTATGAGCCTGCTGACCCCGAACAGGATGCGGCGCCGACCAGTTTCATGAATCGGAGCAGTGACGACGGTACGCTTGCCGAACTGGTGAAGGCCAGCGGCTACCCGGGCAAATGGCCGCCTGATCCGTGGCGCCTCGATACGCTTACGTTGACTGCGCTGTACTTCAATCCGGAACTGGATGTTGCCCGGGCGCAAGCCTTTGCTGCGCAATCGGAGCTTGCCATTGCCGCACGGCGCTCTCCGACCACGGTGAAGCTCCTGACCGAGCATCACGACCGAATCGACGGTAGCAGTCCCTGGAGCATGGGCATTGCGATTGAGCTGCCTGTTGGTACGCGCGCGCGGCGCGAAGCCCGGCTGGAGAAAGCCGAATTGCTTGCCGATGCCGCAGAGATTGAGATCGCCTCCGCTGCGTGGCGCGTGCGTAGTGCGGTTCGCGACGCCCTGATCGACCTTATCAGTTCCAGCCAGAGAAAACGTGTTCTTCGCCAGCGACTGCTGATCCAGCGGCAGATGGAGCAACTCGTGCAACGGCGCGTCGAAGCTGGCATGTTGTCCTCCCGTGACCTCGGGATGGAGCGCATTGCAGTGGCCGGGATCGAGGCGGCAATCGCACTCGAGGACACGCGCTACGCGAACGCGCGCGGTGATCTTGCGCGTGCACTGGGATTGCCTCTGGAGATCGTTCAATCGTTGCGCGTTGCCAACGATGCCCTCATCGACAATGTAAAGGTTCCCGATCCGGCCGAGGCACGATATAGCGCGCTGCACAACCGGCTCGATATACATACGCGGTTGCTTGAATTCGGCGTGGCAGACGCAGAGGTGAGACTTGCGGTAGCAGAACAATACCCGACGATTTCACTCACGCCAGGCTACATATGGGATCAGGCTGACGATCTGTGGTTTTTGCTGGTCGACCTGGCCTTGCCCGACGCCGCCAAAGACGCTGTCCGGGTAGCCGAAGCCAGGCGTAGAACTACGGCCAGCAGATTCACCGCGTTGCAAATTGGCGTTATTGGCGAAGTCGAACAGGCAGGCGATGTTCTGCGTGTCACCCAGGCGCGCCTTAGGGCGGTTGGTGAAATGGCCAGGCTTTCACGATCCCAGTTCAACAGGGCCCGCCGGTTCTTTGAAACCGGCGGTGGCGACAGGGTCAGACTGGTCGCGGCGCGCCTTGCCGACGCGCAGGCGCGACAGCATCTGCTCGATGCGCAGGAAGCGTGGCGAAAATCTATCGCACGATTCGAGGATGTGACCCAGTATCCGTATTTAAGCGACTTCCTGAAACTGCCGGACCGCCTGGAAACAGCCAGGAAGGCTGATTCGAGAGATACTGATTCAGGAGATGCTGCTTCGAGAGAGACTGTATTTAGAGAGGCGATAGCCGGGGCAAGAATATGAAACTCACTGCACGCGACATCATCATCGCTGTGATGGCCATCGTGATTGCTGCGTTGGCGTGGACTCTGATCTACGTGTCGCGCGACGAGCTGAGCATTCATGGTGAAGAGTACGAAGAAGAGATCGAAATTGACACCAGCGCGACTGTCGAGAATGGCCGCGCGATCGTGCGCGTAGACACCGAAAGCCAGGCAGCGAGCGGCATTCGTGTTGCGCCGTTGTATGCCGCCCAGAATGAAACGTCGGTTCAGGTCTACGGCAGTGTGGTCGACGTCAATTCGCTACTCGATTTGCGTGGCCAGTTTCTGGCCGCAGCCGGCGAAGAGCGGGCGATGCGTGCGTCGGTTGAAGCGGCAAAAGTGGAATTTCTCCGCGCGCAAAAGCTCTATCAGGACGACCGGAATATATCGGAACAGGCAATGCGTTCGGTCGAAAGCCGCTACCGGGTTGCACAAGCGCGTCTGGTTTCCGCCGAGGCCGCCGTGTCCGTACTCGCCGACACATTGCGCAGTTCGTGGGGACCAGTCGTGGGGAGATGGGCGATGAAGCCGGACTCGGCTTCGTTGCAGTTATTGCTCGAGCGCGAAACAAGACTGGTGCGGTTGGTCTTCCCGCATGAGCTTCCGCGCAGCGCTGCGCCCGAGGACATACTGGTTGCGCCAGTATCCCTGGGCGGTAAACAGGTCAAGGCGCGTTTCATATCTGCGTCGCACCAGGGCAGTACTGTGCTTCCGGGCAAGACCTATTTCTACCTGGTGGACGGGTCGGATTTGCGTGCGGGCACCCGGGTGGTGGCGAGAATACGCACTGGCGGCGAGCTGCGCGACGGCATCGTCGTGCCGAACGAGGCAGTGGTCTGGCATGCCGGAAAGGCGTGGGTCTACGTCGTGCAGGATTCGGTAACCTTCGCGCGCTACGAGATTTCAACAGCGAACGAACTGTACGACGGATGGTTCCAGAGCGGCCTGCTTCAGGCCGAAGAGCAGGTTGTCGTCAGCGGTGCGCAGTTGCTGCTTTCTGAAGAGCTGAAGTTTCAGATCCGCAATGAAAACGAAGACTGAAAATTGTTAGCCGCTCTGAACACGACTCGAATCCTGCCGGGCCCGTCAACCGGGAGGTGCCGTTGATCCAGCGCCACTGAGACTAAATCATGATTGCGAGTCTCGTCCGATTTTCGATTCGTTACGCCGGCGTCGTCGTCGTGGCGGCGGCGACCATTGTTGCCTACGGCATGTACACGTTGTCGCGTGCGAATCTCGATGTGTTTCCGGAATTCTCGCCCAGCCAGGTGGTTTTGCAGATTGAAGCCCCCGGACTGTCCGCCGAGGTGGTGGAAAAACTGGTCACCCAGCCGATTGAGAATGCGCTCGCGGGTGTTCCGCGGCTCGATGGCATTCGCTCCCAGTCAATTCCCGGCTTATCCGTCGTCACCGTAATCTTTGAGGACGGCACCGATACCTACCGAAATCGCCAGGTAGTCAGTGAGCGTCTGTCCGCGCTCGCGACGCAAATGCCCGAAGGTGTCGCCGCGCCTACGATGACTCCGCTGACGTCGTCGGCCAGCACTGTACTTGGCATTGGGTTTACGTCCGATACGCGGTCGTTGATGGAGCTCCGCACGCTTGCAGACTGGACCGTACGGCCACACTTGCTGGCGGTTCCCGGTGTTGCCGAGATCAACGTGTTTGGCGGCGAAGTGCGGCAGTGGCAGATTCAGGTTGACCAGCAGAAGTTGCGGCAATACAAGCTGTCACTGGAAGAGGTCGTTGAAGCCGCGGGTGAGGTGACCGGCATGGCTGGTACCGGATTCGTCAAGACGCCCAACCAGCACATCATTATCCAGACCGAATCACAGCCAAATGTCATTGCCGATATCGGGCGTGTCGCAATTGCATACCGCGGCGGCCAGGCTGTTCGTCTCTCCGACGTCGCGCAGATTGTCGAGGGTGCGGCGCCGTCGATCAGCGCATCGGCCATTGACACAGTCCCCGGCGTATTTCTGATGATTCAGGGGCAACTCGGTGCCAATACCCACGCAGTAACGAAGGATCTCGAACGCGCACTCGCAGAACTGGAGCCATTGTTCGCGTCCGAAGAAGTGACTTTGCATCCGCGCCTGTTTCGCCCGGCCAACTTTATCGAAACTGCGGTGCGCAATGTGCAGCACGACGTGCTGATCGGGTCGTCTCTGGTCGTGCTCGTGTTGTTTCTGTTTCTGTACAACAGCAGAACGGCCTTTATCTGCACGCTGGCAATGCCGGTTTCGCTGCTCTCGGCGGTGGTGGTGCTCGACTACATGGGCGTCGCGCTCAACGTGATGGTTCTCGGCGGATTGGCGATCGCGCTCGGCGAAGTGGTGGACGATGCCATTATCGATACCGAGAATATATTCAGACGATTGCGGCTCAATCGCATTGCGAAGGTGCCGCGCAGCATCGAAAGCGTCGTGCTGGACGCGTCAGTCGAAGTCCGGAGCTCGGTCGTCTACGCGACATTTATCGTGGCGCTGGTGTTCGTCCCGCTGCTCACGCTGTCCGGAATCGCCGGCAAGTTGTTCGCGCCGCTTGGCCTCGCATACATCTTCTCCATCCTGGCTTCGCTTGTCACTGCCGTCACGTTGACGCCGGCATTGTGTTATCTGCTGCTGGCGCGGCGTGAGCTATCGGCCGATGATCCTCCTGCCGTCCGCTATCTGCGGCCGCGTTATCTGGCGTTGTTAAGACGTTTCGAACGTTACCCGGGCCGCAATATTGGCGTGACGTTCGCGATGATCGCGGCAGGCATCGGCATTCTTCCGCTATTCACCGGCGAGTTCATTCCGGCCTTGCGCGAGGGCCATTACATCGTTCACATGACCGCAGTTCCTGGAACGTCCGAGTCCGAATCGCTGCGTCTTGGCAATCGCGTATCGAGTGCCATCGGTTCCATCGAAGGCGTGCAGTCCGTGGCCCAGTGGGTAGGCCGTTCCAAGAATGGCGCCGACACTTTTGGTACCCACTACAGCGAATTTGAAGTCGAGATCGGTGCATTGGCCGGAAAGGAGCAAACGCGCATTCTGCGTGAGATACGGGAAGTATTGTCCGGAGAACGCGGGGCGACATTTCCCGGCGTTTCGTTTGGCGTGAACACTTTTCTGACCGAGCGCATTGAGGAAACCATTACCGGTTTCGCAGCACCTCTGGTCGTAACCTTGTACGGTGCCGATCTCGATTCGCTCGACCGTGACGCGCTTGCGGTTGCTTCTGCATTGTCGAGCGTGCCTGGCGCCGTCGACGTTCAGCTACAGGCGCCGCCGGGTACGCCGCAACTTACCGTTCGTCTGCGCCATGCTCGCATCGCAGCGCTGGGACTCACGCCGCTACAAGTCTTACGTGCCGTCAGTACCGCCTACGAGGGTGCGACGGTTGGCCAGGTTTACAGGGGCACGCAGGTGATTGAACTGGTCGTGTTGCTGGAGCCACAGGCGCGCAACAACATTGCCGGTGTCGGTGGACTTTTGCTGCGCAATCCCGACGGCCGCATTGTCCGGCTCGACGAGGTTGCCGATGTCCGGGTTACCGGTGGGCGTTACAAGGTGCTTCATTATGGTGGGCGGCGTATCCAGACGGTGACCGCTAACTTCACAGGACGTGACCTGGGCGCGTTCGAGCGCCAGGCGCGCGCCGTCATCGGCGAGCGCGTGCGCGTTTCCGACGGAAACTACATGGTGTTCTCCAGCACCGCTGAATCGCAGCGCCAGGCGCGCGTCGATCTGATCGTCCACTCACTTCTTGCGGGAATTGGCGTATTTCTGTTGCTCTACATTGCGTTCAACCGGCTTCACAACCTGATTATCACTTTCCTGAACCTTCCGTTCGCGCTCATTGGTGGTGTTATCGCGGTGCTTGCGACCGGTGGCTGGTTGTCACTGGGTTCACTGGTCGGTTTTGTGACCCTGTTCGGAATCACGTTGCGCAACTCGATCATGCTTGTATCGCACTACCAGCATCTGGTCGAAGTAGAAAACGAAACCTGGGGTCTGGAGACAGCCATGCGTGGTGCGGCCGAGCGCTTGCCATCAATCTTGATGACGGCGCTGGTCACGGGGTTGGGGCTGATGCCGCTCGCACTCGGGACTGGCGAGCCGGGCCGGGAAATCGAAGGACCGATGGCGACCATCATTGTCGGTGGGCTCGCTACCTCGACGCTTCTGAATTTACTGGTGTTGCCGACGATTTTGCTGCACTTCGGAAAGTTCGAGAAATCGCGTTTCTAGAAATGTTACGCCGCGTACCGGAAGCACTCGTGGGCGCTGTTACACTTGGAATGTACACGGGTCCTGATGCAATTGATCCTGATCCTGGATTCGAAAACTCTTTTAAATCGCTGAATCTAAATAACTCAATCGCTAAAAATATCTGGAGCGGCTAATGGCCACCGTCGAACTGACTGATCAAAATTTTGAAGAAACAATTACCAACAACGACATCGTGGTGGTAGATTTCTGGGCGCGCTGGTGTGCACCATGCCGTACTTTCGCGCCCACCTATGAAGCGGCGTCCGAGAAGTATCCCGACGTCGTGTTCGGAAAAGTTGACACTGAAGCACAGACCGAACTCGCCGGTCGCTTCGAGATTCGTTCCATCCCCACCCTGATGCTGGTCCGGGAAAAGGTCATTCTCTATTCGAAGCCAGGAGCAGTGCCGGCGCAGGCCTTCGAGTCATTGCTCGACCGCATGCTGGCCGTGGATATGAACCAGGTAAGATCAGAGATCGCGGAAGCAGAGGCAGAAGCCTCGAAAAGCTGACAGACCGTGGATTGACAGACCGTGGATTGACACGCCGGGATTGACACAACACGGCTTGTCCGCTCCGTCGGCAGGCCGCCTGTCTGACGATCGCAACTGCCGTTCGCGCCGTGTTGATGCCGCCTGTAGCGCTTTGACCCGGGTCACTTGAGATGGCATGGGCCGTTAGCTATGTTGCAGGTGCATATTTTCGTAGCCGGTCCTGCGAAAGTCGTTTAAAATTAGTACAAAATAAATGATCCGCCAGTCAGATAGTGCGCGGTCCGTCGTCCAGGACGAACATGGAGGACAGCAAAAATAAGCCAGCCTGTGCAGCGCACCGAGCTGGCAATTTTTTCTTAACTGGACCGTCTTTTAAGTGTCCGGAAAGCTTGCAAGAGGTATCCCCTTGTCCAGATTTAGCACCTCTTTAATCGCCCTGGCGGCGTCGATTACTACCGGACTCGTATCGGGCTGTAGTTCCGAACCTGAGACCACCGGAAAGGCTGCAAAGCCTGCCGCGATCAAAGCGGCTAGTCCTCCAAAACCCAGAGGCTTGCCCGTCAAGGCGGAAATCGTCCAGGTCGGTGATGTCGTCGATGAAGTCACAGCGGTGGGATCATTGCTCGCCGATGAGTCGGTCATTATCCGGCCGGAAATAGACGGACGTATCGTCGCCCTGCATTTTCAAGAGGGTCAGGCGGTTGCCAAAGGGCAGAAGTTGGTCACGATCGACGCCAGTGAATTCAAGGCGCAGTTAGCCGCTGCCAATGCTGATCTGCGTACCGAGAAACAGCGCCACACCCGTGCCAAGGAATTGTTCCTGCAAAAATTCATTACCAAGGAAGCGCTTGAAATACAAGCCGGCACAGTCGATCGTCATCAGGCGCGTGTTCAGGAAGTGCAGACAAGGGTGGACAAGGCAGTCATATCGGCACCATTTGAAGGCATCGTCGGACTGCGGGAAATCAGTCCCGGTGCGTACGTCAAAGCAGGGGATGACATCGTTCGTCTCGAGAATCTGAATTCGATCAAGGTCGACTTTCGCATCCCCGAGGTTTACATGGCGAAGGTAGGCCGTGACCAGGCAGTGGTCCTCGGCGTGGACGCTTTCCCGGGCGAAGTGTTCCTGGGCCGGGTATACGCCGTTCAGCCGGTGGTCGAGCAGGAGACCCGGACCGCATTGATGCGTGCGCGCATACCCAACGAGGGGCATCGGCTCATGCCGGGCATGTTCGTTCGTGTCGCGCTAACACTGTCTACGCGATCGAACGCGATCACAGTTCCCGAGCAGGCGCTGTGGCCGCAGGGCAAGGATAACTTCGTATTTCGGGTAGTTGACGGCAAGGTCTCTCTCACCAAAGTCGAGATTGGCAAACGCGGTCCCGGCCATGTCGAAATCAGGCAGGGCTTGTCGGCCGGCGATATGGTTGTTACCGAAGGACAGATCAAACTGCGCGACGGCGCACCGGTCATGGTCATGGGCGCACCGCCTGCCGGACCTGGCGGACAAAGTAAGCAGTCAGCCAAGAAAGACCAGAAGTCTGGTTGACGCACCAGGCTTTCGAGGAGGTTTGCAATGATTCTCTCTGAAATCTCAATCCGGCGGCCAGTACTTGCCACGGTGTTCAGCTTGCTCATCGTGCTGCTGGGCATGATCTCTTTCGACCGTTTATCGGTACGCGAGTATCCGAAGATCGATCCTCCGATCGTGTCGGTGCGAACCGTCTACACGGGTGCGACCGCGCAGGTTATCGAAAGCGTAATTACCACGCCGATCGAGGATGCGCTTTCGGGTATCGAAGGAATCAATACCATCAAGTCGCGCAGTCGCGAAGAGGTCAGCGAGGTCACGGTTACCTTTGTTACCGATCGCAATGTCGAGGCGGCGGCCAACGATGTGCGTGACCGCGTTGCGCGCGTAAAGAAACTGCTGCCTGCACAGGCGGACGACCCTGTCGTCAACAAGATCGAAGCCGATGCCTGGCCGGTCATGTGGATCGCGTTGACCAGCGACCGCCACACGCCGATGGAGCTCACTGACTATGCCGACCGGTACCTGACCGACTCGATCAAGGCAGTGCCGGGAGTGGCGACCGTCATTATTGGTGGCGAACGCCGCTACTCGATGCGCGTCTGGCTGGACCGTGAGCGGCTTGCCGCGCACGGCCTCACACCCCAGGACGTGGAAGCGGCACTACGCCGCCAGAACCTCGACTCCCCCGGCGGACGCATCGAGAGCAATGATCGCGAACTTACGGTGCTTGCGGAAACCAACCTGCGCAGTCCGGAAGCGTTCAACAACATGATCATCCGCGATGTTGCCGGCTATCCTATTCGAGTCAAGGATATCGGCTACGCCGCGCCCGGGCCGTACGAGAACCGCAAAATCGTCCGCGTCAGCGGCAACGAAGCCCTCGGGCTTGGCGTGGTCAAGCAGTCCACTGGCAATGCAGTTGCGCTTGCCGAGGCGGTTCGTGATCTGGTGCCGCGTCTCGAGGCCGGATTGCCAGATGGCATGGAAATGCGTGTTGCAGTTGATACCTCCGAGTTCATTTCGGCAGCTATCGACGCAGTGTTCAAGGTCCTCGGCGAAGCGATGCTGCTGGTTGTGCTGGTGATCTTCCTGTTCCTGAGAAGTATCCGCGCTACCATCATTCCGGTCGTAACGATCCCGATTTCGTTGATCGGTGCGTTCTTCTTCCTCTATCTGATGGGATTCTCGATCAACGTACTTACGTTGCTGGGAATCGTGCTGGCGGTCGGTCTGGTCGTTGACGACGCGATCGTGATGCTGGAGAACATACACCGGCACATCGAAAACGGCGAAACGCCTTACAAGGCTGCGATGAAAGGCGCGAGGGAAATCGGCTTCGCAGTCGTCGCGATGACGATCACACTGGTTGCAGTGTTTGCCCCGCTGGTATTCATGACCGGGCGGGTCGGGCAACTGTTCGTGGAATTCGCGATGACTGTTGTCGCAGCAGTCGTGGTCAGTGGGTTTGTCGCGTTGACGTTGACGCCGATGATGTGCTCCAAACTTCTCAAGGAGCACGAAGGCCACGGCGCCATGTTCAATTTCACCGAGAAGATTTTCAACGGCATGAATGCCGACTATCGGGCAATTCTGCGCGGAATCTTGCGCGTGCGCTGGATCGTCGCGCTGGCATTCGTAGCGGCCTTTGCAGGCATGCTGTGGCTCGGCAGTCAACTCAAATCGGAACTTTCGCCGGTTGAGGATCGCGGCGTCTTTATGGCGTTTGCGATAGCGCCCGAAGGCGCAACCATGCAATACACGGACCGCTACATGCACGCGGTTGCAGGGGTACTCAGCAGCGTGAGTGAAATCGATACCTTGTTCGAAGTGGTTGCGCCGGGTCTGGATCGGCCGAATCCCGTGAACCTCGGTATCGCTTTCGCAGTGTTAAAGCACTGGGACGACCGTGAGCGTAGCCAGTTGACGATTACCAAGGAACTTACGCCAAAATTATTTGGCGGGCTGCCGGGCGTCATATCGTTTGCCAAGGATCCGCTGTCGCTTGGACAGAGCTTTCTGTCCAAACAGGTTGAATACGTCATTTACGGTAACAGTTACGAGCAGTTGCAGGGGTACGTCAGCAAGGTCATGGGCAAGCTGCGACAGTATCCGGGCATCAACGGTCTTGATACCGATCTCAAGCTCAACAAGCCGCAATTGCGCGTCGACATCGACCGGGACAAGGCATCCGCACTCGGTATATCGATGGCGACGATTGGCGGCACACTTGAAACGCTACTCGGTGGCCGGGACGTCACGCGCTACAAGCGCGAAGGCAAACAGTACGATGTTGTTCTGCAACTGGAAGATGACAAACGGCGTCAGCCGACCGATCTCACATCCATATACGTGCGTTCGAACAATGGCCGCCTGATTCAACTTTCGAATCTGGTGACGTTAGTCGAAACAGTTGCACCCAAGGAACTCAATCACTTCAACAAATTCCGTGCTGCGATCATCAACGGCAATGTCGGACCGGGTTACAGCCTGGGTGATGTTCTTGATCACATCGACATGCTGGTGGCACAGGAACTTCCGAAAACGGTAGCGACCGACCTGAATGGCGCTTCTCGCGAGTTTCGCGAAACCGGTGACGAAATGTGGCTGATTCTTCTGCTCGCCGTGGCATTTATTTATCTGGTGTTGTCAGCACAGTTCGAAAGTTTCGTCAGTCCGATCGTGATCATGTTGACCGTTCCACTTGCGTGGGCGGGCGCCTTGCTGGCGATGTGGCTTAATGCCCAGTTCGACAATGGCGGCACACTGAACGTCTATAGTCAGATTGGTCTTGTCATGCTGGTCGGCCTGATTACCAAGAACGGTATTCTTATCGTCGAGTTTACGAACCAGTTGCGGCGCCAGGGCATGGAGAAATTCGAGGCGGTTATCGAGGCATCGACGTTGCGCCTGCGCCCGATTCTGATGACGGCGTTTGCGACAGTGCTCGGCGCAACACCACTGGCGTTGTCAGGCGGCGCCGGTGCCGAAGCGCGGCAGGCAATTGGCTGGGTGATCGTCGGAGGAATTTCTCTTGGAACATTGCTAACCTTGTTCATCATTCCAGTGGCATATACGCTCATCGTCAAGAATATCCACTTGATTCCTGAAGAGCGCGATGCTGCCGAAATGGCCGCCGGCGCGGGAGCCATAACTTCGCCGCAAAGCAAAGAGCCCTGATAGCAGTTTCACAGCTGGAAAAAGTAACTTCAATCGCGGCGGGGCATGAGCACCCGCCGTTTTTTTTGGACAACCTGCCGGGATGGTAATCGCTGATGGCTGACTTGCGCTTCTACACGCTGGACGTGTTCACCGATACCTTATTCGGCGGCAACCCGCTTGCAGTGGTATTTGGTGCAGAGTCGCTTGAGCCCGATCGCATGCAGGCGATCGCGGCCGAGTTCAATCTTTCGGAAACGATGTTTGTGCTCCCGCCGGCGCGTAAATCATCCACGCGCCGTGTACGCATATTTACGCCGCGCGCGCAACTTCCGTTTGCCGGGCATCCGACCATTGGTACGGCCTGGTTGCTCGCGGCGCTCGGAACTTTCGAACCGGTAGAAAACACATCCGGCGAGACTAGCGCGCGCGTCGTTCTCGAAGAAGCCGTCGGCGATGTTGAAGTCACATTAAGGATGGTTGCTGACCAGCCTGTAGCAGCTACGATGGCCGTACCGGTCGCGCCGGCCAGACTTGCATTCTCTGTCCAAGCAGCGCAACTTGCGTCGATGCTCGGCCTGGATGCAGGCGACTTTCATCCGGACTATGAGCCTTGCATTTACTCTTGCGGCACGCCATTCATATTCGTTTGCGTCAACAGTGCGGACGCTGTTGGGCGCGCCCGTGCGCGTATCGATGTGATGGAAAAGCTGCTCGCCGACGCCGAGTCAAGCATGGTGTTCATATTCACATTTGATACCGAATCACCGTCCACGCAAATTCATGCGCGCATGTTCGCGCCATTGATGGGGATTGCCGAGGATCCGGCAACGGGAGGTGCAGTCTCGGCGTTGGCCGGAGTGCTCGCCGCCCGACAGTCAGACGGCAGGCACGAGTTGTGTGTCGAGCAAGGCGTTGAAATGGGCAGACCATCTGTTCTGTCGCTCGAGTACCAATGCCGGGAAGGGCAGGCATCCGCGGTCCAGGTCGGGGGATCATGCGTTCGCGTCTCCGAAGGGACTTTGGTACTTTGATTGAACAGCCTCCAGTTGAAAACTTCAGTCGCGAGCCCCAGGCCGGGATGCGCCGGACTTCGTAAAGGAAAAAATCGGGATGAATGAAATTCGCCGCGCCGACGAACGCGGATACGCTGACCATGGCTGGTTAAAAAGTTATCACTCCTTCTCGTTTGCCAACTACTACGACCCTCAGCATATGGGGTTCGGGCCATTGCGGGTTATCAATGAAGATCGCGTCGCCGGCGGCGCCGGTTTCGGCAGGCACCCGCATAACGACATGGAAATCATCAGCTACGTTCTTTCCGGCGAGCTCGAACACAAGGACAGCATGGGAAACGGTTCGATTATCCGCCCCGGAGACGTACAGCGTATGAGTGCCGGTACCGGTGTGGTGCACAGCGAATTCAACCAGTCAAAAACCGAACCTGTGCACTTTCTGCAGATCTGGATCATCCCGGACGAGGAAGGCATTGCGCCGGAGTATGAGCAGAAGTTTTTTCCAGCCGAGGACAAACGAGGAAGGCTGCGTATCGTCGCATCGCCTGACGGTCGCGAAGGGTCCATCAAAATGCACCAGAACGCACTGGTCTATTCAGCGCTCGTCGACGGTGACGAACAGGTGGAACATGAACTTGCCGATGGGCGGCAAGCATACGTTCATGTTGCTCGCGGCAATGCCACCGTAAACGGCGAGACATTAAATCCGGGCGATGCGCTCAAGCTCCGCGATCAACGAAACATTGTGATCGAGCGAGGTAAACAGGCTGAGGTCCTGTTGTTCGATTTGCCCTAGTAGTCGGTTGGACTCGGGGCGATGCGGCTGCAGTGTTGGAAGAACCGACCAAGTTTCCCTGCATTCTCCTTGGACATATTCAGATTGTGCAACGATTTCCGCATGCGTGACATTCTCGCAATAAGTAGCGCAATCTGTGAATTTCGCGCCGACCAGCCCGTAGTGAGTAAATGACATCGCCTGGAGCATCGTGGTCCAGCAAGAATTTCATGGCGTCGGCAAGGACATTTGCCGGGCGACGAGCAGATCAATTTCACCTCGATGATCTTCATAGTACGCCAGGCATTCATACACCTGTGCACGCGTAATATTCTTGAAGCAGTGGTCAACGATACTGTCAACTGTTTCACCGTTCTGAATTAGTCCAACAACATCGTGAATGCCGACGCGGGTACTTTGGATTATTGCGTTGCCGCTTCGAACACCTGCTTGGCGAACTATATAGCGGTAGGCTGTACTGGAGTTATCTGCGGGCGTGACCATCCTGAATCCCTTGTATGGTGGAAGTCTTACGCCTTTATCGCACACGACAATGCGCCGTTCAACGGGTGCCAGCTATAGTGTCGCTGTCCGCAATTGGATCGTAGTCGAGCTTCGCGGTCGCGCGATTTGCGTTGCTAGTGCAGCGCGTCACGCGTCAACGCGAGTCTGCCGGACGTGACAGTAAATCCTCATCAATTTCTCTGGATGAAATCGCGCCCGCATAAACAGGCAAACCATTCTCACCCAGCCGTTGCGGAAGGAGAGAAATCAGTCGCCCAATTCCTCGAGCAGAGCCTTCGCTTCCTTTAGATCCTTCGTGTCGAAGCCTTCAGTGAACCAGTCATACACCGGTTTCAACAAATCAAGCGCTTTCTTGTCCTCGCCCTGACTCTGCCACAACCTCGCGAGACTCGTTGAAGTACGCAACTCCCATGACTTCGCCTTCTGTTCGCGCGCCACATCGTTCGAGGCAAGATAGAATTTCTCGGCCTCCAATTGATCGTCCCTTAACGTGAGCATCCAACCTTTGAGGCGCAGGATCTCGGCGTAGTGCACGCGCTCTTCCCAGCCAGGACGCTCAACCTGTTCGATCTGTTCATCGATGAGTCGCAGGGCATTGTCGAGATCGCCAGTCTGTGCCATGGCTTCTCCAAGAACCGATTTGAGGTACGGGTTGTAAACGTGCCCGCCACCGCCTTCCCAAATCGCCAGCGCGGAAGTATAGTGTGATCAATGCGTCTCCGGAATTACCCTGCAGGCTCATTGCAATGCCATCATGCATTGGCCCCACGCAGGCCCAGATGAATGGCATATTGTTATCTTTCGTTAATTGTTTACCTTCTTCGGTACGTTCAAGTATGGCGTTTGGTTCGCGGCGATAGTTAAATGCATTGGAGCCGAATGTCAGCGCCCACCCCAGATCAAACGGATGTCCGATGTGGCGAGCGTGCGCGTCTCTATCGTTGGCTACTTTTGCAGCTTCGTCCGGGTGTCCGAGCATCCAGGCGACCTGCGCGCCATAGACGTCGACCGTCGTCTTGGGATCATGGTTAAGAATGTCCACAAGATGCCGATGTTGCCCTTCGTCATAGAGCGCCAATACCTGTTCGCGATGGCTCTGAAACTTTGCGAACTCTCCCAGCCAAAAATAACAAACGGCGGCAAGCACATGTCCCGTTATCAACAGATCGGAATCGCCGGTCGACGCCGCCGCATCTAGCGTCTTTTGGGCCCAATCTAGTGATTCGGCTACCCTGCCTTGGGTCAGGACGTTTAGCCATAGTCCCCAGAAGATCGGCAGCAGCGCGTCATGGCGTTCGAGCGAACTCGCCAAAGCAAGCGCCGGATGAAATCTGGTCCAAACCTCAGGCGCTGGCCAGCCCTTGAGCGTCATCAATGCTGTACCTAGCGGAATCCGCAGCGCGAGCTCACTCGCATCGCGCTCCGTTGACTCGGGCAAAACCGCGATAGATTCCAGTCCTTTGCTTAAGTTCGAAATTGATTCTGTTAGCGCCATGCGCTTAAGTGCCAATTCACCGGCTTCTTGCCACATCGGAATCGCCGCCGCTGTGCCACCTGCGGCCGAGAGATGATGGGCCAACACTTCGGGCTCGTTCACTTTGGTTTGTGGAAAGTGCACTTCAATTTCGCTCGCGATCTTGCGGTGCAGTTCCTGTCGTCTGCTTTTCAACAGCGAGTCATACGCTGCATCCTGTACCAGCGCGTGCTTGAAGGTGTATGCCGCTTCTGGTGGCGTGCCTCTCCTGAAGGCCAGCCCGGAATCGGTGAGCTGAGTGAGCGCATCGTCCAGCAGGTTTTTGGACATCGGTGCAACCGCCGAAATGAGTTCGTAGCTGAACTCGCGTCCGATGGCTGCGCCAACCTGCGCAATCTCTTTCACCGGCGTGAAGCGGTCCAGCCGCGCCATCAGCGAGTCTCGCAGCGTAGCCGGGATGGTGACGCGGTGAGACTTGCCAACGTATTCGTAATGCTCTCCCGCGTTAGTTAGTTCGCCCGATTCGAGTATCGACTTCGTCAGTTCTTCCACGAACAGCGGTACACCGCCAGTCCGCGTGAGGATCTGTTCGAGCACATCTTGGGGCAGTGTTTTGCCACCAGCCACTCTGGATATCATCGCGGCACTTTGCGCACGCGTGAGCTTGGACAGGTTCTGGCCGATGACGTGACCATGATCGGACCAGCGATTCTGAAACTCGGGCCGGTGGGTGAGTACGATAAGCAGCGGGATCGTCTTTACCCGGTCGATCATCAAGTCGAGCACTTCGAGCATGCTCGGATCTGCCCAGTGCAAGTCTTCGAACAGCAGCACGCTGGGTTGTTTGCGCGCCGCGGCTTCGGTCAAGTCGACCAATGTGCGCAACGTCTCGTCCTTGAATTTCTGCGGCGTCATTGGAAGTGCGCCGTAACGCTCTTCGTACGGGATGGAGAGCATGGAAGCAACAAAGCGCACGTCCGCCAGTGGGCGTTGATAATGGCCGACAATCAGCGATTCAAGCTTGTCGAGTTTCGATTCGGGCGCTTCGTCACGGGCGAACTTGAGTGCTCGTTCGAAGTTGTCGATACTTGGCCAGAAAGCACTGTTGACGTAGTACGGCGAGCACTGAAAGCGCATGGCCTTTGTGCCTTCGCCCTGAAGCTTCTCGCGCAGTGCGCTCAATATACGGCTCTTGCCGATGCCGGGTTCTCCACCGAGTAGTACCACCTGGCCCTCGCCGCTTTGGGCGAGTTGCCAGCGCTCCATGAGCAGTCCGAGTTCTAGCTCGCGACCAACCAGCGGCGTGAGGTCTTCACCGTGCGCGGCATCGAATCGGCCTCTGCTACTGGCCAGTCCGGAAACGCGCCAGGCGCGCACAGGATCGACGATGCCCTTCAGTTCATGTTCGCCAGAATCGACCAGCTCAAAAGTGCCACCGACCAGGCGGCGAGTGTCGGGGCCAATGATGATCTGATCGGCTTTAGCAAGTCCTTGAATACGGGCAGCGAGGTTGGATGTTTCACCTACCGCGAGCTTCGGCACCGAGGCATCCCCCGCACCGGTCTCACCTACGACAACCGGACCAGTTGCGATCCCGACCCTCACTCGCAGCGGCTCGGGTGCGCTGACCTCCTTTACCGCATCGACGATCTCCAGTCCGGCACGAATGGCACGCTCCGCATCGTCTTCGTGCGCGCGGCCACCCGAAGTAAGTCATCAACCCGTCGCCGAGGTACTGCGCGACGTGGCCTTCGTATTTCTCGATGATTTGGCCGCAGGTCTGCTGATATGTGCGCATCAGTTCGCGCAGTGCTTCGGGATCGAGTTTTTGAGACAGCTCGGTGGAACCAACCAGGTCGCAGAACATCACCGTGAGCTGGCGGCGCTCGGCGACGTGAGTATCGAGAAGCGGGTCGCTCGTAGATGGAGCGGCAACCGGGGCGTCATCCAGTTTGGCTATTGCCTTGAGCACCTTTTTGCGATGGCCCAGTAGCACCCCGAGTTGCTCGAGTTCGCCCTCGGATAGCATTGGCAACGCTTCGAGATCAATGCCGTTGTCCTCGAAGACAGCGGCATACTGCGCGAGGCCGAGCGATGAAAGCCATTCCGAGATAGGTTGCATCCGCACTTTTAAATCTGGAAAAGACGATGGAAGACAACGAAAACGTGTATGGGACAGTGGAACATACTTGCACTTCGCTTCGCAAGTTCCCAGGTCGCCAAGCCATACTTGGCCGCAACAGGCTAGTGCGGTGGCTTGTTGGCGCCTGCTAGCGCCCGCTTTTAGCGTAGTAGCGACTAATTCTGGCAGTATCCGTAAATGGTCTCGCCTCAACTCGCGCGAATACTCGCCTGTGCTTTCTCTACGTAACATTTCGAAGACATTTGATGGATCGTGCCCGCGCGAAGTTTTGCAATCGGTTGATCTCGATGTTGCCGCAGGCCATTACGTTGCAATAACGGGCGAGTCGGGCGTTGGCAAGTCCACGTTGCTTAACGTCATCGCCGGCCTCGAGACGCCGGATACTGGCACGGTGCATTTGAATGGTGAGGATCTCGCGGATCTTGCTGACGACGAACTGACAAGGATTCGACGCGAACAGATGGGTTTTGTGTTCCAGGCGTTTCACGTGTTGCCATATTTGTCAGTCGCGCAGAACGTGGAACTGCCACTTTCATTGCTGGGAATTGATGCCGTTCAATCGCGCGATCGCGTCAATGAAATGCTCGAATCCGTCGGACTTGCCGACCGCGGCGATTCCATGCCGCGCGAATTGTCGGGCGGAGAGTTACAACGGGTCGCGATCGCGCGCGCACTGGTTCATCGCCCCCAACTGATACTGGCCGACGAACCGACCGGCAATCTTGATCCGGAAGCGGCAGGTCAAATACTCGAATTACTGCGACGCCAGATAAAGGACAACGCCACCGCCGGTATCCTCGTCACGCACTCGCGCGACGCCGCGCGCACGGTCGACGAAGTTCTTACGTTGACGCCGACCGGATTGCTGCGGAGCGAATCGCGCGCCGTTTGAATCAGGCGCGAATTAGTGGTGCCGCACGTACTCGTAATCTACGGGCAGTTTGTTGATGCCGCGATCGGGCGGGGCGATCCATCCGGCCATTTTCCCGGGCGCCGTCACCGGTTTCATCAGACTGTGCACGAACGCCTGATCGCTTTCGGTGGGTAACCACTCTGTCAGTTGCCTGTCGTATGCGTCACGGTCAATGATGTTTCCCTCCGGATCAACCGGCACGTTCGACCAGCTCCCGATCGAGCGGCGAAAGCGGCTGCTTGGCAGGCGTAGCGGTGTTTCGTAACCGGCGCGCTTGATCTGCATGTTCCAGCGTTTGATGCCGATCTCGCAATCCTTGACATAGGAACTACGCATGACTTCATTCATGGCATTGCGCAGATTGACCTGCTCGATACCATCGGGCGTTTCCAGGTCATAGGTTGCGTCGGCGCACACGTGATCTTCGTACTGGGATTCGTCCGGCCGACCCTTGACGCCGTTGGCAAATGATGACGCAGAATTTGACGACACCTCCGAGCCGAACAGATCCAGTGACGAGGTGAACCAGAAATTCAGATAGCGCTGGATGGTTTGTAGATCGACTGCACCATGGTCGCGAATCGCTGCAGGGTCGTCGGTACCCAACTCTTTCATGACCTCCAGTGTGCGCTTGACGATTCTTCCAACACCGGTTTCGCCGACGAACATGTGGTGCGCTTCTTCCGTCAGCATGAAGCGGCAGGTGCGGGCGAGCGGGTCGAATCCGGATTCGGCCAGACTCTTGAGCTGGAATTTCCCGTCGCGATCAGTGAAATACGTGAACATGAAAAACGACAACCAGTCACTGATCGGCTCGTTGAACGTGCCCAGAATGCGCGGATTGTCGGCATCACCGGAATGGCGTTCCAGCAGTGCTTCTGCCTCTTCACGGCCGTCGCGGCCAAAATAGGCATGCAGCAAGTAAACTATCGCCCACAAGTGGCGGCCTTCTTCGACATTGACCTGAAACAGATTGCGCAGGTCGTACAGTGATGGGCAGGTCAGACCGAGCAAATGCTGTTGCTCAACGGATGCGGGTTCCGTGTCACCCTGGGTGACAATGATGCGCCGGAACTGCGAGCGCAGTTCGCCCGGAACTTGCTGCCAGGCCGGCTCGCCAAAGTGGTCACCGAATCCGATGGTTCGATCGGCAACCGGATCTGCCAGAAATATTCCCCAACGGTAATCCGGCATTCGGGTATGGCCGTAGCTGGCCCAGCCCTGTGCATCGACGCCGACTGCGGTGCGCAGATATACGTCGTCCGATGCGAAATCATTGGGCCCTTGCTCGCGCCACCAATCGAGGAAGCGAGGCTGCCAGTGCTCGAGTGCACGCTGCAGTTTGCGATCGTTTGCGAGATCGACGTTGTTTGGAATCTTTTCGCTGTAGTTGATGCTCATATTGGCCTCGTGTCAGGTGTTCTATGCCGGTTTCCCGATATTGCGAGTCGGCTGCGCCGGTTTTCACTTCCGGCGGATGTTGCGCTCAGGCCGGAAGACCTGAATGCGCTCGTTGTTTGAATGTCTTCGTTAAGTGGTCCCGCACCGCGCTAGACGCGCTCCCAGTCAAACTTGGGCTTGCTTCCGGCACCGAATACGCGCAGTGCGCCCTGTTCCCCAACCGCGTTGGGTCGGTTGAAAATCCAGTTCTGCCAGGCCGACAGGCGTCCGAATACGCGCGTTTCCATGGTCTCGCCGCCGGCGAATCGCAGGTTGGCTTCCATACCGGTAAGTGCATCGGGGGACAGGCTCGCCCTTTCTTCAATCGCGACTCTAATTTCGTCGTCCCAATCCAGTTCGTCCGGCGCGAACGTCACCAGTCCCAGTTTCATCGCGCTGGCCGCATCGAATCGCTCGCCGCATTGATTGAAGACGGCTTCGACCGGACCACCTTCCCCGCAAAATCGGTTTTGCAACCGTGTCAGCTGGTTCACGACCGGATAAGCGCCAAAGTTGAGCATTGACGTTGCGATCTCGGGCTTCTGCTCCTCTTCGTCCTCTGTCGCCAGCATGTAGCTGCGGTCAGCAGCCAGTGCCAGTTCGAACAAGGTTCCGCCGAAGCAGGAGCCGGCGTCGATAATCGCGAACAATGTTCGAGATGAAACTTCCAGCCGTGCGAAAGTGCGCCGTATGAAGCCCATGGTTTCCTTTACGAACCAGTCACCACGGCGGCGAATGAGCAATGCATCCATCTGTTCTACTGCGGCCAGGTCGCCACGCGTTTTCAGAATCCAGGTGCCAACGTCCAGTTCGTTGGAGCGCAACATCAAGATCGCGTCGTCAAGTTCACGTGCCATCGCCAGCGGCCACCAGTTGGTGCCGGCCGCGTGTATGCCTTCCAGGTCCTTGGGCTGATCACCGGTCGGAGAATGCACGGTGATGGTCGCAGTGCGTGCGGCCCGGTCTATCGCGACGTCAACGTGGCGATAGCGCAGTCCGGACTCGTCGCTTGTGCGCTCGAGCGGACTCAGAACGATGCCTTGCGCTGAGTCAGGCCGCGAGCTATCGGCGACAAGCTCTGCGGTTCGCTCTGCAAGCGCATCGGCGAACTGTTGCGGCTTTGCAATATGATCGACCAGTTTCCACTCGCGCGCGCGATCGGCGCGTACACCTTCAGTTGTCGAGCAAAATACGTCGGCCAGGTCACGACGCACCTTGCGCTTGTCGATCACCCGGGTCAGTCCGCCGGTCCCCGGCAGCACGCCGAGCAACGGTACCTCGGGAAGGCTGACCGTAGATGAGCGGTCATCGACCATCAGAATTTCATTGCAGGCCAGTGCCAGTTCGTAGCCGCCGCCGGCTACCGTGCCATTGACTGCCGCCAGAAATTTCAGCCCGTTGTTACGGCTTGAATCTTCAATGCCGTTTCTTGTTTCGTTGGTGAACTTGCAGAAGTTGACTTTCCACGCGTGCCCGGAAAGCCCCAGCATGTAGATGTTCGCACCCGAACAGAACATCCGCTCCTTGGCCGAGGTGAACACGACGCATTTGACCTGTGGATGCTCGAAGCGAATACGGTTCAGCGCGTCGTACAGTTCTATGTCAACGCCCAGATCATATGAGTTGAGCTTGAGCTTGTAGCCGGGACGGATGCCTTTGTCTTCGTTGACGTCCATACTCAGTGTAGCGACCGGTCCATCGACAGACAGTTTCCAGTGCGCGTATTGATCGGGATGCGTGTCGTAAGTCACCAGCGCGTGGCTTTCGGCCGTCGTTTGTTGATTAACTTTGCTCATGATGGTGTCGTTTGTTCCGCTTTCGGTATTATTTGATTGAGTTCATTCAGACTTTTGGCAACGTTTTTTCCTGCCGTATCGACGACCGCATTCGCTTGCCCGTATAAGCCGGCGCGGTTGTTCAGGATGCGCCTGAGGTCATTCATCGCTTGCGCGTTGCCTTCCATCGGCCGGGTATCGCCTTGCGCAATCACCCGCGCCATGTGTTCTTCCGGCAGGGCCTTGAGCCATACCGTGAAACAGGTGGACAGCAGCAGTTGGTACGTCCCAGGCTCGGATACGATGCTGCCGCCGGTTGCAATCACGCATGCGCCCTGGTTTTTCAGCAGGCTTTCCAAGCAGCGACGCTCATAGCGCCGGTAACCGGGTTGTCCATAGAGCAGAAATATTTCCGAGAGACTGGTTCCCGCTTCCCGTTCGAGCTCGCGATCCAGTTCGATGAACGGCCGCTTCAGTTTTTGCGCGAGCTTTTTTCCAAGCGTGGTCTTGCCGGCGCCGCGCAAACCGATCAGCGCAATCCGCTTTCTTTGTTCCGCTGATTGATCGTGAAAACTGCGAAGCAGCAATTCGCTGGCCTTGGCAAGGTGTTGTGGGCTCATGCCGCGCAATAGTTGCCGGATGGTTTGCAGCTCAGCGGGTTCGTCTTCGGCGTCGCGCAGCAAATCTTCCGGCGCCATGTTCAAGGCTGCGCTGACATGGCGCAGCAACAACACCGATGCATTGCCTTGCCCCGATTCCAGGTTGGCCAGATAGCGTTCAGAGACACCCGATTGCGTCGCCAGAGATTTGCGGGTGATGCTTCTGTGCGCTCGTGCCTGGCGCACTCTTTCACCTAACGCTCGGAGGAACTCGGCGTCTGCGGAATCAGGATCCGCCTGCGCCTGTACCACTGCCTTGTCTATGCGTGCGCCCATTAAGAATATGCAATATATTACATCGTATACAAAATGAGTGCATAATAATGCATAATATTGTTTTGGCCAAGCGGCCCCGGCAAATAGTTTCTTGCCTGAGCTGTGGCCCGCGGTTTGCACGTATTGGTGGACAGAAGAGGGTGGTATTAGTCACTCATGGCATTCGAACTGAATATTCTCGTAGGCACCATGACCGGTATCGCGCAGCTGGTCGCGCAGGAAATCGAGCTTCGTCTCGATGGTGAAGGGCTGCGCGTCAATACACTGGAAATGGACGAGCTCAAGCCGGATGTGTTCGATCGTGATGGGATTTTTCTGATCTGCACATCCACCTACGGCCAGGGTGACGTACCGGACAATGCAAAAGACCTGTACGACGCGTTGTGCGCGCAGAAGCCCGGCCTGTCGCATTTGTCCTATGGTGTGATCGGCCTGGGTGATCGCACCTATGCTGAAACGTTCTGCTTCGGTGGCAAGCGCTTCGACAAAATCCTCACCGAACTCGGCGCGCAACGAATAGGCGAAATGATGCTGCACGACGCGAGCTCGGGAACATTGCCTGAAGATGATGCCTCGGAATGGATCGAGCCGTGGGTTGCGCTATGCCACCAACACCTCGGTGGAGCCGCCGAGCCGCAGGCGGCGCAAAGCTAAGCTTGAGTCTTGGTGCTGACACGGGACCGTACAGACAGTGCCGAACGTGATTCAATCTACGTTAAATGCGGTCCCTCAAATAATGCTTTCTCAGGAAATTACCCGGCCAAATCCGATCTAAAGATAGCTGGGCTCCCCGCGCCGCAGGGAGCGAGCCATCTTTTTTGGCCTAAACGCTCCCGAGACGGGCGATGATTGCGTCGCCAATCCGGTCGGGATACTCGATTGAGGGCCAGTGAGCGCAGTCGGGGTATTTGTACAGATCCGTAACCGGCCGTTCTTTCTTGATGCGGTCCGCCATTGCGATGACCGCGACGGGGTCCTGCTCTCCCCAGATAACTGTCAATGGCGCATGGCTGAAGGTGAACAACGTCCGGGACCAGCGGTTGAAGCTCTCTTTCCGCTCCTTCAGGTAGTGGACAATCTGACCGATCACGCGGCTTCCCTGGTTGTGATGGACCTGGTGGGACATGCACGTGAGGATTTCCTGATAATCGGGCCGCGCCTCGCTCTCCTTCGAGAACGAGCCTTCGAACATGCCCTGGATGTCGGACCACTTCATCTCTTCGGGTAGCGCCACAGCCGGCTTGTTCAACGCCTCGACCTGGAACGGCGTGGGCTGAATCATGTCGATGAGCGTCGAGCCATCCAGAAGAATCGCGTGGCGGATCCGGAACGGTGTGCGGCTTTCCTCGAAGCGTGCCATCAGCTCGAGACCGACCGTTTGACCCATGTCATGGGCCACCAGGATCACGGTCTTCAGCCCAAGATGACTCGCGAGCGCGTCGTAAAGGTCAGCCTGAAGTTGAAGCGTGAAGTTCTCCTGGTAGTTCCCCTTCAGTGGCTTCTCGCTCAAGCCGAAGCCGCGCATGTCCATGACCACCGTGCGGGTGTCCGGGCCGATGCGTTCGACCACGCCATAGAAGTCCCACGAGGAGCCCGGATAACCATGGACGATGAGCACTGCGTCGTCAGTCTTCGGGCCCTGTTCGTGATACCAAATCTGTTTTCCCATCAATTCTACGGTCTCGCCTTCGGCGCGCCATCGCGTGAGCCGGTCTGGCACCGGTGGCAATGTTTTTTCAGCCAAGCTCTTGATCCTCCATGTTTGCGCTGCAAAGCGCCGTTTCTTCAGAATTGCATCAAGGTCACACCTTATCATCTGAGCAGCTGGCAGGAATGGATCAAGTTCGATTGGGCTCTGACCACTTAACAATATCCATTAATGCAGAGTGAACAGAAGGAAGTACTAGTCCAAGCGTGAAAAGATTGCGAGTGGCGAAAATCGGTACCTGCCAACGCAAATAATTCGATGTTCGAGCCGGTGTCATCTATCCACATGTTTCAACGCGGCAAGCCCCTTGTGCACGGTTATCTCAGCTACCCGTGACCTCACGCAGCGCCTCGAAAAACGCGGTTTTGCGATCGGTGTTGATGCTCCAGTTAATTGGCGGGTTTTGATAACCCTCGACATAGTCGCCAAAGGCGGCACGCCCGCCGGCGCCCTGGCCGGGATCGAAATAGCCCCAACCGGCACGACCTGCAAGCGCGTTAAAAAAATTATTCTCTGGACGGCCAAAGTCGAAGTGATCATCCTCGTTGAAGACCAGCGGTTGGCTCCGATATGTATGAAGGGCGCGGGTGGCTTCGATGCGACTCGTTATTTCGTTCGGGTCGTCCAGGTGATTGCCGTGCAGCAGAACAAAATCCGACGCGCCGACAATCTCCGCAGTTGGCGCGACCCGGCCGCTGACACTTGTACCGGCCAACAGTCGCCGCCCTTTGTGTTCAGTTTCCCTTACACGCTCGATCAGCGTGTGGACCTTGGACGCCGTTAGCACTTCGTGTTCATAGAGCGGAATATCGACCTCGTTGGCGATTTCGATGACGACGTTAGTGAAGCCGCTTTCGAGCACCCAACGGCACGCACCATCAACTGCACTTAGAACCGCGGCCTCATCGACAAGTCGTTCGTCCTGGCCGAAATAAAATAATCCAAGACAAACCACCATTCCGAGTTTGTCCGCGGCATCGACAACCGAAGCAGCACGTTCGAGGAACTCGGGTCGCAAGCTGCCATCGCGATTGAACGCACCCGTTTCCCAAGGCTGAGAGCGGGTTGAAGACAGGCCTCGCCACACTGATTCGTGTGTCGCCTCCGGGTGTTTCCGCCTGACCCGTTCCAACAAGGAATCAATCGAGGCATCGTCAAACCGGTAGTAACCGAATGGTGAGGCGCCTTGCAAGTTAAGGCCAATAGCGACGAGGCCGTGATCACGATAGACCGGTAGTGCGGCTACTAATTCTTGCGTGTTGCGATTGGCATCCCATTCACCCGTGTCGGGGTAAGCCCATAGCGCGCGAGTCAGAGGATTCAGGTCGTCGAAAATGCCGTTTGCCATACGGCTGTTGAGCAGCAAGCCTTCGATCCTTAGATCGCGCCAGCTTCGCCCTGCGTAAGTGGGGCGGCCGTTGATCAGCCAGTCCTCGCCTTCGATCGATACTGATGTGTCGCGTGCCACCATCGCGCTTCCCCTTTATTGACTTCGCCGCATCCCCGCAGAATAGACTAACCAAGCGAGCCCGCAGTTTGGCCTGGCCACCACATGCCTGTGCCGCCAAGGAATTTTGCAATGCTCGGCGCGACACTGAGTCCCGCAGTTTGGCCTGGCCACCACATGCCTGTGCCGCCGTGTCAGTTCAAGTATCAAACGCGGCAGTTCAACCGTTAAACTACCGGATTCTTGACTCGAGCGATCGGGCCTGCGCCTGGCCGCTGAATTACCTGGAGGAACGTGCGTGCCCGCACTCAGTACCGCAGATCATTCAGTTGATCCGCCCGTTGTTTCTGTTCCGCGCGACTACAATGCCGCGCATGATCTGATCGAGCGCAATCTGGCGGCAGGACGCGGGGCCAAGTGCGCGTTTATTGACGACCGTGGTTCATACACGTATTCGGAACTTGGTGCTCGAGTCAATCGTGCCGCGAACGCGCTAATCTCCCTGGGACTCGGGATGGAGTCTCGCGTCATGCTTGCACATCTGGACACAATCGATTTTCCGGCTGTGTTCCTTGGCGCGATCAAGGCCGGCATTGTGCCCATCGCGACCAATACGCTGCTGACGACTGATGATTACCGCTTCATGCTCAGCGACAGCCGTGCACGGGCACTGGTCGTTTCAGAGGCATTGTTACCGGCTTTCGAACCGATCCTGGGCGACATGCCGTTTCTTGAGTTCGTTATTGTCTCCAGTGATAGCGGTACTGGTGATGTAGCTTCAGGGAATCGCGACTCGGGGCGGTTGCATTTGCAGACGCTGATGAAAAGCGCATCGACCGAATTCGAAGCGGCTCCGACGACCTGCGACGATGTGTGTTTCTGGCTCTATTCGTCTGGCTCGACCGGCACACCGAAAGGCACCGTCCATATCCAGTCGAGCCTGATCCAGACGGCCGAGTTATATGCGAAGCCGGTGCTCGGCATCCGCGAAGATGACGTCGTGTTTTCCGCAGCCAAGTTGTTTTTCGCCTATGGTCTTGGCAATGGTCTTACGTTTCCGTTGTCCGTAGGCGCCACTGCAGTGCTGATGGCAGAGCGGCCAACACCTGACGCTGTCTTTCAGCGATTGAAACAGTATCAGCCGACAATTTTCTACGGCGTGCCAACCCTGTTCGGCGCGATGCTCGCGAGTCCGGATCTGCCGTCGCCTGATGAAGTCGCGTTGCGCGTGTGCACGTCAGCAGGCGAAGCGTTGCCGGAAGATCTTGGCCGCCGCTGGACCGGGCACTTCGGTACTGAAATTCTGGACGGTATCGGGTCGACCGAAATGCTGCACATTTTCATGTCCAATCGGCCGGGCGAAGTACGTTATGGCACAACCGGAAAACCGGTGCCGGGATATAGAGTGCGGCTGGTCAATGAGCAGGGCGAAGAAGTTACCGAAGGTGAACTTGGCGAACTGCAGATCAGCGGGCCGAGCAGTGCTGCGCAGTACTGGAACAAGCGAGAAAAGTCAGTGCAGACCTTCGTCGGGGAGTGGACCCGTGCCGGCGACAAGTACAGTGTCGATGCCGATGGTTATTACACGTATGGCGGACGATCTGACGACATGCTGAAAGTCAGCGGCATGTATGTTTCGCCGTTTGAGGTAGAAGCTGCCTTGATGACGCATACCGACGTGCTCGAAGCGGCCGTTGTCGGTGATGTCGATGAACAGGATCTGGTCAAACCCAGAGCGTTTGTCGTCACCAATTCCGGCGTATCCGGGTCGGACCAGTTGGCAGACTCGCTCAAGCAGCATGTAAAGAACAGGCTTGCGCCATTCAAGTATCCTCGCTGGATAGAGTTCGTTGAAGAACTGCCGAAGACTGCGACTGGCAAGATTCAGCGCTTTAAACTGCGAACGCGCGGCCAGGCGCCGACCGGAACATAAATGCTGGCCGGATTACAGCGCCGGCAAAACCGAATAACGGGGGAGAACAAACAATGACTAAACCGCGACCGGAACTCACTGCACGTCGCGAATTTCTGATTGGCGCCGGCGCACTTGCCGGCATGTCCCTGATGCCGCTGGCAGGCTGTGCGAAATCAGACAAGCTGCGCGTTGGCCTGATGTTGCCTTACACCGGCACGTATGCCCAACTCGGCGTCGCGATCGAGAACGGATTCAGACTGGCGCTTGCTGACCAGGATGGCAAGCTTGGCGGGCGCGAAGTCGAATATTTCAAAGTCGATGACGAATCCAATCCGGCCAAGGCGACCGACAACGCAAACGAGATCATCACGCGCGACAAGGTCGATGTGTTGATCGGTACAGTGCATTCAGGCGTCGCGATGGGCATGATCAAGGTCGCGCGCGAAGCAGGAACCCTGGTATTGATTCCCAATGCTGGCGCCAATGCGGCAACCGGGGAACTGTGTTCGCCGAACATTTTCCGCACGTCGTTTTCCAACTGGCAGCCGACCCATCCGCTTGGCAAGGTCATGGTGGAGAACGGTCACAAAAAGGCGGTATTTATCACCTGGAACTACGGCGCCGGGCAACAGGCGGCCGAATCGTTCTCGGAGGGTTACACCGCAGCTGGCGGCAGCGTCGCCAAGCAAATGTTTGTACCGTTTCCGAACGTGGAATTTCAGGCCTTGCTTACCGAGATCGCTGCGATCAAGCCTGACGCCGTTGCGTGTTTTTTCGCAGGGGGCGGAGCGGTGAAGTTTGTCAAAGACTACGCCGCTGCGGGATTGAAGGACAAGATTCCGTTATACGGTTCCGGCTTTTTGACCGAAGGCGTGCTTGGCGCGCAAGGCGAGGCGGCCGAAGGATTGTTAACGACCCTGCATTACGCGGACTCACTGGACACTCCGCAAAACCGCGCATTCCGTACGGCGTATCTGGATGCGTACTCTGCCCAGGCGGATGTTTATGCAGTACAAGGGTACGACACCGCGTTACTGCTGCAAAAGGCGCTTGAGCAAACCGGCGGTGATATTGGCAAACGGGACGCAGTCATTGCCGCAATGGAAGGCGCAGTTATCGACAGCCCGCGCGGCCAATGGACAATGTCACGCGCCCACAACCCGATTCAGGATTTTTATTTACGGCGCGTCGAGAACGGCGACAACAAGGTGGTCGGTGTGGCCTGGAAAGCGCTCGAAGATCCGGCACGCGGTTGCAATATGTAATGCGATAATTGAAATGCGGCGTGCTTGAGTATCCGGGCAGGCCGCGTTTCTTTCTCAGTGAATCGAAAACCGATTCGCGTTGCGCGACATCCTGTAGGTGAAATACGCGGGTCAGGTAACCGCTAACATCACCGTCTAGTCTCTCCCCCCGCATCCCCGATGGACACCTACACTTTTCTTATCCAGCTACTCAACGGTATTCAGTACGGACTGTTGTTGTTTCTGGTGGCGAGCGGATTGACACTGATCTTCGGGATCATGGGGGTGATCAATCTTTCTCACGGCAGTTTCTACATGGTGGGCGCCTATCTGGCGTGGTCGCTGTCGCAACACCTGGGTAGCTTCTGGATCGCGCTGCCAACCGGAATCGTCTTGTCGGTTGCGCTGGGAATGTTGCTGGAATGGTTGTTCATCAAGCATCTGTATCGGCGCGACCACTTGCAACAGGTGTTGCTGACCTACGGCCTGATTCTGATCTTTTCCGAATTACGCAGCATCCTGTGGGGCGATGATGTTCACAGCGTTGCCGTGCCGGCTTTGCTCGCCGGATCGATCCCGCTTACCGAGATGCTGTCCTACCCGGTTTATCGCCTGTGGCTGTCGCTGGTATGCGTGATCCTTGCCGGGCTCATGTATTACCTGATTCAGCACACCAAGCTCGGCATGATGATTCGCGCAGGCGCGTCAAACCGGGAAATGACGCAGTCGCTCGGCATCAATATTGACGTTTTGTACCGATCCGTGTTCGCTCTCGGTGTTGCGCTGGCCGCGTTTGCCGGGATGATTGCCGCCCCGGTGTCGTCGGTGTTTCCGGGCATGGGCAACCAGGTATTGATCGTCTGCTTTGTCGTGGTCGTCATCGGCGGCATCGGTTCAGTCAAAGGTGCAATGGCGGCGGCGTTGCTGATCGGCCTGGTTGACACATTTGGAAAAGTGGTCGAAGTCGAGATAGGCGGCCTGCGTATCCTGCCGGAACTCGCCGGCATGAGTATTTATGTGTTTATGGCGATCGTGTTGCTCTGGCGGCCCGAGGGTTTGCTCGTGCGGAGGCAGCATTGAGCAAACGCCTGTTGATTATCGGATTGTCAATTGGTGCCGTGTTGCTCGTGGCGTTTCCGTTGATCGGCGACCGCTTTTATATTCAGTTCGTAACCCGAATTCTGATCATGGCGATGTTTGCCGGAAGCCTGAATTTGCTGGTTGGCTATACCGGCCTGGTCAGCCTCGGGCACGCGGCGTTTTTTGGAATCGCCGGTTACATCCTGGCGCTTTACGCACCGGAAACACATGCCGCCGGTTTCTGGTCCAGCCTGCTGTTGTCTGTTTCCGGAGCGGCTGTCATGGCGTTGATCATCGGCGCACTGGTACTTCGCACCAGCGGCATCTTTTTCATCATGGTCACGCTGGCATTTGCCGAAATGCTGTTTTTCGTTTTTCATGACACCGCGATCGCCGGTGGCTCTGACGGGATATATATTCATGAACGGCCGGTTCTGATGATCGGCAGCTGGCAGCCTCTGAACTTTGCCAATCCATCGCACTTCTACTACCTGGTGCTTGTGTTTTCGATCGGGGTGATCTTGTTCATGCGGACTGTCCTGCGCTCACCCTTCGGACAAGTGATCGCCGGCATCCGGGTAAATGAACACCGCATGCGTGCACTGGGTTTTCACACGTTTCGTTACAAGCTTGTGTGTTTCGTCATTGCCGGTGCCATCGCCGGCCTTGCCGGTTATCTGGCAGCAGTGCAGTTTGGCGTCGTCAACCCGGAAATGCTCGGCTGGCATTTGTCCGGTTCGGTGTTGATGATGGTCATACTTGGCGGCATGGGTACGCTGGCCGGGCCGGTTCTGGGCGCATTCTCGATGATGTTTCTCGAGGAAATATTCCAGGCGCTGACCAAGCACTGGCAGCTGTTGATCGGCGCGGTGATCGTACTGGTCGCGTTGTTCCTTCCGCGCGGTCTGGCCGGATTACTGGCGAAGTTCAATATTTCCCCGGCAGCAGCCGGTCAATCGCGCCGCGCGCCGCCTCATGCCGATGTCTGACGCGATGACCAATTCCGGAAACACGCTGGAAACACGTGCGCTGTCGCGACATTTCGGAGGCTTGTCTGCCGTTGACCGGGTTTCCCTGAAATGCCGCATGGGCACAGTGCACGCCGTCATTGGTCCGAACGGTGCGGGAAAGAGCACACTCGTAAATCTCCTGTCCAGTGATCTGCAACCAAGTGAGGGTCAGGTGTTTCTGGATGGCGATGACATCACCGGTCTCGCGCCGCCTCAGGTTTCTCTTCTGGGCGTCGGGCGCAGCTACCAGAAGACCAATATATTCTTGCCGTTCACTGTGTTTGAAAACTGTCGCATTGCTGCCCAGTCACGACTTGCCACGTCTATGCGCTTTTTTCGGACAGCGCACAGTTATCGCAGTGTGTCAGATGCCGCAATGCGCGCCGTCGAGCAGGTCGGGTTGGCAGATCGCGCCGATGAGCAGGTCGATTCACTGTCGCACGGCGAACAGCGTCAGGTCGAAATCGCGATGACCCTGGCGACCAACCCGCGGGTACTGCTTCTGGACGAACCGCTCGCCGGAATGGGCGCCGAGGAATCGTCGCAGATCATCGACTTGCTGCGAAGTCTTGCCAGCAACCATGCAATCCTTCTTGTCGAGCACGACATGGACGCGGTTTTTTCTCTTGCCGATACGTTAACTGTCATGGTCAACGGCGCGGTTCTCGAATCGGGCTCGCCAGACATTGTGCGGGCCAGTCGCGCAGTGCAAGTCGCTTACCTCGGCGAGCACGGCCATGAGTGACGGAACACTGATCGAAGCGCGCGGTATCCATGCCTACTATGGTGCGAGCCATGTACTGCACGGTATCGACTTCGTGGTACGTCGCGGCGAAACGATTGGTTTGATGGGCCGAAACGGCATGGGAAAGACGACCTTGCTGAAAAGCATTCTCGGCCTGTTGCCGCCCCGTGCGGGAAGTGTCCGGGTGCGCGGAATTGACCTGACGCGCGCCGCCCCGTTTCGCGTGGCGCGCGCGGGAATCGCCTATGTGCCCGAAGGTCGGGGGATTTTCCCGAATCTGTCCGTAAAGGAAAATCTTGTCATGGCAGCGCGTCCCGGACACGACGGCCGGACCGAGTGGACGCTCGACCGCGCGTTCGATACGTTCCCGAGACTTCGCGAGCGCATCAACCACGGTGGTCAGCAACTCTCCGGCGGCGAACAGCAAATGCTGACGATCGCACGTGTACTATTAACCAATCCCGATTTGCTGATTCTTGACGAAGCGACAGAAGGGCTTGCGCCGTTGGTCGCGCAGGAAATCTGGCGTATCCTTCACCAGATTCGCGAGACCGGCATATCGTCAATTATTGTCGACAAGAATTTTTCAGCCGTGTCGGCGATTTCCGACCGCAACATTATTCTCGTCAAGGGTCAGGTCGTGTTCGAAGGTGACAGCGATACGCTTCGTGCGCAACCGGAAACCTTGCGCGCTCATTTGGGAGTCTAGCCGTGCATCTCACTGCAGGCGGTCACTGGCTTGAATACCGTATCGTCGAACCAGGCGGCGCGCGAACAAGGCATCGGACGACGATTGTCTTGTTGCATGAAGGTCTTGGATCGGTCGCGATGTGGAAGGATTTTCCTGACGTTGTCGCTGCCATGACCAGACACCCGGTACTGGCTTATTCACGCCTTGGCCACGGGCGGTCGGCGCAACTCAAACAACCTCGTCGCGTTGACTACATGCACGACGAGGCGACGATCGTCTTGCCCGAACTGTTGCTCGAACTAGACATAGAGAACCCGCTGCTGATCGGGCATAGCGACGGGGCATCGATTGCAATCATTCATGCTTGCAGTGCCAACCCTGGCGGCAATGCCCCAAGCGGACTCGTTCTGATGGCGCCACATGTTTTCGTGGAACAAATCAGTATTGAGGCTATCGCTGAAGCGAAACGGGCATTTGAAACAACCGAATTCGCTTCCAAACTCGCGCGCTATCACAACCACACTGAATCCATGTTCAGAGGCTGGAACGACATCTGGCTACAACCGGAATTTCGCGACTGGAATATTGAACACTTTCTGCCAGAGATTCAGGCACCAACGGTTGTCATCCAGGGCGAAAACGATCCATATGGAACCCTTGCACAGGTCGATGCGATTGAACGAGGCGCGGGCGCTCCGGTGAAGAAACTCGTCTTCGCCGATTGTGGACATTCTCCGCACATCGATTGCAGAGGGGAAACGATCGATGCCATTGCAGATTTTGTGCGCGAGCTTGATGGTCAAGCGACCTGGGTATAGGCCGGCTTGGCGCAGCGTAATCCGACACAAACGTCCGTACCATGCCACGTCGGTTTACAACGAAGGGCTAATTTGACCTACAGGAGTGAGATACTCCAAAGATCATGTTCCTGCAACTGATCGCCGGCCCTTTGCGTCAGAACAGAATGCGCGTTGCGTTGTCGCTGCTCGCAATTGCGCTCGGTGTGTCGCTTGGCTATGCGGTTCAACTCATCAATCGTGCTGCGGTCGACGAGTTTGGTAACGCCGTGCAGACGCTGTCGGGCGAATCTGATCTGACCGTACGCGGTTCGCGGCGTGGCTTTGATGATGCGGTGTACCCGTTGCTTGCCACCCCGGCTGAGGTTGCCGTCGCCAGTCCGATGCTTGATATCGACGGCCGTCTTGACGGCCGCAATGACCGGCTGCGAATTATCGGGCTCGACGTGTTCCAGGCGGCACGGGTTCAGCCGCAGATCATCCCTGAAGCGTCCGACCGGATGGATACATTGCGTGGCGATACGATTTTCCTGTCGCCTGCCGCGATGCAATGGCTTGACACTGAAACCGGCGACCTGATCGGTTTTCAGGTTGGTACCGATCGTGTCGAATTTCGAATCGCCGGCGTGTTGCCAGGCACTGCTGCCGGCCAACGCCTTGCCGTTGTAGACATTGCCACCGCGCAGCAACATTTTCAGCGCATTGGGCTGATCAATCGTATCGAACTGCGTCTCAGGCCTGGCGCATCTGCGCAATCGGTTGCGCAGCGACTTCAGCCATTATTGCCGGCAGGTGTGTACGTTGAAACGCAGCAATCGGTCTCGCAAACTGCGGTTGCGTTGACGCGGGCGTATCGAGTAAACCTCAACGTGCTTGCACTGGTGGCGCTATTTACCGGCGGCCTGCTGGTGTTTTCCACCCAGGCGTTGTCCATCGTTCAGCGCAGGTCCCAGCATGCGTTGTTACGCGTTCTTGGGGTCACCCGCCGCGGCCTTGTCTGGTTGCTGGTGGGCGAGGCGGCGATTGTCGGGCTCGCCGGGTCGCTGCTGGGTCTGCTACTCGGCCTGTTGGGCGCGCAACTGGTTCTGGACGCCGTTGGTCCCGATCTTGGCGCGGGCATGTTCCGCGGCGTTTCAACGCAACTGACTTTCGAACCGCTGGCCGCGTTGTCGTTCATGTTTCTGGGGATCACGGCTGCAGTGTGCGGGTCTGTGCTGCCGGCGCTGGAGGCTGCGCGTGCTGCGCCCGCCCGGGCACTCAAAGCGGGTGACGAGACCCGCATGTTCGAGCGTCTGACTTCGTTCGTACCAGGTTTGACGCTACTCTTTGTTGGTGCCTGCACTGCGTTCGCGCCGCCGGTTGCAGGCTTGCCGCTTCCCGGTTATGTGTCCATCGCGCTGCTGTTGCTCGGAACAATTGCGTTGATGCCGCGGATTGCAATGATTGTGTTCGAGCGCGTGCCATTGCCCCGAAGATCGGAGCTTGCGCTCGGTCTGGCGCAGTTGCGTGCCGCACCGGGCCAGGCAATGGTCAGCCTTGCAGCGATCGTCGCGGCGGTCAGTCTTGCGACGTCAATGGCGATCATGGTCGTTTCGTTCAGAACCTCGCTGGAAAACTGGCTTGAACATATTCTTCCTGGCGATATGTTCGTGCGCACCAGCGGTTATGGCGAAACGCCTTATTTGTCTCCGGATGAACAGGCCAGGCTCGCGCGTGTTCCCGGTGTGCGCCGGATTGAATTTCTTGCCGGCCAGCGCATCCGGATCGAAGCGGGGCGGCCATGGCTGACCCTGCTGGCGCGCGACGTCGATCCGCGTGACCCTGGCCGCAAGCTGTCACTGGTCAGTGACATCGTCATACCGCAATCCGGCCAACCGCTCCCGGTTTGGATCAGTGAAATAGTCGCCGACGTTTACGGTTACCGCGTTGGCGACATTATCGACTTGCCGCTTGACGGCAGAAATGTCGCGGTCACTGTTTCCGGTATCTGGCGAGACTATGCGCGAATGCAAGGGGCGGTGGCGATGACGCTTGAAAGTTATCGCGAACTCACTGGCAGCAACGATGTTGCCGACGCACAGCTCTGGCTGGATGCAAAGGCCAACGCCGACGATGTGCGCCGCGCGGTGCGCGAAGCCTTGCCGGAGCCCGGCGTCGAGATCAGCGAACCGCATGAACTGCAGTCGCAGTCTCTCGCGATATTCGACCGCACGTTCGCAGTCACGTATGCGCTCGAAGCCGTTGCAATCGTAATCGGTCTGGCGGGATTGTCCGCGAGTTTCAGCGCGTTGACGTTGGCGCGCCGGCGCGAGTTCGGCATGTTGCGCCATATCGGTTTTTCCCGCGCGCAGATCATGCGAATGCTCGCGTTTGAAGGTGTGCTTGTCAGTGCACTTGGACTGGCTGTCGGCTTGTTGCTCGGCTGGGTGATGAGCGCAGTGTTGATTGTTGTCGTCAATCGCCAGTCGTTCCACTGGAGTATGGATATACACATGCCCTGGTCCGGACTTGGTGTGTTCGCGATATCGATGTTGCTAGCCGCGACGCTGGCCGCTGTCGCCAGTGCAAGGCGCACCATGGCAGGGGGCGTCGTTCGCGCCGTGCGCGAGGACTGGTAGAGGGACAGGCTTCCGGAAATGGCTATACAAGTAAATAGCGATGCGGGGAGATAGAACGGTGACGCACTTCTACCAACGCATCAACCAGATTACGCGCGTGTGGTGTGCCTGCGTTGTGTTGTTTACTGGTGCTGCGCCTTCATTGTCACTCCATGCCGCTGAAACTGCGGTTGTTTATCCGGACGTCAAAACGGGTCGCACGCTGACTTTCCCGCGTGACCATGGTGCGCATCCCGAATATCGAACCGAGTGGTGGTATGTCACCGGCTGGGTTGAAAGCCGGGGCGTCGAGCGCGGCTTTCAGGTCACGTTCTTTCGGGTCCGTACCGGTCTGCAAGAAAGCAACGAATCGCAATTTGCACCGAAACAGTTAATTTTCGCGCACGCCGCAATTGCCGATTCCGAACATGGCTGGCTGCGGCTTGATCAACGCGTTGCCCGCGAAGGGTTCGATCTCGCCGCCGCGTCCGTTGGCGAAACCGGTGTGGAGATTGATGGCTGGACACTGTTTCGCGACGGCGATGGCTACCGGGCGCGCATTGTCGCGAGCGATTTTGTTCTCAACCTGGACCTTGCGCCAACCCAGCCGGTTCTTCTGCAGGGGCGGGCAGGTTACAGTCGCAAGGGGCCGCAGGCCGGTCAAGCCAGCTACTACTACAGCATTCCGCAATTGCGTGTCAGCGGTTCGATGCAGATTGGAAACGAATCGCTACCGGTTCAGGGTGAAGCGTGGCTCGATCATGAATGGTCCAGCGAGATTCTTCCAGAAGAGGCGCAAGGCTGGGATTGGGTTGGAATGAATCTTGGTGACGGCGGGGCGTTGATGGCGTTTCGAATGCGCGCACGCAATGGTGAAACGCTATGGGCAGGGGGCAGCGTGCGCGACGCGAATGGCAACGTGCAGATCCTCTCACCGGGCGACATTACGTTCGAGCCGCTCAGACAATGGCGCTCACCGCGAACCGGTGCCGATTATCCCGTCGCAATGCGCGTGCGCGCAGGAACTCGCGTGATTGATCTGGAACCGCTAATGGACGACCAGGAACTGGATTCGAGTTTCAGCACCGGCATCATTTACTGGGAAGGGGCCGTGCGCGCGAGCGTCAACGGCAAGCCCGTTGGGCGGGGCTATCTGGAGCTTACCGGCTACGCTGGCAGGCCGCGCATGTGAATCAATAATCCCCCAGCGCAAGAGCGTGCGCACGAACTACTCGGACGAAAAAGAGCGAAGGGTGTCGCCAGTTCCATATCTTGCGTCTTGACGGTTCTCACCCATACCCGTTTTCGAAAAACGTTTGTCCGATTGCCAAACTGATAGACTCGAACGCATATCTTTTTCACGCAGGGCAAACAGATGTTGAATGAAAAATCAGTTGTGGTCACGGGTTCGACGTCCGGCATTGGCCTGGGCATCGCACGTTCTTTTGCGAGCGAAGGTGCGAATATCATGCTAAACGGTCTGGGAGACGCGGCCGAAATCGAAAAACTGCGGGCCGGCCTCGAATCGGACTACAAGGTCAAGGCGGTTTACTCTCCGGCCGACATGACCCGACCCTCGGAAATTGCCGACATGATTGCACAGGCGCAGGGTGAACTTGGCGGCGTCGATGTACTGGTTAATAACGCCGGAATCCAGCACGTGGCACCGGTTGACGAATTTCCCCCGGAGAAATGGGACCAGATCATTGCGATCAATCTGACCGCAGCATTTCATACGACGCGAATTGCGGTACCGCTGATGAAAGCGGCCGGGTGGGGGCGCATTATCAACATTGCGTCCGCACACGGTCTGGTCGCTTCGCCGTTCAAGTCCGCCTACATCGCTGCCAAGCACGGCATCGTCGGGTTGACCAAAACGGTTGCGCTGGAAATCGCTGAACAAGGCATCACCTGTAACGCGATCTGCCCTGGCTGGGTAAAAACGCCGCTGGTCGACAAACAGATTGATGCGCAGGCCGCCGTGCATAAAATGCCGCGCGATGATGTAATCAGGAAGGTTGTTCTTGCAAAACAGCCGACAAAAAGTTTCGTGAAGATCGAAGAGGTCGCTGCTCTGGCGGTGTTCCTTGCCGGTGACGCGGCCGCGTCGATCAATGGCGCCTCGATGCCGATCGACGGCGGTTGGGTCGCGCACTAGTGTGCGCGCAATCAAGAACTGCGCATTAATGTCGAACACCATCCGGCCGCATGTCGACGGGCCATTGAGTATTGAAGGTGACTTCGAACTGTTCGCCGAAGACGGCACGCCAATAGAGAAAGTCAGCCAGGCCTGGCTGTGTCGTTGCGGCCAGTCCGCGAACAAGCCGTTTTGCGACGGCACGCATAAGGCAGCTGGGTTTTCCGACCAGGCAAATGTGACCACGGACTATCGCATCAAAAGACCTGTGTCAGGCGCGGCCGGGCCAGGCGTGCGACTTACTATCCGAACCAACGGACCGATCGGCTGCGTAGGCCAAATGCGCGTCACCGGCGTTGACGGTTCAGGCTGGGACGGTGACCAGGCCAATCTGTGTCGTTGTGGCCAGTCCGCGAACAAACCTTTCTGTGACGGCGCACATCGCGACGCCGGTTTCGAAGCGCCGTAACCGGTTCGTTCGCCGGGCCGGCCCAGCCACAGGGTAGATTGATGTCGCCCTTCAGACATCCTCTCGCCGGCCGTGCACCAGGTGCACGATATTCGCCGGACTCGAAATCCAGAAGCCGTCAAAACCCTCCGGCAGCTTTTCGACTGTGTCGCAACGCACGACGTTGCTTTCATCCAGATGTTTCGCCGCCTTGGCGGTATCCGGCGTGTGCAGTTCCAGCCACACTTCGGCTTGCGTGATCGTCTCAACCCGATCGAGCCACAGCAGGTTTGATCCGAACTCGAACACTGCGGACGGTAGATGTGCATCGACCTACACCAGTCCGAGGACATCCCGGTAAAAACGCAGGGTAGAATCGAATTCATGCGGTGGTAGTTTTATTGCGATATTTCTCCCGCCAGCGAACAGGTTCGGGTTTGCGTTCATGAGCGATCTCCGCCTGGTTTGCGAAAGCCCGTGCGAGGTGGAAACCGGATGCACAGGCGGGGTCGTTGCTACAGAGAGTTTAGCAACAGTGGAATCGTCTAACACGATTTTGCTTGTCCAATAGCGGTGAGCGCGAATTGTTGTAACGTGGAGATTCGATACATATCCAGGGATTGGCATTGACGCCGGCAGGATACATCGCAAAGAAAATCCATACTTCGCCCGATTGGCTGAAGGCCGACACGGTTGCGGACATCTATTCGGTCAGCAACTGCGTGTCGGCAGCGTTCTGCGACTTCATTCCCCACTGGCGCCACAATGGCTACTGGTTGTTCGACTCGCCAGATGTGATTCGCGACATTGCCACTGCAGAAAATGTGGAACTGTCCAGCCACAAGATATTCTATCACGAAGTGCACGAACAACAGTTCAAAGACGAACATCGTGTGTGGGAAATGTTCAGTGCGGACGCGTCGTTTCCGACTGACGTGCAGGTGCCAGCCGAAAAGAAGCTCGAAGGTTTCGACGTTGTGAGTTTCTTCGCACTTTCGGCGCCAGAGTGCTCACCGTTGTCTTGCAATCACATGGCTGAATCGTTACCGGTCAACGCGCACTGTCTGTTGGCGTCGTTCGATGAGGCAAAGCAACTGATTGAAACAGGCGCATTCACTAGCTGCGAACCAGGCCCTTACCGAATTTTTGCGGTCTATTCCTGCTAGCAGAAAAGTTGGAAAATCACGGCGTCTGGCGTCTTGAGTATATCGGTAGGCTATTTCGCATTCAAAACGCGTTTTACGATGAATGATCACCTCGAAATTCGCCTTGCCATACCCGAAGACGCGGACGCGATCGCGAGACTTTCACGAACGTCGTTGTTGGTTCCGAGGGCGGCCCGTTGATCGCGTTCGGTATCATGATCTACCGTGATGATTCGGCGCATCTGTCGCTGCTTGCGGTTCGGCCAAACGCGAGAAGACGCGGAGTTGGAACTGCGGTCCTTGCGTGGCTGGAGAAAGTGGCAAGTGTTGCGGGCGTATCAAGAATTCGCCTGGAAGCAAGACGCGATAATGCTGCGGCATTGACTTTCTATCGCGAACACGGCAATTACGAACGCGCTACTGTTGTGGGAATGTATCTGGGCATGGAGGACGGCGTGAAGCTCGAGAAAGTGATTGCCGGGAATTCGAGTAGTCAGACGCCCTGATTAAATGATCGATCTACCGTTCTAAAGGCTTGACCCTCATGTCAGAAAGTCGAAGAAGTGCCTTCACAAGTCGAAGTGATACGCGCAGATTCAGCAGAATCAGCTCACGGTTCATGGCACCTGACCAGGTTGGACAAAGTCATCGCCGATCATATTCTGCGGGGGACTTGGGTGTTCAATGCAGCTCCGGACGTGGCAAGGCTGAAGCAGAGCCTGAGTCAACTGCTTTCTCATTATCCGCATCTGGCTGGACGGATGGTTAAAGGTGAGGAAGTCAGTTGCAGCAATGCCGGCGTGCCATTTGCAATGGTGTCGCAGACCGACCTCGGGATCGCAGATATTCAATCAGACTTTGAGCTGGTCAATCATTTTGCACGATTTCCCGATCTGCGCAGGGTGCGGCAGGGAAAAGAAGCGATGCTGACGGTAACGTTCACGGAACTTCGGGACGGAGCGGTATTAAGTGTTTGTTGTCTTCACGCGCTGATGGATGGCAATAGCTTTTATACGATGATTGCCAACTGGGGCCGAATCTGCGCCGCGCGGGAGGTTCGTCAGCCGGTCATAGACCAGAACCTTGCGCCGCGCGGGAAGTCGCGCTCAAAAGCTGAAGCCATACGCGCTGCTGTTGCATCAGGATGGGCCAGGGTATCTATCTTCAGACTGCTTTGGAATCGCTCTTCCATGCTTGGTGTCGCCAAGATGACACGAACAGCACCTATTTCCATTTCTGCCCAAACCATGAGGGAGCTTAAGCAAAGCGCACTTCAGGAGTCAGGCGTCGAATGGCTCTCAACCAACGATGTTCTGTCCTCACATATCGCACGGATGTGTGCTCAACTGTTTGGGCATAGCGGAGATACGCAGTGCTCTCTAATAATTGTGCTTGACGCAAGACAGCGCACTTCTACCCCTGCCAACTTTGCGGGCAATGCCGTTTCTTATGCAAAGGGGGCTAAATTTTTTCCGAGTGAAAGCATTGCAGAGATTGCCAAACGCAATCACGAATGCCTCGCACCGTTCTTGGCCAAACCCTCGTCTGCGCTTGAGCATGAACTGTCTGTGCTCATGGATATGCTGGAGCACAAGGCGCCGTACGCGCCCTATGATGGCGTTGCAACCATGGGCCCCAATCCGACCATCTTTTACATCAACAACTTTTGCAAATTTCCGATCTACGAGGTCGACTTTGGCGATCAAAGCAATCCCAGAAAGCCCGTCCTTGTGATCCCGCATGATCTCCCTGATCCAATCTTGATCTGGCCAGTACCGCCAACGGTTGGCGGTGTTGAAGTTTATCTTCACGGGCACCTTGCGATAGCAGCCCGAAATCAGGAAAAAGATAGCCGATGGTGGAAGGAGTTGCTCCATCCTGCACCAACATGAACGACGATTGACGTTCGATCGCAGGCGCCCCGATTGGTGCGACCCCGGCGCATGAGGAACGCACGATTATATTTCTTGTCGATGTTCTTCACAGGAGAGCAATGATGAGTTTCGAAGTCTTAAGTGGCGCGCGCCTGCCAATAAAGGCGTGGACTCGTGGCGTTCAGGTTGAAGACGCCGCGAAGCAACAGCTTCTGAACCTCGCTGGCATGCCGTTCATTTATTCACATGTTGCGGCAATGCCGGACGTGCATTGGGGAATGGGCGCCACTGTGGGTAGCGTTTTCGCAACCAAGGGCGCGATCATCCCCGCCGCGGTCGGCGTGGATATCGGCTGCGGCATGGCGGCACAGCGTACGTCGTTGACTGCCGGCGACCTGCCGGACAGCCTCCATGAACTGCGCAGCGCGATCGAGGTGCGGATTCCGCACGGGCGCACAGACAACGGCGGCAAACGTGACCAGGGTGCATGGGGCAAGCCTCCGGATGCCAATTACGAAGCTCTGGGCCCACAACTGGACGCACTGAAAGTCATTGCCGACAAGCACCCCAAACTGGAGAAGGCGGCGGAACGTGCGCCGTTACATGCCGGCACATTGGGTACGGGCAATCACTTCGTTGAAGTGTGTCTGGACGAAGCGCAACGCGTATGGGTGATGCTGCATTCCGGCTCTCGCGGTATCGGTAACCGGATCGGTACCTACTTCATCGAGGCTGCAAAGAAAGACATGGAGCGCTGGTTCATCAGCCTGCCTGACAAGGACCTCGCCTACCTGCCGCAGGGCTCCGAAATGTTCGACGACTACATTGATGCGGTAGGCTGGGCGCAAACGTACGCCCGCACGAACCGTGACCTGATGATGGCTGCCGCGTTGAGCGCCGTTGCCGAGGTGGTACCGAAACCATTCTCATGCGATGAGGAAGCGGTGAACTGTCATCACAACTATGTCAGTTGGGAACGTCACTTCGGGACAAACGTGATGCTGACACGCAAAGGCGCGGTCGATGCGCACGATGGCGTGCTGGGGATCATTCCCGGCAGCATGGGAGCGAAGTCGTTCATTGTGCGCGGCAAAGGCAACCGCGACGCTTTCTGTTCCTGTTCGCATGGTGCCGGGCGCAAGATGAGCCGCGGTGAGGCAAAGCGCACGTTCAACCTGGAAGATCATGCAGCAGCAACTGCCGGTGTAGAGTGTCGCAAAGACGCTGGCGTGCTGGACGAAACGCCGGCTGCCTACAAGGACATCGACGCTGTGATGTTGGCGCAGTCTGATCTGGTGGATATAGTGCACACGCTCAAACAAGTCGTGTGCGTCAAGGGATGACTCGCAAGAAATTCTGTTCCCTGATTCGGGGTGTTAATTGTTTTGTCTAGCCTCTCGAGGCTGTAAGGAGGAGCATGGCTGCATCAAACCTGCATGATGATCTGATCGTCTTCGACGGGCTGAACGTTTCCGACTGGACCCCGGCTGTGTTCGAGGATATGCGCAGAGGTGGTGTCACCGCCGTCAATTGCACCTGCTCGGTCTGGGAAGATTTCCGGGACACGATGCGTAATATCGCGCGCTGGAAGACCTGGTTTGGCGAACACGCTGACCTGCTGACGCAGGTGTATAGCACCGCTGATATTGCCCGCGCCAAGAAGGAAGGCAAAACCGGCATCGTGCTCGGTTTCCAGAACATCTCCGCGTTCGAAGACCAGATCGGTTACGTCGGTCTGTTCAAGGAACTGGGCGTTGGCATCGCGCAGTTGGCCTACAACACGCAAAATTTTGTGGGCAGCGGCTGCTACGAATCGGTGGATTCCGGGCTTTCTGATTTCGGCAGGGAAATCGTCGCCGAAATGAACCGGGTCGGTATGCTCTGCGACCTGTCCCATGTCGGCTCCACAACGTCGCGGGACACCATTCTGGCTTCGACCAAGCCGGTCTGTTATTCCCATTGTTTGCCGGCCGCGCTCAAGGCGCACCCACGCAACAAGTCCGACGAAGATCTACGATTCATCGTCGAACACGGCGGCTTCATCGGCGTAACAATGTTTCCACCGTTTCTTGCAAAGGGCGTCGATTCAACCGTGGATGACTACATCGCAGCGATCGACTACGTAGTGAATCTGGCAGGAGAAGACAACGTCGGGATCGGAACCGATTTCACACAAGGTCATACCACGGAGTTTTTTGAGTGGATTACCCACGACAAAGGCAATGCCCGCAAACTGACCGAGTTTGGCGACATCATCAATCCGCAAGGCATCCGCACCATCGGCGAATTCCCCAACATCACCTCAGCCATGGACCGCGCCGGCTGGCCCGAGTCCAAGATTCGCAAAATCATGGGGGAAAACTGGCTGCGGGTGTTGGGCGAAGTCTGGGACACGGAGTAAAAACAGGTCGGTAAATCTGACTACCCGAGGACAACGCGCTCACACGTAGTGGCCTGCGGCATTACCCGATGACCAGGCCCACTGGAAGTTGAAACCACCCAGGTGGCCGCTGACATCAAGCACTTCACCGATAAAGAACAATCCTGGCTGATGGATGACCTCCATCGTTTTTGAGCTAATGCCATCGGTATCGACGCCACCCAGGGTCACTTCAGCGGTACGATAACCTTCTGTCGCCGATGGCTTCAGCTTCCACTGATTCAACTGCTCGCCAATAGATGCGAGTTTCTGATCGGAAAATTCCGCCAACGTTGTATTTGCCTGCACCGGCCACCAAAGGTTTTGTAACTCCGCGACCAAAGCCTTACCCAGCTTCTGATGCAGGACAGTCTTCAGCAGGCTGGCGCCCTTCTTCCTCTTGACTTCACGTAACCATTCTCCCGCCGCTATGCCCGGTAACAGATTGATAGTAATCGCATCGCCGGGGTGCCAGTAACTGGAAATCTGGAGTATCGCCGGACCGCTCAAACCCCGATGCGTAAACAACAGACTTTCACTGAACGTTTGCCCGTGGCAGCTGACATCAACGTCTACCGACAACCCCGAAAGACGATCACAGATGGTCTTGAACTGACCGGTGAACATAAACGGAACGAGCCCGGCCCGGCGCTCGGTCAACTTCAGCGAAAACTGGCGGGCAATCTCATAGCCCATACCGCTGCCGCCCAACGTAGGGATGGACAATGCGCCGGTAGCAACGACAAGCGACTCACAATCGACAATCCGCTCGTCTTTTATTCCACCAGCGCCAAGAGTAAACGCCAGTCGATAACGTTTGCCGTGTGTTGCGTCAGTCGACTGCAATGCAACGATGCGATCGATTTCGCAGTGAGTCGAAATGGCCACGCCGGCCCGCTCGCATTCGACTCGCAGCATGGCCAGAATCTGCTTTGCCGAGCCCTTGCAGAAAAGCTGTTGATGCTTGCGCTCTTCATAGTCGATTTCATGTTGCTCAACCAGCTTGATAAAGTCCCACTGGGTATAGCGCATGAGTGCAGACTTGCAGAAGTGCGGATTCGCTGACAGGAAGTTCTCAGGTTCAATACGGTAGTTCGTGAAATTACAGCGCCCGCCACCAGACATCAGTATCTTCTTGCCAATCTTGTTTGATTTTTCCAGCAACATCACCTCGCGGCCGCGCTTTGCAGCGGTCAGCGCGCACATCAAACCGGCCGCACCCCCACCGAGCACAATCACATCGCAGATGTCTGTAGCGGATGAATTATTGATCAGCAATGCAGCGTTGGAGGCATTGATGCATATGAACAAAATTGACGACAGGCCATTCCTGACGCCTCACGGCCACTTGCAATCTTGCAGTGAGTTTAAGCAACACGTGCGTCAGGTATTTCAGGCTCTGTCGACAAACACTAGTTTGTGATTTCGCGCGCGGCCAGCGCGGTTCCCTCGACTCTTGCTGCAATCTTTGCAAACGCAATGTCTCTCGCCTGAGCCACATCATCGCCAAATGGCGAGAACCCGCAATCATCGGTCGTACCAAGTTGATCAACGGGAATATGCCTGGCTGCCTGCAACACGCGATCTTTCACGATCGCCGGCGTTTCGACGTTGTTATCAATGACATTTGTCACGCCTACGAATACGCGCTGGCCAGGATTCAGATGCTTTGCAACAGTCGCCAGGGCGGTATCCGGATCCGGCTCCGACGCCATTTGCATATAAAAATTGCCAACATTCAAGCTCATCAGCATTGGAATCAATTCACGATAGTCCACATCCGCACTATGTGTTGAATTGTGATCCCCGCCGGGACAGGTGTGCACACCGATACGTGCGCGCTCATCATCGCTGAACTCTGCGAATACCCTGTTGTTCAGATCAATGAATTGCTTGAGCAACCCCTTTGATGTATCCAGCTTCACTGCCAGCTTGCCTTCGGTAAAATCGACCTGCACGACTTGCGCACCCTGATCGAAGCATGAGCGGATATCTGCAACGGCGTTTGCAATGAGATCATCAATAAACTGCGCTTGCGAATAGCCATCGATACCCTGCTGAGGGTAAAGCAACGACATGGCCGATGCAGAAATCACCGCCTGTTTCATTGGCATGGCGGTAAATTTTCTTGCTCGTGGCAAGTAGCTGCCAGCATACATGCCATAGCGAAACGGGCCACTGGTCAACTGCGGGAGTTGCCGCGTATGACCGTCTTCAAATGGAATTGTCACGCCGCCGGGTGCAAGGTTTTCCAGCCCATCCATCACATAGGTTACAAAGCTCGACTTGGTTTGCTCTCCGTCAGACAGCATCGGAGAACCCGTTGCGGTAAATCGTTCGAGCGTGTCTTTGACCGCATGGTCGAACGCTGCATCCATCGCCGCTTGGTCAATCTCGCCGGCAGCAAACTGCTGCATACTGCTTTGCAGTTCGGGGGAACGCGGGATGCTGCCTACTGGCTCTGTAGGAATAGTCATCATCTGGCCTCTCTTTGAGTTGCGTTCGAACATTCTAAACAAATGCCCGGCAGCACCAACGAACTACCCGGAAACCTCCACGATCGCCTCGATCTCGATGGTGATTCCGTTTGGCAGCGAACCCATGCCCACGGCCGAGCGGGCGTGGCGCCCTTTGTCACCGAAGACCTCCACCATCAGATCGGAGAATCCGTTAATAACCTTGGGATGCTCACCGAAATCTGCCACGCCGTTGACCATACCCAGCACTTTCACAATGCGGCTGACCCGATCCAGGTCCCCCAGCGCGTCCTTGAGCTTGGCGATCTGTACCAGCCCGATGGTACGGGCGTGCTGGTAAGCGTCATCGACTGAGACATCACCGCCTACCTTGCCGGTAGGGACTTTGCCGTCGCCACCGTGCGGCCCCGCTCCGGAAAGAAAGATCAGGTTGCCGGATTGCACGTACTGCACGTAATTGCCCAGTGACGCCGGGACGGGCGGCAACTCTATGCCGAGTTCCTGCAGCCGTTGTTCAATCTTCATCGATTCGCTCCTCGTCGTTGGCATTCGGCCGAATGTTCTTGTTCTTGCGCCAGACAGTTTGCGAGTTTCCGGAAAAAATCAAGAATCAAGCAGGCATACGCCTCGATTCATCACAGTGCTGCTGTTAACGTCGCATGCGATTGACCACGTGCTGGCACACCGATAGAGTGCTCGGTGAGAATCGGCACCGGTTCAATTCCCTGTGTTTTCGAATCAGGGAGCCAAACTGTTCGATCCACAGCGCAAACCTGAACTGTCGGGTTGGCTGTCTGCATGGACGGGTTCGCATGTCCCGGACAAGGTTTACAAAGGAGACACCTATGAACGCCAAAACCGCGCTAGATCTGGCTGAAGAGATTGGCAAGCGCGAACCGGAAATGATCGAAATGCGCCGCGATTTTCATCGCCATGCGGAATTGAGCATGCAGGAACATCGCACCGCCGAGGTCATCGCAGAACGGCTGAGCGCGGCCGGTCTGGAAGTGCGTACAGGAATATGCGGCACCGGCGTGGTGGGCGTGTTGCATGGCGATCAGCCCGGCAAGACAGTCATGTACCGGGCCGATATCGACGCGCTGCCCATACTGGAGAACAAGGACCGTCCCTATGCGTCAATCAACGAGGAGGCGATGCACGCCTGCGGTCATGACGGCCACACTGCCATTTCGCTGACCCTGGCCGACATACTTTCGAAGCGGCGATCGGAGTTGCCGGGAACGCTGGTTTTTTTGTATCAACCCGCCGAGGAAACCATGAGCGGTGCGCAACCGATGATCGAAGCGGGTGTGATGGAGAATCCCCACGTCGATTCGGTGTTGGGGCTGCACCTGATCAATCAGTTTCCCACCGGTCAGGTGGTTGTGCGGCCCGGACCCGGTTTCGCCGCCGCCGATTTTCTGCGCATCGAAGTGCGCGGAAAAGGCGGCCATGGCGCCATGCCCCATTTATCCGTTGATCCGATCACGGTAGCGGCCCACATCATCGTCGGCATGCAGGATCTGATTTCGCGGGAAGTCTCGGCATTGGAAACTGCCGTACTCACGATGGGGCAGATTCACAGCGGCACCAAGGACAACATCATCCCGGAAACGGCGCATCTTCAAGGCACGCTGCGCACTTTCAATAACGACGTGCGTGTTCAATTACTCGAGCGGCTTGGATCGTATGTGTCGCATATCGCCGGTGCTTACAGAGCCGAGGCCAGCCTGCGCGTGGCGGGCGGGATTGACCCCGTCGTCAATGACGGCCATGTCACCGGACTGGTGCATAAAAGTGCGGTATCGGCATTGGGCGCGCAGAATGTTTCCGAAGGCAAACCCCTCATGGGTTCGGATGACATGTGTTACTTCCTCAAGGAGCGGCCTGGTTGTTATTACCAGGTCGGTTGCGCGCTGCCCGACACGAAGATGATGCCCCACCATCATCCGGGTTTCGACATGGACGAACGCGCGCTGTCTGTCGCGCTTCGCCTTTCGTTACGCGCCGTGCTCGACGCTGCGCGGGCTTGAAGGAAGGAAAACGGAACCTTTGAACCATTGTATGAACAGGATGGTGCGGCGACTTTGCTACCTTCCTGTCCCGGCAAAATGAAGACGGCGCAGTCGTGAACTGCAGCGGCACGCGCACGTTAATGTATTGAGAAACTCGAGGAGACCAACATGAACAAACTCGACGGAAAGATCGCTCTCGTTTCCGGATCCGGGCGCGGCATCGGCCGTTGCGTCGCGGAGAAACTGGCCAGCGAAGGCGCGCGCGTCGTGGTCAATGACCTTGATGAAGCGCCGGCAATGGAGGTGGTCGATTCACTGAAGGCGAGCGGTGCTGAAGCAGTGGCGTGCGTCGGCAGCGTTGTTGAGGGCGGATTTGCCGAACGATTCGTGAAAACCGCGCTTGATACCTGGGGTGTGCCGGACATCATCATCAATAACGCTGGCTACACGTGGGACAACGTGATCCAGAAGATGAGCGACGAGCAATTTCAGTCGGTCCTTGACGTGCACCTGACTGCGCCGTTTCGTATTCTGCGAGCCGCGTCTGAGCCGATCCGCGCCGCCGCAAAGAAGGAAGCGGCCGACGGCCGTGAAGTTTTTCGCAAGGTGGTCAATATCTCCTCGACCTCGGGCGTCTATGGCAATGCGGGGCAGGCGAATTATTCGGCGGCTAAAGCTGCGATCGTCGGGATGACCAAGGCATTGTCGCGTGAATGGGGCCGCTACAAGGTCAACGTCAATGCCGTCGCATTCGGGCTGGTGCATACACGACTGACGCAGGCGCTCGACGGCGAAGGTGCCAGTATCGATATCGAGGGCCGCGAGATCGCAGTTGGCATCCAGCGTGCGCGGCTTGAAGCTGCGGGTTCCACCATGTCACTCGGCCGCGGCGGTACACCTGAAGAAGCTGCCGGTGCGATCTACCTGATGTGCATTCCGGAATCGAACTACATCACAGGCCATCTGCTTCTATGTGACGGTGGCCGCTGAGTCGCGCGCGACTAGATGGGTGTATTCCAGCGACGGATGGGTCGGTGCGGTTTGCTCCCGCGCGCGGAGAAGTCATAACCTGGCTGCCAGCGACTAGGGCCGAAGTTGCAATGCGCAGGACAGCTGCTTCCCCTACTTTCTGCGCTCGTTATGTAGCTCTTGCTTTCGGATAGAAATTGACACTTCGCAGTCCCTTGAAGTCCGCATCTTGAGTCCAGACGACTGCCTCATATTTCCTGGCGGTTGCGTAAATGATGCTATCTGCCAATGGCAGTTTTAGTTCAACACCAAATACGGCCGCATTTATTGCAAGCTCCCCATCCAAGGAAATAACCGATCCCTGCTTCATATGTGCAACGACTTCCAGCGCAGACTCTTCATTCCGTTGACGAAGCACGCTTTTGAAAACCTCAGTCACAGTAATGCTTGGCACCAGCAGTTTATCCAGGGCTTCAATTGGCTTTGCAAATAGTCGTGCATTGCGATCCCCGGCAAAATAGGACAACCAGGCTGATGAATCTACGACGTTCATATACGATCTTTATCCCGACTTACGTCAGTATCTATGCCTTTAAGGAGGCCTCTCATTTTCTTCATCGGTTTTATCGGAATGAGCTCGATGCGGTTCTGGTAGGTAAGTACTTGCATTCTCTGGCCCGAAAATACTCCCATGGAGTCTCTAATTTCTTTTGGGATAACAACCTGAAATTTAGGGGAAACGGTTACGGCGGTCATGGCTAAGTCCCGATCGATAGTATAGTCGTAATACGGTAATCAGATCGATCAATGCTGTCAAGCTTACTGTCGCCCTGCATTAGCCGCTGAGAAAAGTCGTAGCTTCTCAAAGGTCAATCTGAACGCGCTTGTTACATGGCGGTTTCACTGCGCTGTACTTGCTGAAGATGGGCATGGATAGCTGAAGCGCTGTCGGTACGCCAATGGCATGTCAACCCTCCGGTGGCATTGTCGAAAAGATCTTCAACGACAAACTTCATGGCCAACTCGGAGGGATTTGTCAGTTCCAGATCGAGACGGGTAGCGGCGTATTCGACGGGTTTGTTACAAACCAGCATGTAAGGGAACTGAACATAAAAAGTTCGCCGTGTAATTACGAGGCTACCCGCGTGAGCACCCTTATACCCACGATGTGATGCGTTGCGCGGACCCCGGAAGTTTCGATAACTCAGCGCGCAACTTGTTCCTTCCTCATCGAACAGGATTCCTTCGCTTTGCAATTGCGCGCGTATTTCTGTTGGAAGCTTACGCAGACCGAAGATTTTGTAAAGAAGGTTCTTTGCCATGATCTATCGGGTGGTTCTCAATAAGACCGATACCAGTAGTGCGATAACTGTTGGTTAGCGAGCCGTCTTGCCGAAATCTAACCTGCACCACCATTGTGCAAACCCGATTGCGGTTGCGGCCGCCGGTGTGGCGATCTCCCAGGCGGCAACTCGAATGTGTCAAAAGAAGTGGACCCCGAAACTTGGACCCCCGCTTAAGTGAAATCTCCATGGGGTTCAGGCCGCGCTCTTCAACATCTGCATCTGACGCATCAGCCGCTGTACGCGCTTACGATTGACCTGCAGCCCGCGTGTATCGAGTTCGTTGCGAATACGACGGCTTCCGTAGAACGGCAGCTCAAGGTGGATCTCGTCGATCAGGCGCATCAGCTCAAGGTCTTCGGCTGACACCTGTGCGCCGCGATAGTACGCTGTGCAGCGTGCCACTCCGAGTAACTCGCAGCGGCGTGCCCTGGACAGTTCGTGAGCGCTTTGAATCTGTGCTCGGCGCTCGCTCACCGGTCGCGCCCGAGCAACTTTGACAGAAAATCTTTCTCCATCGTCAGTTGCCCGACCTTGGCGTGCAGCCTCTCGATTTCGCGTTCGGTGTGTTGCGCCTCAACTGCGTTGCCACCGAACACGTCCTCGGCACTATCGACCAGACGTTTCTTCCAGTCCTGGATCTGATTCGGGTGAACGTCGAACTGTTCAGCCAGCTCGGCCAGTGTGTGCTCGCCACGCACTGCGCCCAGTGCTACTTTGGCCTTGAAGCTCGCCGTGTGATTTCTTCTCTTTACTACGTGTCATCTTCGGATCCTCTCTGTGTCGTAAAAGAATAATCCATAAGATTTCACTTATCAGCTATATTTTGGTGTCCAGCCGTTGGGGTCCACCTCTGTAGAACATGACGAAAATGATTGCTGCGCCGATCGCGTAGCCGCCAATCGTGGTCCACTTGTTCATGCGATCTGGCATCCGGTCGTCGGGGTCTTCATTCAGCATTCTTATGTCGCTCCGTGATTGTTGGCATCGTCCAGGTCGTGCATTGTGATCGTGTCGCGTACATCAGCCACCAAGAACTCGCGGCAGGAAGAGCACAATTTCAGGATAGAGCATGACAATGATCAGCCCGATGATCTGCAGGCCGATGAACGGCAGCACGGCAACGTAGATCTGTTGCAGTGTGATACCTGGCGGCGCAACACTTTTCAGCCAGAAGCAGGCCGGGCCGAATGGCGGCGACAGGAAATAGATTTGCAGATTGATCACGAACAGGATGCCGAACCACATCGGATCAAAGCCGAGCGCAACCACCACCGGCGCGAAGATCGGCACCGTGATGTAGGCGATTGCGATCCACTCCATGAATGTGCCAAGCACGATCAGAATGCCCATGATCACGAAGATCACACCCATTGGCGAAATATCGAGTCCGGTCAGCAACTCGCGCATGTAGTCGCTGCCGCCGATGATGTTGTAGATGCCGACGAAGCTGACGGCACCCAGTATCAGCCAGATAATGGTGCCAACCGTGATCATGGTCTTGCGCAGCGCTTCTTGCATCATCTCCCACGTCAGTCGTCCGCGCGCCCACGCCGGCCGCTTCGGTCACCGTGGCAATGCCGCCGTAGATGCTGCCGAGTACCCAAACAATGACCAGCCCGGGCAGGATCAGGCTGCGCAACTTGGCCATTTTCTCCTTGCCGCTCAGCCCCATCAGCGCATCCGAAGGCGGCGGCGCGAGGCGTGGCTGAATCGAGCAGCGCACAACGATATAGATGATGTACAGCGACGCTAGCAACAGGCCGGGAAGGAAACCGCCAAGAAACAGGTCTGTGATCGAAACATTCGCGGTGAGTCCGTAGATGATCATGATGACCGACGGCGGGATGAGCGTCGCCAGCGAACCGCTGGCGCAGATAGTCCCCATCGCGAGATGTTTGTCGTAGCCGAGGCGCAACATCTGCGGCAACGCGATCAGGCCGAGCATCACGATTTCGCCACCCATGATGCCGGTCATTGCCGCCATCACGACTGAGACCAGGGTCGTCTGCACGGCGCCGCCGGGCAATCTGCGGCCGATCAAGGACATCGCATCGAACAAATCCTCGGCTACGCCGGCGCGTTCGAGGATGTTTGCCATGAGCACGAACAACGGCACTGCGACCAGAGGATAAGCTTCGAGCAAGCCCTGGGCGTTGCTCGCGACCAGGAACAGGCCGGGCGGTCCGAAGAACGCGAGCGCGGTGCTGATGGACACGGTCAACGTGACGATACCGAGCGGCATGCCCGTGGTCATCAGCAAGATCATCGACGCGACGATGATCAGGCTCGCTGTCTGGATATCGACCATCGATCAGTTTTCCGAGAGTGAGTCTTGTTTGGGGTTGTCGTAGCCGCTCAGCAGTTTGACCAGATTCACGACGAGCTGAATGCCGTACAACACGGCGCCAACAAACAGCAGCGTTTTCAGAATCATCGGTTCGGGCGAGTTGAACGAGGTGCCGCTTCGCTCCAGCGCCATGACCGCGTCTGTCATCGGCTCCCACAGCGCATAGGCGAAGGTGAACATTGCAGCAATGCTGACCAGCGAAATGAACAGGTCGAGGTAAAAGCGGCCCCGCCCGCGGGTGCGCTCATAGACAACAGTGATCGCGATGTGCGAGCGGCGCATTGTGAGGTAACCACCGGACAGGACCCAGGCCGATGCGCACACCACCATCACCACCTCGAAAGCCCATTGCGTGGGTGAATTAAAGAGGTAGCGCATGGCGACTTCATAAATCGTTATCGCCACGCAGATCAGGTACAGGTGCGAGACCGATAGTCCGATGAACTGGTTGAAACGGCCCACTGCGCGGATGATCGTGTTCATCAAGTTGCTCCGGAATCAGGTAAATTTCTCCGCAATGCGTACCGGCGTTGCGGCGGGTTTTGCGTTTCCGTGGGTAGCTGCTGTTGAGCTACAGAAGTCCCAGGGTTTTCATGAATTTGATGTGCGCGTCGTAGGCTTCCTTGGCCAGATCGCTCTTGGTGGACATATCTTTCCACGCACCGGCGGCGATCACGCGAAACTTGTCACGCTCGGCTTGAGACCAGTTGATCACGGTGATGCCCGGGGTACCTGTTCCGGCAATGTCAGCGGCGACCAGTCTGTGATCCTCGACTTCGGTTGCGCGCGTCACGTCCGGCCACATTGCGTAATACCAGGTCGTCAGTGCCGCCTGTCCCTGTGGCCCGATCTTGTTCCAGACTTTCTTGTTGATGATGAACTGGACGACGGCCATCGAGTGGATTCCGGGATACAGCGGGTATTTGGCAATCTTGTTGAAGCCGAGCGAACTGTTATTGGTATACGAACTCGCGTCGGCCGCATCCACCACTTTCTTGTCGAGCGCCGTGTAGAGATCCGGGAGCGGAATGGACGTCGGCGTTGCGCCGGCCCGGCGGAATACCTCGGCCGCCATGCCTTCGGGAGAACGCAGTTTTAGCCCTTTCAGGTCCGCAACGCTTTTGATTGGCACCGTCGAGACGAACGCTTCCTTGTTGTACGGACCGGCGCCGACCACAATGATTTTGCCGCCGTAGTGCTTGTCGTAGGCTTTCTGCAGAATTTCAACGCCGCCACCGAAACGGAAGAACATCTGCTTTTGTTCAGGCGTGTCGTAACCGGCGATCAGGTCTCCCAGCACGCTGAAGACCGGATCGCGCCCGGCGAAGTAGGCGACGGCGTTCAAGTCGCCCTGCAAAATCCCGGCGGCAACCGCCCGCGGTGTCTCGCGATGGGGAACCACGGATTTGGTCGGCCGAATATCAATCTTGAGGTTGCCGTACGTCATCGCCTCGAGCTTCGGTACCCAGACTTTATTGATGTAGTTGAGCGAGAAGCTGCCGGCGGCGTTCGCGGTTTGTACCTTGATCACTGTTGCCGCTGATGCGGCCGTAGACAGTGAGAGCAGCACCAGCGAGGCAGCAACTGTCAAATGGCGTTTCATGGGTTCCTCCCCTTTATTTTTGTCCGGGTAGCGGATCGCGGATTGTATGAACCAGACAGCAGGATAACCCGAGGCCAGCTTCTGCGCTGAAATGGATTGCGGGGAAATGGTCGGCCAGATCGGCACGCCAGTCAGTTTGTGTGCTGCGTGAGCTCAATACACCGGTTTGTGCAGGGCGCGACAAGCGCAGCGCATTGCGTCGGATTGAACCGGAGTTGGTCGTTACCTGTTGGGAGCTTTGCATTTCAGCCGCAACAGTAAGTGACGTGACGGCCACGATCGTTATGAACGCGCGTGATTGACCATGCATTTGCACCGCTATAGAGTGACTCTCGAACACTAACAGCGCCTGAATTTCCTATGCCCTATGATTACAAGCTGATCAAGGTCGCGGTCGACGGCCGTATTGCGAACGTGACCATCAACAATCCGCCGGTCAACGTGATTACCATGGACTTGCTGGCCGAACTCGCTGCGTTGTCGACGGCGCTCAAGGCCGATCCGGAGCTGACTGTAGTGGTGGTCAAAAGCGCCGACCCGGATTTCTTTCTCGCGCATTTCGACGTCGCCGCGATTCTCGAACGGCCGACCGGCTTCGAGCCGCAACGCGACGTCCAGCTCAAGCCATTTCATGCGCTGTGCGAGCGCTTCCGTTGCATGAACAAGGTCATCATCGCCCAGGTCGAGGGCCGCGTTGGCGGCGGCGGTGCCGAGCTTGCGGCATCGTTTGACATGCGCTTCGGCGTGCGCGGCAAGACCAGAATCAATCAGATGGAGGTACCGCTCGGGATCCTGCCCGGCGGCAGCGGCACGCAACGTCTGCCGCGCATGCTCGGGCGCGGACGGGCGCTCGAAGTCATTCTTGGCGGTGACGATCTCGATGCTGAGACCGCCGAACGCTGGGGCTGGCTCAACCGCATCTTCGAGGCCGGCGAGATTGGCCCGTTCGTCGACAAGCTGGCGTGCCGCATCGCTTCGTTTCCACCGCCGGCCGTGCGCCTGGCGAAGGAGAGTGTCAACGCCGCCGAGAAGCCGTTGCTTGATGGCCTGTTCGAGGAGGCCTACCAGTTCGAACGACTGCTGCGCACCGACGAGGCGCGTCGCAACATGCAACGTTTTCTCGACATCGGCGGACAGACGCGTGAGGGTGAGCTGCGTGTTAACGACTTGAATGCCGAACTGGGAGACAAGGGGTCAAACTAGATGTGTAGGTCGGTTTAGCCCGGCGGGCGTAAGCCGACAGAATGTATCAATGAAGAGTGTTGCAGTTTGCGCACGAATTGCGTCGGCTTACGCTTCTCTGGGCCGACTTACGAACTATTGAATATTTTCTGGAGACAACCATGACGAAATATATTCCACCCGCGCTCGATTGGGTGCGCGACCAAGTTGAACTATATGGAAGCAGTGGCGGCACCAAGGGAACAACGCTGAGGGACACCGGCCTGCCTTGCATACTGGTGACGCATAAGGGCAACAAGACCGGAGCAGTGCGCAAGATTCCGGTCATGCGCGTCAAGGTTGGCGAGTCATATGTGCTGATCGGCTCGTACGGCGGGCGCGAAAACAATCCGGTGTGGGTCAACAACCTGCGCGCGCATCCGGATGTAGAAGTTCGTGACAAGACCGAAGTGTTCAAAATGCGGGTGCGCGAAGTGGAGGACGATCCGGAACGCCAGCGTTTGTGGGATGCCGGTGCCAAGGCCTATCCGCCCTACAACGACTATCAAGCAAAAACTTCAAGAAAAATTCCGGTGTTCGTTGCCGAACTGGTTTGAGATGACCCGTTGCGATCGGGAAGTGCGATAGTTTCCCATTTCGGGCAGGACTCAGAACATGGAT
>CATOSA010000013.1 GCA_951812315.1 uncultured Burkholderiales bacterium
CCGGTTTCCTACGATCCGGCTACCGGCCTGGTTTATGTCACCGGGATTCATATGCCGACAACATTTACAGTACGTGAACGTCCAGCTGTCGACGGGAAACCGGCCGTGCGCTATTCGGTTCTCGAAGTTGCCGACGAGCCGCGCTGGGGCGTGCTGAGCGCGATCGACACCCGCGCGCAAGGCAAGCTCCGTTGGCAGACGAAGACAAAAGATATTCTCGTCGGCGGGACGGTGGCCACTTCCGGGGGGCTTGTATTCATGGGCAAGGGAACCGGAGAATTTTCGGCGTTCGATTCGGCAACCGGCGAAGAACTTTGGTCCTTCATGTGTGGGGCCGGTGTCAATGCACCGCCGGTTACCTATGAGATCGACGGTACGCAGTATGTGACGGTTGCGGCCGGCGGACACAATCTGTTTGGTTTCCCGCGCGGCGATGCAGTGATTACATTTGCGCTGCCCAAGTAGTGAGAACGTAATGTGCGGATCCCGGGTGCGGCAGCGGATTTGAGCGGGCAGGGCGCGCCCGGACAAACGCAGGACTGTAATTGACGAACATCAATCACGTGCCAGTCTGAACCCGGCCGGGCTCGGGCCCATGTGCCACCTTAAACAGTACTGGCGAATCCGGGACGAATCCCGGATTCGCATTATCGGAGGAGAACTGTATGAAAACGATCAAAGGCCCTGCCATCTTTCTGGCCCAGTTTGCGGGAGATGAAGCACCGTTTAACAGTCTGGATAACATTACCAAGTGGGCAGCCGGACTCGGCTTCAAAGGCGTGCAAATCCCGAGCTGGGATGCACGTCTGTTTGATCTGGCCAAGGCGGCCGAAAGCAAATCCTATTGCGACGACGTTGCAGCGACTCTGGACAAGCACGGGCTTCAAGGTGACTGAACTGTCCACACATTTGCAGGGGCAGCTCGTTGCCGTGAATCCGGCATACGATGCGCTGTTTGATCAGTTTGCCGCTGAAGAGGTGCGCGGGAATCCGGGAGAGCGGCAGAAATGGGCGGTCAATCAACTCATGCTTGCGGCCAAAGCGTCACGCAATCTCGGGCTGACCGAGCACGCCACGTTTTCAGGCGCACTGGCGTGGCCTTACCTTTACCCGTGGCCGCAACGCCCGGCCGGGCTGGTAGAGACTGCTTTCGATGAATTGGCGAAACGCTGGCTGCCGATACTCAATGCGTTCGATGCTGCTGGTGTAAACCTTTGTTACGAGATCCATCCGGGTGAAGATTTGCACGATGGCGTCACATTCGAGATGTTCCTGGAGCGGGTTAAAAACCATTCGCGCTGCCACATGTTGTACGACCCCAGCCACTATGTATTGCAAGTGCTCGACTACCTCGACAACATCGATATCTATCATGAGCGCATCAAGATGTTCCATGTCAAGGACGCCGAACTGAATCCGACCGGCCGGCAAGGCGTATACGGTGGCTATCAGTCCTGGGTGGACCGGGCGGGGCGGTTCAGATCACTCGGCGACGGCCAGGTTGATTTCGACGGGATATTCTCCAAGTTCGCACAATACGATTTCGAAGGCTGGGCCGTGCTCGAATGGGAGTGTTGTCTCAAGCACCCGGAAGACGGTGCGCGCGAAGGCGCAGAGTTCATTCAGAGCCAGATCATCCGCGTGACCGAACGTTCCTTCGATGACTTTGCAGGCGCGGAGACTGATGACGAAGCGAACAAAGCGCTGTTGGGACTAACCTGACATGGCATCCCGCATTCGATACGGCATGGTAGGTGGCGGGCAGGGTGCATTCATTGGCGCCGTGCACAGGATCGCGGCACGCATCGATGACGAGTATGAATTGTGTGCAGGCGCGCTGTCGTCGGACCCGGATCGCGCACTGGCTTCGGCACAGGAGCTCGGACTGGCGTCTGATCGTTCCTATAAAAACTATCAGGACATGATCACGGCCGAGTCGGCGCGCAGGGATCGCATCGAGGCGGTGTCAATTGTGACGCCAAATCATATGCACTACCCGATTGCAAAAGCATGCCTTGAAGGCGGCTTTCATGTGATCTGTGACAAGCCGCTCACAGTGAACAGCGAACAGGCTGCCGAGTTGATGGCACTCGCTAAAGCACACAAGCGGATTCTTGCCGTTACCTACAACTACTCGGGATATCCGATGGTAAGACAGGCGCGTGCAATGGTGGCGCGCGGTGATCTGGGCAATATCCGGGTTGTTCAAGGTGAATACGCGCAGGACTGGTTGACAGAGCGGATTGAGGAAAGCGGTCAGAAACAGGCGAGCTGGCGCACCGATCCGGCGCAGTCCGGGGCCGGCGGTTGCATCGGCGACATCGGTACGCACACCTATCACCTTGCCTGCTTTATCAGCGGCTTGAAAGCCGAATCAGTGTGCGCGGATTTGTCGACTTTTGTTGACGGCCGGCGCCTGGACGATAACGCCAATGTCATGCTGCGCTTTGACAAGGGTGCGCGCGGTATGATCTGGGCCAGCCAGTTCGCGACCGGTAATGAAAATAATCTGCAGATCAGAATTTTCGGTGACAAAGGCGGTTTGACCTGGCGCCAGGAAGATCCCAACGAGTTGATTTTCGCGCCGCTTGGCGAGCCGCCGCGTCGGATTACACGCGGCAGTCCCGCGGCTGCGGAAGATGCCGCGCGGGTAACGCGAATCCCTCCGGGTCATCCCGAGGGTTACCTCGAAGGCTTCGCAACGATTTATCGTGAAATTGCGGCAGCCATCCGTGCAGCGCGGGACGGGAATAGCCCAGACGCATCGGTCCTGTTTCCGACCGGCGAAGACGGAGCGAAAAGCGTTGCGTTCGTTGAAGTTGTCGTGCGATCGAGTGAGGCCGGGGGTAGCTGGGTCAGCCTGTAACAACCTAACTGGATTTCAATTTCCCGTAATTCAGCAGACCTTGCGGGCCTTTGGGCGGATGTGCCCGTATCGCTTCCTCATTTGGTATCACGCCCCAACCGGGCCGGTCGGGCAGTACCAGGTGACCGTCGACAAACTCCGGTACGTGATCGAACAGTTCATGGTCCCACTCTACGCGGTCGATGTCGGTTTCCATTATGCGCAGGTTCGGTACCGCGGCTGAGAAATGTGCGTTCATCATCGTGCACAAGTGGCCGTAGAAGTTATGTGGCGCCACGTTGAGCTCATGCGCTTCCGCGGCCGCCGCAATTTTCATGGATTGCCACACACCGTTCCAGGGTGTGTCGATAATCGCGACGTCCATTGCCTGCTCGCGAAAATACGGCATGAATTCGCGTAGCCCGAGCAGGGTCTCGCACGAACTGATTGGATGCGGGCTTTGCTTGCGGATATGGCCGAGTGCCTCCGGAACAAGTGAATCGATTTCGACCCAGAAGATGTCCAGGTCTGCAATGGCGCGCAGGATCTTGAGAAAACCTTCGGTCTTCGCGTTGAAGTTCAGGTCGAGCAGGATGTTGACATCGGGCCCGGCGCCTTCGCGCAACGCTTCGAGGTGCATGACCAGGTTTCGGAGCACATTTCGCTCGACGTTGAGTTCGGGCGCGAATGGCACGCCGAACCCTGGCCGCCAGCCGCGCGGGTTCTTCGTGTCCGAGTCGTAGGTGAAAATGTTCGTTTTCAGTCCGGTAAATCCCTTGTCGCGAACTTCACGGCCGATCGCCTTGACCCCGTCCAGATCGGTAATCGCCGGCTTGTAGTGGGTCGGGTGGTTGATGCGCCAGGTCGCACAATGCGACCAGTAGACGCGAATGCGATCGCGAATCTTGCCGCCGAGCAGCTCGTAAACCGGTACGCCGAGGCCTCTTGCCTTGGCATCGAGCAAGGCATTCTCCATCGCGCCGATTGCGAGTGCGACGATGCCGCCTGACGCCGGCCGGGTGGCGCCGAACAGTTCTGCATAAATGCGTTCGTGTTCTCCGACTTCCTGTCCGATGACTCTTGCGGACATTCTTTCGATGACCGCACCCACGCACGGCGCGCCGAAGCCTTCGTCAAATTCACTCCAGCCAACAATACCGGTATCGGTGGTGAGCTTTACAAAATGAAAGTTGCGCCAGCCCGCGTCGCAGGACAGCAATTCAATATTCTTGACCTTCATGGTTTCCTCCCGCGTAATCGGACTTCTACAGTTCGAACAAAGACAGACAACAAGAAACAAGGCTGCGACCCGTAACAACGATCCAGGCAGTGCCTGTCTCGTCGAGACGGCGGCTCACCGGTTCGCTTTGATTCGGGTGACGAGCGCGTGGCGCGGTCCGGTATTCAATCTTTTCATTGTGTCCAGTCTTTTCATTGTGTCCGGGTAGCGACCTTCCGATTTTACTGTAGTCCCGGGGAACACTGGCAGCGAGGTGGCAAGCCAAGGAATTCTGTGTGAAATCCCGTTTCGGTCCGTCTTTGCCACATTGCAGCACGAAGCTGGTACGCTAGCCCCATGATTCCATTTTCAGTACTTGATCTTTCCCCGATTCCCAAAGGCGGCACTGCGGCGGTTGCGCTGCGCAATACGCTTGAACTTGCGCAACAGGCAGACCGCTTTGGGTACAAGCGCTACTGGCTGGCCGAGCATCACAACATGCCGGGCATAGCCAGTGCAGCGACATCAGTCGCGATTGGCCACATCGCCGGCGGTACCAATCGTATTCGAGTGGGTTCCGGCGGCATCATGCTGCCGAATCATTCTCCACTGGTTATTGCCGAACAGTTCGGTACGCTGGCGTCCCTGTATCCGGATCGTATCGATCTTGGTCTGGGTCGGGCGCCGGGAACCGACGGGATGACGGCGCGTGCGCTGCGACGAAACATTCACGAAAGCGCCGAGGAATTTCCGCGCGATGTCCAGGAATTGCAGTATCTGTTTGCGCCGGAACAGGCCGGGCAAGCGATACGCGCAGTGCCGGGTGCCGGATTGAATGTTCCCCTTTGGCTGCTCGGATCGAGTTTGTTTAGCGCGCAACTGGCAGCCATGCTCGGGCTGCCGTTTGCTTTCGCGTCACACTTCGCACCCGACATGCTCAGGCAGGCCGTCGACATTTACCGCGAGCGCTTCGAGCCGTCCGAACAACTGAAAAAACCATATGTAATGGTTGCTGCAAACGTGCTTGCGGCTGACAGTGACGCCGAAGCACGCCGTCACTTCAGTTCGCAGCAACAATCATTCATCAATCTCAGACGTGGCAAACCAACCCAGGTGCCGCCGCCGATTGATGACATCGATACGTACTGGTCTCCTGCCGAAAAGGCGATGGTTGAGCATTCACTCGCCGTTTCGTTTATCGGCTCGGTTGCCACAATCGAAAACGGACTGGTCCCGTTCATCGAATCCCTGCAGCCGGATGAGTTGATGATCACCGCACATATCTTCGATCAGTCTGCGCGATTACGCTCGATCGAACTTGTCGCCGGATTGCGCGATCAATTGGCAGATAACGCTTCCCAGGAAGATGCTGTATCGGAAGAGGATGCCGTCTAAGGAGAACGCCGCCGCAAAGGCGTAGTGGCGAACATATGGTCGGGCACATGTTGCTCGTACTAACTGCCTGCGGCCTGTTTCGTCACTGCCTGCGCCTTACCAATTGACGGAGTACTGATGCGCGCGCACTACCTTCAGCATGTCCCGTTCGAAGGGCTTGGAAGTATCGAAGCATGGCTTGGCGCGAACGGCTACCAGACTAGCGTCACCCGCTTGTTTGCTGGAGAAGATCTGCCGCGTCTTGATGATGTAGATTTTCTGATCATTATGGGCGGTCCGATGAGCGTCAATGACGAGAAGGACTTTTCCTGGCTTGCCACGGAGAAAGCGTTCGTTCGCGAAGCGATCGGCGCGGGCAAACCGGTTCTCGGCATATGTCTCGGGGCGCAGCTCATCGCAAGTGCGCTAGGTGCGACTGTCTACGCGAATGCTTGCAAGGAGATCGGCTGGTTCCCTGTGACACCCGTCGGGTCGGATAGCGATACATTCTCCTGGTTGGCGAATTCGGTCGACGTATTTCACTGGCATGGAGAAACGTTCGATTTGCCGCCCGGTGCGATCCATCTGGCTCGCAGCGAGGGCTGTGAACATCAGGCGTTTCGAATCGGTGACTCGATTGTCGGGCTACAGTTTCATCTTGAAACCACGCCTGAATCGGCGAACGCCATTGTCACCAATTGCCGTGAGGAGTTGTCACCATCTAAGTATGTCCAGACGGAAGCCGAAATCCTGTCAGCGACCGGGCGCAAGTATCAGGCAATTAACGCGCTGATGGATCAGATTCTTTCCTCTTTGCATCGGACACTTGTTGAGTCGCCGTAATGAAAAGTGTTGATGCGAAGTGTGCACTGGGATACTTTTCGAGCTTCAGCTTCCAGCTTAAGGAGAGTCAGGATGAACGCAAGATGTCTGTCCACATTTGCAGCGTTGCTGATCGCAATCTCAACATCGCCTGCGGCCTCCGATGACGGCGTCAGATTCGTGAATCCGGAAGGCTTGTTCAAACCGTCCACCTTCTCGCAGGTCGCAATCGCTGAAGGCGACGTGATGGCATTTATCAGTGGTCAAACGGCGCGCGATGAATCTTCGAACATTGTCGCAGTCGGTGATGTCCAGAAACAAACGGACAAGGCGCTACCTGCGCATCGCAATTGAAGGGATAGGCGGATCGATAGAGGATATTGCCAAAATCACGACTTTTATCGTGAACCTCCAGCCCGAAGACCGGTTCTGGATCGGCAAGATGGTGAAAAAGCATTTCCCCAATCCACCGGCTCACACACTGATCGGAATCTCCGCGCTTGCCGCACCTGAACTACTGGTTGAGATTGAAGCGTTTGCAATTCTGGATTGAGCAGAATCGCAAACGTCCGCCCGCAGTATGCGTGCTGCGAACACCATTCAATACGAGGTGAATTTCCCGGGGTCGTCGCCACGTCTATAACGTCGAAAAGGAAAGATCATGAAAGTTCAATCCCTTGGTCACGTGGTCATCAAGGTTCGCAATCAGCAGCGAGCTGAAGACTTTTATAACGGTCTGCTTGGAATACCCATCGCCGCCAGATTTGCGGAGATGTCAGCGACGTTCTTTACGCTTGGAAACCACCACGATTTTGCTGTCTTTGCGATCGGAGACAATGCCGATGATGCGCCCGCGAAGTCGGTTGGATTGGTACACGTCGCGTTCAAGATCGGTGACCAAATCGAGGAACTGCGTGACGCAAAGAAAAAGATGGAAGACGCCGGGGTCAAAGTCGCAGTTCGCGATCACGGCGTATCCAAGTCCCTTTACTTCGACGATCCGGATGGCAACAATATCGAGCTATATATCGACGTGACTGATGCGTGGAAGAACGACCCACAGTTGGTCGCAGTATCGGAGCCAATGGAGTTGTAAGCTAGCGCCAGGGCAGCTGTCAGGCCACGATTATTCCGGATGCGGCGGCCATGCGGAACTGTCAATCGTCTCCTGGTAGGCGTGCCAGGTGGCATGACCGATCAATGGCAGCGTAATTCCCAGACCAATGAATCCGGTGGCGATGCCAACAGCGACTGCTGCAACGATCAATAACGCCCACACTACCATTGCCGACTTGTTGCGAAGCACCGCGTTGAAACTGGTTACGACCGCAGTCACCGTGTCAGTCTGACGGTCGGTAATCATTGGCAGCGAAAACGCGCTGATACAAAATACGAACGCTGCAAACAGCGAACCGACAAGTGTGCCGACTCCCAGAAAGGTCGCCAGCTCTGCGAGGCCGGGATTTGCCAGTTCCGGAAAGAAAACGTGAATCATCGATGCTGCGCGCGCCCACACCAGAAAGATGATCATTAGGATCACCGCAAATATCATCTGGTTGCCAATATTGTGCAGACTTCTGCGTAATGAACCAGCCACGGTGGGTGTGCGGCCTTTTTGAAGTTGCAGGCTGATGTCGTAGAAGGCCATGGCCAGCATCGGTCCCAGGAAAATGAATCCGGAAATCAATGCCAGCAATACGATTACGTTGCCGAGAGTCAGCGCGAGGAAAGTCAGCAGATAACTGGTTGCGACCAGGATTGCACCGAAGGTGAGACTCTGTAGCGGTGCGCGTCGAAGATCCTGCCACCCCAGTTTGACCCATCGGATTGGCGTATTGGTTTGCAGATTCTTGCAAGGCGCGGCAAAAGGAAGTGCGTCGGCGCTGTTCTCGCGATCTTCTCGTACAGGGGATTCAGTCATGGGCAATCTCCACCGGATTTCCATGAGGAGTGTTGAGATACGCCTGTCTCCACGCCTCAACCAGATTGCCGACTTCCTCCGGCGACGCAAGATCGAGTTTTACGAGCAGTGCTTCGAGTGTCTCGAGCCAGACGTCGTAGTAGTCGGACCCATCGACAGCGCCACCCGCAAGCCGTGCCTGTTCAAGAGCTGTTGCAAAATGAGCAGCCCACTCTGGCCACGTGTAGTGGCCTGCATCAGCTAGTTTGTGGGTTAGTGCAAAAACTTGCGCGTGCCACGGCTCTTCGAAAGACGGAGTCTCGCCAACACGGAATCCGGCGCGAAGTTTACTCTCGGGGTTCAAGATAGCTTTCCCACAAATCCAGCGTGACGCCGTCTTTCAGATTGCCCTGTTTTCCCCAAAGCGTACGCGCGGAAAATCTGACGCCGTACAAATGCTGTGGCGCCTCACCATGTCCATGCGCATTGCTGTCAGGAAAGGCGTGCGCGCCATGGTGAAGCACGATCTTGCCTTCGAGACCACGGGCGTAGCGCGGCAGCCGGGTGTGACCAACCGGGCTGTCTGTCACGGTACGAACAGTGTCGCCGATCCGAAAGCGCGGCGGCTGGTTAACTTCTCGATCGGATGGGCGCCCCTTTTTCAGTAACGATCGAATTGCGGCGGCGTCAAAGGGAGGCACCTCTTTCTTCGAACCAGCATCCGGTTTGCCACTACGTAATTCCTGTTCCGTAATCAGTCCGTTCTCGAGCGACAGGTTGACCAGTTTCTCAAGCCAGCGCTTGTAATAGCTCGAACCAACATAAGTCGCCGGGTCAAGACGCTCGATCGCGTGGCGTGAAGCGTCAATGCTCCACTTTCTCCAGCCGCCCATCGCGAAGTTCAGGGCAAAGCATTTGGCTTCCCACTCTTCGTGGAATACCGGTTCGTCGCGTTCCGCATCCACGCGACCAAACCCGTGCATTCCTCCCATGTCATGGATCCCGTTCATTGTGTGCAGCTCTCAATCGTCATTGGAATCTCCGGGAGGGGAAATGACACCGGTCCCGATCATCGAGTCGCGTGTGACCAGTTCAGCAAGCTGTGATTCGCTCAGCGATTCTGTGTCTTCAGGGCGTTTCGGAATGACCAGATAGCGGATCTCGGCGGTGGAATCCCAGACCTGCACGCTCGTACCTTCGGGCAATTCCACGCCGAATTCGGCCAGGACGCCACGCGGATCCACGACCGCTCTCGACCGGTATTCAAATGACTTGTACCAGGTTGGCGGAATTCCCAGCACAGGCCACGGGTAGCATGAGCACAACGTACAGACGACCATGTTGTGCACGTCGTCGGTATTCTCGACTGCGGCCATGTGCTCGCCCTGAATACCGCTAAAGCCCAGTTCCGCAATTGCGGAAGTCGCGTCGGCCAGAAGGCGCTCGCGATAAGCGGCGTCGCACCAGGCCTTGGCAACAACACGTGCGCCGTTCTTCGGCCCGATGTCATTCTGGAACGAGTCGATGAACGCATCGAGTGCCGCCGGATCGACCAGGCCTTTGTTCACCAGAAGCGTTTCCAGTGACTTTACTCGTAGTGCCGGATCCGAGGGCAACACCGAGTAGTCCGGGTCGTCGTGGTCATGGGAGTGGCCGCTCATTTCGTTCTCCTGTCGCGTTTGCTAAATAAGATGGACGAAACCGCACGACTATTGGCGTGCTTTCTTTGCAGTATAACTGACCGCGGTAGGTGGGATTACTTGATCCGGTTCGTGTCTCTTCCAGCGCACTACAAACGAAAAAAGGTCCACCAAGTGGACCTTTTCTTGTCGGCGGTCTGGAAACTTTTCGCAGCCCGCTTTCGGCCACAATGCGTTCTTGAGATCGCTACTTCAGATGCGCGCCAAGAAATTCGATCACCCTTTCGCCCAGCGAGGTTCTCCTGCCATCATCGCCAAGCGTGACGGCACCTGTGGGATAGAAATGGGCAAAGCCAGGCACCCAGACTAGCTGGGCATCAGCACCCTTGGCCCGCAATGTAGCAATTGTGTTCGGAGCTGTTTCCAAGGTCGCGGCGACATCGTTCTGAGAAATCACGATCATCATGGGCGGCGGGTCATGTCGCTCCATGACACCCGCAAGATCGAACATTGACGCAGGCGGAGACAATGGAAATGCGGCGGCAACCGGTGCATTGAGCCCGATAGCAACATTCATGACATTGCCACCGCCGGCAGAATGGCCACCAACGGCGATCTTGTCCGGATCAACGCCGTATTGATCCGCATTGACACGGACGTAGTCCACAGCCTTTGCAGTATCCTCTGCGCCCGCCATGGCGGCATCCCACAGAACAATTCGTTCGTTGTCTGCGAGCGGGGGGAGGCCCATCGCTTGTCGCGTATAGTTTGTGCGTGCCATTGCTGCCGATTCGACTACCTCGTTAAGTGCAAGCATGTTCTCAGTGCCGGGTTGCCGGTCTGTTTGAGGTAGCTCGGGTGCCAATCGATACTCAATGACAAAGCAGACGTAGCCCAAAGGCGCGAGCAGCCTGGCGTAATCTTCCATACGGGAATGCACCGCTCCTGCCTCACGAAACGGCGGCTGTCGTCTACCACCGCGATGAAACGCACCTCCATGTACAAGAATCACCGCCGGGCGGGCATCGCCGTCACGGGGTTCACTGGGCGTGTAAATGTCGAGCTTCAGGATTCGTTCAGTTTCTTTGCCATCAACGATGACGCGTCCTTTTCCGCACACGACGTCGGTCTCGACTTCGTAACCAAACACGGGGTTGGCAGCGGAGTATTCAGTAAGTGGAGCAGCAAGAACAAAAACGATCAGTATCTGCAGAAGGAGTAGCTTGCGATAGTGCATCAGTGTTCTCGAAATATGGACAACCGAACTCGGTACGATACGCAAATTGTAGGACTCTTGCGGGTCGCTCACCAGCCAGGAGCTGTCATTCTTTCGTGAGCACTCTAAGCTCTTTGATGGCAAGATTGACGCGCTGAGGCTCTGCTATTTAACTACGCGCGCGTCACGTGATTTCCCCCGGAATCTATTGTCGTGGATATGGCATGGTCCATGGCGAGCTGGTGGCGGAATAGTCTCCACGCGAATGTAGCGAGTGGATACTAACCGCCACCTTGCGGACCGATCCGCTCAGGTCTTTGAAGCATCGAAGATCGACTGGATCGCCGCATCGAGCATGCCGTCAAACTCGGCGTCAGATTGCTGCGCGGACAGCCCTTGGGTCAGTGCGCGCGAGAAACTCGCGATCATGCCGTTATTCTGGGCAAGCCGGCGATTGGCTTCATCCCGGCTGTAACCGCCTGACAGCGCCACGACCCGGACCATGTTCGGGTGCTCCTGGCAGGCGCTGTAGAAATTTGCTTCTTCCGGTAACGTCAGCTTGAACATCACCAGTTCGCTCGAGTCGAGCTTGTCGAGGTTGGCCAGCAGCTCCTTTCTGAGCAGCGCTTCCGCCTCGGCCTTGTCGGGCGCGTTGATGTCAACCTCAGGCTCGATGATCGGGGTGAGGCCGGCAGCGATGATGCGTTTGCCGATCTCGAACTGCTGGGCGACGATGGCTTCGATGCCGGCGGGATTGGCCGATTTGATCACGGAGCGCATCTTCGTTCCGAAAACCGGTTGTGCTTTCGCCTTTTTCAGCAAGGCGTCCAGGCCAGGCATCGGCTTCATAAGCTGAACGCCGTTGGCCTCTTCCGCCAATCCCTTGTCGACCTTGAGAAAAGGTACGACGTTCTTGTCCTCCCAGAGATAGCTCGCCGAGTTCTTGCCGTCAATTTCACGGTCGAGCGTGTTCTCGAACAGAATGGCGCCAAGAATGCGGTCGCCGTTGAAAGCCGGCGATTTGACGATGCGCGTACGCATCGCGTGCACTACGGAGAACATCTCGTCGTCGTTGCTGTAGGCGTCTTCGCCAATTCCGTAGAGGCCAAGCGCCTTCGGTGTGCTGCCGCCACTCTGATCGAGTGCGGCGATGAATCCGTCTGCTGTGCGGACTTTGTTCAGTTGGTCGTCGAGGGTGGACATCGGGGTCGCTTTTCCTTTCGTTAACGTGAATCTCCAGATTAGATGATAACCCGCACAGGGCGTGAGTTCACGGCAAACGCGTCCCTATGCCGCAGGCGCGGACGGATGTCTGATTCGGTATGCGCGCCTAAGGTCGCGGCTGCCTCGGATGAAGAAATTGTCGAATGAATTCATGTGGCTGGCGTCATGACCTCGTGTGGCCCGGGCAAGCCGTCGCCAACCGGCGTGAACTGCCGGTCGCAAATGTCCATGCTATGTTCTGATATTGAGGGGACCGAATTGAACGGAGGTCTGGATATGTCCGCCCTGAAGTCCGAATTTTTGTTCAACCTGAGCGCTTCAGTTACGCGCCTGCACGATGTTGGTCCTGTGCCATCCGGTACGCGCCACGTTGATCTTCTGGGTCCGGGCACGTTCGAAGGGCCGCGGTTAAGCGGCGAGGTACTCAGCGGCGGCCTTGACATGAAGACCATACGTGCCGACGACGCAGTCATCCCCAACGTTCGCCTGGTTATGAAAACGAATGACGATGCGATCATTTTCATGCACTACACCGGTATCCGCTGCGGCCCGGCGGAAGTGATGGCCAGGATCGCCGCTGGCGAGATCGTTGATGGGTCCGAGTATTACCATCGCAACACCCCGTACTTCGAGACGTCTTCGCCGAAATACGCATGGCTCAACCGCATCGTTGCGGTAGGGATCGGTTGGCGAAAGGCGGATCGTGCTGGATACGAGGTGTTCGAGATTCTCTAGCGGCGTTGATATCTGCCTCGACATCCGGCGAAGCGTGCCTCTCACTCCGGAGCTTGGTTTATGAGGCAGAATGATGAACGTCACCTGTTCACTGATAGTACGTAACTGGCATGTAGACCGGGCGAGACCCAGCACACACTGTGGAGGAGATACAGATCTTGAGCTACGACAACAACAACGTGTTTGCCAAAATTTTGCGCGACGAACTGCCTTCGGAGCGCGTTTATGAAGACGAGCATACTGTCGCCATGATGGATATCATGCCGCGCACCGATGGGCACGTTCTGGTCATTCCAAAATCACCCGCGCGCAATATTCTGGACGCGACCCCGGAACAACTCGCGGCGTGTATGGCGAGCGTGCAGAAAGTCAGCCACGCCTTGATGAAAGCGTTTGGTGCGCCGGGAATTACGATTCAGCAGTTCAATGAATCAGCCGGCGGGCAGGAAGTTTTTCACTTGCATTTTCATGTCCTGCCCAGACACGATGGTGTCAGGCTACGCCGGCCGGGCGGTATGGAAGAGCCGTATGTAATCAAGGCCAATGCCGAAAAAATACGTGCGGCACTGGATTGATGCTTCGCATGCGCGGCTGTCGCTGAAACTCTGACTTGCTCGCGCCGATGTGGCGTTAAGTAGTGCGGGTCACCAATTTCTCGTCAGCAGCATCTGCACATCGCCCAGCGCCCGCTCTGCGAATCCTGCCTCGCAATAGCTCAGGTAATACTCCCACATGCGGCAGAAACTGTCGGGGTAGCCAAGCGCACGAACTTGTTCGATATTGGCGAAAAAATTGTCGCGCCATCTGGCCAGGGTTGTCGCGTAATGCGGGCCGATATCCTCAAGTTGTGTGATCTGCAGATCACTTGAATCCGACATTGCCTGCGCGAGTGCGCTGATTGAGGGAATGCAACTGCCGGGGAAAATGTAGCGCTTGATGAAATCCACTTCGTCGCGAGCGCGGGCGAAGTGCCGGTCAGCAATCGTGATCGACTGCAGCAGCATCTGGCCGCCCGGAATGAGACGATCTGCGCAGCGTTGGAAGAATTCGCCGTAGTATTGGTGGCCAACTGCTTCGATCAATTCGATGGACACCAGTTTGTCAAAGGTTCCGGTGAGGTCGCGATAATCCTTGAGGAGCACGGTAATGCGGTTCTGCAGCCCGGCACTACATACGCGATCAACGGCAAGTTCGTGTTGGCTCGGCGATATGGTCGTCGTCGTAACACGACACCCATAGTTGCGAGCGGCGTGGATCGCGAAGCCTCCCCAGCCAGTGCCGATTTCAAGCACATGATCTTCCGGGGAGAGCGCGAGCTTTTGGCAAATGGCATCGAGTTTGGCTGTGGACGCCTGTCGCAAGCTCATGTCCGGGTGCTCGAAGAGCGCGCATGAGTACATCATCGTCTCGTCAAGGAACAACCGGAAGAAACTGTTTCCGAGGTCATAGTGCGCAGAAATATTCTTGCGACTACCGGCAAGCGTGTTGCGATGCCACCAGTGCGCTGCGACGCGAATTGGCGCGGTAAGTTTGGCCAGTCCAGTTTCCATTGAGTCAAGGGCTTCGCGATTGCACAGGAAGAGTCGCATTAAACTGGTGAGATCGTCAGACTTCCAGTGGCCGAGCATGTACGATTCGGCGGCGCCCACCGAGCCGCCGAACGCAACCTCCGCATAGAAAGCTTGATCCAGGACAGTGATGGTTGCGTTGAATCCAGTGTGCTCATTGCCGAAGCAATGGACGTCGTTTCCCTCGTAGATTCTCAGTTGGCCTTCTCGCAGATCTGATAGTCGCGCGAAGACAAGCCTTTTCGCAAGTGCGCCGAGGGGGTTGCTGCGCGCAGTATTTCGGGAAAGGTTGATTAGTGTTGTGTCGGTCATGTCAGTTCTTGTTCAGTTGCCTTGTCGGGATGTATATGGAAAGGAACGCGTTTCGCCCGCAGCCTTAGTGCCTGCCAGTAAATTCTGACGAGGACCTGAAGCGTGGCAAACGGGAATCGAGCAAGGGCGTTGGCGAGACTGGCGGTGGTGATTTCCTGCCGCTGAAGTGAGAGCGTTGCGTCAAAAACAGTTGCGTTAGCACGTTGGTTTTTCATGTGTACGGCAAGACGCGCCCCGGGTGACGTGAAGCGCCAGTCATAGCCAATATTCATTGGCATGAACGGCGATACATGAAACGATTTTCCAAACTGAAAACGCAGTTTTTCGTTTTGTTCCGCACCTTCAGGCGCGCTCAATACGTACGCGTGTCGCTCATTCCATGGTGTATTGGTGATTTCTGCAACGATGGTCTCAATGCGATCGCCGGCGGAGTTGTAGCAATAGTAGAAAGTGACGGGGTTGAAGCAATGACCGAAAGTGCGCAGATGCGTGAGCATTCTGATTGGTCCGGCCGGGCGTTTCCCGGTGTCCCGTTGCACCCGTTCGCGCACGGCCTCTTCCAGTGGAATCCGTGGATCACCCAGATAATCAGCGCGTCGAAACCATGCGAGCGCGGGTCGTTTGGTGGACCATAACCAGCGGTCACGAAACACGTCGTTCAGTTCCGACAGGTCGAGCCAGGCCATGCAAATGCCGTAGTCGAAGCTGTGCGGGATGGGGTCGAAGCGTCGGTGCCTAAGCCGACCGACGTATAGCGCGCTGTGCATGCTTTCCTTCGAGGTGGTCTTGTTTGAAGTGGTCAAGCGCATTGAGCGCGCTGACAACGCCGTCTTCATGAAAACCGTTGCGCCACCATGCGCCGCAGAAGTAGGTTCCGCGCTCGCCGTTCAGTTCCCGCTGGCGTGTCTGAGCAGATACTGATTCCGGTGTAAACAACGGGTGGTGATAGGTTATTTTCTTGATGATGCGAGACGGATTGATGGCGTCGCTGCGGTTCAACGTAACGAGAAACGGCGTCGGCGCATTGAGTCGCTGCAGGATATTCATGTTGTAGGTAAGGGCCACCGGTCCGCGATGGCCGGGCAAGACGTGATAGTTCCATGCAGCCCACGCGAGGCGCCGTTTCGGAAGCAGGCTGGTATCTGTGTGGAGAACGGCTTCGTTGTGCTGATAAGGGATTGCGCCGAGCACTTCGCGCTCTGCGTTGTCGGCATCAGGGAGCAGTGCGAGCGCCTGGTCACTATGGCAGGCGAAGAACACCGAATCATAACGTTCAGCTTCCATTCCGCGTGCTTTGACGATGACGCAGCCCGGAAGTCGACGCACCGATTCCACAGGTGTCGCGAGCCGGATGCGATCTCTAAACGGTGCGGTCAGTTTTTCTACGTACGTTGCAGAGCCACCTCTGATAGTGCGCCATGTCGGGCGGTCGTTTACGCTGAGCATCCCATGGTTGTGCAGAAACCGTACGAAGAAACGCGCCGGAAACTTCAGCATCGATTCCGCGTCGGTAGACCAGATCGCGGCGCCCATTGGCACAATGTAATGCTCGATGAATGCGCGGCCGTAGCGTCCGCGTGTGAGTAAATCACCAAGTGGCAATTCTCCGCCCGGTTCGGAAAGCAGGGCCGGTGCCTCGCGGTTAAAGCGCAGGATGTCGCGGATCATGGTCAGGAACGAAGGTCGCAGAATATTGCGGCGCTGGGCGAACAACGTATTGAGCGTCGTGCCGTTGTACTCCAGACCGCTCGATTCGTTGCGAACCGAGAAACTCATGCTGCTCTCCTGCGACGCGACGCCAATTTCGTCGAGCAGCGCAATGAAGTTTGGGTAAGTGCGATCGTTGAACACGATAAACCCGGTGTCGACCTGATAGTAGTGTCCTTGCTGCTCGACATTGTGCGTGTGCGTATGTCTGCCCACGTGTCGCGCCGCTTCGAAAACAGTTATGTCGTGATCGCGGTGCAGCCGGTGCGCGACAACATTGCCGGCGATACCGCTACCGATGATGGCGATTTTCATTTGCGAAGGTTCTCCGGCATTTGGCGCGCTTCTCTTGTCGCAATTGGCACCGCACGAAGGTTCCAGATCAGCCCAAGTGCGGCCAACAGCCGCAACCCGTAATAGCTCAGGTCGATTTCCCACCAATAAAAGCCCTGGCGGGCGGCGCCGGGAAAATGGTGGTGATTGTTGTGCCAGCCTTCGCCAAGTGTGATCAGGGCGAGCCAGAAGTTATTGCGTGAATCGTCACGCGTGGCGTAGCGCCGCGCGCCGAATCTGTGCGCCAGCGAGTTGATCGTAAATGTCGCGTGATAAAGAACGACGGTAGAAATGCAAAAGCCCCATACCATGAGCTGGGCTCCGTTGGTATTGAGCCCGGGCGCGGCATGCTCGAGCCAGGAACCGAGGCCGTAAAGAACAAGGGCGAGACACGTTGGCGCCACCACGTCAAAACGATCCAGCCAACGCAGCTCTGGATAGCGTTCGAGATCGCAAACAAGGCCTTGGCGTGTCGCGAAATTCTCGTCGGCAAGAAACCATGCAATGTGACTCCAGAAGAATCCGTGGACGTGAGGCGAGTGGCTGTCGCCCGGGCCGTCTGAATGCAGGTGATGGTGACGATGGTGCGATGCCCACCAAAGTGGCCCGCGTTGCACCGCGGAAGAAGCGAGTAGAGCGAAGATAAACTGGGCTGTTCGCGTTGTGTGGAAGGCGCGATGCGAGAAGTAGCGATGGTAGAAAGCCGTTATCGCAAACATGCGCAGCACAAACAGACTTGCTGCGACTACTAGCGCGGTGGTGCTCGTGCCAACCCAAAGTACGCCGAGACAGCCGGCGTGCAGCAGGACGAACGGCACGACCCGTGGCCAGTCGATGCGACGACCGACGGCTTCGTTCGCCTGCAATACTCCGGCGCCGTTGTCTACCCAGCGCCTGACGGCAGTGGCGAAGCTCGGCGCCGTCACTGAACATCCTCCGCGTTGCTGTGTTGGTTGTCCCATTGTTGCGGCACCTTGCGGATCAGCGACAGGTCGTAGCCCTGGTCTGTCAGAAATCGCAGGATATTTTCGTAGTCTGAAGCCGGGATTTGCGGCGTGCGCGCCATGACCCAGGCATAGTCGCGTTTTTCCCGGCCGATAACGGTTTGCGTATAGTCCGGCGTCAGGTAGGCGATCCTGTAGTCGGCCTTGATCGGCCACACGAACTGCATTTCCCAAACTGCATTGGACGACGGATCTTTAATGAAGCCGCGCGGATTGTAGGTTTTCAGTTGACCGTCGAAACTACCTTTGCGAAAAGTAAACGTTGTCTTGATTGCTCCGTCGGCGTCGAGCTGGTATGACTCGACCGCGTTGTGCGCGCCTTTCTCGATAAATGTAGGAATATTTGCAATGACATACCAATCACCCATGAAGCGAGGGAGGTCGACGTCTTCTGCCAGTGTGATGGGTGGCTGGGTGCTCTTGCAGCCGGACAATACGAGTGCAGCTACGAGTAGAAGTCGAGAATTCACGGCAAGATTGAATATCAGATTAGTTCGTAGCGCAGGCGCCGCCCGCCCTCGGTTGGCGACTCAAGAGCGACCCAGCGGTCGCCGACGTACCACAGGTCGATCGTTAGTTGCTGTGCACGTAGTCGATGGCGCTGTGCGCTGATCTTTTTGCCCCGCACCTGAATTGTTTCTACGCCCTGCGAAGATATTGTTACCGGCATTAGCTCGCCGGTCTGGCTGTTCAAAAGGCGGTCCGCGCTGAGAATTTGCGGATTCCAGTACGCGAAACTCATGACGCACCCACCGTATTCCTCGCGTTTCTCGGGCTGTTGCACCACGAGGCGGCTTCCGCGCACGGCAGTACGCACGGATTGGCTCTTGCCGTTGGTTTTCGTATGCGACTCAAGTGACTGCAGGCAACCATCTCGCATGCGCTCGGTCGCCTGATGGCGGTAGCGGTAAGGACTGATGAACAACAAGCGCACATCGAATTTCGCCTCGCTGTGCAATTCGCTTTCGCCGCCATCACCGCCGCGAAGAACGAAGGAGTGATGCCCGATTTCACGATCGTCGAGCAAAACGCGAAACTTCCACGCATCGAGGTCGGCGTGTGCGCCAGTCACTACATTGGCGAACAGGAACGCGGCGATTAACAAGCGAATCATGTGTGTTGCCTCGGAGGTCCAGGGAAAAATGCGTTGGTGCGTGCAACGTAATCCCGATACGTGGGACGACGCTCGCCGATGTCTTTTTCGAGAAGTGCTACCCCCGAGACCTTGAGCAGCAACACCGTCATGAAGAGTGGGGCAAACAGCGTCCACCATGCGCCCGCGGCGAGCGCGATGACGTAAAAACCCCACCAGACGCAAAATTCGCCAAAGTAGTTCGGATGACGCGTGTAACGCCATAGACCGCGGTCCATGACACGGCCGGCGTTCGCCGTTTCAGTTTTGAACTTTGCCAGTTGCGCATCTGCCAGTGACTCGAAACAGATACCGAACAGCACCAGGGCTGCGCCAAACATGTCGATTGCGCCGATTGGAGACTCCGAACTGACGGCGGCGGCGAGCGGCGCAGAAATGATCCATGCGAGTACCGCCTGCAAGCCAAATACTAGGTAGACACTTTTCCATGTGTAACCTGGCTCGTTGCGCGCGCGGATCGCGCGGTAACGATGGTCCTCAGGCGCGTTCCAGTTGCGAACGGCCAGGTAAATCGACAGGCGAAGGGCCCAGGTACTTACCAGCACGAGAACAAGAATGGCGCGGTGGGCAGTGGGGGAGGAGATCACTGCGTAAGTCACCGCGCCGGAAAGAATGAACAGGGACCAGAAAATGTCGACCAGTCCCACGTTGCGCCGGACAGTTGCGATCGCCCATGCCACCAGGGCAAGGCAAAGCATTGTCGGCAATGCGCTCAACCACAAGTCAAAAATGCTCATGCTCGTGCGTATCCGTCGAGGCGAAGAGCCGTTGCGAACAGAACCACCGCCAGCAATGCCCAACCTGTTGCGATTGCAGCGAGTGCTGATGCGGTGGTGATAAATTCGAGAGCCCCCAGCTTGACACCTGCGTAATAGGCAATCGGCCCACCGATCGCGCCGAACAGCGCCGATAACGCGAGGCGCGATCGTAGCGAGCGCAGTGAAACGTTGAGCGTGGTGGCAAAAATCGCCCACAGGGCGACCATCCAGTAGGCCGTTGTGCCTTCAATCAACACACCGCTTTCGAAACGAATCCATCCGCTCTGAACAAGCAGGGTATCGAACAGTGCGCCGAGGAAGGCTGCCGTTGTGACCAGCGCAAGTTCTTTCAACGGTTGCTCCGCGCGCGACAAGTGCCAGCCAACAATCAAGAACAGCGCGAGCGGTGCGATCCATGGAAATCCGTACGCCGCGCCGAGTGCGCAGGCGAACCAGCCAATCTGGTAGAGGACAATGTTAATAACGAGTTTCATTCGTGAAGTCAGGGTGGATGTACAGTGGAAAACTAGCGCGCTGGGCGCTCGAACAAGTAATGGCTAACCCACCATTCCTGCCCGTCGTTGTAACCGAACAGTTCGGCGCAGGACATGAAGAAGATGCGCCAGCGCTGCAGCCACTGCTGGGCACTTGCGTCGCCGTAGGTCGTTGCCAGGACTGGTAACACCTCGGCGCGCCGCGCGTCCACGTTCTCGAGCCAGGCGTTGGCAGTTTTTTCGTAGTGTCGGCCGTCCCAGCGCCAACGGTTCAACAGACGCAGATTGTCCTGAAAGCGTAGCGCAAGTTCATCGCTGGGCATCATGCCGCCGGAGAAAAAGTGTCGGCTCATCCAGTCCGACGGACCCGTGTCGATGAACGCGTAGGGCGTCGTGCGATGGCAGAAGACATGCATGAAAAAGCGTCCGCCCGGATTGAGCCAGTTATACACTCGCTCAAAAAGCGCACGCCAGTTGCGCATGTGTTCGAACATCTCGACGGACACGATGCGGTCGAAGCGGGCGTCGGAATAGAACCGGTTCATGTCCGCGATAATGACCTCGACATTGCGTATACCTCGGCGTTCACACTCCGTCGTGATCCAGGCGCGTTGCGAGTTCGAGTTTGAAACTGCGGTAATCCGGCTGTTCGGATAATGCTGTGCCATCCAGATTGTCAGTGAACCCCAGCCGCAGCCCAGTTCCAGGACCGTCTGGCCGTCGACCAATCCGGCGTGTTCGCAGGTTTGGCGCAGTGATGTAGCTTCGGCATCCGCAAGCGTTGCCGTACCTTCGGGCCACCATGCGCTGCTGTACTTGCGATGTGGCCCAAGTGCGAGTGAAAAGAACTCGGCTGGCACCTCATAATGCTGTTCGTTGGCAAGCTCCGGCATCTGTGCGACGTCGGATTGATCCATGTCCAGAACGAAGCGTTCAGTCAATCTGGCGCCAGTCTCGCAGTCACTGGATGCGATTTCTTTCAGACGCTTCTCGCACAACCGTCTGATGCCTGCGCGAATGAATCTGTCAGGTACGAGGCCTTGCTCGACCCAGTTAATAGCCACCTGTGTAGCATTAGTCACGAATTGGAATCCTCTTCTTTCAGCTTCGCGATGATGAGGCGCACACCATCTTCGAGATCAGTTCCGAGCGGCACTGCGCCAGCGCTTCTAATCGCCCGCTTGTGTCGGTTTGCCGTTCCTCCGCCCACAAAAACCGGCACGCTCACTTGCTTTACGAGCTTCGGCAAGGCGTGCTCGAGTTGTCCCGGTGCCGGATCAATCGACGACGAAATAACAATCCCATCGGTCCCGGAACGGCTTTGTGCGATGGCCAGTTCTTCCAGTGGTGTGTCGGCGCCAAGTACAACCGTACGCAGGCCTGCGGCCTGCGCTTCGAGCGCGAACAGCAATAGTCCAATCTCGTGGTGTTCGCCAGGTGCGCACGCCGCGATCAGGCGCGGCCCGGTTGCGTAACGCATTTGATGTAGAACGCGCGAACCCAGTTTGCTGCGCAAGTAGGTCGCAAGAAAATGCTCCTCAGCCACCGCCCCGATTATCGTCTTCCAGCGCTCACCGAAATGGACTAACAGCGGCAGGATCAGCTGGCGGGTGATGGTATCGATCGAGTGCAACGAAAGTGCCTCGTCATAAATCTGGTCGAGTTCCTGCTCGTCCAGGCGCGCAATAGCGTGCGTCATTCGGTCAAAGTACTCGCGCAGTTGGCGGGGAACCTTTGGTGCGGCATCAGATTCGGGTATGGCGTCGATCAGGTCTCCGACCTGACTTATGGGTACGCCGCGTTCCACGAGCGTGAGCACACGACGGATCTTTTCGACATGCGCGTGCGTATACAGGCGGTGTCCTTTGGCGGTACGCAAGGGGCGGATGAGTCCGTAGCGCCGCTCCCAGGCTCGCAGTGTGATCGGATTCACACCTGTGAGCGAGGAGATGGTGCGAATCGGAATGTGTTCCGCGTCACTTGCCGACATTACTTATACCTGGTTTTTTAAATAATTGTGCAAAGATTATACAAAATGATGAGACAGGTCAATAGATAACAGATAGAAAGTTATACAATACCTATATACCCGGGGTCGGCTCAACGTGATTTGGGTTAGCAGTACAAAAAGAACGGATCGGGACGTGCTTGTCTGGTTTCGACGCGATCTGCGCGACAATGACAATGCGACGCCAGGCTCGGCACTGGGTGCACATCGCTATGTGCATTGCGTGTGCATCTTTGATACAGAGGGCGATGCTTATTCACGCGCGTGGGCGCAGCGGCGCAACACTTTTCTGTGGGAAAGCGTTCGAGTCCTGAAAATTGGACTTGAGGCGCGCGCCAGTCAGCGTGAGGCTATTCCTTCGCTCGCGTCCTTCGCTAGCGCATACGCTCGGCGTCCGCGCGGTTTACGCGAATTGTGAGTACCAACCGGCCGCAATCGCGCGTGATGCGGACCCCTGCGCAACCAATGCCGGATATGCACGCGCCGGGTTTGACCCGAGCCGAGCTTCCGGTGCCAGCAGCGATGTCTGGTGGATCCGCGCTATGGAAATCATTTCGAAAACGCATCGCGGAATATGCCGAGCGGCGTAACTTTCCCGCCGTTTCAGGTACCTCGAAACTCTCGGCGCATCGGCGCTTCGGTACGGTATCGGGCCGTGAACACGTCCGCTCCGTGTGCCCGGTCCAAGTCGCCGGCGCGCGGACATGGCTGCCAGAACTGGTCTGACGCTGTGGGGAGCGCAACTTTGGAAGTAAGCTGCTCTATATGTGATCTTGCGGCGAATAATGCCGGTTGGCAAGTGAATCTGCCGGGCGGCCTAAACACCAAAAATCAGTGCCACGAGCACCACGAACGCGAGCGGGAATGCCCACCGGCATACCCGGTCCATCTTTAGTGCGAGTTCGGACCGGTCCATGGAGACCAGGTAACTTGTCGTAAGCGATTCAACCAGTGCCACGAACACCAGTCCGGTTCCTGCAGTGATAAACCAGTCCAGCAGAGTGAAATAGCTCAGGTGAGGAAGAATGCTCGCCATCGCGAACTGGAATGCGATGAGCGTCAGCATTGAAGTTGCAGACATGCCAATTTGTGGGCCAAACTTGGCTGGATTGATCCAGAACACGCTCCATGACATCGCCACGATCAGCATCAGCGGCATCAGTACTTTCCAGACGTAGTACTGATACAGGCGGGTCGCCGGGACCTCGAAGTAGAACACGTTGACCTCACCACCGGTTACAACGTGCGTGTACGGGGCAATCCGGCCGCTCACTTCCCCAAACGTCCAGTCCAGAATCGTGAACTCGTTCTGCCGAATTATGAGACTCTCGTCCACTTCCAGTTCGAGTGCGTGCCGGTCCGACCGCACCGGTATCATGCCGATGCGCACTATGTGGCTGTCAAACGGAAACTCATGCAGTGCATGGCGAAACGAAAGCGAGCCTCTGTAGCGTTGGATATACCGGACCAGTCCTTCCGGACCTATCTCTGCGAGCGCCGATAATGCCGGGAAGACCCGGCCGGAATTCATGAAAACTATTTCGGGCGACCAGATTCGCGAAAGTTCGATGCGGCAGCCAGCGAGGTGCTTGAGGCGATGATCTGTCCATGTTTTAAACACCGCGAAGTCCGGGAAGATCTGCTGCCTGACGTCGTCGATCTCGGAGACGTCAATGAGTATCAGCCCCAATGACACTTTGGTCGGCTCGCCTGCAACCTGCGGCCGTTCAGACAAGTTAATTCTCGGGAGTTCACATGACGTCGCCGATTCAGCGGCGTGCCCTGCTGCACCGGCGGCGGATAAGGCGGCAAGCATTGCGCCGGCGAGAATGGATTTGAAGCTTGATTGTGCGAATCTCATGTCTTGAACCATTAAAGGGGTGGCGTCGGCAATTTGCTTGATCGGCCTGGTTGCCTGTCCGAAGTGTACTCGCAGGTGTGTCCGCTCGCGAGTGAGCGCGATCAGGGTGGCGAACGGAATGATGAAGACAGCCTCCAGCCATACCTTACAATTGACAATACACCGCCTGCACCGGAACCAAGTCCATGAACGAACCCGCAACGATATTTCTCAATGGCGACGATATGCATCTCTCTCCAGCGGAGCTGGCTGCACAGCTTGCACGTCTGTCCGCCGAGCAATTACCGGAAACAGATGTCTACGGTCTGGGCGGAGTTGTCGAAGACGTTGAAAGACACTTCGCCAAGCAGCTTGGCAAGGAGCGCGCATTGTTCATGCCGACGGGCACGCTGGCTAATCAGTTGGCTATTCGTGCGCTGGCAGGAGAACGACGCAGAGTCATCGTCCAGGATGTTAGCCATGTTTACAACGACACCGGTGATGCAAGCCAGTCCTTGAGCAACTTGACGCTGCTGCCGCTCGCCCCGGGTGAGGCCAGCTTTAGCTGGCAGCAGGTCGAAGCGGCATTGCAACGCACCGAATCGGGGAGAGTCGCGGCACCAGTGGGGGCGATATCAATTGAGTCCCCGGTGCGCCGTCGCGCAGGTGAGATGTTCGATTATGCGCAGATGATAGAAGTATGCGGTCAGGCCAGACAGCGCGGTATCGGGTTGCATCTGGACGGCGCGCGCCTCTACATTGCCTCGGCGTATACCGGCAAATCGCCGGCGGAATATGCCGCGCCGTTCGACACGGTATACGTGTCATTGTGGAAGTATTTCAATGCACTGAACGGCGCCATACTGGCGGGCCCGGCGGACCTTCTCGACGGCATGTTTCACGTACGGCGCATGTTCGGCGGTGCGTTGTTCAATGCGTGGCCGTTTGCCGTGCTGGCGCGGCATTATGCAAACGGGTACCTCGATCACATGAAGAGCGCCATTGCCGTGTCAGAAGAGTTCATTCAGGGTATCGGCGGCGACGGCGTGCGCGTCGAACGCGTGCCTAACGGAACCAATGTTTTCTGGCTGATTGTTCCCTTGAACAAGGCAACTCGGTTACGTCAACGCCTCGCCGATGGCGGGGTTGCACTACCGGGGCCTGGTCAGCAAGGGCAAGAGGCCGTGTTCTGGTTACAGGTGAATGAGACGTGGAACCGTACCACTGGTGCGCGTCTCATTGAGCAGTTCAGAAAGGCTTTACGCGGCTGAGCAGTCGTTCGGTCAGCGAGGATTCTTGTTAATCGAAGTTTTGTTGGTACCCGCTCTTTGCAAAAAAAGTCGGTAGCATGAATTCAAGTGTCGTCGGTTCTGCAGACGCCAGCACGGCATCTCCGACGCGCCGGTTCCAGTAGCCGGCGGAACCGAAGTCGGTGCGCCACTCGATCAGGCGGCGCGTGAAAAGTTGCAGGTCATATTCGGCGGTAACGCCCATCGCTGCGTGAACGGCATGTGCGATCGATACCACCGTACCGGCGGCTTCGCTGGCACGTGCTTTTGCTACAGCCGCCGCAAGTCCGTTTGGCGTGCCGTCAGGGTTCTCCTGGCAGCCGAGCTCGGCCGCCATCCGCGAAGCGACTGCGAGTTCGGCGAGAACGCTGAGCTGTTGTTGAACAGCCTGAAACTTTCCGATCGGCCTGCCAAACTGAACGCGCTCACCGGCGTAACCCACGGTCATGTTCAGGACGCTATCCATTGCGCCGGCCATCAGGCTGGCGGTTATCGTCGCAGCGATTTCAAGCCATGGAACGGTGTTTTTCAGAACAATGGCGGATGCCGGTACCTTCTTCCAGCACAAATGCGCCTGCAAACTCCCGACAACACCGGTATCGCTGCACTCTGCGTCCGATACCGGCAGCAGCATGTCCTTGTGCGAGCCGGATGGAGCAGTATGTGACACGACTACCCACTTCGCGAGTTTGCCAAATGGCACGTTGCGGCAGTCGATGATGTCACCGCTTCCGTGCACGGGTAGTGGCGATATCGTAATCGCTTGATCCGGCGCGGATATGCCGTTCAGTGCGCACACGTGTTTCGCAAACATCGCATATGCCAGCGGAATCGGCAATGCATGGCGGCCGCACAAGAAGAACAGCGAAAATGCGTCCGCCAGCGCGAGCCCCGCACCACCTGACTTTTCACTGATCATCGCATCAGTAAAGCCTGACTCAATGATCTGTTGCCAGAGGTCCTGGGTGGAACCGTCGGCCTCGATGTCGCGAACGACCTGTGGCGTCGAAACATCGGTAAGAAGTCGATCGAACGAGTCGTAGAGAATTGGATCCATCAGCGCAGTCCCAGGCCGCGGGCAATCATGCCGCGCAGAATTTCGCGCGTACCGCCGCGCAGTGAATAGGTCGGGCAGATCTGTGAGATGTAGGCCAGTGCGCGCAACAGCCCGTCCGGAACCGCATGTCCCGGGTGGCGTCCGAGTTCTTCGGATATTGCGAACGGAATGAATTGTTCGAGCTCGGTACCGAGGTCTTTGACCAGGGCAGCGGCGATTGCCGGACTTTCGCCTTTGGCAAGCTTCTCGGTGACTGCAACAGACATCGCACGCAATACCGCAAGGTGCGTGACAATGTGCCCTGCAAGTTCGCGTGCCCACGAATCACCTGAATGATGTTCACGCAGGTAATTGAGCCAGGTGTCGAATAACGCAATCGCCGAATAAAAACGCTCAGGACCACTGCGCTCAAAAGCAAGTTCTGCGGTGACTTGCGCCCAACCGCTGCCTTCGGATCCAACCAGCGCGTCTTCACCGAGTTCGACGTCTTCGAAGAACACTTCGTTGAAGTGTGCATCGCCGGTGAGATCACCGATCTGGCGTACCGTGATGCCGGGCGCTGACAGGTCGATGATGACCTGGGACAACCCCTTGTGCCTGTCTTCAGCCGAACCCGACGTGCGTACCAGCGCAATCATGTAATGGGTTCGGTGGGCGTTGGTTGTCCAGATTTTCTGGCCGTTCAGTTTCCAGCCATTTGGCGTCCGCGTTGCACGAGTGCGCACGCTGGCGAGATCAGACCCGGATTGCGGCTCGCTCATGCCAATGCAGAAGAATGATTCCGCACGGCATATGCGTGGCAGGAAGAAATCCTTCTGCTCTTGCGTGCCGAATTTGAGGATCAACGGGCCGCTTTGCCGGTCTGCGATCCAGTGCGCAGCAACCGGAGTACTGTTGCCTAGCAATTCCTCGATCAGTACGAAACGCGAATAGGCATCCAGCCCGCCGCCGCCATATTGTTTGGGTAGCGTTACCCCGACCCAGCCTCGCTTGGCGAGTTCGCGGCTGAAGTCCGCATCAAAGCCCATCCAGGAGCGGGCCCGTTGTTCGAGCGGCACTTTCTCGGTGTAGGTTTTGACGAATTCGCGTACCGCCGGTCGCAACGCCTCGGCGTGGTCGGGAATTCCGGTCAGTGTCAGTGGTTCAAGCATTTCGTGTGTTTACAGTCGACTAGACAATCTTGTCCTTGTGCATCTGATCCAGCTGTTCAGCGTCAATGTCAAGCAATCTGTTCAGGACTTCGGCAGTGTGTTCGCCCAGCGCGGGAGGTGCACTGCGGTATTGCACAGGGGTTTCGGAAAACCGGATCGGGTTGGCGACCAGTGGCATGTCACCGTACTTTGGATGACGCATCTCGATTTGCATTTTACGTGCAACAACCTGTGGGTCGTTGAATACCTGTTCGAGGTCGTTTATAGGCCCACATGGTACGCCAACACTTTCGAACAATTCTATCCACTCATCCGTCGTTCGCGTGCGCGTGATCTCGCTCATGCGTGAAATAAGGACTTCGCGATTGATTACGCGCTGTGCATTTGTTGAGTAGTCTGGATCGTCCGCCCATTCCGGAATGCCGATTGCCTTGGCAAGACGTGCGAACTGACCGTCGTTGCCAAGCGCGAGGATCATGTAACCGTCTTTGGTCGGGAAGTCCTGGTAGGGCACGACATTTGGATGCGCGTTTCCCATTCGTTTCGGAAGTTTTCCGGTGTGCAGGTAATTCATCGCCTGGTTCGATAGTACGCCGACCTGAACGTCCAGCAAACCAAGGTCGATATGTTGGCCGACTCCGGTCTCGGCGCGATGCGTCAGTGCGGCGAGGATGGCGGTCGATGCGTACATTCCCGTCATGATGTCTGCCAGTGCAACGCCGACTTTCATCGGCCCGCCGCCTGGTTCGCCGTCAGCGTGACCGGTGAAGCTCATCAGGCCACCCAGACCCTGGATCAGAAAATCATATCCGGCGCGTGCTGCGTATGGACCGGTTTGCCCGAATCCGGTGATTGAGCAATAGATCAGGCGCGGATTGAGCGGCTTCAACGAGTCGTAATCCAGGCCGTACTTTTTCAGACCGCCGACCTTGAAATTCTCGATGACTACATCGCACTTGGCCGCAAGCTCGCGAATGAGTTTCTGCCCCTCGGGGCGGGTAAAGTCAATGGTGATGGATTCCTTGTTGCGGTTTGCACTCGGATAGTAGGTTGAATCCGTAGTGTCATTGCCTTTGGCATCCTTAACGTAGGGCGGCCCCCATCCGCGCGTGTCGTCGCCGACACCAGGACGTTCCACCTTGATGATTTCTGCGCCGAAGTCTCCAAGCATCTGCGCGGCCCACGGTCCGGCAAGAATTCTCGACAGATCGAGTACGCGAATATGGGAGAGGGCTCCCGGTGCTGCCGGATTGATCATGATGCAAAATCTCCAGTTATCGATAACGCTGCAGAGGATGCCGGTGCCCAGTCACACGGGTCCGATCCAATACTGCGATTGTGTTGTTTCGCCGGCTCTGATCGTGACTGACTGCACAACGTCTTCAATTTTCAACCACGCGGACGCCGGCGCCACGCGATGAAGGCTGCGGATGACGACGGGTTACGACTACGGTGGTGCTGCCGAAACAAGTCTCTGGCGCAGACAGCGTATCCGCCAATCAGGCGCTTGTGCAAATCCTAGTGCAGATGATACTAAAAGAAAGTCGCAAGTCTGTAGATCACTCAATAAGGGGAGGCTAGATGGAGAATTCTAAGGTCAGTTTTATCGGTCTTGGCGCGATGGGGCAACCGATGGCGTCGAATATCGTCCAGAAGGGTACGCCAATCACCGTATATGACATTGATCCGGCGCGTATGGAACCGGTTGTTGCACACGGTGCACGCGGTGCGAATTCGCTTGGCGAGGCACTCGATGGCGCCGGCATCGTGATTACCATGTTGCCGGCAACGCAACATGTCGAACAAGTTGTGCTGGGCGAGGGTGGCGTTTTGGAGCGCCTGCAGGCAGGTGGCACCTTGCTTGAGATGAGTACTATCGCGCCAACCGGAACCGACAGGATCGCGAAGGCGTGTGCCGATCAGGGTATCGCATTTGTCGATGCACCCGTCGGGCGACTGGCATTTCACGCGCAACGCGGCGAGTCCTTATTCATGGTTGGTTGTGATGACGACGCGGTATTCGAGCGGGTAAGGCCATTGCTCGAAGCGATGGGAACGACGATTCACCGTTGCGGTGGCATCGGCTCCGGTATCCGCACCAAAATCGTGAACAATTTCATGATCATCAGCATCGTGCAGGTTACCGCGGAGGGACTGGCGCTTGCCGCAAAATGGGGAATCGATATTGCCAAATTGAAGGAGGTCAACGCCGGAACGAGTGGCACCAACGGACAGTTTCAGTTCAATTTTGCCAACAAGGTGTTGAAAGGTGACACCGAACCGGGCTTCACCATCGACCTTGCGCGCAAGGATATCGGGCTGGCGTTGCAGAGTGCGGATGAGTTTCGTCTCGGCGTTCCGGTCGGATCCGCCGTGCATGCTGTTTACGGTGCGGCGCGTTCGGGAGAATATGCAGGCAAGGATTTCTCGGCGCTACTTGAATATGCATGCGAACTTGGCGGCGTGGAAACGCCGCGCCTGCCAGACGATGTCAAGGCGAGCATGAGCTAACTATCTGGATACGAGCGCGGTGCATGAGAATGCTCGCTTCGGCACACATGGCTTCGTTGAGCGCCGCCGCCCCTAAGCGCGGCGGTGTGTGTTGCCCTTATTGCGCCTGCAGTTTCCGGGCTTCCCGGTCAGGTTCGGCGTTCCATGAACTCCAGGTATGCTCGCGCACATGCTTCGCCATGGGAAAGCGGCAGTCCGTGACGTGAATTTGCAAACACTTCGAGCTCGGCGCCGGGAATTTCCTCGCGCATAGCGGCCATGATTTTTGCCGGAACGAACGGGCTGTCGTCGGGCGAGAGCAACAAAGTCGGCAGGCGGATGTTGCGCAGCTCCTGGGTAAAGTCGCATGCGATCAACATGTCGGCAAGTCCCAGACAGGTATCCATGGAACACGTTTCGTGTAGCTGCAAGTACCAGTGGTAAGTATCCTGGTCGAGCGCGCCCGGATGAAACCGCCACTCCATCATTTGAGATGCCCACTTTTTCTGCCCGCCGGTTCGCACCATTTCGCGCCAGACATTGACATTGCCGAGTAGTCCGCCTTTTGCGGCCGTATTCGAAAGTGCCAGAGAAAGTAGCCTTGTTTTCTGACTGGACAATGCGAAGGCAATGGCTGTCGTACCGCCAATGGATTCGCCGACGAGATGAAATTTCTTCGCGTCGACTGCGTCCGCAATATGTCTGAGGTCGTCGACCATTGCGTCAAATGACCACTCGTATTGCGCATCGGGCTTAACCGATTGCCCGTAACCGCGCATATCGAAGAGAACGAGCCGGTATTTAGTGGCGAGGAAGCTTAGCCATGGCGTCCATATGGCAGTTTCCGCGGCGACGCCGTGATGAAAAATTATCGTCTCAGGGTCTTCGACCCAGGGTGGCGTGAGATCGCACGTTTCGTAGTGCAAATTCCCGCTCGGGGTTTTGGCGAAAGGTATGCTGTCCTCCCTACGGCGGATATGGCCGCCAGCTAGTCAAAACGCTTTCACATTGGCAATCGCAGGTACCAGCCAATCACCAGTGATCCATTGTCCCTTGCTGTGTGTTACGAGGCACCTTCTTGTTCGAGGCACCTTCTTATAATTTCGAAATATATCGTACATCGCTGGCGCAACTGACGCCAGCCCATTTTGCAAAGTGCATGTGCATTATGAACGCCAATCTCGTCGGGTACTATCGGAAGTGATCCGGCGCGTTGGGCCATGCATCCATCAGATTGCCGCGGCAATCGCCTTGCCCATGTCTTCGGTCCTGGCGTTGCCACCGACATCTGGTGTGCGCGGTCCGTTTACGAGGCAATCTTCAATCGCAGTGATCGTCGCAGCGGCTGCGTCGGCGTGACCGAGGTGGTCGAGCATCATCGCGCCCGACCAGATTTGCGCGATCGGGTTCGCAATCCGCTTGCCGAAGATATCGGGCGCCGACCCGTGAACGGGCTCGAACAGCGACGGGAAGGTACGATCCGGGTTGATGTTTCCCGAGGGGGCAACGCCGATGGTGCCGGCGGTCGCCGGCCCGAGGTCGGAGATGATGTCGCCGAACAGGTTTGACGCAACGATCACGTCGAAGCGCTGAGGATTGAGCACCAGTTGAATCATCAATCCGTCAATATGAAACTGGTCCGTCTCGATACCGGGATAGTTACCGGACATCTCCTTGAAGCGTTCGTCCCAGTACGGCATCGTGATCGATATGCCGTTGGATTTGGTCGCCAAGGTGACATGTTTCGCCGAACGTGTTTTGGCAAGTTCGAACGCATACTTCATGATGCGATCGACACCCTTGCGCGTAAAAATTGACGTTTGCGTGACCGTTTCACGTTCGCTTCCACTGAAAACCCGGCCACCGACCGACGAGTATTCGCCTTCGGTATTCTCGCGCACGACGAAGTAGTCGATGTCGCCGAGTTTGCGGCCGGCAAGTGGGCATTTGATGCCCGGCATCAGGCGCACCGGGCGCAAGTTGACGTACTGGTCGAAGTCGCGGCGAAAATTGATCAGCGAATCCCATAGGGATTGATGGTCCGGCACGATTGCGGGCCAGCCGGTGGCGCCAAAAAATATGCAGTCGTGACCGCCCACCTTGTCGCGCCAGTCTGGCGGCATCCACCAGCCTTTCTTTTCATAGTTGTCGCAACTCCAGTCGAATTCGTCGAAAGTAAATGTGATGCCAAACTTGCGGCCCGCAGCATCGAGCGCACGAATACCCTCAGGCATGACTTCCTTGCCGATGCCGTCACCGGCGATTACTGCGATTCTGTAAGAACTCATTGAGACGATTCCTGAAAGAGGCTGGTTCCTGAAAAAGGCTGATACCTGAAAGATGCTTCGGGATATTTCCGATTGGTCTCATTCTAACCGAGCACTGAGTCAAACAAGCCAGGAAGTCACCTTCGCGGGCGAGCTGGACGTTGCCGGTTAAACTACCGGCACGAACGTGCTGTGGCAAAGATACGGATGCGACATTGCCGGCCGGGGCGGCGGCGATCGGCACAGGCCGGGAGGCCTCCATGGCACAATTAACGGTTTTGAGTGGCGAAGGGAGATTAAGGACGCGATGCGACCGTTGCAAGGCGTTACAGTAGTTGCACTTGAGCATGTGATTGCAGGCCCATTCTGTACGCGGCAGCTTGCTGATCTGGGCGCACGCGTTATCAAGATCGAACGGCCTGGCGTTGGCGACCCGGCGCGATCCTACGATGAGCGTGTCAATGGCATGACATCGCACTTCGTATGGACGAATCGCTCCAAAGAAAGTATTACGCTGGATCTTAAACAGCCGGAAGCGAAAGAAATCGTTTTCAAGCTGCTTGAGAACGCGGACGTCATGGTGCAAAACCTCGCGCCCGGCGCGACATCGCGGATGGGGTTTTCTCATGACGCGCTCAAGAAAAAGTATCCGAAACTTATTGTGTGCGACATATCCGGCTACGGCGCCGATGGGCCGTACCGCGACAAGAAGGCGTATGACCTGTTGATCCAGGCAGAATCCGGACTGGTTTCGATTACCGGAACGCCGGACACACCGGTCAAGGCGGGATGTTCGATCGTTGATATCTCGGCCGGCATGTATGCCTATAGCAACATACTCGCTGCATTGATCCAGCGCGGTAAGACCGGAGAAGGTTGCCGCATCGATGTATCAATGCTGGAAAGCATGTCCGAGTGGATGAGTTTCCCTCTTTACTATGCATACGACGGCGCGTCGCCGCCGCCGCGAACGGGTGCCGCGCACGCGACCATTTATCCTTACGGTCCGTTCGAGGTCGGCGACGGCAAAACGCTGATGGTCGGGTTGCAGAACGAGCGCGAATGGGCGGTGTTCTGCGACAAGGTATTGCAGCGATCGGAGCTCAAGGACGATCCCCGCTTTTCTTCGAGTACGCGGCGTTCAGAGTCCAGGCAGGCGTTGTATGAAATTATCGTCGACGCTTTTTCTGGCCTTACGTACGACGCGGTCGTTGCGAAACTGGACGAAGCGAAAATTGGCAATGCAGCCTTGAACGAGATGAAGGACGTGTGGAATCATGCCCAGCTCAATGCGCGTAACCGATGGCAGGAAGTAGTTGCGCCGGTTGGCAAGATCAAGGCGATGTTGCCGCCCGGCATGCCTGAGAGTTTCGATCCGCGCATGGATCCTGTTCCGGCACTTGGTGAACACACGGACGCGATACTCGCGGAGCTCGGTTACGGCGTTTCCGATATAGAGCGCCTGCATGAGTCGAACACCGTTTAGCGTGAACAAGACGAGAACATTTCAGATCTGGTGACTTGATCAACCATGGGGACTCGGCAGGGGAGGCTTCCCTGAATGAGCGCAGAACGTTTTATGGAGGAAACATGACAGCAGTTGAACTTGAATCACATGCCTTGCTGATCGGCGGCAAACAGGTGCAGGCGCAAGACGGTGGTAGCTTGCCAATGATCGATCCGTGCAGCGGCGAAGTTTTCGCACGAATTGCCGCCGGTACCGCGCAAGACATCGATCTTGCGGTGCGCGCCGCCCAGTCAGCGCTTGACGGAGCCTGGGGACGTACCCCACCGGTCGAGCGCAGTCGCATCATGTATCGCTGGTCGCAATTGATTCTCGACAATTTCGAGGAACTGGCGATGATCGAAGCGCGCGACACAGGCAAACCCTTGGCGGCCGCGCGCGCAGACATCACCGCGACTGCGCGTTACTTCGAATTCTATGCCGGTGCAGCCGACAAATTGCACGGCCAGGTTATTCCTTACCTTGACGGCTACAGCGTGAACGTTCAGCGCGAGCCGCATGGTGTGACCGGGCACATCATTCCGTGGAACTATCCTGCACAACAATATGCGCGCACGGTCGCTGCGGCCGTGACCGTCGGAAACGCGGCTGTGGTAAAGCCGTCCGAAGATGCCTGTCTGTCGACGTTGAAGATTTCGCAGCTGGGGATAGAGGCAGGATTGCCGGCAGGCGCGCTCAATGTAGTCACTGGCCTCGGTGAAACGGCGGGCGCCGCATTGTCGGCGCACCCGGGTGTGAATTTCATCAGTTTCACCGGTTCACCCAGAGCGGGCACGCTGGTCCAACAGGCTGCAGCACGCAATCATGTTGGTTGCACGCTGGAGTTGGGCGGCAAGTCGCCGCAGATTATTTTTGCAGACGCCGATCTTGAAAAAGCGTTGCCGGTTGCAGTAAAGGCCATCATATTGCACGCTGGGCAAACATGCTCTGCCGGTAGCCGCTTGCTCGTGCAGCAAGATGTCTATGACGAGTTTACCGGCGAGGTTGCCAACGCGTTCTCGAAGTTGCGGGTTGGCACACCGGAAATGGATCTGGACTGTGGCCCTTTGATGAATGCGGTGCAGCGAGATAAGGTGAAGGCGTACACCCAGGCCGCAATCGACGGCGGCGTGCCGTTGTTGGCGGAAGGCTCTCTGGAAGACGGATTGAACAGTGCGGGCTTCTGGGTCAAGCCGGCTTTATTCGGGCAGGTGTCTCGCGACCATGCGATCGCCTGCGAAGAAGTCTTCGGTCCGGTACTGTCAGCTATTCCGTTTACCGATGAGGAAGACGCCGTGAATCTTGCGAATGCGACGGACTACGGACTCGTCGGCGCAGTCTGGACCCGGGACGGTGACAGGCAGCAGCGCGTGGCCAAACGCATGCAGTGCGGGCAGGTATTCATTAACAATTTTGGTGCAGGCGGCGGCGTCGAGCTGCCCTTTGGTGGAATGAAGAAGAGCGGCCATGGACGGGAGAAAGGGTTCCTGGCGCTCGAACATATGACGACCACAAAAACAATCGTGCATTTTCACGGATGATTGGGTGCGGACTGTCTGTATGCGTACACATCCGGTCCAAACCACAGTCAGGATAAGTTGAGGGAGTACAGTGTCCACTTCAGTGAACAGCGATGTTTCGGATCTGCAGCTGAGTAAATTGCGTGAATGGGTTGGCCGCGGCGTATCGCGCAGCGACAGGGTATCGGCTGCGCCAGTGGCGGCAATGTCAGCGACACTGGATCGCGATGATGCGCGTCCGGTGACTGGCAGCGAGGTGCCGCCGCTGTGGCAATGGATGTACTTCACGCCGCTCGACCGCCATAGTGAACTCAGCGTGGATGGTCTTGCCGAGGGAGGTGGATTTCTTCCGCCAGTGCCGTTGCCACGGCGCATGTTTGCCGGAAGCAGGATAACGTTCAATCATCCCTTGCAGGTCGGCGATGATATCGAGCGAACCTCACAGGTGACGAATATAAACAGCAAGCGCGGACGCAGCGGTACTCTGGTGTTTGTTTCCGTGTTGCACGAAATTACCGATGCGCGTGGCATTGCCATTCGTGAAGAGCAGGATGTTGTTTATCGCGAAAGTGCGCGTCCCGATGCGCGCGCTCCCGAGCCGCGTGCAGCGCGCATTGATGAATCGTTTTCGCGTCGCATTGACCCTGACCCGGTGCTGTTGTTTCGTTATTCCGTGTTGACGTTCAATGGCCACCGGATTCACTACGACAGGCCTTATGTCACCGAAGTCGAAGGCTATCCCGGTCTGATCGTTCACGGTCCGCTGATCGCGACGTTGCTGGTCGATGTGCTCCGGCGGAACATGCCAACCGCCAAAGTCCGCAAATTCAGTTTCCGGGCAATGGCGCCGTTGTTTGATAATCATCACTTCGAGGTGTGCGGTTGCGAGGATGACGATAAACGCGTCGCATTGTGGGCGCGCGATCATCAAGGCGGCCTGGCAATGGATGCGGTTGCCGAGCTTTATTAGTCAGACCCCAAACCAGAATATCAATAGCCTGGAAACAAATACTTCGTAATGCAAAATTCTGAATCAGAAAAGTATCAGGATGTTCGTGACGGCGTGCGCGCGCTGTGTGCGCAATTTCCTGACGAGTATCACCGACGCATCGATTCCGAGCGTGGTTATCCCGAAGAGTTCGTCACCGCGTTGACCGAGGCTGGCTGGCTAGCGGCGATGATTCCGCAGGAATTCGGTGGCTCGGGTCTTGGCCTTGCCGAAGCGTCGGTGATCATGGAAGAGATCAACCGCACGGGTGGCAACGCCGGTGCATGCCATGGCCAGATGTACAACATGGGCACACTGCTGCGTCACGGGTCCGATGCGCAGAAAAGCAAATACTTGCCGAAAATTGCAGCGGGAGAACTGCGGTTGCAATCGATGGGCGTGACCGAACCGACCACCGGTACCGACACAACGAAGATCAAGACGACTGCCGTCAGAAAAGGCGACCGTTACGTCGTCAATGGTCAGAAAGTGTGGATTTCGCGAGTCCAGCACTCTGACCTGATGATCCTTCTGGCTCGCACGACCCCGCTCGCGGACGTCAAGCGAAAATCCGCAGGCATGTCGATATTCATCGTTGACCTGCATGACGCGGTGAAATCGGGAATGACGGTGCAGCCGATCGCCAACATGGTCAATCACGAAACCAATGAACTGTTTTTCGACGATCTGGAAATACCGGCCGAGAATCTGATTGGCGAGGAGGGGCTTGGCTTTCGTTACATTCTCGACGGACTCAATGCCGAGCGCACCCTGATCGCGGCCGAGTGCATCGGTGACGGGTACTGGTTCATTGATCGGGTTTCAAAATATACGAAGGATCGTGTCGTGTTCGGACGCCCGATTGCACAGAACCAGGGCGTGCAATTTCCGATCGCAGAGGCTTACGTCGAAGTCGAGGCTGCCGACTTGATGCGCTGGAAGGCTTGCGAACTGTACGATGCCCACCAGCCATGCGGCGCACAGGCCAATATGGCGAAATACCTTGCTGCCAAGGCATCATGGGAAGCGGCAAATGCCTGCCTGCAATTTCATGGTGGATACGGCTTTGCGGCGGAGTACGACGTCGAGCGCAAGTTCCGCGAGACGCGGCTCTATCAGGTGGCGCCGATTTCAACCAACCTGGTTTTGTCTTATGTCGCCGAGCACATACTTGGGCTGCCGCGCTCGTTTTGACCGGGCCGCAACCGTCAGACTGGTATTTACGGCTGAATACGGGACTGCGTGGGACCAGGCAAGCGGGCGAATCAATACTGATTCGCCCGAAAAACGCACGCTGATCTAGCTCAGGCCGAGCAGCGGAACCGGATCGGTTTTCTTCCAGCTTGGCAGCGCTTCCACCCGTCCCATCCACGACACGAGATTGGGATGATCGCCAAGCGGCAGCTTCTGCCACGGATGCAAATGCATCGGTGCTGCGACGGCAATGTCGGCAATCGTTGGTTCCTGTGCGCACAGCCACGGCTGTGTTGCCACCGTAGAATCAATAATGGCCGCAAGCTGATGGAATTTCGGCGTTGCGTCGGCCAGCGTTTTCTCGTCTGGTTTGTCGCCGAGAATCGGCTTGACGACATTTTCCACCAGCCATATGTAGCATGTCGGAAACCATTGATTTGATTCCCACAATAACCAGCGATTGACGTCAGTGCGCGTCTTCAGGTCTGTCGGATAGGCGGATGTGTTGCCTTGCTTGTCCGCCGCATATTGCAATATTGCATTGGACTCCCACACCGTGAAACCGTCGTCTATCAGAGCGGGCAACGACTGATTCGGGTTAATGGCGGTATATTCCGGGCTCTTGTGGCCACCTCCGAAGTAATCGACTTTTTCTTCGCTGTATGCGGCGCCAATGAGGTCAAGACCCGCAAGTACCTTCCGGCAGTTGACGGTTACCGGATCAAAATAGAGTTTCATCTGTGCTCCCTCTGTAAAGAATTATTTATGTAAGTCGCCGGGCGGGCGTGACTGCCTTGCGCTTGTGGACAGTGTACCGCGCGTGAGGCCAGCCTGGATTCCTGCACCGTTGCATCGCGGAGAACGAATCTGGCACCCGGTCCACTGTCGGACCCGGGTCTCGGACTTTAACAGGATCGGCGCTAGGCCACTATCCGTCCGCCCTGTTCAATTGCTTGTTGGTCAAAGCAGTATCGTGACCGGCGCCAATGCCGGGCAGCGCGCTCATATCCGCCCCAGGGCTGAATCCGGCCGTGTGTCGGGTCTTCGAGCAAGGAATGCCTAGGGAACCTCTGATCAATTCTCACGTGCTCAGAGATTGACACACGCTCACTGGCTAGGCGGACGCCGCAGGCAATGTAGGTCACCTTGTCAAGACGGCCAACAACGCCAGTGAGCGTGTGTCAATCTCCCGAAGGGCGCGTCGTACAAGTCCTGTGGACTGCGTTGCGCCTCTTGGCAAGGTGACCTACATTGCCTGCAAGACGCGCCTTGCCACAGGCCTTGTACGAACGCGCTGAGTTCATGACAATTGATCAGAGGTTCCCTAGCATGGTGCCGCCTTTACCCGTCGTGCCGTTCGTGTCAATATCGCCGCCGGCAAGTCAACAAAGTAAAACAAGTGAGGAGGGGATCCGCAGGTGCCGCGCCGTACTGTAGCGCTGCACGCGAACGTCGTTCAGCGGATTAGAGATCAATTTGAGCGTGGCCGGCAGCATCAATACATCAAAAGTGGCTGAATCGCAGCAAGCGAATTCAGTGCTGCTGCGCGTGGCCGGAATTACGGTGCGCTTCGGCGGCATCGTTGCGCTCGACGACGTTTCCTTTGACGTGCGGCGCGGAGAAATTGCCGGATTGATCGGCCCGAACGGAGCCGGCAAAACCACATTATTCAATTGCCTGTCGCGACTGTACGACTGGCAGAATGGATCGATCGAATTCGAGGGCACTCCGCTGGCAGACGTTCGTCGCCATCGGGTCGCAGAACTGGGTATTGGCCGAACGTTCCAGAACCTGGCGCTGTTCAAGACGATGAGCGTGCGCGACAACATCAAGGTTGGCGCGCATTGCCGCAGTCGCGGCGGTTTTCTCGCTAACGCGCTGCGCCTGCCGCTGACCGGCCGGGAAGAACCCAAGGTCGACGCAAGAACCGAGACACTGATCGAACTACTCGAGCTTGGAGAGGTTGCCGACATTCCTGCAGTCGATTTGCCGTTCGGCACGCAAAAGCGCGTTGAACTCGGGCGTGCTATTGCAGCGCAACCGTCCCTGCTGTTACTGGACGAGCCGGCCGCGGGGCTGAATCACCAGGAAGTCGAAACATTTATAGAATTGATTCGTCGCATTCACGAAGAGTTGTCGCTCACCATTTTGCTCGTTGAGCATCACATGAATCTTGTGATGCGTGTGTCCGACCGGGTCTTCGTTCTTGATTTCGGGCGCAAGATTGCCGATGGAACGCCCGACGAGATTCGACGTGACCCGGAGGTTATCCGGGCCTACCTCGGAACGGACAGCTGATGCCAATCCTCGAAGTCAGCGGCCTGTGCGCAGGTTACGGCGCAAGTGATGTATTGCACGACGTTTCATTTTCGGTTGAACAAGGCGGTATAACCACGATTCTGGGCGCAAACGGTGCTGGTAAAACCACCGTGCTGCGTGCTTTGTGCGGCATGCTCAGGTCAGCGCGGGGAAGCATCGTGCTGGACCAGGTGCAGGTCAACGGAAAGGCGACCGAATCAATCGTGCGCCTTGGTGTCGGTCACGTGCCGGATGGGCGTGGCACCTTCATGAACCTCACAACCGAGGAAAATCTGCGCGTCGGCGCGATGACAAGGCGTGACAAGGCCGCGGTTGCCGCCGATTTCGAGCGCGTCTTCAGCTACTTTCCGAGGTTGAAGGAAAGGCGCCATCAGCAAGCGGGGACGTTGTCAGGAGGCGAACAACAGATGCTGGCAATCTCGCGGGCGCTGATGCTCAACCCGCGTCTGCTATTGCTCGACGAGCCTTCGTTCGGACTCGCGCCACTTGTGGTGCAGGACATATTCCGCATCATGCGCACCATCAACGAGGTGCAAAAAGTGGCGATATTGCTTGTCGAACAAAATGCCAGTCTTGCACTCGATCTGGCGAGCACCGCATACATTCTGGAGACGGGCCGTGTTGTCATGTCCGGTCCAGCGCACGAGTTGCGCGAAGCGGAGTCCGTGCGCAAGTCTTATCTGGGTTATTGATCGTTAGTTCATATGGAAGCATTTCTGCATCAGGTTTTCTCCGGTCTCGCCAATGGCGCAATTTACGCCAGCCTTGCGCTCGCGTTGGTGATGATCTACCAGTCGACGCATCACATCAATTTCGCACAAGGCGAATTGGCGATGTTCTCGACATACCTCGCGTGGGCAATGATCAACGCAGGTCTTCCTTACTGGGCGGCATTCGGGCTGACTGTTGTCGCGTCATTTTTTATCGGCTTGATCATCGAGCGCGCAATTGTTCGCCGCGTTGCCGATGCGCCAGTGCTGACAGTAGTCGTGGTATTCATCGCATTGCTGGTTATTCTGAATAGCGTGACCGGGTGGATTTTCACGTACACCATCAAGGTATTTCCGAGCCCGTTCCCGGAAGAACCACTGTTTGGCCCGTATATATCCTCGCATGAGGCCGGGGTCGTAGGCGTTTCAATATTCGTGCTCGTCACGTTGTTCCTGTTTTTTCGCTTTACCCCCCTCGGGCTGGCAATGCGCGCAACTGCCGAAAACGCAGTGTCGAGCCGGCTAGCCGGTATTCGCACCGGCTGGATGCTTGCGCTGGGATGGGGTATTGCGGCGGCTATTGGCGCAATAGCCGGAATGATGGTTGCACCGATCGTCTATCTCGATCCGAACATGATGTCCGGAATACTGCTCTACGCGATTGCGGCGGCATTGATGGGCGGCATCGACAGTCCGCTGGGTGCAGTCATTGGCGGCCTGACCGTCGGTGTTCTTGAAAACATCATGGGCGCATACGTTGTCGGTACCGAACTGAAGCTCACTGTTGCACTCGTGGTAATTATCGGCGTGCTGATATTCAAACCGACCGGCTTGTTCGGACGCTCTTTCGTGACGAGGGTGTAATGGGCGGACTGTACGTCAACCGCACGCGCTTGATCCTTGTCGCTCTCGTCGTTGTGCTTGCCTGTGCGCTTCCGTTCGTGCTCAGCAGTTACCGCGTGTTCCAGTTCAACATGGTGCTGGTATATGCGATCGTGCTGTTGGGCCTGAACATGCTGACCGGGTTCAACGGTCAGATTTCACTCGGACATGGTGCGTTTTATGCCATTGGCGCTTATGTTGCCGCAGTGCTGATGGATCACTGGGGTGTGCCGTACTGGGTGACGGTGCCGGTGGCGGGCGTGATCTGTTTCATTGCGGGATTCCTGTTCGGGCTGCCGGCGTTACGCCTGCATGGCCACTATCTCGCACTGGCGACGTTCGCGTTGGGAATTTCGATGCCGCAGATTCTCAAGTACAAAGGTCTGGAAGAATGGACCGGTGGCGTTCAGGGCATCGTTATCCTGAAACCGGAGGCGCCGTTCGGCCTGAACATCAGTCAGGACCAGTGGCTGTATCTGTTCACGTTGATCATTGCGCTAGTTATGTTCTGGCTCGCGTGGAACCTGTTGCGCGGGCGCATCGGGCGCGCGATGGTGGCGATTCGCGACCACCCGATTGCGGCCGAGGCAATGGGCATTGATGTCGCAGCAGTGAAGACATTGACCTTTGGAGTGAGCGCGCTTTACGCCGGCGTTGGTGGCGCGCTTGGAGCGATCGTGGTGCAGTTCGTCGCGCCCGACAGTTTCGTCGCGCTCGTGTCGATCACGTTTCTGATTGGTATCGTGATCGGCGGACTCGCGTCCATCAGTGGCGTAATCTACGGGGCGCTGTTTATACAATTCGTGCCTAACATTGCGGATGAGATTTCGAAAGCGGCGCCGTGGGCAGTTTATGGTTTGTTTTTGCTGGCGTTCATATTTCTGGCGCCCGCAGGCATTGCAGGATTCGTTCGCGCGCTGTGGGCAAGACTGACGACGGGTTCTACCCGCAAGAAGCGCGCAGCGCAAACGCAGGAAACTTAATGGAGGCGATGATGAAATCGAATCACAATATCAAGACATTGATTCTGGCGATGTTCGTTGCAAGCGTCCTGATCGGATGCGGCGAGCAGCAAACCGATGACCAGGACGCAAGCGTTGACGAGATCAAGATTGGCAGTACCAATCCCTACAGTGGCCCTGCGTCGGCATATGGCACGATTGGCCGCGCCGAGAGCGCTTACTTCAAGATGATCAATGACCAGGGCGGCATCAATGGCCGCAAGATTAACTTCATCAGCCTGGACGACGGTTACAGTCCGCCACGCACTGTGGAGCAGATTCGCAAACTGGTCGAGGAGGAAGAAGTGCTGTTTCTGGCCGGCACGCTCGGCACACCGACCAATTCGGCGATTCACAAATACGTCAATGCCAAGGGTGTGCCGCACGTCTTCGTGAACACCGGCGCGACCAAGTGGGGCGATCCGCAGAATTTTCCGTGGACAATGGGATTCAACCTGAGCTACAGCAACGAATCGAAAATCTATGCGCAGTACGTTCTGGAAAACAAGCCTGATGCGAAAATCGCCATTCTTTACCAGAACGACGACTACGGTAAGGACTATGTGCACGGTCTGAAAGAAGGGCTCGGAGACAAGGCTGACACGATGATTGTCGCCGAAGCGAGTTACGAAGTAACCGATCCGACAATCGACTCACAGATTATTTCATTGCGTGCATCGGGGGCGGATACGTTCTACAACGTCACGACGCCGAAGTTTGCGGCGCAGGCCATTCGCAAGGCCAATGACATCGGCTGGAAACCGCTTCACCTGCTGAACAATGTTTCAACATCGGTTGGCACTGTGCTTGAACCTGCAGGGCTGGAAAAGTCCGTTGGACTGATAACCGCGCTCTATCTGAAAGATCCGGTCGATCCGCAGTGGGCCGATGACGAGGACATGAAGGCATACACCGAATGGTTCAACAAGTATATGCCGGACGAAAGTATCGACGATGCGTTCAACGTCAATGGTTACATTATCGCGAGCGGCGTTGCTCGATTGCTCGAGGCTTGCGGCGACGATTTGACACGCGCCAACATCATGAAACAGATGGCATCGATCAAGGACTTGCAGATGCCGATGATGTTGCCTGGAATCACCTGGAATACGTCGGCGGAAGATTTCTTTCTGATCGAATCGGCGCAGCTGGCACGCTTCGACGGGAAGGAATGGGCACTCTTCGGAGATGTCATCGGCAACTGAATGCCTTAGTCCAGCACTGGTCGCGGCACATGCCGGGCTATAGAAGCGGCGTCAGTACGGGCGATCGCGTTGAGTCGTTCTGACGAGACGCGATCGGTAAGGAAGCTGCACACCCTGCAAGTTTTTTGCGACCGCAAGACGAGACTGCATTGGCGTTGCAGCAGGAGCGGTGTCCCAACGGGACCGGCTCAAAGTATCTTTTCGCCGAATTTCTTGATCGTTTTTTCCGACAATGTCAATCCCAGCCCGGGATCCTGATTCAACGTCATCCAGCCATTTTCGATTTTCGGCGGGTTCTCGAACAGTTCGGCCTGTAACGGGTCGCGTTCAGGGTCGGTAAAGGATTCGACGATAAGCCCGGCCGGGCTTGCGGCGACGATATGGGCGTGAATGAAGCAGTCGTGGTGGGGTGCGACCTGAACATGGTTGAGTTCACAAAGTGCCGACAATTTGCGGCCTTCAGTGAATCCGCCCGACATGGTGCAATCGAACTGAAGAATCTGGATTGCCTCCTCTTCCAGGAGTGCGCGGCATCCCCAGCTGGTGAGCTCGCTCTCGCCTGCCGATAGCGGAATACGTGTCTGCTTTGCCAGTAACTTGAGTTCGCGGCGATCGTCGGCCCAGCGTACCGGTTCTTCGAGCCAGCGCGGTTGCAGGGGTTCGAGCATGCGTGCACCTTCAATCGCGGTTTGCAGATCCCAGCCGCGGTTGATGTCGACCATTAAATCGCTGTCGTCACCGATAACCTCACGCACCAGTTCCAGACGCTCGATATCTTCTGCAAGTGGCAGACCACCCGCTTTTGCCTTGAATCCGTGGTGACCCTGAGCCTTGAGCATTTGCATCTCGTCACGTAGCTCGGCATTGTCCTTGCCGTCGCGGTAGTAAGCGCATGTCACGTAACACGGTACCTCATCACGGTAACCGCCGAACAAACGGTAAAGCGGTATGCCTGCCGCTTTGCCGATGATGTCCCAGCAGCCGATATCCACTGCCGCCGCGACTCTCATCAATGCTTCACGCGACCAGCCTTTCTCGTGACCAAGTCTTTGCGAACTGAGCGCGAACAGTTTCTGAAATAGCCGCTCCGGCGCCAACGCGTCTGCGCCGATAATCTGCTCACTGATACCGGTGCGGAATGTATGAATGGCGGCTTCGATCGGCGTGTAGCTGGTGGCGATACCGAAACCCTCGATACCTTCGTCGGTCTTGAGCCGCACCAGAATCTCGTTGGCGCGAGGAACGATAAAGTTGCTGACCCAATGCGGACGTCCGGTGTCCAGTGCGCGCAGGATGAATACTTCGAGGTTGGTGATTTTCATGGCGGTATCGGCCGTTGAGGGAAACTAGTGGTTCAAGTATAGGTGCGAAAAATATCTCGCCGCGCTTTTAAGCAGGGCGAGTTTGCAAATGCTACAGCGGTGGTAATTCCACGCCGATTTGTTGAAGTATGCCGCTTGGCGCACCGCCGAGAATCGGCTCCGGAAAAATGATAACGAGCTTGTCATCTGCGACACGATAGAAAAAATAGTGCGGCGGGATCCGGACTGATTTGCCGGTGGGTTCTATTGGTTCCATTCCCGACATCGCCCAAACGCCCGTGTGGGTTCCGCCCTGGTCCCACTTGATCGCGTAGTTTCCCTGACCGCGATCTTCAATAGAGTCGAATTTGTAGGTCCAGTCGGGAAACCCGGCATACAGGGCTGCGAGCATTGCAAGAAACTGTTGTTTATCGAGAATGCGGGTCGCACTGATGAAGCGCAGATCGTCCCCTGCCGTAGAGGCGACTTTGTCAACATCGTGCGTTCTGAGTCCTTCAACGTAATCGAGAAGGGCTTGCGGAGCAGGTGTTTGCATGTATCTTTTTCCGGAGTGCGTCTGAAGGTGTTGAGGGTGTTAGTGCGAGCGGCCTGAGCGCATTGCCTGCATTGCATCGCGCAGCACAATCAGTACGGCAATGATCAGCAGCGCCATTCCAGCCCAGACAACTGCCCTGACCGGCGTCTCGACTTTTTCGATTAACTCGAGCTTGAGGATCGGAATAAGTTCGGGATTACCCGATTCTTCCAACAGGAACAGATACTCGGCCGGGTAGGGTATCTCAAGGGGACCGATGTCCATTTTCTGCGTTCCGGCTTTCGTGACGCGCAATTGAATCGGGCGTTCGAGCACGGTGTGATCCAGCTGAATCAGCGTCGCCTGAAAGTGAAGTTCGACCGCATCGCGCACACTGCTGCTCTCGGGGAAGTTGAAGTGAAGTCGAAACACGACCCGGTTCATGTCCGGGCTCAGCGATAGTGCGACGGGTTTGTATGCCTGCCCGCTTGCAAACCTGAGAATGGTTCCATCCGTGGTCACCCAGCGCGATGCGCGCTCGGTCATTTCGATTGACCCTGTCGCCTGGCCACTGAGCAAAAGGGAGTAAGCGTAGTAGCCCGGTCCCAACAAGAGTCCCAACACGAGCAGAAGTGCAATTGCCGGTCGCATTAGCGAGAACTACGCAGGCTATCGCGACTTTCTGTTTTTCCACTTGCTTGCGCATTGCACCGGCGTATTTCTCCTCGAGATCGTTCGACGTTTCGGCAAGTTTCCGCATCGCAACGCAATTCTCGGGCGCGAATCGACCGCCGGGGAAACCGAGTTCCTGACCCAACCGGGATCGTCATTTTGAGCAGCAGGTGATGCGGAGCACTCAGTACGGCAATCCCACGTAGTTCTCTGCGAGTGATGTTTGTGCCGCACGTGAGTTGAGCAGGTATTCGAGTTCGGCGTTCTGAAGCTTGACGCCGATTTCGCCGTTTTCCGGCAATCGATGCAGCAGCGATGTCATCCACCATGAAAAGCGTTCCGCTTTCCAGATTCGTTTCAATGCCCGGGCGGAATACTGATCAAGTTCCGTAGGTTTTCCCGAGCTGTAGTAATCGATAAGTGCGGTCGAAAGATAATGAATGTCGCTGGCGGCCAGATTGAGACCTTTTGCACCAGTCGGCGGCACGATATGAGCGGCGTCACCAGCCAGAAGGAGCGTGCCGAAACGCATCGGCTCGGCGACGAAGCTGCGTAGCGGCGCGCTGCTTTTTTCAATCGAAGGCCCGGTGACGAGACCATCGGCAGTTTGCGGACCGAGGCGGGATTTGAACTCGTCCCAGAACATGTCGTCAGTCCACTGGTCCACGCTGTCGGACAGGGCACATTGCAGGTAAGTCCTGCTTCGCGTCGCCGAGCGCATGCTGCAAAGCGCGAATCCGTTCGGGTGATTCACATAGATCAACTCTTCGGAAATGGGGGGCGTGTCAGACAGTAGACCGATCCAGCCGAACGGATAGACTTTTTCATAATGGGTGATCGCGTTTTTCGGCAGGCTCTCGCGGCAAACGCCGTGGAATCCGTCGCAGCCGGCGATGAAGTCGCAGCTGATTTCGTGCTCTGTTCCGTCCTTGCGATAACGCACCTTCGGTTGGTCAGTATCGAATTCCCTTACCTCGACGTCGTGCGCCTTGTAAACGGTTCTGGCGCCCGAGGCTTCGCGCGCATCCATCATGTCGTGCGTAATCTCGGTTTGCCCGTACACAACAACTTTCTTGCCACCGGTAAGCTCGGCAAGATTGATTCGGTGTCGCGCACCCTCGAAACTGATGTCGAAACCGGCGTGGACGAGACCTTCGCGGTGCAGCCGCTCGCTGACTTTTGCCCGATCGAGCAATTCGACTGTACCTTCTTCCAGAACGCCGGCGCGTATCCGGCCCAACACGTAGTCGCGACTTCGCTGCTCCAGGATGACATTGTCTATGCTGGCCAGCTGTAACAGCTGTCCGAGCAGAAGACCGGACGGTCCTGAACCGATGATCGCGACCTGAACCCGCATCGACATCTACCTTGACTGATAATTGGCCGAACACCAGCGTAACGGCAGTCGCGGCGGTTGCCAATAGACCCATACGAATATGAGCGAATCAATCGGGCATCGCGTGCCGCCGTTATCGCGTCAATTGGCAGGCTAATTCTGACCACGCCAGACTTTCATGTCGGTTCGTATAAAATATTCCGAACCGATCGCGATCGTTGCCATGGAATCGATCCTGCAGCTTTATCAATTTGCAATGGTTGTGCTGCCCGTGTACGGGTTCGTATCGTTGCGAAAACGAATACGTTCCGGCGAGTTATCCAGAAGCCGGGCGGCGTTGCGTTACTCCGGCATCGTTTTCGCGCCGATGCTGGCGTACACGGCATTGTTTCTTCTGGCTATTGGCGTTGAATCGGTTATGGGTGCGACTCTGGCATCAGAGGAGATCACCAGAAGCTTCCCGCTAGCGATCGCGCTCGGATTAGCCGTGTGGTTACTGTCCGTCATGGTATTTGCGGTCGGGCTGTATTTCGTCAGAGCTGCGACAGGTGCAGTGCCACCGGGACGGTGACGGCAATCGAGGAAGAAAGGATTTCGGACGAAATGAAAAACGATATTGAACAGCCAAGGATCGTCTTGTTTGACGATGAGCATGCGGACGCGTTTCGCGCGCTCAATCTCGACTGGATAGAGGAATTTTTTTTCGTTGAGGATCTGGATCGCAGACATCTGGACCACCCACGCGCCAGTTTCATTGATACTGGTGGTGCGATTCTGGTGGCCGAGCTGGATGGCACGGTCGTTGGCTGTTGCGGCCTGCTCAGGCACGAAGAAGGCGTGTACGAGGTATCCAAAATGGCGATCGAGCGCCGGCTTCGCGGCGCCGGAATCGGAAAAATTCTGCTTCGCGAAGTCATTGCCCATGCGACTACACTTGGGGCGCATCGCCTGACGATTCTGTCCAATACTGTCCTGGAGCCTGCCATGCGTCTTTACAGAAGCGCCGGGTTTCGTGAGGTGCCGTTCGACAGTGATGCTTATGAGCGGGGCAATATTGCGCTGGAGCTCGATTTGACCGCGCGCAGTGTCGTCGCCGGTTGACAGGACTCTACGCGACGCAATGCGGTATCGAGCATCCTGACGGGCGCAGATACCCGCTATTGGTGTTTCTGCGCCCTGATCGCTATTTCTGTTCTGCTAGCAACGGGTCGACGTGCTCGCGAAACCATGAGGGCATTTTGGCGCCGCGGCTCCGGTACCGCAGGATGCCCTGGCGGTCGACCACGAACGTGGTCGGTGTCGGATAGCGGTTGGCAAAGCCGCTTTGTTCCAGTTCGTCCGCCATCAGGCCGCGAAGATTGTAGATTCCGGCCATGCGTGCAACGCGGTGGCGGTCTTCAATTGGATCGACTCCGACCATGGGATATCTGCGGACTCGTAGGTGTCTGATTGCCGGATAGGCGGTAGTTGCAGTCGCGACGGATAAGCTTCAACCTTCGGGGCACGACGATGCAGGGAGATGGAAGTATGGATTTGGAACGACGGACATTCGTCCGGACTGCTGGCAGCGCAGGGATACTTGCTTTCCTGGTGGCGCGCGGCTTCCTGACGGTGGGCGACGCGCGGGCCGACCTCTGGAACAAACCAGCGTTTGACGCGGAATCACTCGAGGATGCGATCGACATTCTCGTCAACTCGCCTGCGGCGGAGAGTCCGGAGGTGGTCATAGTGGCGCCGGAAATTGCCGAAAATGGCGCGGTGGTACCGGTCGGAGTTGTTGCGAAGTTGGACGGCGTCGAATCGATTGCGATTCTTTGTGAAAAGAATCCGCACCCGCTGGCGGCAATCTACGAAATTCCTCCCGGTACGCTTGCAGACGTGAAAACGCGCGTAAAGATGGCCGAGACATCTCATGTGGTCGTGCTGGTAAAGGCCGGGGGCAGGATTCACATGGCCAGAAAGGAAATCAAGGTCACCCGCGGCGGTTGCGGCGGATGAGCGAAAACATGCGTGAAGGAGCCGAACATGGCTAAACCAATGAAGGTGCGCGCGCGTAATGCCGATGGCGTAACCGACGTCAGGATATTGATGCGCCACGACATGGAAAGTGGTCAGCGCAAGAATTCAGACGGCGACATTATTCCTGCTCACCACATTCAGAATGTAACGGTCAGACATCAGCAAAAAGTCGTGTTGTTTGCACAGTGGGGTCCGGCCGTATCCAAAAATCCGTACCTTGCTTTCAAATTTGAAGGCGGCACACCCGGCGACCCAATAGAGGTCACCTGGGTTGACAACAAAGGCGATTCGCGAACGGACGAAACTATGATCAAGTAGCGTGCGTTTGCCAGCCGTCTTCCAAACACGCTGGTTCCGACTCACCTTAAGGCGAGTCTTCACCGCAACAAAGGCGATTCGCGAACGGACGGACTACCGATTAGTAAGCGACATAAGTGCTTCGGCGACGTGAGCGGTACTTCGGCGAAGTGTGAGAACAATTATTCGAACAGGAAAGGTCTGATGCGAAGCAGGGCAGTTGTTTTGTGTGTTGCTGCAGTCGTCCTTGGAATTTGTGCGTCGGCCGGTGGATACGCGCAGACCACGATGGATGAAATCATGCGCTATCGGGAAATGCTCAAGGAGGCAAACCCCGCGGAACTCCTCGAACTCGAAGGCGAAGAGTTGTGGGCTACGCCGGCAGGTCCAAACAATGCAACCCTGGAGGCTTGCGATCTTGGCCTCGGTCCTGGAGTTTTGAAAGGCGCATATGCCAGGTTGCCCCGTTACTTCCCCGACACTGACAAAGTGCAGGACGCCGAGTCACGCATCGTAACCTGCATGATGCAGTTGCAAGGCTTTACGCGCAAGGATGCAATCAGGGGATGGCACAAGCCGGGTTCGAAGAATGAAGCGCTGGTGACATTTGTCGCGACTCAATCTCGCGGTGACGTCATTGACGTTCCGGCGACGCATCCACGCGAAGCAGAAATGCACCGGGTCGGGCAGGAATTGTTCTACAGGCGTTCCGGGCCACTCGATTTCGCATGCTCGACCTGTCACGGTCTGGATGACCGCCGCATTCGTTTGCAGGAACTACCGAATTTGTCAACGAAGGAGGGTGCGCAGACATCAATGTCGCAATGGCCTGCCTATCGCGTTTCGCAAGGCGTCGTATGGACCATGCAAAGGCGACTCATAGACTGTATTCGGCAGATGCGCTGGCCGGAACCGGAATTCTTGTCGGACACTGTTGTCGCACTACAGGTTTATATGCAGAACAACGCGAGCGGTGTAGTTCTCGAAGCGCCAGGAATAAAACGATGAGGGTCAGCTAACAGTGCGCTATTCGTTTTTGGCCGGGATTGTGAGTATTGGTTTGGTGGTCGGCAGCGCGTACCTGTTAGCCACAGGTGCCGTGGCTGACGATGCATTGGACGCCACCGTGAATAAAGTCATGCGCGATTCCTTCACCGGGGCAAGCCCTGAGCAGTGGGCGTCACGGATTGAACAGGACGAAGTGCAGGCGTACTGCAGCCGTTTTCGCAATAGCCCGCCACCGGAAATCGTTGAACGTATTCTGGAACTGTCGAATAAGGAATTTCGTTATCCACTCGACGGTAAACTACTTGGCGACTGGAGGAAAGGCGAGAAACTCGCTTCTTCCGGAAGAGGCGGGCACATCGGTACGATACGGCCCGACCCGCCAGGGCGTAAACGCGGCGCAAATTGTTACGCCTGTCACGCGTTGGCACGCTCGGAGTTGTCAGCGGGCAACCTCGGTCCCAGTCTTACAGACTATGGCAAGCAAGATGGGAATTCACCGGCGACGATCAAGCTTGTTTATCAGAAGATCTACAATGCGCAGGCGTTTTATCCATGCTCACAGATGCCGCGCTTTGGCCATAACCAGTGGCTCACGCCGGAAGAAGTCGCCGACGCCGTGGCGTTTCTTCTCGATCCGCATTCACCTGTAAACCAGTGAAGTTGCGATTGCGATGACATCGCGCGTAGCGCATCAGTGACTGCGATGGAAAGCCGAACCTTCTCGATGACTGCCAGCGATATTTTCGCCGGTAGCAGCGATTTGTGAATCGTCGCGAGTTTTTGCAGATGCTGGCATTTGGTGCGGCTACCGGCATGCCGCTCGACGGGCGTGGGGCGCACGCAGGCGACCCGGATGCGCTCTACGATGTTGCGCCGTTTGGCAATGTCTCGTTGCTGCACTTCACTGATTGCCACGCGCAGCTACTACCACTTTACTATCGCGAACCGGATGTCAACATTGGCGCGGGGGCGGCCAACGCACGCGTTCCGCATGTGACCAGAGAGGCGTTGCTCCGTCACTTCGGAATCGCGCCAGGCAGTGTCAGTGCGCATGCGTTCACCAGCCTGAATTATGAGGAAGCAGCGCGCAGGTATGGAAAGGCGGGCGGCTTTGCGCATCTCGCAACGCTCGTCAAGCGCCTGCGCGCAAGCCGGCCGGGCGCATTGCTGCTCGACGGTGGTGATACCTGGCAAGGTTCGGCAACTGCACTCTGGACCCGAGGGCAGGACATGGTCGACGTCAGTGTTGCGCTGGGCGTTGACGTGATGACTGGCCATTGGGAATTTACCTATGGCACCCGGCGGCTAACGGAAATTATCGAGGGTGACCTGAAGGGGCGCATCGACTTTCTTGCGCAGAACGTTCGCACTGTCGACTTTGAGGATCCGGTTTTTCCCGGCACTGTCGTTCGCGAACTGAATGGCGTGCTGGTTGCAATTATCGGGCAGGCTTTTCCGTACACGCCGATCGCCAATCCGCGTTATTTCACGCCCAACTGGAGCTTTGGAATTCGCGAGCGTGAGTTGCAAATTAGCATCGATCGCGCACGCGACGAAGGTGCCCGGGTCGTTGTCCTTTTGTCTCACAACGGTATGGATGTCGACCTCAAACTCGCTTCGCGCGTGCGGGGCATTGATGCGATATTGGGCGGACATACGCATGATGGTGTGCCCGAAGCGATACCTGTCAGCAATGCGGGTGGCACGACGCTTGTTACAAACGCGGGATCGAACGGAAAGTTTCTTGGTGTACTGGATTTTGACGTCAGGCTTGGCCGCATCACGGATTTCCGCTACCGGTTACTGCCGGTGTTCTCCAACCTGTTGCCCGCGGATCGTGAAATGAGCGCGTTGATCGAGCGTGTTCGCCGCCCGTTCGCGCAGCGGCTTGCCGAACCGCTGGCGACAACAGAAGGTTTGCTCTACCGTCGTGGCAACTTCAACGGCACGTTCGATCAAGTCATCCTTGACGCGCTCATCGACGTAAACGATGCGCAGATCGCTTTTTCGCCGGGCTTTCGCTGGGGCCCGAGCCTGCTTCCGGGGCACGTCATCACGCGTGAAGACGTGATGAACCAGACGGCGATTACTTATCCGGCGGTTACTGTCAATGAGTTCAGTGGAGAACAGATCAAGTCGATTCTCGAAGACGTTTGTGACAACCTGTTCAACCCTGATCCGTATTATCAGCAGGGTGGGGACATGGTCCGCGTCGGGGGATTGACATATGCGTGCGCGCCGCATGCCCCGATGGGATCACGGATCAGCGATATGCGTCTGGACGGCAGGCGCATGGATGCAGGCAAAACATACAAGGTGGCCGGGTGGGCACCGGTCGCCGAAAATGCACGTGGCGAGCCAATTTGGGAGGTCGTCGAGACGTGGCTCAGGGATCAGGGGCAAATCGGGCCAGTCAGCACGAACGAACCGCGTCTTATTGGCGTTGCCGAAGATCCCGGCATTAAATGACGGGCCCGGCTGTCTTGCGCAGTCGAGCCGTTCGATTCTCGCTTCGACTCAGCCGGTCGGGCTGCGTCGATCAGTCGAGTTTGTCGGCCTTGATGAGACCTTTTTCAAGCAAGGATCCGAACATTGCATACGTTTCGGAAATACCTTTGTCGAGCGGGATGCTACCGTAGTCGCCAAGAAAATCACGCAATGGCGCGTCGGATAACTCCATTGGAAACGGTAGCGGTGCCCCACTGGCGCGAATGCGCGAATTGGGCGCGACGCTCTTGAGCATCGCCATCGATTCTTCCACGGTAGACGCCACGCCGTTGATATCGAATACGACGGCCCGGTCACGCGGTTGAGACACTGCCTTGATAAACGCGCTTGCGACTTCTCCGGCATGCAACCAGGAGACCGCACCGGTAAACGGAATTACGTAGGGTTTGCCCGCGGCCGCGGCGAGTATTGCGACCGTAGTTTTCGATGTCATTCCCTGATCACGCCCGACGCCGTAGACGACGCCTGGCCGCATGCCTACGCTTGGAACCTGCCAGTCCTGCATATAAACCCGCGCAGTTTGCTCGTTACAGAATTTGTATGCCCCGTAAAGTGTCGCCAGCGTTTTTGCGTCAAAGACTCCGTGTGCGGCAATAGAACTGGCATAGGCGAGGCGCGAAATATTGTACTTTCGGGCGGCTTCAAACACATTGATCGTGCCGAGCACGTTGACTTTTGCCCCTGCGATCGGGTCGTCTTTGCAAAACGGGACCTGCAACGCGGCGAGGTGAATAATGGACGTTGCTCCACTATGTTCGATGGCCTTGAGTATGGTGGACGGATCGGAAATGTCACCGACGAGCCACTTCACCACATGCAATTCTGATTCGGACATGAGCAGACTGGGACGACGTGTGTCTTTCTGCAGGTCGAGTGCAAACACGGGCACGCCGGCTTCCTGCAACAAAGACAATGCCCAGCTGCCAATGCAGCCACTTGCGCCGGTGACGAGGACCGGGCCGTCAAAATCTTTGGCATTAACCTTGAACTCTTTGAACATCTAATCGTTCCCTCTGCGCGATGAAATTTAACGACAGCAACCTTTGAAATGCAGCAGGCTTGAAATCCGGGGCCAATTTGATGCGAGGCATGCCGGACTGACCTGACATTCGCTGGTGGTCACGTCTCCATTGGTAGTGAAGGGTCGGCAGCCCATTCGGTCAGCGATGCATCGTACACCTTGACGTCCTTGTGTCCGAGCATGTCAAGCGCCAGAGCAACGCTGGTGGCAGCAATGCCGCCACCACAGTAGGTGATGACCTGTGGCGTTTTCATGGCTTGTTCGAACATCTCGCGTAATTCGTCAATGCTTTTGAAGGTGTTGTCGTCATCCACGTGGGCCAGTGCAGGAATGCTGATACTGCCGGTGATATGTCCCTTGCGCCCGTAGGTTACGCCACCGGTTCCAGCGTGTTGCTCGGGACGCAGCGCGTTAATTGTGCAGGAGTTGTCTGCGCCGATTGCGGCCAGCACGTCTTCGCGGCTTGCGACTATCTTCGTGTTCGGCTCGCGCGGCGTGTATTTGCCCGGCGACACGGGTCGCGCGGCCCCGGTTTCTACCGGGCGCTTCTCAGCCTGCCATTTCTGAAAGCCGCCATCGAGTACAGCGACACGCTCGTGCCCGAATACCCTGAACATCCACCAAAGACGCGTTGCCCACCAGTGGCTTGTTGTCGAATAGGTGACAACGAAACTGTCATCCGATACACCATATTGCGACATGGCAGTTGCGAACGTGCGCGCATCCGGGAGCATGAAATGCAGGCGTGGATCGGGTGTGGACAGTTCATGGTCCATATCTACGAACACCGCGCCGGGAATATGGCCTTTCTCGAAATCCTCGCGGGCGGGAACGACCTCATATCGGGAGAAATCGGGCCTCGGAGGCAGTAAGGTCGAGGGATCGAGCACCCGCACAGTCGGGTCATCCAGGTGGTGTGCCAACCATTCGGTGGTAACGAGATATTCGGGATAAGAATTGTTGTTTGGCATCAGAGTCGTCCGGAACCAGTTGCAATCGAGCACGTCATAAAGGAAACCTCCAGCTTAACCGAACACGCTTCCGTTTCTGGCATGGCCAGGAAATACTCTTGAACTGGATTCTTGTGGTCACAATTAACAATACACGCAAAAAAACTGCGCCGCGATTTCGCCAGGGGCTTTCACGAGACCCCAAGTCTGTTGCATCATGGTCCGGTCGACGGCGAATCGGCCTGAACTCATTTCGGAATACGACCTATGGACAATGATACCGCCTACCTTGACTCGCTTTACAACAATCGTGCAGCAATCCCCGACTTTCAGGAATATTTTGATCGCTGGGAGGCCAGCTCCGAGGCAACCTATCGCGCGATGAACAACCGCCTTGAGCGGGATGTGCCGTATGGCGACGACATCACGGAAACGATGGATGTGTTTCTACCCGGTGGTGAAAGCCAGGCCTTGCTGCTGTTCATACACGGTGGCTACTGGCGTTCGCTGGACAAGAAGCAACACGCGTTCGTGGTTACGCCCTATGTTGACGCTGGCGTAGCGGTGGCGTCCATGAACTATGCGTTGTGTCCATCCGTGTCGATGGAGCACATCGTCCGACAGGTGATTGCAGCGGGCGCATTCCTGTACAGGAATGCGTCGGATTTCAATGTGTCGAAAAAACGAATCTATGTCGCCGGTCACTCCGCAGGTGGTCACCTGACGGCGATGGCACTCGCGTGCCTGTGGCCAAAAGTCGCACCCGGACTGCCTAAGAAGCTGTTTCAAGGCGGGTTGTCAATAAGCGGATTGTATGACTTGAGGGTTTTGACCCGCGTGCCGTCGCTCAATGTCGACTTGCGCATGAGCGAAGAATCGGCACGCGAGCTCAGCCCGGCGCTGATGCCGCCGGCGAGCAGCGCGCCGTTGTCGATAGCGGTCGGGGGCCAGGAAATCGGCGGGTTCAAGGATCAGCATCGCACCATTGCGCAGGCATGGTCAGGGAATATCGTCGCCGATATTCCCTGCCCGGGCGACAATCATTTCAGTATTCTGGATAAGTTCGCTGATCCGAGAAGCGAGTTGTTCCGGGCCGCAATGCGGATGATGGATGTATCGAGCTAGCAAACCGTCGGATTAGTACTTTCCTGACGATTACTGGATATATAAACAGTATAATGGACAGTATGGCGTTCAAGACTGTTTCAGACCACCGTACTTTTTCAGATCACGGTACTCTTTCAGATCACGGTACTCTTTCAGACCACCGTTCAGTGTCAGATCACCGTACTCTTTCAGACCAGCGCGGCCATTCCCATAAAGGGCGAGGGGCGACCATCAATCCCGAAGGGCGTTTCGAGAAGGCAACGCGCGAGGCGGTTGACGACGGCTGGCCCGGCGCAGAGGACTGCGATGTCGCACGCATCTCGACACAGGTAACCGCCGAGCGCGTCAAAACGATTATTACGCGCAACAAATCTCCTGACGTCGCGTTTAACTTGTCCATTAACCCTTATCGGGGTTGCGAACACGGTTGCACCTACTGTTTTGCACGGCCGACGCATGCATATCTGAACCTGTCTGCCGGCCTGGATTTTGAAACCCGGCTTTTTGCGAAGGTCAATGCGGCGGAGTGCTTCGAGAAGGAGCTTGCGCGCCCGGCATATGAATGTGAAACGATATCAATCGGCACGAATACAGATCCTTACCAACCTGCCGAGCGGGAATGGAAAGTGATGCGCTCACTGCTGGAAGTGGCCGAAAAATATAACCAGCCGCTTGGCATTGTCACCAAGAACGCCCTTATCGAGAGGGATCTGGACATTCTGGCGCCGATGGCACGCAATGGCCTTGTGGCGGCTTTCATCTCGGTTACGACACTGGATAAGGACATTGCCCGACGCATGGAGCCGCGGGCGTCGGCACCAGCCAGGCGAGTTGAAGCAATCAGGCGCCTCGCTGCCGCAGGCGTGCCGGTTGGCGTCATGTTCGCGCCGGTAGTTCCATTTCTGACTGACGATGCGCTCGAATCGGTTCTTGAAGCCGCTGCCGGCGCGGGTGCAACGCAGGCCAGCTACATATTGCTGCGCTTGCCGTACGAGGTCAAAGACCTGTTCAGGAATTGGCTGAATCACCATTATCCGCTGAAGGCGGCGCACGTCATGAACCGCGTTCACGCGATGCGCGACGGCCGGGACAACGATCCGCATTTCGGCTCGCGCATGCGCGGCGAGGGAGAGTTTGCGAGGCTGTTACAGAAACGTTTCAGCAAAGCTTGCAATCGCTTCGGTCTGAAGCCCAATGTGCGTCATCTCGATGTTTCACAATTTCGCCGTCCGTCACTAAACGGCCAGCTGGACATGTTCGGATGAACGGGCATGATTGGATGGATGAAGATGCCGGGATGGACGCGGATATTGAGGACAATAGAGATGTTGGGACAAACAACGATGTTGGGATAAACAGCGTCGGGACAAACAGCTGTACGTGAAACACGCAGAAGAGCCCATGCAGCGCGTTACTGCGCTGGGGCAACTTTCGGCGTCAATTCGGCGCATGCGAAAATTAGGGTTGGAAACCGGGAAAGATTGTCCTGATGCGAAAAATTTATTCTGCAGCGACGCTGGCCGATGCCCATCTGGTGGTTGGCCTGCTCGGCCAGGCGGGGATAGACGCCCGCGTTTTCAATGAAAACGCCCAGGGCGGACTGGGCGAGATTCCGTTTACCCACGCGTGGCCGGAAGTGTGGCTGGTTGACGCTAGCGACAAGGAACGGGCGCTCGAAGTCATACGGGAGATCGAACGGACCGAAACAACTACCCAGGTCGCGTGTTCGGCCTGCAAGGAAATGAATCCGGACAACTTTCAGGTTTGCTGGAATTGTGGAGAGGCGATTGTTTCGTGAGCAGAATGTATCCAGGCGAGCATTTATCCGATATCTGGGGCAAGTGTCGCTATTGTTTGCACTGCCGCGATTCGCAGCCGGTGCAAACAAAATGACTGTCGGCCTATATGCGGATGACGGGCTCGCGCGCTATGGTTTCCCGGACAGGCATCCGTTCGGAATTGATCGTCAGGCTGCGTTTCTGAAAGAGGCGGATGCTCAGAATCTGCTCACCCGAGCGAATATCGAAGGCGGCAGGTCTGCAAGTCGTGAACAAATCGAACGTTTTCACGGCAGTGACTATGTCGACCGGGTAGAGACTGCAGAATCGAGTGGTCTGGGTTTCCTGGACGGTGGCGATACGCCGGTGTTTCCGGGCGTGTATGACGCATCGTCATATGTGGTCGGCACTGCGTTGTCGGGACTCGAGCACGTTATGGATGGCAGGTATGTACGCACGCTGCAGCCGATCGGCGGGCTCCATCATGCGGGGCGGGGGCACGCGGCGGGATTCTGTGTGTTCAACGATCTCGGCGTGGTTATTGAGACACTTCGAAGCCGCTACAACATACAGCGGGTCGCTTATATCGACATTGACGTGCACTTTGGTGATGGCGTTTTTTACGCCTTTGAGTCAGACCCCGACGTGATCATCGCCGATATTCACCAGGATGCGCGCACGCTGTACCCGGGAACCGGATTTGCCCACGAAACTGGCAGCGGTGAGGCCGCCGGAACCAAGCTCAATATTCCTTTGGCCCCTGGATCGGGAGATCGCGAGTTTCGTGATATCTGGCCTCAACTTGAGAATCATCTCGAAAAATTCGCGCCCGAATTTTTTGTTTTCCAGTGCGGTGCCGATGGTTTGCAGGGCGACCCGCTTGCAGCGCTGTCATACTCTCCAGTTACCCATGCTTATGCTGCGCAGCGCCTGCGCATTTTGGCTGATCGCTATGCAAATGGCCGCCTGATGGCTTTCGGCGGCGGCGGTTATAACCGCGTCAATCTCGGCCAGGCGTGGTCTGCCGTACTGACAGAGTTGTTGTAACAACTGCATGTCGGCGGCGGAACGCATACCAAAGCGTGGCGCTGCCGGCGCGATCATTTCATATTGTGATGTCTGCTGTGCGACCTCCCGCGTGGCGATATACGATCGGGAATCATCTTGGCCGAAGAGAAGGCCAGATGAGAAGACCAGCAAGTCGGAACTCACCACAAGAGAAAAAGGCGTCGGCAGACAAGAGACGCTAGCGGTGGCAGTTGCGCGCCGGGTTGCGTAACGGCAGTACGAACTAGCAAAGAAATCGTGAGATGTGCGATTGCAATCGCGAGCAGGCCGCCTCTTTCTGGCTATCGCTTGTGGCGGCGACCTGGCCGCCATTTCACAACGGCGTAGCGGTCGCGTCTAGCTTGCGCTTTCCGCCCAGCCCGAAGTCGCCCCGATTTGTGCTGCAGATGCGCGACAGGACCCTGGAACGGCGGTGGCAATGTCGACAGTGTTGGACGTAGCGGGACCACAATCCCACAACGCAATAAAGTCGCCTGCCTGAATGACCGCTGAACGTGCCATATTGGGCCACGGGCGCATCATGATGTGTTGTCCGTTGACAAGCGCGTTGATGCCACGGATTTCGGCCCGAACTGCGCCTTCGTCGCTCGTTTCGATCGTTCCGACGTACTGCGAGAACGGCGGGTCGCCTGCCCTCGTTTCGCATCCCCAGCCGCCACCGAAAGGCAAGAACGTTGCAGACGTTACTGTTTCAGTGACAGACGAGCGGCAGCGCGAAAGGGCGACAATGACTTCTGACATTCTGGAGCGCGCCGTGTAGTTTTGATACGCGGGCAATGCGACGGCCGCGAGCAAACCGATGATCGCGACGGTGATCATCAATTCAATCAGTGTGAAGCCGTTGTTGGTCTTTTTCATGTAAACATCCCTGGATTGCGCACAACTTGGATCATCCGTGTGAAAGTCGTCGCAGAATTCTTGTTCGGGTTGATTAACGCAGATTTCGTGCCGAGTTCACTGGGATCGCGCTGCCGGATTGTTGCAGCCTGTGAAATCTTGTGATTGCGTGCGTATTCAAAGGTTTAACTTGAAGATTGTATTATTTTTCGGCAATCATGTATCGGCCATTCGGTGCGCATTTAAAGATATTTGCACGTTTATGACGGTTCAGATAGCGCCATGGACTGGAGATTTGACGGGCTCGGTGCTAAGACATGATTGCGACGCTGGCGATGCAGGCGAAATCGTTGCTATGGCTGGCGAGCTTTAGCACCGGCACCGTCTTGCCCGTCGAGCCCGGATATCCAGCGGGCGATTCTCGCCAATCCGACGTTAGCCCCGCACAACACAATGACAACGTTCTCGTCGGGTGCAACCGGCACTTTGCCTTCCAGAATTGCAGCAACAGAGCATGATGTCGCCGGTTCGGTCAGAAGTTTCTCTTCGGCGAGCAGATCAACAAGCGCATTGATTGCCTGGTCATCCGATACTGTGACCAGTGACCACGCATGCCGCGTGATGATGTCGAATTGGCGCGCTTGCGTTTTGCGTGCGCCCAGTGTTTCCGCGATCGAGGTAATTGCGTCTAGCTCGACAATGTGACCCGCCTGCCAGCTTCTATACATCGAATCTGCGCCCACCGTTTCGACGCCCGCGACGCGCGTCCCCTCTGAGAATGCGGCTACGCCGGAAATGAGCCCGGATACCAGCCCGCCGCCGCCGATCGACGCAACCAGCAAATCAATTCGTGAAATCTGAGCGACCAGTTCCTTGACGATAGTGGCTTGTCCCGCCATTACGTCAACATCGTCGAACGGGTGGATGTAGGCAATTGCGTCAGCCTGTGCAAGTTTAAGAGCTTCGATATTAGCGTCGTCCCAACTTTCACCGTGCAGAACGACGTTTGCATTTAGCGCCTGTATCGCGCTGATGCGCTCCGCTGGCGAATGCGCAGGCAACAATACCGTAGCCTCTATGTCCAGAACATCGGCTGCATATGCGATTGCAAGACCATGATTGCCTCCTGATGCGGTCACGACGCCGCGGCGGCGGACATCATCTGGCAACCGCAACATCGCATTGAATGCACCGCGAACCTTGAACGAGTGCGTCGGCTGCACGGTCTCCAGTTTGAAATAGATGTTGGCGCCGAGCTTTCGGTTCAGGCGGCTGGAGCGGATTAAGGGGGTCGGAGCCAGCCAGCGTTGAATGGTCTGCAACGCGTCATTTATATCCTGCTCGTCGATCAGCATACTTTACGAAGGAGATGAAGCCAGGCAACGCGTGCAGTCCCGCGTGCCGCCCGCGGGCAGACTATCGAACACCCGGGTCCGACAGTCTGCCAACTGCCCTCGTCGTTCAGGCGGCAGCGGCGGAAGGAAGTCCTGCCAGTGCCATTGCCAGTTCCGATTCGTCATAGCTCCTGTCGGTGAGTTTGCCGGCGAAATAATCACTGTAGGCTTGCATGTCGAAGTGCCCATGGCCGCACAAATTGAACAATATGGTTTTCGACTGGCCGTTTTGTTTGCACTTGAGTGCTTCATCGATCGCGCCTTTGACGGCGTGATTGGCTTCCGGTGCCGGCACGATGCCTTCTGCACGCGCAAACTGAACACCAGCCTCGAACACTTCAACCTGTTTGTACGCGCGCGCATCGATCAGTCCCAGATCCTTGACATGCGATACCAGTGGCGCCATGCCGTGATAGCGCAGACCGCCTGCATGCAGCGCCGGTGGGATGAAAGTCGAACCCAGCGTATGCATTTTGACCAGGGGAGTGAGGTGGCCGGTGTCGCCGAAATCGTAGGCGTACTGGCCTTTGGTCAGCGAAGGGCAAGCTGCCGGCTCGATCGCGAGGATGTCCACTTTCTTGCCGCCGCGAAGCTGTTCACCGAGGAACGGGAATACGATGCCTGCGAAATTGGATCCGCCTCCCGTGCAGCCGACGATGATATCGGGATAATCGCCAGCCATCTCCAATTGTTGCATCGCCTCCTGACCAACAATGGTCTGATGCAACAGAACATGATTGAGCACCGAGCCCAGCGCATATTTGGTGTCATCATTGGTAGCGGCAATTTCTACGGCTTCCGAGATGGCGATGCCGAGGGAACCTGTGCTGTCGGGTGTCTTGGCGAGTATTTCCCGCCCAACGTTGGTTTCCATCGAAGGACTGGCGACGCAGCTTGCGCCGTAAGTTTCCATCAGCGCCCGCCGGTAAGGTTTCTGGTGAAAAGAAACGCTGACCATAAACACCTGGATGTCTATGCCGAACAATGCGCCGGCAAACGCCAGCGCCGAGCCCCACTGGCCGGCACCTGTCTCGGTTGAAATTTTCTTGATACCGGCCTCGCTGTTGTAGAACGCCTGCGGGACCGCAGTGTTTGGCTTGTGCGACCCGGCCGGGCTGACGCCTTCATATTTGTAATATATCTTCGCCGGCGTATCGAGCGCTTTCTCCAGTCTGCGTGCCCGGAAAAGCGGCGATGGCCGCCATTGCTGGTAGATCTCGCGAACAGGCGCCGGAATCTCGATTTCCCGCTCCGGCGATACTTCCTGCATGATCAACGCTTCCGGGAACAGCGGCGCAAGATCATCGGGTCCGATTGGCTGCTTGGTTGCAGGGTGCAGCGGTGGTGGCGGTGGAGTCGGCAGATCCGCCATCAGGTTGTACCAGGTCTTTGGAATCTGCTCGTCAGGCAGCAGGTACTTGACTGTGTCGCTCATGATTTCCTCCCGTCTTTTTGTATGAAGGTTGCTGTCACAGCAACGCTAGGCACTAGCAGTCTGTCGAACCCCTGAGTTCGGCAGACTGCTAGTTTAGCGCCTCATCATTGGCAGCGCATATGATGGATATCAAGAAAAGGCGGGCGAGCGGGGAAAAGGGGCTTGCCGCTTCGGGGGCAATGCATGGTCAGGCGACTATGCAGGTAGTCGCCCGCAGCCTACGCTATGTTTTCGCTTGCGTTTGTGCGACAGCGACGGACTGTGTCAAGCGCCCTGTCTGGCAGCAGGCCGGGTCGCCGTGTTTCGCGGCAATCCCGGCACCGAGCACAATGCTTTCAGTTGCCGAAAACCCAGGTTCTCGAGAATTGCGCCGATGAATAACCGGATGTATGAGCCCGCGCCGGCATAGGTTCTGAACACGATCGCGTCCAGCGTGATGGCCAGCCATGACACAAGCACGCCGAGTCCTGCTGAAACAATTGCAAAAGCGATCAAGTGCTGAGCGGAAATCAGGTCCAGTGAGAACGCTGACAGGAAGAACAGCAGGGCGAACAGTTCGATCGACGGTCCTGCGACTTCGGTCATTACCAGGAACGGAAATGCCAGCCGGCCTACTGCACCCGTCCATTTATGCCGGAACAGATCGTTGTTTGACTTCAGCGCGTCGGACAGACCGCGACGCTCGGTTGCAATCGAGCGGAATATCTCGGAAGAGGTTGTCGGAAATGGTCGCCAGACTAGGGGCGCCGCAACATAGGCTATCCGGTAGGGTTTGTCGCTCGCTACATGCTGGCGTTCAATTCGTTGCAGGAGTTCGAGCACGGGATTCACTGCATCCCTGTTGCATCCTCCTGCCTCGATGAACACCGTTCTCCGAACTACACAAACGCGATCAGAAATATCCAGACAGGCGTTCAATGTCGCCCACCCGTGCCGGGCGCAATGTTCCTTGCGCAAACTTTCTGTCACGTGTACCAGCGAGGACAATTGCCCCTCAAGCCTGGGTTGCTCAATGAAGCCATTGGAGATAGAAGCACGACTGGTGATCCGTGGCGCTGTTGCCGCTGCCACTGTTTTGGGATACTCTATAAAATCCTGAACCAGCCGCCGCAGACTGTTACGTCGCAGTGCGCAGTCGGGGTGTGCAATGCACAAGATCGGATAGCGTGCGGCGTTGACGCCGGCATTGATCGTATCGCTGGTGCCGCCTTTTCCTTTTTCGATGACGCGCAGTCTGGGGTAGCGCGCCGACCGGTATACTCCACGCACAGACCTGGAGCGAACCTGACGCCAGAACGCCTCTGGAAAGAGTTCCATTTCGAACAAGCGCCGCAGCCGGTCCAGTGTGTCGTCGTTTGCGCCGTCGACGGCCACGATGACCTCGAACTCCGGGTAGTCGAGATTGAACAGGGAGTGGATGAACTGTGCTATGTCATCGGTGGCATCACTGACCGGGACGACGATCGAGAATGGCAGCTCGTAGCCTGTCGCAAGTGGCGGCAGCATGTTCACGTTTTCAGATTTGATGTGGCGTCGCAAGCCGTCTATGGACCCAAGTGCCAGAAGGATATGGCCGCCATGCGCGATAAGGAAATAGGCGACGAAAATCCACTCGAGTACAAGCACTGCAAAATGCAGATCAAAGGTTGGTAAGTTCATTGCAATTTCTCGTCTGCGACAACGTGGTCAAGAATATCTTTTGCGAAGCGGTCATCAAGGACGGAGCGCAGGTTCCAAAGCTCCTCGTTGGACAAGAATGGAAGCCGGGTCAGGGACTGGGCAGCCCGGAAGCGCACCCACCAGACATCGTCAGACAGTAATCCGATCAGAATATGCTCGTCACCTTTGGTTAAAATGCTGCCGAGCGCCCTCGCGAGCTGTGTTCGAACTTGCCAGCTTGGACTCTTGGCAAGCGGTGTCAGCAGCCCCAGATTCTTCGGGAGGTGGCGTGATTTCAGGCAGGCGACCAGCACTTGCGTATCCTTGGACGTGCGCAGAAACCCGCCTGCCAGGTTTTCGTCTGCTGAATCCATCAGCGCGATCAGCCGCGGTAGTTCGGTTGGCATCGCGATACCTGCCCCGCGAACCAGTTCTTCGGATACAGCAGAGGAATCCGCCTCGGAGACGATTGCCTTCAGATTGGTTATCGGCCAGTCATTGCGGGCACTGTGTGATGACAACAGGACGTCTACGGCGCGCGACGCATCAATCAGGAACAGCGACCGTAGCGCTGCCAGCGACAGAAGCGAATTTCGACTTTGAACAACTTCTTCGACGACTTTCCACGCGCCCTTGTCGCGGAGATGACCAAGTGCGATGACCGCAACAAGGCGACGTTGCGTGTCATTGGTGTCCAGAAGTTTGCGTGCCGCTTCGTCCAGCTTCAGGCGCAACGCAACTGCCTTGAGGTGGTGCCGTGCGGAGTCATTCATTGACTCATGAAACTGATTCCATAGAATCAGAAACACGAACCACTCCGACTGATTAACCGTTGGCAATTCATCGGGAACAGCGTCAACGGTATCGAGTAAATGCGGGCGCCAGCGGGCGACGACTTGCGATTCCTGCTCGGCGTGCCGTGTTTGGTGAGAGCGCAGCGAACCGACCCGGATTATGACGCTGGTGGTGGCTATGAGCAGGAAGGCCGTGGCCAAAGCACGACGTTCAGTAACGGGTCTGAAATGATCAGGTCGAGCATTTACAATCCATTCTTTCCGATGGAGTTGTCTGCGCTTGCGACAGTACGCAGTTGGTTGAATTGGTATGCTTTTTCAGGCAACTGGAGCGTGTATATCAAGGTCTGTGAGGCCGGTACTGGCGACGGCGAGCGGCAATTTATGGCCACTGGCTTTCGCAGCTTGGCACTTGGCGAACCGGTTTATCCCATACGGCGGATTTATTGAAAGGCCGATGTTGTTGATGACAGCAAGAAACAGACCGAGACCGACAAGGAGACTATTCTGGGACGGCGGCTAGGTACGGCAGCGATCAAAGTCGCTCTCGTGTTCGTATCCATCGCTTTCGCGTACGGGCTGGCGGAATTGGGGGCCTGGATATGGGTCAGCAAATTTCGGCCGGAACATTTGACGCGCTGGGAATTTCGAGCAACGCAGCCGCCTCCCTACCAGGGCGCAGATTATTTCGGCGAGGATTTCCTGGCAGAGGCCGAGTCCTGCGTATCCGGACGCATATCCAGAATTACGGAACTGAACGATTTCAAGGGGCGCTATTTCAATATTGTCGGCGGATATCGAGTGACCACCGACGCCCCGGCGAATTCCGACCGGCGTGTTCTTCTATTCGGCGGCTCGACCCTGTTCGGTCAGGAAGTTCCTGACCGCCATACGATTGCCAGCTATCTGCAACGTATGCTTAACGATGAAGGGGTGCGCTGGCAGGTCCTGAACTTCGGATTGCCGGGAATGAACGCTGCACAGCAGACCTTGATTCTGAAGCAAGTGTCACTGGAACCCGGTGACATCGTGGCTTACTACCATGGCGTCAACGATATTTACTATCTGGTCTTTGGCGGGTACCGGGATGGCTGGGTCGGGGGTGTGCCTGCCTTGCGGCCGGTACAGAAGCTGAGTGCGTTCCACAAATGGCTTCACAAATGGCATGAACGGCTCAAGGGTCACAGTTATACGGCTCAGATTGCGCTGGACATATATCAGCGTGGCCAACCGAACACGGTTACCGATGCGGCAGAACTGGAGCGTGTTCTTGCGCATGCCGACGCGCGCTTTCGCGCCGCCATTGTCGAGGGGCAGAAATTATCCGTAGCGGCCGGAGCGGCGTTCGTGCACTTCCTGCAACCGACCGCCTATTCAAGCTCGGCACTTTCTGCGTATGAGCAGATTATTCTGGAAAACCCGTTGCAGACCGCTCCCGGGTTGGAGCTTGCGTTTCGGAGCGGTTACCCGCGTCTGGATCGAGCGGCACAAGAACTCGAAGAAAGCGGGATTGCTTACATCGATATTTCAGATGCGTTCGATGACCGGCCGGCAGGCAACGAGGTGCTTTTGGACTTTTGCCATGTCAATCACGAAGGTAACAGGCTGGTTGCAAAACGCATGATGGATAGCTATTTTTTGCCGCTTATGGCCCGCTGATGGGCGCGACCCGTTTGTCCAGGCTGAACGAAACACCTGCATTGGTGGTGCACCAACTTGAGGCGCGAGCACGCGGCAATGCACATTTGTCTTGCGCCGTGCGCGATCATCATTCACTTTTATCATATAAAATCATGAGGTTATTGTTGGCGCCGTAGCTGGCATATGGGTTGCGAACAGTGTGTACCAAACGAGTGTTGGACGCCAAAGGGCTACACTAGCCCGCATACTTCGTGAGGG
>CATOSA010000014.1 GCA_951812315.1 uncultured Burkholderiales bacterium
GTTGCAGAACATTGTGCCACGCCGGACTGTTCGCGAATGGGCTCTTAGCGGAGAACCATTCAGCGCCGAGGAAGCAAGGTTTGCGGGGCTCATCAATCATGCCGTACCCACCAGCGAGCTTGATTCAAAAACCGACTGGCTGATCGCGCGCATCGCCAACAAGTCACCGACTGCGATTCGGCGCGGCAAGTACGCGCTGCGCGCTATTGAATCAATGTCCTTCGACGAGGCGCTCGCCTACACCGAGACTCAGATCGCACTGCTCGCGCAGACCGAGGACGCAAAGGAAGGTCTGGCCGCGTTCAATGAGAAGCGTAAACCGGTGTGGGCGGGTCGCTGATCCCATATATCCCGGAAAACGTGGCTGCTTCATATCCCGGAAGAAGTGGCTGCTTCGGTCAGGCAGAGAAACTTTTCTAACGTAACTTCTCAGCCTAGGACAAGGGAATAATTCCGGTCATCGTGCGCACAACTGTTACCTCGCCGATATAGCTTGACTCTCTGTGTCAGAACTGCCTGGCGAGTGACTTCGGTACAGCCACCGGCAGGTCCAGCAGCATCTGCCCCATGCCCTTGCCGAGCGGATCCATTCGGGTGGAGGCGCCTATCCCGCCATCCAGCGCATCGTACATCAGGTAATTGATCGCAGATATGCCAGGCAAATAAAAGCGCTCGACCCTGCCCTTGACCAGGTGTGCGAAGTACTGCCTGACGATTTCGGGCGTTACACGCGCCCAGATCAACGGAAGCCATTCGGCACGGCGCGCAACGACACCGATATTTGAATGATTGCCCTTGTCTCCACTTCGCGTCCACGCGAGCTTGATCAACGGCACCTCGACCATCGGCTCGTCGGGGTCGGTCCACGTAGCTGGAGGAGGAACATCCTCAGGCAGTGCGCCGTCGGTGTACGGAATGTCAACCCTGGTGCGCTCGCCATCGAGCACAAATCCGACTTCAAGTTCGCGTTTGTCCAGCAGAAACGACAGCGACTTGATCAGTGGCGATGCCGATGGCCGACCACCGCCCGGACTCGTCGTGCCGGGCGACCAGGATGTACCGGCAGGCGCAATCTCACGTGCAAACATCGCCAGTGCCTGCTTGTCGGGATGGTCTGCAACGATACGAACCATTGCCTCGCGCGTGGCGCTGGTGCGGGCATGCGGACCATACAGCGATTCGGCACCCAGTAGTTCAACGCTCGTTGCGGTGTAGTCTTGCAGCCCCGCTTCGTTGAGCAACACGCGGGTACGCGCAATGATGGATTCGCCGGTGCGCCGCGCTTTCGCCGCCGCATCGATTCCAACAATGACCATTGTGCCCGCGCACCTGTAACCGTCTCGCGCTGTTGCCGACACCTTGTACGCACTGGTTGGCGCGCTGCCGCGCGCGCCGCTGACACGCACTCGCTCCTCGGTGGCCTGCTCGATCTGCACTTGACGGAAATCGCAACTGACGTCTGGCAACAGATAAGCGCCGGGATCGCCGATCTCGTAGAGCATTTGTTCGGCAACCGCTGCGCGCAAAATGATGCCGCCAGTGCCGTCCGGTTTAGTGACGACGAAACTTCCATCATCGCTGCATTCGATAACCGGATAGCCAATGTTCTGCCAGTCGGGAACACGCTCCCAGTCGGTGTGCAGGCCGCCGGTCGCCTGGCAGCCGCATTCAATGATGTGGCCTGCGAGACTGCCTGCGGCAAGGCGGTCGTAGTCGTCCAGCGGCCAGTTAAATTCGTGGATAAGCGGGCCCAGCGTCACGGCGCTGTCGACCCCGCGGCCGGTGATGACGATGTCGGCACCAGCATCCAGTGCGCGTGCAACCGGTATCGCACCCAGGTAAGCGCTGGCGCTGAGGATATTCTCCGGCAGCGGTTCGCCGCTGTACATGTCACACGTGCCGGCTTCGCGCAGCCGCGGCATCAGTGATGCCACACCATCGCCATCAACGATCGCGATGCGCGGCGACAACCCTTGCACTTCGGCGACGCTGCGTAACGCATCGGCGCAGCCACGTGGATTGATACCACCAGCGTTCGCCACGACCTTGATACCCCGGCGCATCACTTCCGGCAGCACCGCCTTCATCGCGATATCGACAAAGTCGGTGGCGTAACCCATTTCCGGCTTGCGGGCGCGCTGGGCGGCCATGATGCTCATTGTCGTCTCGGCGAGATAGTCGAACACCAGGTAGTCAATGAGACCGGAATTTACCAATTGCGGCGCGCCGACCATGCTGTCGCCCCAGAAGCCCGATGCGCCACCGATGCGCACGATCTTGTCTTTACTCATCGCTCAATCCTCAGGTGCTGGCAGACTCAAAATTTGAAACAGCATAGCTGCTCACCTATGCACCCCAGTTGGGTTTGCGCTTTTCAGCGAATGCGCGCGGACCCTCGACAAAATCCGGACCGTCACGCAATTCCGCAACACTGGCGTACTCGGTGTTAATGCTGTCTTCCAGGCCGGCAATGTCCAGCGAACGTTTGACGACATCCAGACTCGTGCGAATTGATTGCGGAGAATTTGCCGCAATCATGTTCGCCCATTCGAGCGCAACTGCTACCGCACGGCCCGGTTCGACTACCTCGTTGACGAATCCAAGCTCCTTGCCCTCGGCGGCGCTCACATGACACCCGGTGAGTATCATGCCGAGCGCTCTTTTTACGCCGATCTGGCGCGGCAGGCGCTGCAGCCCCCCGGCCAGCGCAGCAAGCCCTACTTTTGGCTCGGGTAGGCCGAACTTCGCGTTCTCGCTGGCGATAATGAGATCGCAGGCGAGCGCAATTTCGAATCCGCCGCCGAGCGCAATGCCATTAACTGCAGCAATAACCGGTTTCCTGCGAGTGAAATTACGCGTCAGCCCGCCAAAACCGGTGTCCGGTTGTTCGGGTTTATTACCTGCTGCGGTGTACTTGAGATCATTGCCGGCACTGAATGCCTTGTCGCCGGCGCCGGTGACGATCGCGACACGCGCATTAGCGTTGGCTTCAAATGCCTGAACCGCCGCCTCGAGTTCGAAGTTCGCCGCTGGATGCACCGCGTTCATGACCTGCGGGCGGTTAATGGTAATGATGGTGACGCAGTCGTCTTCAGTGACGGAACAGAATTCAGGCATCGTTTTTCCTCTTGTTGAACAGGTCATGTCGGATAATGCCCAAAGGAATTTTCCGACTTACGCGACTTTTCTTCGAGCAGATCGCTATTTACTCGCAGTCCCCGGAAACCGCTCCCGCAGAATTCGCTTGAGCACTTTGCCTGACGGGTTACGCGGTATCTCATCTATGAACTCGACCCCTTTGGGCAGTTTGAATGGTGCAAGCTTGCCGCTGCAGAATGAGAGCACATCTTCAGCGGCAAGCGAGTCGTCTTGCTTCACCACGATCGCCAGCGGTGACTCGCCCCAATCCGCAGACGGCATTCCGATTACGGCGACGTCCTTGATGCCCTCATGAGCAGCAAGCGTATTCTCGATTTCTGCCGGATAGACATTCTCTCCGCCGGAGATGATCATGTCCCTGATGTAGATGTGGCCGTCACCATCGATCATCGCAATGTCGCCCGTGTACAACCAGCCGTCTATTATTGTTTCTGCCGTTGCATCCGGACGGTTCCAGTATCCCAACATGATGTGCGGACCCCTGACCAGCACTTCCCCTGTCTCGTTGGCTCCGACTTCTTTTCCGTCGGAATCGACCACTTTGATGTCAGTATGGAAAAATGCCTTGCCAGTCGAGCCGGCCCGTTCAATTGCCTCGTCCGGGGAGATCAGGCAGGCAGGCCCGCATGATTCGGTGAGTCCGTACACCTGATGAATCTCGACGCCCATTTGCGCGTACGTCTCTATCAGGCTGACCGGGACCGGTGCTACACCACTCATGATCCAGCGCAGTCTTGATACGTCGTGCTGCGTGGCATCGTAAGTTGTCAGCATGAAGTTGAGCATGGCAGGTACTGCCAACGTCACGGTAATTTTTTCGTCACCGTAGATATTCCAGATTCGGGACGGATCGAACTCGGCCATGATGACGACGGTGCCGCCCCGGTGTATGGATGAGAACAGGGGTTGAAGTGCACCAACATGGAAAAGCGGAAGGCAAATCAGATAGCGGTCGTCCCAGCGGATATCCGCAGTCACCAATCCGGTTAACGACGACCACATGGTCGTCTTGTGCGAATGCATCGCGCCTTTCGGCAGGCCTGTCGTCCCGGAGGTATACATGATGAAGAGCAGATCATCATCGCTCGCACCGAGCTCAGGCGCATCATCGCTCGCAGCAACAACCATTTCCTCATAGCTGCGCGCAAACGCGGGCCGGTCGGCATCATCGCCGACGTGAACCCAGGTTTTGATCTTGGTCCCGGCTTCACCGCGGGCATGAAGCTCGGTGACCACCTCAGCGAAGGCAGATCCAAAGACAAGGGTTTGTGCACCGGCGTCGTTGAGAATAAAAGACAATTCGTCTGCCACCAGACGCCAATTGAGGGGAACAATCACTGCCCCGACCTTGGCCGCGCCAAAGAAAGTCTCGACGAACTCGGAACTGTTCAACATCAACGTCGCGACGCGGTCGCCTCGATTCACGCCAAGGTCCACCAGAGCATTGCCAAGCCTGTTGCAACGCGCATCGAGTTCGGCATAGGAGAGCCGTTTGCCACTCCCCATATCGACAATCGCCTCGCGATCTGGTTGCAAGGCGGCGCGTTTGGCGACAAGGAGTCCGATATTGTTCTTCATGGTTGGAACCTCTGAGTACGGGAATGATGCTGGAAGCCATCTTCCGGTTCGTGTGAACCGAACATCGATCCGGACAATGAGTCGATACGATATCTTCGCCCAGCGACTTTCGCCCGGCAAGTTTTGCCCCTCGCGTATTGTAAATCGAGCCAGCGACGTCCCGGGCTTACATTCACGCACTGGTTCGCCATTGCCGATCGGGCCGCGGTCGCTGCTAAAATCGCAAATTCCCGAACTATTGTGCCGCCAGCCAATGTTCGCGGCAATCAGACATTTTTCAAGGAGTTGTAAATGCTCGGCCAGATGATGGACATGCCTCTGTTGATTTCTTCGTTGATCGTGCATGCCGACAGGCATCACGGCGATACGGAAATCGTCACCCGTACGGTGGAAGGGCCTATTCACCGGTATACCTACCGGGACGCGCATCTGCGTAGCCGCCAGTTGGCCGGCGCACTGGAGAAACTCGGCGTCAAACACGGCGACAGGATTGGAACGCTTGCCTGGAACACGCACCGCCATTTTGAAATTTACTACGCTGTGTCGGGCATGGGGGCCGTCTGTCACACGATCAATCCGCGCCTGTTTCCCGAGCAGATTACCTACATTGCAAACCACGCCGAAGACAGCTACCTGTTCTTCGACCTGACTTTTGTTCCGCTGGTTGAAAAGCTGAGACCTTCCTGAAAAACGTGAAGGGCTTTGTGGTGATGACCGACAAGGCACACATGCCTGAGTCGATGCCCGATGCAATCTGCTATGAAGACCTCATCTCAAGCCATAGCGGTGACTATGAGTGGCCGGTGTTCGACGAGCGCACGGCGTCATCACTTTGCTACACGTCCGGCACCACCGGAAATCCCAAAGGCGTGCTCTTTCAGCACCGCTCCACGCTCTTGCATTCATACGCTGAATGCATGCCCGATGTCGTAAATCTCTCAGCGACCGATACGGTATTACCTGTGGTGCCAATGTTTCACGCCAACGCATGGGGACTACCCTATGCGTGCGCAATGACCGGCGCAAAGATCGTGTTTCCCGGCGCCGGAATGGACGGCCAGAGCATCTTCGATCTGATGGAGCAGGAGAAAGTGACGCTCTCCGCGGGGGTACCCACGATCTGGCTAGGGTTACTTGCCCACGTAAAGCAGGCCAAGACTCGGTTCTCGGCACTGAAAAGAACACTCATAGGAGGATCAGCGTGCCCTCCGGCAATGATTCGCGCATTTCGCGAAGAATACGACGTGCAGGTACTTCACGCCTGGGGCATGACGGAGTTGAGCCCGCTGGGCACCGTATGCACATTCAAGAGCAAGCACGACAGTCTTGATTCAGAGGCCAAACTCGCGCTCCAGAACAAGCAAGGTCGTACAGTCTTCGGTATCGACATGAAGATCGTCGACGCCGATGGCAATGATCTGCCGTGGGACGGAGAGGCGTTCGGTGATCTGATGTCTCGCGGCCCGTGGGTCGTTTCGGAGTACTTTCGTGGCGAAGGGGGCAATCCGTTGCAACAGGATAATCACGGACTCGAGTGGTTCCCGACCGGTGACGTCGCGACCATCGACCCGGACGGCTACATGCAGATTACCGACCGCTCGAAAGACGTCATCAAAACCGGCGGCGAATGGATCAGCTCGATTGATCTGGAAAACACTGCCGTAGCGCACCCGGCAATTGCCGAAGCGGCCGTCATATCAGTCGCACATCCCAAGTGGGACGAGCGTCCGCTTCTGGTCGTCGTCAAGAAAGAAGGAGAGGACGTCAGCCGCGACGATTTGCTTGCCTTTTACCAGGGCAAGGTCGCCAAGTGGTGGATCCCGGACGACGTCGTGTTCGTCGATGAATTGCCGCACACGGCCACAGGAAAATTGCTGAAGACCAAACTGCGCGAGGATTACAAGGACTACAAGCTACCAACAACGTAGGCGTTTGGCGACGGCGTAGACGTTTGGCGACGGCGTAGACGTTTGGCAACCACATCAGCGCGGCAGAAACCATGCAGGTCGGGTTGCCCGCATAACCTGCCAGCATTGCGTCTGTCGATTGCGATGCAGCGCATTGCGCCCTGCTCGGCGTGCGTTCAGTAACCTCTTTGCCTGTCGACTGCACCGACCGGTGGTTCGCCGCGCTCCATCCGTTTTACGTTCTCGATCACCTGCGCCTCGGCTTCTGATGCTACCGTGACACCAGCGATGTGCGGGGTCACCACGACGCGCGGGTTGGACCAGAACGGATGGTTCGCCGGCAAGGGTTCTTCATTGAACACATCGAGCATTGCGCCGGCGATATGGCCGGAGTCCAGCGCCGCCAGCAAATCATCTTCGACAAGATGCCCGCCACGGCCAATGTTGACAACATAGCTACCAGGCGGCATCGACATAAATGTGTTTGTCCCAAGTATGCCAACGGTCTTGTCCGTCAACGCAAGTGCATTGACGACGACGCGACACGCGGACAGAAATTCGTTCAGTTGCGCATCACCTGCGAAACTTTCGACACCGTCGATACTGGATCCGGACCGGCTCCAGCAGCGCACGGCATAACCAAGTTCAACCAGATGTTCTGCGATCAGGCCACCAATGATGCCAGCGCCCATTACCCCCACCGTGAACTGACTGGAGAGAACCGGCGCATGCGGCTGCCAGACTGACTTCGACTGCTGCACATGGTATTCGGGCATAGCGCGGTGAAAGTGCAGCACCGCGTAGACAGCGTACTCCGCCATCTGCGGTGCGAGTCCGGCACCGAGAAGACGAATGACCGGAACATCGGGCGTACCAGGATCAGCGAGCAGATAATCGACCCCGGCGCCAAGCGCCAGCACTGCCTTCAGGTTCGGATATTTGTTAAGCATTCCCGAAGGTGGATTCCACACCAGCGCATAGCGTACGGATTCAACATCGCCCACGTCCGGCCACACATGAAACTGCATTTGTGGAAAGACCGCGGCAAAAGCATTGCGCCAGGGCTTCGGGGGATCCGCTTCGCTGTAGAAAACAACGCTCATTACGACAACATTTCGATGCTAGCGGACGAAACGACTGGCCAGCACCTCATTCGTGATCTGGCATACAACGGGTCACCATCGACGAACACAGTCCTCAAGGTGCGGAAACTTCGAGGTTGTCGATTAGTCTGGTGGAGCCGAGGGTAGCCGCACCCAAAACGACCAGATCCTTGTCGTCGGCAGCCGGCCTGCGCAATTCACGCTGGTTTCTGACAACGACATAGTCAACGTTCCATCCGTAGCGCGCCAGTAGCGCGCCAGCTGCGTATTCCATTGCAACAAACCTGCGGTCGCCGCTGCGGATCCAGTCGCGGATCTGCAGGATGGCCTCTCTCAGCCTGGGCGCTTCCTTTCGTTCTTCGGCGGACAGGTAGCGATTTCGCGAAGACAAAGCCAGGCCATCCGGCGCACGAATCGTCTCAGCCGGAATGATACGTATCGGCAATAACAACTGATCCACAAAGCGGCGAATGATTGCCAGTTGCTGATAATCCTTTTTGCCGAACACGGCCGACTGTGGTTGTACGGCGTTAAACAGTTTTACGACGACGGTGCAGACACCCCGAAAATGTCCGCGGCGAAACCGTCCCTCGAGCGTGTTCGCAACTTTTGGCGGATCAATGAAGAATTCCTGCTGCTCGGCATACATTTCCTGCTCATCCGGATGGAAAACAATGGTATTGCCTTCAGCCTCGAGCTTTGCGCAGTCGTCTTCGAACGTACGCGGGTAGCGCTCGAAATCTTCTCCCTGGCCAAACTGCAGCCTGTTCACGAATATCGTGGTTATGACCACCGGCGCATTTTGGCGAGCGATTTTTACGAGGCTCAAATGGCCATCATGGATATTGCCCATGGTCGGCACGCAGCAAACGTCCGGCTCGCTGGAAAGCCGTGCACGCAATTGATCAATTGATCCAATTATTTCCATTGTCAGTCAACCCGATCCAAAAGCAAATCAATGCCGACCGTCAAAGATAAAAAACGTTCGCAAATTCGCTATTGAATGGCACAAGTCGTATTCGGCCAAACTCGTTCAAGGCAAATAGTCAATGCGCAACGCTGTGAGCCACTGCGGCGAGTTCAACTACTTCAGAAGCTATGCTCCGGACCGGGAAATGTTCCAGCTTTCACTTCTTTGACGTAATTTGCAACAGCCGCCAATACTGAATCCGCGCCGTTCATGAAGTTCTTTACAAAGCGCGGCTTTCTACCCTGATAAATATCGAGCATGTCGTACACATTCAGAATCTGACCGCTACAGTGAGGACCAGCCCCGATACCCATCGTCGGAATATCCAGTGCAGCGGTGACAGATTTCGCGACATCGGTAGGGACGAGTTCGATCACCATCATGCTCGCGCCCGCGTCCTGAAGTGACTTGCCCGCATTGACAAGCGCCTTCGCCGCGTCGTCGGATTTGCCTTGCACCTTGAATCCGCCCAGCGCATGCACCGACTGCGGCGTCAATCCGATGTGGCCGCACACTGGAATGCCTCTGCTGACCAGAAATTCCACCGTCGACGCCATCACCTCACCACCTTCGAGCTTGACCATGTGCGCACCGGCACTCATAAGCCGCGCCGCGTTCTCAAACGCCTGTTGCGGACTTTGCTGATAACTTCCAAACGGTAGATCGCCCAGAACCAGCGCGCGCTTTGTCGTACGCGCAACACACTTTGTGTGATAGGTCATGTCGTCCATGGTGACGGGCAAAGTTGAATCGTGTCCTTGAACAACCATCCCGAGCGAATCGCCAATCAGGAAAACGTCGATTTCGGCTGCATCAAGCAATGCGGCGAAACTGGCATCGGTGCACGTCAGCATGGTGATCGGATCATGCTCGCTAAGCATCTTCTGGAGTGTGCTTGTCGTTACTCTGGCCATACTGAAATCCCTGAAATTATTGTGAATTATTTTACGGCAACGCCGCTGTATCAGGCGGCAACCGCACCATTGTCGGCGATATCGCCTGTGTATACGACCGTGCTCCAGCGAACAGTGAGTCGCGGTTGTTGATGCGCCGGATCAGCCTCCTCGTCTGAAATAGGCCCGCGGACCTTTCATATCGCTAATGCGGTGCAACAGTAAATCAAAATCAGCTTCCTCATCAACAAAGTTCAGGTTATCGCTGTTAACAATTAGTAGCGGCGCTGCATCAAACTGGTGAAAAAAGCGCCGATATTCGTCCGTAAGACGCACAAGATAGTTTTGCTCAATGTTGCGTTCGTATGCAACGTTTCGACTGCGCACACGGTCGACAAGCCGTCCATGTGACGCCTCCAGGTAAATTACCAGATCGGGCGCCGGCGCCTGCGGCATCAAGCGATCATATATTTGCTGATATAGCTGCAGTTCATCGTCTGCGAGATTGAGGCGCGCAAACAACGCATCCTTATCGAGCAAAAAGTCAGAGACCGTGACACCGACAAACAAATCGGTTTGACGAATATCGTGCAATTGCCGCATTCGCTGGAACAGGAAAAACAACTGGGTCGCGAGCGCATGTCGCTGAGGGTCTTCATAAAACCTCGGCAAAAACGGATTCTCATCAGGGGCTTCGAGTAGCAGTTCGCCGTTAAGATGCGCCGCGAGGCGACGCGCCAGGCTGGTCTTGCCAACCCCGATCGGGCCTTCGATTACGATGTACCGATACTTTTCAGACAACTTCAATGCGTTGAACTCCATCCGTACAAACGTTCGCGAGCAGTTCTTTGGCGGTACCGTATGCACCTACCCGAATGTCGGCAGCGATTTCGACCAATGGCACGAGTACGAATGCCCGTTCTGACATGCGCGGATGTGGCAGTGTGAGGCGTTCCGAGTTGCGACAGTGATCACCATAAATCAGCAGGTCGAGATCGATAATGCGCGGCGCATCACACGTGCTTCGCTCGCGCCCGAGATCCTTTTCGATCAAAAACAATTTGTCGAGCAAGGCATCGGCGCCCATGCCGGTTTCCAGTTCAACGACGGCATTGACGAAGTCCGGCTGGTCCAGCCGGCCAACGGGTGCTGTGCGGTACAGCGACGAGGTCGCGATGAGTCGCGTTTCACTTGTGATGGCGAGCATTTCAATCGCACGACGTACGTTCGCCTGCGGATCACCAAGATTGGCGCCGACTCCGATGAAAGCGCGCGTAAATGCATTCACCGGCTTCAATCCTGAGCCGGGGGTGTCTCTTCGGTCGTTTTGGTTTTGGCACGCTTGCGCTTGCGCCGCCGGCGCCGGCCGCCCGAGCCGGGCAGCAGCATGCCTGAGCGTTCTTCGTCACCCACACGCTGAAACCGCTCCCACCACTGTCCGATTTCCTCGTCGACCTCTCCGCTTTCGCAGCGCAGTAGCAAAAAATCATAACCTGCGCGAAAACGCGGATTGCTCAATAATGCAAACGGTCGGCGACCGGACCGGTTCGCCAACCGCGCCTGAAGAATCCATATTTCTTTCATGTCCGAACTGAATCGGCGCGGAATTGCGAGATTCCCGGACTGATTCGCGAGAACCTGGTCAATCGCCTCAAACAAGGCAACCATTGAACTCTTGTCGTTCGCTTCGCCGGCGCGCCAAGCGGCCAGCACCTCGTGCCAAAGCAGCGCGGCAAACAGAAACCCCGGCGAAACCGGTTTTTGGTCACGCACGCGTTCATCGGTGCGTTGCAGCGAAAGCATGACGAAACGTTCGCCAAGCGGCTGCTCGAGAATGACGTCAAGCATGGGCAGCAGGCCGTGGTGCAGCCCGTCGGCTTGCAACTGGCGCACGCACTGAACAGATTGTCCCGAAAGCAGAAGTTTGAGCATTTCCTCAAACAGCCTCGACACCGGCACATTCTCCAGCAGATCGGCGAGTTCGCGAATCGGCGCACGCGTACCCGGCTCGATCTCCAATCCCAGTTTTGCCGCGAGGCGAACTGCGCGCAGCATGCGGACCGGATCCTCCCGGTAACGGGCAGTCGGATCTCCGATCATGCGCAGACGACGGTTGTTCAGGTCGGCAAGTCCGTCGCAATAGTCGACAATCTCTTCGGTCGACGGGTCGTAGAACAGTGCGTTGACCGTGAAATCACGCCGCACCGCGTCCTCCTCGCGAGATCCGAACACGTTGTCGCGAAGAATGCGGCCATGCTCGTCGGTGGTACCTGTTTCACTATCGCTGTCGACGTGTTTGCCCCGAAAAGTCGACACCTCCACGACATCCCTGCCGCACAGCACATGCACCAGACGAAAACGCCGACCGATAATGCGCGACCGGCGAAACAACGCGCGCACCCTTCCCGGAGTGGCGTTTGTTGCGACGTCAAAGTCTTTCGGATCGCGACCGAGCAACAAATCGCGGACCGCCCCGCCCACAACGTAGGCGTCATACCCTTCGGCCTGGAGCGTCGAGGTAACGCGCTTTGCGCAGGCACTGATGCCTTGACGCGATATCCCGTGCTGTGAACGCGGCACGATGCGCGCCGGACCCTGGCGCGTTGCACGGCCACTAACGAGACGGCGTAACAGCTTGCGAATCATCTATGCAAAATCATTCAGAAACGGTGGACTGCCCAAAACGGCAATACCAACGAAAAAGGGGCGGATTATAACTGGTCATGATCGCCTGCCCCCCTCGTTGGCAGAAACACGGTCTCGCCGCCGATTTCGTGCGCCAGGACCGGAAATCCATAGACCTCGTGCAAATTCTGCTCGGTGAGCATGTCCTGACAGGCACCAGATATGTAACGCCCGTCCCCGAACAACAGCAACAGGCGATCACAGTAGCGGCCCGCAAAAACCAGATCATGCAACACCATCAGGCTCGCTGCGCTTCGTTGCTGTGATTCGCGGCTGATCCAGTCCAGCGTCGCGACCTGGTGCGACAGATCGAGTTGTTGAAGTGGCTCATCACACAGGTAGCACAATGGCTGCTGCGCAAACAAGGCCGCCAGCCGCGCTCGTTGACGCTCGCCGCCGGACAGGGAACGATAGGTCCGATTTGAAATCATCTCCAGATCCATCGTCGCGAGCGCGCGATCGACGACATCATGATCGGCAGCGTCGGGACCGAACATACGGCGGCTATGGGGGTAGCGGCCAAGCATTGCGTATTCGCGCGTCGTTCCCCAGTAATCGCGCGTTTCCTCCTGTAGCAACACGCCAAATCGGCGCGCAATCAGGCGGCGCGAAACGTTCTCGACCGATTTGCCGTCGAGCAAGACCTGGCCTGCTTCAGGCGGACGCAGCCCGGCTAAAACGTGAAGCAAGGTGGACTTGCCGGCACCGTTGCGCCCAAGGATTCCCCAGCGCTCGCCTGCGCCGACAACAAGATCAAGCCCTTCCACCAGAGTGCGGTCAGCAATGCGCACGCTCACCTTCTCAGCGCGCAGCATCACTTCGCCTTCCCAGCAACACCAGCAGGATTGGCACGCCAACCATCGCCGTCAGAATTCCGACCGGAAGTTGAACTGGCGCCCATGCACTTCGTGCAACCGTATCAGCCACGACGACAAGACTGCCGCCGAGCATGGCAGACGACGGCACCAGAAGGCGATGATCATGAATGGCGCACAAACGAACCAGGTGTGGCACGACCAGGCCGACGAATCCAATGGTGCCAGCTGTCAGCACCGCGGCCGCGGTGGCCGCCGCAGACCCCAGGTACAGCGCAAACTCCAGTGGCCGCGTCGCGACGCCCAGACTTGCGGCCTTGAGACGGCCGAGTGTCATCGCATTCATTGCGCTACCAAGCAATACCGCCAGCACCACCAAAGCACACAACAGCAACGCATATCCGAACGGGGGGCGTGCATAACTGAGGTCACCCATCAGCCAGAACAGCATCCCTTTGACGGCAACCGCGGGTGCCAGCACCAGGGCCAGGCTGATCAGCGCGTTCAGCCCTGCAGCGACCATGACCCCTGTCAGAAGCAATCGATATGGATTCCAGTCAGCAACGCGATACGAAAGCAAGGCGACGAGCAATACCACGCCGGCGGCACCGGCGAAGCCGAACAAGTATCCGGCGTCGGCGTCAAGACCTAGCAACATCGACGCGAGCACCCCTGCTGCAGCTCCGCTGGAAACACCAAATATGTAGGGATCGGCCAATGGGTTGCGTAATAACGTCTGAAGAAAACACCCGGCTACTGATAGCAATGCACCAGTAACAAATGCTGCAAACACGCGCGGCGCGCGCAAGTGCCAGACAATGTGCCAGTTGATGCCTTCACGGTTTTTCACCGCAGCCAGTAATTCGTCGAACCCCAGTGCGGCGCTACCTGTTGCCAGCCCGGCAACAGTCGACAATACCGCTATGACGGCAAATATAACGAGCTTGGGCGCGGAATCCAACGGCTATCAGTTGAGGCGAACTGATGTCAGGACGTCATCGAAGACTGATGACCTGCCAGCCCTCTTCAAGCGCGTGTTCCTTCAGTGTTTCATCAGGATCGACCGCGACAGGGTGGCTGACAATGGACAGCAGCGGCAAGTCGTTCAGTGAATCACTGTAGAACCAGGTTTCCTCAAACGATTCCCATTCGAGATCGTGCTCGGCGAGCCAACCCCTGAGTCGCTCCACCTTGCCTTCGCGAAACGCGGGTACACCATGCACCTGGCCGCTGAACTCGCCGTCGACCTGTTCGGGTTCTGTAGCGATCAGATGCTCAATGCCGAACTCACGGGCGATCGGCCAGGTAACAAAGCTGTTGGTGGCAGTAACGACTGCCCGCGCATCGTCTTCATGGCTGCCCACCAGATTGCGGGCCTTCTGCGAAATGATCGGCAATATATGCGCTTGCATGAACTCCGCATGCCATTCATCAAGCTGGGTGCGCGGATGCCGCGACAACGGTTTGAGCTGAAAATCCAGGAACTCATGAATGTCGAGCGTTCCAGCCTTGTAGGCTTCAAAAAATTCGAGGTTGCGCGCTTCGTAAACCTCTCGGTCAAGCACGTCCTTACCGATCAGAAATTGCGCCCACTCGAAATCACTGTCGCCCGACAGTAAGGTATTGTCCAGGTCGAACAACACAAGATTCACGGCTGATGCTCCGGAAAATACCGTTTGCATGCGTCGCCCAAAATCGGCCGGCGCCTCAAAATTCTTTTCAGATCAATCGTTAACATGCCATGCATTTCGAATCTGTGTGCGATGGATTCGGCGGCGAGTATAGCGGAATTGCAGAGGCGCCCGTGATCGCGATTAGTCCGCAAGACAATCTTGCACCCTAATCAATTCTCACCCTGACCTGGTGCCGCGCAATCGACCTTCGCATTTGAGCCAAGCTGCCCGGATGAGATAAAGCCCGCACAATGTCATTCTGAAGCGGAAAGAAGTTCGCGTACCAGTGGAATGGTTACGGCACGCTTGTATTCCAGTGAATAGCGATCGAGAGCATCAAGCAGCGCCAGCAAACCGGGCAAATCACGCGACTGCCTCGTCAGCAGGTAATCGATGACATCGTCAGACATTCTGAAACCGCGCGCACGCGCATATTCTGCCATCGCCTTCTTCTTTTCATCGTCACTGAGCGTGTGAAGTTGGTAGACGAGCCCCCAGCCGAGACGGGTGACAAGATCCTTGCGCAGCGGTAGCTGCGAAGCAGGCACCGCCCCGGCCGCTATCATAGTGCCGCCTCCGTCGCGTTGCCTGTTGTAAACATTGAACAGGTTTTCTTGTGCCTCACGCGTTAACCGTTCCACATCATCCGCCAGAACAACATTTGCCGGATGCAAATCCAGTGCAGCTTGATTGCCGTCGAATGTCCCAACGGTAATATCTGTCACGTCAAAGGCAGATCGCAATGCGCGCAACAAATGCGTTTTGCCACATCCGGGCACGCCCCAGATATAGACAAAACGTTCAGATTCACCACCGTGCGAGAGCGTTGACAGCAAAGCCAGTAGTTCCCCGTTACGGCCGGGAACGAAATTTTCGAGACTGGGTTCCGGCGGCGGCGCCAGGGACAGCAAGAGCTGGCGCATCAAATCGTGCCGGGCGAACAGTGTCCGCCTTTCGCAATCCGCAATGCTGAATCAATGTTGGCTGCATCAATGTTAGCTGCATCACGGTTAATTGCGCGCATATATCCGGTTCCATGCAGGCCGCAGCGGCTGCCGCCTGTCCGTTTGCCGGACGCACAACAGCGCACCGTACCGACGTATTCAAGTGACCCCAATCCAAGGTACGTACAATGAAGGTAGCAAATACAGTGAAAGCTGTTCATGTTTTCTGTAAAGTTCGATCGCGCCGCATCGGCACTCGCCGCCGCTGGCGTCTTTACTGGCGGTGTAGTGGCTGACGGTACCGTAACGGACATTGAAACGCCCAATTTATCCTGAAGCGAACATCCACTCAACTTGAAATCCGACGATCAAAAAAAGCATCTTTCCTATCGCGACGCGGGGGTCGACATCGCTGCCGGCGATCGTCTCGTGGAGAACATCAAGCCGCTCGCCCGCCGTACGATGAGAAACGGCGTGCTGAGTTCAGTCGGAGGTTTCGGCGCGCTGTTCGAGGTTCCGAAACGCTATTCCGAGCCAGTACTTGTCAGCGGTACAGACGGCGTCGGAACAAAATTGAAACTTGCCGTAGAGCTGGGCAAACATGACACGATCGGCATCGATCTGGTTGCCATGAGCGTCAACGACATTCTGGTCCAGGGCGCGGAGCCAATGTTCTTCCTTGACTATTTTTCCTGCAGCAAACTTGACGTCGCAGTCGCGACGACTGTCGTGGACGGGATCGCGCGCGGCTGCGAGCTTGCGCGCTGCTCACTGATTGGCGGCGAAACGGCCGAAATGCCCGGCATGTATACAGACGGCGAGTACGATCTGGCCGGGTTTGCAGTGGGAGTGGTTGAAAAGTCAGCCATTATCGACGGGACGGCAATCTGCCCGGGCGACGCCGTCATCGGACTTGCCAGCAGCGGGCCGCACTCAAACGGGTACTCGCTGATCCGGCGCATTGTCGAAAGCTCTGGCGCAGATTTGTCATCCGGGTTCGGGGACAGGAGTTTGGGAGAAACCTTGCTCGAACCGACGCACATTTACGTAGCGCCGCTACTCGAAGCCATGAAGAAAGTATCGATCAAGGGCATGGCACACATTACAGGTGGCGGCTTGCTGGAGAACATACCGCGCATACTGCCCGAGGGCGTCGTGGCTGCACTTCGCGCCGACGGCTGGGTCCGACCACCAATATTCGACTGGCTGCAGAAAGCGGGAAATATCCAGAATACCGAGATGCTGCGCGTGTTCAATTGTGGCGTTGGCATGGTTGTCATTGCTGCAGAGAAAGATGCCGATCGCTTGACGAGGACGCTGACCACTAGCGGTGAAACGGTATTTCGAATTGGCACAATTCGCGAACGTACAGGCAGTGAAGCCCGGACCGTCGTAGTCTGACAATTAAACAACGCATGAAGCGACTCGTCATCATCATTTCCGGCCGGGGCAGCAACATGCGCGCCCTGTTCGAAGCGAACTTGCCTGCGCAGATTGTTGCAGTGATCAGCAATAACGCGGACGCAACGGGGCTGGACTTTGCCCAAGAGCGTGCTGTAGCGACACATGTCGTTAACCACCGCGAGTTTCCGGATCGCCAGGCATTTGATCAGGCGCTGGCAGATCGAGTCGATTCGTATAAGCCGGACGTCATCGTGCTTGCCGGTTTCATGCGCATCCTCACGGAAACGTTTGTGTCCCGGTTTAGCGGAAAAGTCCTCAATATCCATCCATCGCTGCTTCCGGCGTTTTCCGGGCTCGATACGCACCAACGCGCGCTCGATGAAGGCGTTCGATTGCATGGCTGCACGGTTCATTTCGTCACCACGACGCTCGATCACGGACCGATCATCGTGCAGGCCGCAGTGCCGGTTCTGCCTGATGACGACGCGCAGCGGCTCGCAGCCCGCGTTCTCGATCAGGAACACCGGATTTATCCGATGGCAGTACGCTGGTTACTGGAAGACAAAATCACCCTCTCCGATGGCCGCGTGCAAATCAACGGGCCGCGACATTTTCCGGACCCGATCATATCGCCGGACAATGTAGATTGAGATGCGTGGAGACTGAAATGCTTCGACTCTTGAACGTTCGACGCGGCGTAAACGCAATGCTTTTTGTTTGTCTGGCGCTGTCCTTTTCCGCCATTGGACATGCGTTGCCGCCGCAGCGCGTCGTGTTGACCTTCGACATTCATTTTGGTGCCATGAAGCTCGGACAGGGACGCGACGTACTCATACATGACGGCAAGCACTATGAAGTCATCAGCGAGACGATTCCCAAAGGTCTCGCCGCGGTTTTTATCAAGAAGATCCGGCGTGAAAGCCGTGGCGTGATTACTGATGCCGGTCTCAGACCGAATCGTTTTCAGGAGCACGGTCGCAAGAAAGGATTGCGTGCAGCTGAATTCAACTGGTCCGAAGCAACTGTGCGATTGACAAATGGCGACACCATCAAGGTCGTTCCGCTACCGCAGAACACGATTGATCAGGCGAGCCTGCCTTACGGGTTTTCATTTGCCGGGCGCGTGCCTGACGGCTTTACGGCCTATGTGGCTGACGGGCGCCGCCTAAAGGATTACCGCTACCGAGTCGTCGGGCACGAACGCATCGAGACCATACTTGGTACAGTCGAAACGATTCATGTGGAAAAAGTGCGCGAGCCGGATGACAAACGCAGTTTTGATTTCTGGCTTGCCAAAGACCACCATTTGCTTCCGGTCAAGATGCGATTTGTCGAAAAGGGGCGTAGCTTCGACTCGGTAGTAACCGCCATCACATATCCGTGACTGAATGCCGGTGACGCCGTCTGCTGTACTACTGAAGTCTACCTGTGAGGCAACGCGGCTTGCGCTTGACCTCGAACGTCCGGCAGACACCGTACTGAGCGAATTTTTTCGAGCGAATCGTGGCCTTGGCAGTCACGATCGCCCGTTTGTTGCCGAGACCGTCTTCAACGTGTTGCGCAACAAGCGATTACTCGAAACAATCGTCCCGTCACCTGATGCCCGGCGCCTGGTCATTGCCAGCCTGGTCAAGTTGCAAGGCTTGTCAATCAAGGCGTTGCGGCCACTTGTCAATCGTGCAGACGAGGACTGGCTAATTGAAGTCAAGCGCTCTTCAACCGATACACTGCCAATGGCTGAACGACTGTCGCTTCCGGACTGGATCTGGCAACGCCTCGAATCCCAGCGTGGCAAAACGGCAGCCGAGCGTCTGGGCCGGGCGCTACTTGCACAAGCGCCACTCGATTTGCGTGTAAACACACTCATTGCGTCGCGCAGTGATGTACTTCAAGCGCTGGCTGACAGCGGCCTGGACGCGAGCGCAACACCCTACTCGCCGATCGGCATACGCATGGGCGGCCATCCACCGATCAATCAACATGCGCTATTTCGGAGCGGCGCCGTGGAAGTACAGGACGAGGGAAGCCAGTTACTGGGAATGCTGGTTGCACCCACGCGCCGTCAGATGGTGGTTGATTTTTGTGCCGGCGCTGGCGGGAAAACCTTGTTACTGGGCGCACTGATGCACAATCAGGGGCGCTTGTATGCGTTCGACGTCTCTGACAAGCGCCTTGACGCCCTCAAGCATCGCCTCAAGCGCTCGCACCTGTCCAATGTCCACCCACAGAGAATTGCCAGTGAACGCGATCCGAGAATCGGGCGCCTCAAAGGCAAGATCGACCGCGTGCTCGTGGATGCCCCATGCAGTGGCATGGGGACTTTGCGGCGCAATCCCGACATCAAGTGGCGCCAGTCACCCGCGTCCGTTGACGAATTGATCGACAAACAACGCCGGATTCTCGCCGCAAGCGCGCAGTTACTGAAGCCGGGTGGGCGGCTGGTCTATGCAACTTGCAGTCTGCTGCAAGAGGAAAACCAGCAAGTGGTCGAAGACTTTGTGTCCTCTGAAGACGGACGCTTTACGCCGGTGGATTGCCAGGCGTTACTGGATTCCCAGCGCCTCGACGTACAAACCGGCCGCTATTTTCAGGTTCTGCCAGACAGGCATCAGTGTGACGGGTTTTTTGCAGCCATAGTGGAGCGCGCAAAGGACGCGTGATACGTCGATCCTCGTCCACACGGCGCATCTCCATCAGCCAGATAGCAGGCACTGCCAACAGGAACTCACTTGGCAAATGACGGAATCAGAATTTGCTCGATTCAAGTTGAATAACCGGCATTTGCCCCAATAATTGGTTCTGATCGCGCATCTGCTGGCCGACGTTAGCTGCAACTTCAATGCATATAAGTAGTATTTCAGTGTTTTTTCGGGAACTTTCGGCACATTTAACGACTCTGTGAAGTCCCGGGTCGGCCATCGGGCATGAAAAAATTGCAGCGACACAAGGCATCGATACGGTAAAATCCTCATAACGACTGCGGATAAAAAGGAAACTGCATGAATATCAATGGGTTAATAGACCTCCCGACATGGGTAAACGGTTTGATTGATCTTCCCTGGTGGGGGTACGTTGTCACGGCGCTGGTCTTTACCCATATCACCATCGCCGGAGTAACGATATATCTACATCGCTACTCCGCGCACCGCGCGCTCGACCTGCATCCCGTGGTTTCACATTTTTTCCGGTTCTGGTTATGGCTGAGCACCGGAATGGTCACCAAGGAATGGACCGCAATACACCGCAAGCACCACGCGAAATGCGAAACCGAGGACGATCCACATAGCCCGCAGGTATTGGGATTGTCCAAGGTTCTTTTCGAGGGTTCGGAGCTATATCGCCAGGAAGGGGCCCAGCAGGAAACGCTCGACAAGTACGGGCACGGCACTCCGGATGACTGGATAGAGCGCAATGTCTATAGCAAAACGGACATGGCTGGCGTTGGGCTGATGCTGATCATCGACACGGTCCTGTTCGGCCCCATTGGCCTGACCATATGGGCAGTGCAGATGCTGTGGATCCCCATATTCGCGGCCGGTGTCATTAACGGCGTCGGACACTTCATCGGCTATCGCAATTTCCAGGTCGACGATGCCAGCACAAACATTGTTCCCTGGGGCATTCTTATCGGTGGTGAAGAACTGCATAACAACCACCACGCATATGCGTCGTCTGCGCGCCTTTCGTCAAAGTGGTACGAATTTGACATTGGCTGGCTCTATATCCGGTTGATGGAAATGGCAGGCCTGGCCAAGGTCAAGAAAATAGCGCCGCAGGTCCGAATGCGCAATCCCAGCCAGACCTGCGATGTGCAAACCCTGCAGGCCGTGATTACACATCGCTATGACGTAATGGCCCGCTTTACTGGCTCCCTGAAATCAACCTGTGCCGATGAGATCAAGCGTATTGCTGCGAACAGCCCGGTACACGTGGCTGATTTCAAGCGCTGGCTGAGCGTCGACGAACGTTTCATCAGTGAACACGAGCGGGCTCGCATCGCCCAGGTGATCGAGAAAAGCCGGCTCCTCAAGACCGTCGCCACAATGCGCGAAGAGCTCACTTCACTCTGGCAGCGCTCGTCAGCGACCAAGGAACAACTGGTCAAGCAACTTGAGGACTGGTGCCGGCGTGCCGAGTTATCGGGCATCACGCCGCTACAGGACTTTTCGCGCACCTTGCGAAGCTACGCCTGAATATCGCCGCCCCGTTATGAGTTACGCACAAGCTGCCAGGCGATAGAGCATTTAGAGAGATAGAGCATTAGAGATTAGAACAGTGCATTAAAAGCGCATTAAAAATTTGGACAGTGCATTAAACATTAAATTAGAACAGTGCATTAAAAAAGCCCGCTTTTTCTGCGGGCTTTTTTTGTACGCGTAAGGAAAACTTACTTGAGCTTCGTTTCCTTATAAATCACATGCTTGCGGGCTACCGGATCGAATTTCTTGATCTCCAATTTACCCGGCATCGTGCGCTTGTTCTTCGTCGTTGTATAGAAATGGCCGGTTCCGGCAGACGATTCCAGCTTGATCTTGTCTCGCATCACATGTCTCCCTGATTCAATCTATCAAACAGCTCACTTGTTCAAACTCATTTGGTCAACCTAACTTGACCAAACGGCTTCGCAATTTTTTTTTCAGACGGCTTCTTTTCAGACGGCTTCGCCGCGAGCACGCATCTCGGTAAGAACGACGTCGACACCCTTCTTGTCGATCATTCGCAGGCCCGCCCGCGTCAGACGCATTCGAACCCAGCGATTCTCACTCTCCACCCAGATGCGCTTGTACTGGAGATTCGGGTAGAAGCGTCGCTTGTTCCTGTTGTTGGCGTGGGAAACATTGTTCCCCGACATCGGCTTTTTGCCGGTTACCTGACATACGCGGGACATGAATTTCTCTCAGAAGTACAAATTTTTGAAGGGCGGCTTTATACCACGCCACACACCGTGCAGGCAAGCAATCTCTGCCCAGTAATGGGCGCTCGCTGGCGCTTCTTCAGACCATGCAAATCCCTCTCCCGGACACCGATTGTCTTGTCCGTCACAAAATGAAATCTCTGACGAAGGCGCCGGGGGACGCAATTTCCTGTTGTTTCAATCGGGTGGACATAGTACGCTTGCGACGTGGGTCGAAAGGCCACACATTTTTCAGGGGCTTGTAACAATCGCGAATAATGCGAACTCTCGCCCGGCAGAGGGATACGCTTCCGGCCCACAAGGCCTGGAGATCTGCACGGACATTCGCGGGTACATAAGACCACCAACAGGAGGAAAATCTAGCCATGAAGAAGTCAGCCATCCTTGCGGCAATGCTGGGTCTCGTCTTTGCAATGGGCGCGTCCGTAGGTTCCGCACATAACACGCCAATCAAGGCATATTGGGCAGCCAGCGGCACGTTCGGCCCGTTTAACATTCGCGGCCTGATCCCGGCGCTGCCGGCAGATCGTGCCCGCGATATCACCATCCCCGTACCGATGTGGATCATTGATCACCCGAAAGGCCTGGTCGTGTTCGATACCGGTAACAACGTCGCCCTGAATTCACCCGGTGGCTGCGAAAAGCACTGGAGCCCGGGACAGTGTGGCTTCCTGAAGCCGAGCCAGAAGCGTTCCGACGTTATCGACATGCAACTGAAGAAGCTTGGCTACTCGGTTGACGACGTCAAGGTTGTCGTTTCTTCGCACTCTCACCTTGACCATATCGGTAACATCGAAATGTTCCCGAATGCTCTGCACATCCTGCAAAAAGTCGAGCTCTATCAGGCATGGTGGCCAGAGAAGTTCCAGCGCGGATCCAACGCACACATCATGGCCGATTATGATGGCGCCCGCGACTTCAACTACCTCGCACTCGATGGTGATTTCGACATCTATGGTGACGGCGCGATCACAGTGCTGAACGCACCGGGCCACACTCTTGGCAACCAGTCAATGCGCCTGAAGTTCGCTGACGGCCATTCGATCGTTATTGCACAAGACGCTTTGTGGATGCGCGAGAACCTGGAAGGCTTCCCGGCCGGCCTGAACTTCAGTGTCAAGACGTACTTTGAAAGTGCTGACCGGCTGAAGGCGATATCCGACCTGGAAGGCGCAGAACTGTTCTTCGGTCACGACGAGCAGCAATGGAAGGAAAAAGGCAATCGCTGGTACAGGTAATACACGGATCTAATCCGTTCCCGAAAGGCCCTCCGAAATCTGGGGGGCCTTTTCATTCCTGCCAGACCATATAATCGCCACGCGTCATGTCAGCAGCAATCGAACTGAAGTCTGTATCAAAGCGGTACGGCCCAAAAACCATCATTGACGACATCTCCTTTACAGTTGAACAAGGAGAGATTGTCGGCTTCCTCGGCCCTAACGGCGCTGGTAAGACCACGACGATGCGCATGATCGCCGGCTTTACCACGGCGAGCTCGGGAACCATCAAGGTTGCCGGGCACGATATGGCGACCGAGAACAAGCAAGCCGCTGAAAAACTCGGCTACCTGCCTGAACATCCGCCCCTGTACGACACCCTCGACGTGGAGACCTATCTGCGCTTTGTGGCCAAGGTCAAGGGCGTACCGTCGCGCAGCATTAACTCCGACCTGGATCGAGTCGTGCAGTCGTGCAGGCTCGAACAGGTGTTCACGCGCGAAATTTACAAACTGTCCAAGGGATACCGGCAACGACTCGGGCTTGCGCAGGCACTGTTGGGAAAGCCGGAAGTATTATTGCTGGATGAGCCGACTGCAGGCCTGGACCCGGGGCAGATTCACGAAACACGTGAAGTGATACGCAGCTTCGGTGAGCAGCACGCTGTTCTAATCAGTACCCATATCCTTCCCGAGGTTACATTGATCTGCAACCGCGTCGCCATCATAAACAACGGCAGGCTGCTTGCTGTCGACTCTCCCAAGGGATTGCAGCAAGCGTCCGAAGAAACCAGCAGGGTGACATTACAGGTTTCAGCGCCGGCAGACGCACTGCAACAAGAGCTGATGGCAATCGACGGCGTGCTATCAGTCAACGTGAGCGACATCGATTCAGGATCGGACATCGTCAAGGCCGAGTGCCAGGTTGAAACCCGGGACGGAATCGAAGCGGAAATCGCACGCATTACCACTGCACGGTGGGGCCTGCATGGCCTGGAAAGGTTACACCCCACGCTGGAGAATGTTTTCCTGCGTTACGTAGGCGAAACAAGCGCCGAACAGGAAGCGGTATGAATCGGGTACTTGCGCTTTACCAGAAGGAAATACTGTCCTATTTCCGCTCACCGATCGCCTATTTTGTGGTTTCGGTATTCTTGCTTGGGACTGCATATTTCTTCCTGTACAACGTATTTCTGACAGGCAGCGCAACCATGGACGGCACATTTGCCAACATGGGCATGTTGCTGGTTACGGTCAGTCCGGTCATAACAATGCGCTTATTCGCCAGTGAATACAGCGGCGGAACAATGGAATTGCTGACCACGCTGCCACTTCGAAACTGGCAAATCGTTATCGGAAAATTTCTAGGCGCCGTCACGATTCTCTTGTTGATGATGTTCGGTACCGCCATCAACCTGATACCGCTTTACCTCTACGGAAATCCGGAAACCACGACAATCCTGTCAGGCTATATTGGATTTGCATTGCTGGGCATGGCGTGCCTTGCGGTCGGCCAACTGTTCTCCGCATTCACACAAAACCAGATCGTGGCAGCGCTGATAACTGTTCCTGTTCTCCTCGCATTCTGGACTATCGGTCATCTGCAAAGTTTCCAGTCGTCAACAACGCTGCACGCAATTTTCGGATACGTGTCTTTCTCGCTGCATTTCGGGGATTTCATCAGTGGCCTGGTACGAAGTGAAGCTGTCGCTTTCTATCTCGTCGTTTGTGCAATCGCATTAACGCTGAACACAAGTTACTTGCAGTGGCGCCGTTGACCATGGAAAAATCTTTCCGATCAATACTGATTTTACTGGCGGGTGCCGCGCTCTTGCTGACCGCAATCGCCCTGGATGCCATTGTCCTCGAAGGAGGCGCCTGGACCGTACCACTTGGCATATTGGGCGCCGCACTGGTGCTGTGGAGCCTGTACCTGTTGCGCGTAGAGATGACCGGGCTGGTCAAGCATCGCCGCGGTGAGATTGCATTGTTTACCGTTGGCGTTATCGGCGTGCTGGTCGCGTTGGCGTACTTCTCGACGCGCTATACAGTGCGATATGACTTGACCCATGAGAAGCTCTACTCGTTGTCGGACCAGACCGTGACAATGCTGCAAAGCATCGAGGACCCGGTGCACATCACCTTCTTTCACGACTCCGGAATGCGCGAGACGGTCGAGCTCTACGAGTTGATGGCATCGCAAACCGACAAAGTCACGGTCGAGTTCTTCGACCCGATGCTCAATCCCGCGCAAGCGCGCCTGCGTGGCGTCCAGTTTCCCGGAACTGCCCTCATGCAAAGCGGCGAGCGTACGATCCAGATTCACGGTCCGGAAGAAACCGACATCGCAAACGGCCTTCTTCGCGTTTCCCTCGGTGTCCAACAAACCATTTGCTTTCTCGACGGGCATGGAGAGGCCGATCCATTCAGCCTTGAGTCACACGATCACCTCGAAGGCGCTGCCGGGCATAGCCATGGGGCAGGTTCCAAGATCGTGATACATGAAACCCATGGCATGGCGAAAGCGCGCCACGGCCTGGAAACATTGAACTACGTTGTTGAGAAAGTGGCCACCATGAGTGGCGTCAGATCACTATCACAATGTGCTGTTCTTGTCGTGGCAGGTCCGAAATTACCTCTGCTACCGCAAGAAGTGGCCATCATCAGCGACTATCTTGATGGCGGTGGCAATGCGTTGTTCATGATCGATCCGTTCGTCCAGACCGAGCTTGAAACAGTGATAGGAAAATACGGGATCATCCTGGATAACAACATCGTGCTTGACCCGGTTAGTCATTTTTGGGCCGACGCATCGTCGCCGGCTGTCACGCAATACAATCGGCACCAGGTCACGCGCGGTCTGCCGCTGACATTCTTCCCAGGTGTACGATCAGTATCGCCGACCGAACGTGTGGCAGGCACGTCGGTGACTGCCTTGGTCAACACGTCGAACAAGAGCTTCGGCGAAACATCGCCGGACCGGATCGAGTTTAACGAAGGCGAAGACATGACTGGCCCGCTGACCATCATGGTCGCGTCAACCTTGCGTCCGGAACGTGTCGCAGATGAACTGGCAGTATCGCGGACTACCGACGATTCCCCCTTGCCTTCCCCGCACATCGAAGGTAGCGCCAAGTCGCGCATCGCGGTCATTGGAGATTCGGATTTCGCGACGAATTCCTTCTTCCACGTTCTCGGAAATGGCAACCTGTTTCTGAACGCGATGAATTATCTGGCCGCGCGCGAAAATCTGATCGGGGTCGAACCACGGACCTACGACCCACCGCGCGTCAACCTGACAAATCGCCAGATGAAGGGGACCTTCCTGCTTTCCGTCGTCCTTCTCCCGGCTATTCTCGCCATCATCGGAATCGCCGTGTGGTGGAGACAACGGTGAGCCAGGGCCATGGCCGGGCAGCAAAGATCTGGATTGTACTGGCGGTTTTAATAGCGATTGCAATTGGCGTGGAAGTACGCGACCGATCAACGCAACAAGCCACAAGCGTCCCGGCCGGACCTTCGATGTTGATGCCCGCGCCTATCGACGAGATGTCAGCGATCGAAATCGCGTACGACAACAATCTGCACCGGTTCGCGCGTGACGACCAAGGAATGTGGTTCTATCACGGCGTTCACGCAGGAGCACAAGCCAACCACGAACATGTTCCGGACCCGGCAATGTCCGACAAGATTGCTGCGTCGCTGAGCGCACTGGGACGTGCACGCATCGAGCGCCAGCTTGATCCGATTGAAGGTGATCCGTTCGGCGTGACCCGGCCGGTGATGATCATTATTGTATTTCTGCCCGATCGTACAGAATCTGCAATGCAGTACGCCGTCGGCGATCTTGCCCCGGATGACCTGAGCCGCTACGTTCAGGTAGTCTCAAGCAAGCAGGTTCTGACGATTCCGCACTATCAGATACAAAATCTGATTGATCTGATCACAGCGGTCTCTGCCCAACCTGCGCCCGAATCTGCCTCGGCAAGCTGACTGGGCGGCCAGGTCGGATTCGGCACTGTTCGGCTGTGCACCAGCCGCAGATCTCGAGCATTACAACAGTCCCCGCTCCGCAAACGAAAGCGTGCTTCCGTGACCAACAATGAAATGGTCGAGAACGCGAACGTCCACTAATGCCAGTGCCTGCTTGAGCGATTGCGTCAATACCTCGTCTGCGCGACTGGGCTCTGCAACACCGGAAGGGTGATTATGGGCGAAAATAACAGATGCTGCGTTATGCCCCAATGCGCTCTTTACCACCTCCCGAGGGTATACGCTGGTTTGTGTCAGAGTGCCCGAGAACAGTTCTTGCGCGGAAATCAACCGATTCTGGGCGTCGAGGAAAATCCCCATGAAAACTTCAACTGGCTTGTGCTGAAGATTCAATTGAAGATACTTGCGAACTGCCTGCGGCGAGCTAAGGTTGTCAGTGCCTTTCATTTCCTGAGTCAGCGCGCGCCGTACCAGCTCCACTGCAGCTTGCAACTGAACAAACTTTGCCTGACCAAGACCAACGATTTCCATAAATTTGGCGCGGTCGGCAGCGGCAATTCCACCAAGTGAACCAAACTTCCTGAGCAGTTCGTGAGCCAGATCGACTGCACTCTTCCCTTTCACACCTGTGCGCAAGAAAATTGCAACCAGCTCGGCATCCGAGAGTGATTGTGCACCCTTATCCAGCAGCTTCTCCCTCGGTCGTTCATTTTCTGGCAAATCACGCAACGCCATGATACTTTCCCCCTATGCAACAAGAGTTTACACTGCATGCCTTCGAGGTACTCTGAGTCGGAAAAATGGGCGAGCTTGTCGATAAACGTATCCTCCTGGGACTGACCGGCGGCATTGCTGCCTACAAGGCGGCTGACCTGGCCCGCGGGCTGATCAAGGAAGGCGCCGACGTACAAGTCGTAATGACCGAGGCTGCGTGCAAATTTGTCGCACCTCTGACCTTGCAGGCGCTAACCGGGAAACCGGTATTCACGAGCATGTGGGATGACCGCATAGGCAACGGAATGCCGCATATTGAGCTGTCGCGCGACCGCGACCTGATTGTTGTCGCGCCGGCCACGGCGGACTTCATCGCAAAACTGGTTCACGGTGCTGCCGATGATTTGCTGGCAACGCTGTGCATAGCGCGCAAGTCAAGACTGATGATAGCGCCCGCCATGAACCGCCAGATGTGGGAAAACCCGGCCACACAGCGCAATATCCGGCAGTTGCGCGATGACGGAATATTCATGGAAGGACCGGGCAGTGGCGATCAGGCGTGCGGCGAAAACGGCATGGGACGTATGTCCGAGCCAGCGCAAATCGTGGAGTCGATCATTTCCTGGTTTCAGCCAAAGCTGCTGGCTGGTGCGCGCATCATCGTAACGGCCGGACCGACCTATGAACCGATTGACGCGGTGCGCGGCATAACCAATCTCAGTTCAGGGCGCATGGGATACGCGGTCGCGCGCGCAGCTTTAGAGTCGGGTGCAGACGTTACGCTCATCTCAGGCAGGACAAGCCTGGTGCCGCCGTCCAGCGCTACGCTGATACCAGTGGTAACGGCGCGGGAGATGCATGACCAGGTGATGTCACACGTGGCCGATACCGATATTTTTATCAGCGTTGCTGCAGTCGCCGATTACCGCGTCAAGAACCGCGACGAGCATAAGAAGAAGAAAACCGATGCCGGGTTGAAACTCGAATTTACCGAGAACCCAGATATCCTCGAATCAGTTGCCGCAAGCGAGAATGCGCCGTTTTGCGTTGGATTCGCTGCGGAAAGCCGCGACCTTGAAACCTATGCTCACGAAAAGAGACTGCGAAAGAACATCCCGTTGCTTGCGGCAAATCTGGTACAAGATGCACTGAACAGCCACGAGAACGAACTCATCCTGATTGATGACGAGGGCATGCATCGCCTCGCACGGAGTCCGAAACTGGACCAGGCGCGCGGTTTGATTCGGCATATCACCAAGCTCTACAAACCGTCACGCAAGCCGGTAACCGCGCGCTAACAGCTCCATGACTAGCGCGCGCTGGATTTACCCCAAATAGCTTGGCCCAAAATAGATTGATCAAAAATAGCACGATGCAAATAGCATGACCCACCTAGCATGACCCAAATAGACGTTCGCATCCTTGATTCGCGCCTGAAGAACCAGTTACCTGCGTACGCAACGCCCGGATCGGCAGGTCTGGACTTGCGCGCCTGCATTGACGACACGCTCTCGATCGTACCCGGGCAAACCGAACTTGTGCCTAGTGGAATTGCAATACATCTCGCCGACCCGGGACTCGCTGCAATGGTCTTGCCTCGATCAGGCCTTGGTCACAAGCACGGTATCGTTCTGGGCAACCTGGTTGGCCTGATCGACTCTGATTACCAGGGCCAGGTCTTCGTCTCTGTATGGAATCGTGGCGATCAGACATTCACGCTGAATCCGCTCGAGCGCATCGCGCAACTGGTCGTGGTCCCGGTCATTCAAGCGTCATTCAACGTCGTGGACAATTTCTCCGAAAGCGACCGCGGTGCCGCAGGATTCGGCAGCACAGGAAAGCTATGACAATGACACGCTGTGCGCCACAAAAAAAAGGCCAGCAATCGAGACTGTGTAAAAACCCGGAGGCCATCTTGTTCGAGGTGGCCTCTTTTTCATTTGTGATTAGATAGCCAGTGCCTTGCAGAGTTGCTTCGTTCCCGGGATGTTAATAGCACGGGTCAGGTTATAAGCGGTCACGGCCAATGCCATCTCGGCTTTGACCTTCTGTATGCCTCTTACCAGGAAACGCCCGCCGTCCATACGCCGCTTGAGCGTGCCAAATGGGTGTTCCACCATGCCGTTGCGCCGTTGCATCATGAGTGGATTGGCCGCGGTGCGATCGGCGACCTCGTTAAGCACGTCTTCCTCGAAGTGGCGCGTCACCCAGCGCTGCTTAGCGGCCGTACACCGCGCCTTGATGTGACAGTTCGTGCACGCCTCACTGGTGTACAGCCAGTGGCGCTGCTTGTTCGACTGGGTCTTCTTTGGCAAGTGCTCACCGGCCGGGCACTCGTAGTAATCGCCCTCGCCGCAGTAGGTAAACTCCGATTTGTCGAAGTAGCAGCCATCGCCTTGGTTGTTCGTGGCGCGCTGTACCGGCACATAGGGGGCCTGGCAGCGCTTTAGCAGCTGACCATTGGAATAGTTCCTATGGTTTTTAGCAAGGTTTTTTTCCGACCATATCAGGCTTGAACGGTTGTCCTGAAGTCCAGATGGCAAAGGCGATGCGCAGTAGCTTTCTGGCCAGGATCACAATGGCCTCGGTGGTTGCCAAGCCCCTGGCTAGTAGTGCGCGATAAATTGGTTTGAACAATTTTGTCTTTGCCGCTGCCTGCCCAGCCAGGTAGATCAGCCGCCGATCCTCCGCATTGCCCTGTTTGGTCAGGCGCCGCTTGCCCTGATGAGTACCAGAATCCTTCGGGCGCGGGTCCAATCCGTAGGCGGCCACCACCGCATCGCTATTGGCAAAGGGCGTGTGATCGAAGCGATGGGTCAACGCCGCGCTGTTGATAAAGCCAATGCCGCGAATGCGCTGCAGTTGCTTGCGTTTGTTCTCCAGTTCATCGTTGTGTGCAATGACGCGTTTGAGCTCGTTGTTGAGCTCGGCGAGCAGCGTATTCAGGCTCTTCAAGGCGCCTTGATGCGCGCGCTTTAAGGCGCGGTTGGACCGCGTGCCCGTAGCCCGGATGCTCTGGCGCAGCGCCGTAGTATGACGCACGACGCTCGCGCGTTGGCTGATCAAATCACGCAGCGTGCGCTGCAAGGCGCTGGGTACGACATAACGATGTAGCCCATCACGTTCGCGATCGACATAACGGGCAATCACGCCCGCGTCCATTGGATCGGTCTTGCCGCGCTGGCCCACGCCCCTGGCGTAAGACGCTACATGCTTGGGGTTAAGGACGTACACGACGTGTCCATGTGTCAAGCCCGAGATCTTTGGTCCATTCACGCTGTTAGGGAATTAGGTTGTTGAATCGTCTGTCCTTCGGTCCATCGCTGTAAGAACTGCTCCGGATTCATGCCGCCCAGCGATCCATGCGGCCTGATCGTGTTGTACTCCTCGAGCCATTGATTGATTACGACCCTGGCCTCGGTCATCGAGCAAAACAGCCAGCGATTCAGGCACGTGGTTCGAAAGATCGAGTTGAAACTCTCGCAGTATGCGTTTTGCCATGGGCTGCCCGGGTCGATGTAGTGGGTATCCACGTGCTTTTTCTTCAGCCATTGCTGTACTGCCGTCGCGACGAGTTCCGGACCATTGTCCGAGCGAATACACGCCGGGCGGCCCTGCTCGTGGAACAGCTTGCCCAGAACACGAATGACATCGCTTGCGTTCAGGCTGCGTGCCACGCTGATTTCAAGACCTTGCCTGGTGAACTCATCGACCACCGTGAGGCACTTGAGTTGTCGCGCACTCTGGTCGAACACAAAGTCGTAACTCCATACGTGGTTCGGATAATTCGCCCGGTTCACCCACTGGGTCGTTGTACCCAACACCTTGCGTTTGCGCCGTTTTCTGAGCACCTGCAGTCCTTCACGGCGACGTATCAGGCGTACGCGCTCGCGGCTAATCGCTAACCCGGTTGCGCGCATCAGCTCGTATATCTTGCGATAGCCCCAGCAACCATAGCGCTGCGACAGGTTCACCACCTGCCTATAGGCTGCGTCGACAATGTCTTTACTACCGATATAGCGGTAGCTCGAACGGTTCATGTGCATCGCCTGACAGGCGCGGCGCTCGCTAACGGCGTACGTATTGTGCAGGTACGTCACGCAGCGCCAGCGCTCTGGCAGGCTTACCACTTTCGGCTGTTCACGTCCTTTAACATCCGGATGTCCAGCGTTTGTTCGGCCACAATCTTCTTGAGCTGCGCGTTCTCGCGCTCGAGCTCTCGAAGCCGCTTCGCCTCAGCGACCTGCATGCCGCCAAACTTGGCTTTCCAGCGATAAAACGACTGCTCCGAGCAGTTGTGCTTGCGGCACACTTCGGCCACGGACAATCCTGCTTCGGCCTCGTGCAATATTCGAATGATCTGTTCTTCGCTGAATCGATTGCCTTTCATCGGGTCCTCCTCCATTGAGAAACCCTAACATAGCGATTGGCCTAATTATGGCGGGGCAAGTCAGCACTTTTTCTCCCATATTTGATGCTGTCGCTTGCGGTTCTTGCGTGGGCGGGAAACTGGGTCGTGGGTCGCGCCATGCGCGACGACATTGGACCTGTCGCAATGGGCTTCTTGAGATGGGCCCTCGCGCTAGCGTTGATTTTGCCATTCTGTCTGCGCGAGCTGCGAACCAAATGGGGCGTGGTCCGTCGCAATGTGTGGTGGCTTGCAGTATCGGGTTCAGTAGGTGCGGTCTTGTTCAATACGATGATCTATGTCGGCTTGCAATACACGGAGGCGACTCACTCAAGCCTGTTCAATTCCATGGTTCCGATTTTTATTGTGATCATTTCCTGGGTTGTGCTGGATGACCGAATATCGTCACGGCAGGTGATCGGCATCCTGTGTTCATTGATAGGCGTGTTAGCGATCGTGACGGGTGGTGATCTGTCAACACTTGCAATGGTTCGCTTCAATCGCGGCGACGCCTGGATCATGGCGGCGATGCTTCTTTCGGCCGTCTATACCATTTTGCTGAGATGGCGCCCCAGAGAGCTTTCTGCGATTGCGTTTCTTGCTGCGATGTTGATATTCAGTTTGCCGCTACTTGCGCCGTTTTATCTGTGGGAGCTGTTTCAGCGTGGTACTTTCGAATTGTCTGCTCCAACGGTGGTCGCGCTAGCTTACTATGCAACCATCCCGTCAGTACTTGCATATTTGATGTGGAATTACGGTGTCGCCAAGGTCGGGCCAAACCGCGCCAGACTGATCATCCATTTGTTGCCGATTTTTGCGGCAATCCTGTCAGTCATGTTTCTCGGTGAGCGGCTCTACATTTATCACTACGTTGGAGCCGTGTTTGTATTCAGTGGTATCTGGCTGACGACACGGGCGCCTGCCTCAGCGGCAAGCTGATCTGGCCCGTTGCCGTTGAATCATCCTGAGTTCGACAGACTGCTACCAGGAAGCTTCTCTAAGAATCGTCAAGAATCGGATCGTCGCCGAATTCTTCTTCGAGCTCGAGCAATGTCTTGGGTCGATCAGCGGCCTCGTCTTCTTGCAACGGTGGGGTGAGGCCGTCGCGAATCAGATAATCTCGACGCTGCAGATAGATATCGCGCAAGAACGCGTATTCGTCCAGTGCGCCCTCGCGCATGAAATTCTCGACCTGGAGGAGGTTGGCGCGAGTGTCGATCCCGTACAAAATAATCAGGCCCCAGCGCAGACCCTCATCGTAGGTAGCATCGTAAGCTGGGCTGACGTAAATGTCGACCGGGAGCGCCAGGCCGTCGCGAACTGTACTCGGGCCGAAGAATGGAAGAACAATGTAGGGCCCACTGTCCACGCCCCAGTGACCGAGAGTCTGACCGAAATCTTCATCGTTGTATGGGATGCGCATTTCTGTTGCCACGTCCAGCAGGCCACCCAATCCAAATACCAGATTGGTTGAAAAGCGCATGGTGTCCACCGGTACTTTATCGAACTTGAGCTGAAGCGCGTCGTTCAGGGTCGTAACTATCATGCCGAGATTGCGATAGAAGTTTGTAATTCCGGTGCGTGCAACGCTCGGAATAACTTTTACATACCCTTTTGCGACTGGTTTGAGAATTGCCGAGTCGAGTGATTGATTGAAAGCGTGAACCTTGCGGTTCATTGGTTCGAAAGGGTCTTGCTTGTTCGGACCGGTCGCACAACCCGAACACAGGGCGACAGCCAGCAAGGCAATCCAGACGCGGTTCATATAGCCTGCGTACACATACTTGGCAACGAGTATAGCCTAGCAGCCGGGTCAGCAATGCAGCCGTTGTAACGCCGCAACAACTATTCACGTTGTGCATTTTGTTTCTGAATATTGGCTGCAAGCTTTGATTGCGGGATGCGGATCGAATCGTCAATATTTGCCCTTGCTCGGTCTCGGATCTGATTGAACCGGCGTACTGAGGTCGTCTATCCAGATGTAGTCGGCGTTTCACATTTGGGAGCATGTTCGGCCCGCCGATAAAAACTGAAATTCCGCCGCTGAGATGCACTTGATGAATCACCGCGCGTGTCGCGTAGAGCGCGCACTCGTATGTGTCGAAAATAGAGGATTTAGCAAGGGTTGTGCCATGGTAGCAGTGGGCAATGGCAGTGGCAGGCAATGGTGTCAATTTCGTCATCGTGGCCCGTTGCGACGGCGGTGGCGGTGGCAGACATCGCGACCGGCGCCAGGCACAGACAAGCACTGGCGGCAAGACCGAGCGAAGACATTATCTTCAACAATGCGTGCTCGACGCGACGCGCGGCCTATAATCCATGGATCACTTGTTTTTGTGCGACCTGTACCGAATGGAGGATTCTGATGAATGCGCCCAAAGAAGCCAGTTTTTCAGTTCAGTTGAAGGATCAATCGCTGTTTCGCCAACAATGCTATATAGACGGCAGTTGGTGTGATGCCGATTCCAATGCCACGATCAATGTTGTCGATCCGGCCAACGGTGGCGTCATCGGCACGATCCCAAGAATGGGCGCAACCGAAACCCGTCGAGCGATCGACGCGGCCGATGCCGCGCTGGCGGAATGGCGTTCAAAAGTGGCGAAAGAGCGGTCCGTTATTCTGCGCAGGTGGTTCGAACTCATGTTGGAGAATCAGGACGACCTCGCGTTGCTGATGACGACCGAGCAAGGTAAACCTCTTGCCGAAGCGAAGGGCGAGATCGCCTATGCGGCATCGTTTGTAGAGTGGTTTGCCGAGGAGGCAAAGCGTACCTACGGTGATGTTATTCCGCAGCACCAGGCTGACAAGCGACTGGTCGTGATCAAGCAGGCGATCGGCGTGTGTGGCCTGATCACGCCATGGAACTTTCCCGCCGCCATGATTACTCGCAAGGCTGCGCCGGCGCTGGCTGCAGGCTGCACGGTGGTTATCAAACCGGCGACTCAGACGCCGTATTCGGCATTTGCGCTTGCCGAGCTTGCCGAGCGGGCAGGGGTTCCCAAGGGAGTAATTAATATAGTCAGTGGTAGCGCCTCGGAAATCGGCGTTGAACTCACTTCCAACGCCGCAGTGCGCAAAATCAGCTTTACCGGATCTACCGAGATCGGATCGCTTTTAATGAAGCAAAGCGCCGCCAGCATAAAGAAAGTCTCGCTTGAGTTAGGCGGAAATGCGCCTTTCCTGGTTTTCGATGATGCCGATCTCGACGCGGCAGTGGATGGTGCGATGGCGTCCAAGTATCGCAACGCTGGACAAACCTGTGTGTGCGCGAATCGTATCCTGGTGCAGGATAGTGTTTATGACGAATTCGCAAAGAAATTGTCTGACAAAGTCGCGGCGCTTCCAGTCGGCCGCGGTACGGACGAGGGCGTGATCATCGGCCCGTTGATCGACGACAAGGCCGTTGCCAAGGTGCAGGAGCATATCGACGACGCCGTGTCCAAAGGTGCGAAAGTCACGGTCGGGGGCAAACCTCACGAACTCGGCGGGTTGTTTTTCGAGCCAACGGTGTTAACCGGCGTCGATACTTCGATGAAGGTCACCAAGGAGGAAACGTTCGGGCCGGTCGCACCGCTGTTTCGTTTCAAGACCGAAGAAGAGGGCGTCGCGCTGGCTAACGACACCGAGTTCGGCTTGGCCGCGTATTTCTATGCGCGCGACATGGGCCGCATATGGCGTGTCGGCGAGGGCATCGAGACCGGCATTGTCGGCGTTAATACCGGCATTATCTCCAACGAGGTTGCGCCGTTTGGCGGCGTCAAACAGTCCGGGATCGGTAGAGAGGGGTCACACTACGGTATCGAGGACTATCTCGAGGTGAAGTACCTTTGCATCGGCGGCATATAGGGTTGTCAACGAATAACTAAAATTGGCCGCGCGTAAAACCTTGGCACGCGAGTTCGCACATGCATGAAAGAGTATCGCCAGGACGTGGACATCGCATTGCGGTCAGGATTGTTTGCCAATCGCAGTATGCGCAATTGCGTGCCCGCCGCGTAGCGCTGACGGCGTTGCAATCCGTATACCCTGACCACTTGTGACAACGGCAAATCGTGAACATGCAGCACAAATTCACACCGTTCAATCAACCTGCGCCGCAACTCGGTGATCAGTATCAGGGTGACCGCGTTCTGCGCAGCTATCTTCTTCGCGTTTTGCCTGCCGATGTGCTGCGCAACGTGGAGCCGGAGCTGGCGTCGATGGGCAAGCTTGCTGGCGGCGAGCTGTATCAGGCACAACTTGCCGATCGTTTGAACGAACCCCGGCATACGCCATGGGATGCCTGGGGAAAGCGTATCGACCACATCGCCGTATCACCGTTGTGGCAGCGTGCTGAACAACTCGCGGCGCAGTCCGGACTGGTTGCGGCGGCATATGAAAAAACGCATGGCCGTTTCTCGCGCGTTCAGCAATTTGCACTGGTCTATCTTTTTACATCATCCACTGATGTTTACAGTTGCCCGTTGGCAATGACGGACGGTGCGGCCAAGGTCTTATCCGTTTCAGACAATGTCGCGTTGGCCGAACGGGCTTTGCCAAGGCTGACAAGTCGTGACACCGTCAATTTCTGGACAAGCGGGCAGTGGATGACCGAGTCGACTGGCGGGTCTGATGTCGGCATATCGGAAACCATTGCAATACAAGCGGACACGTCCAACGGCGCCGTGGCCAGGCAAGAGTCGGAACAATCGGCGGCAGGAACAACAGTCGGCGGTTGGCGCTTGTACGGGCGTAAGTGGTTTACATCAGCCGTGACCTCGCAAATGGCGCTGACCCTGGCGCGTCCGCAAGGTGGCCCCCAAGGAGGCAAGGGTCTGGCGTTGTTTTATCTGGAGACAAGAGGCGCCGACGGAAGTCTGAACAGTATCCAGGTGCATCGCCTCAAGGACAAGCTTGGCACACGCAAGGTGCCGACTGCCGAACTCACACTCGATGGAACCCCGGCGCAACCGGTCGGGCAGCTTGCAGACGGCGTACGCGCGATCGCGCCGATGTTGAACGTCACTCGCACCTGGAATGCAGTGAGTGCGGTGTCATACATGCGGCGTGGCCTTGCGCTGGCAACCGATTTCGCCGCCCGGCGTGTGGCGTTCGGCGCACCGCTTTCGGAAAAAGCGCTTCACGTCGATACGCTCGCAGGAATGCAGGCGGAATTCGAAGCGGCGTTTCATTTGACCTTTGCGGTTGTCGAATTGCTTGGTCGCGAGGAAAGCGGTGAAGCAGATGCTGCTCAACTGAACCTGTTGCGGTTGCTGACGCCAATCGCCAAGCTGATGACGGGTAAGCAATCGGTTGCCGTTCTGTCCGAGGTGGCCGAGGCGTTTGGTGGTGCAGGCTACGTTGAAGATACAGGAATTCCACAGTTGCTCAGGGACGCTCAGGTATTCCCGATCTGGGAAGGCACAACCAACGTACTGTCGCTGGACGTTTTGCGCGTGGTTGCAGACGCCAGTGCCCTGGCTGCACTCGAAGTAGAGTCAGAGACATTGGCGTCTGCGCTCCGCGATCCGCAGTTGCTTGAGTGTTCGAAACAAGCGCAGGCCGCTCTTGACCACGCCGTGAGATGGTTATCTGTTGCCGAGGGCGAAACGCTTGAGGCCGGCGCGCGCCGGTTTGCGATGACGATTGGCCGCGCGCTGGCGCTGCTGCTGATGGCGCGGCATGCGCAATGGATGCTGGACCACGATGGCGATAAGCGAGGCTGCAATTCGACGAGAATTTTCTGGATGCGTGGCATTGATCTGGTTGACGACAGGTCCGATTTTTCACTGGCACGCGGCCTGTTCGATGGCGCGGCTGGTGAATGACCCTGGCTGGTGCAGCGATGGCCAGGAAATCACGAAAAAACGCTAAAAGTGCTTGAAAATCCCGTACAAGGCCGTATAGTTCGCAGTTCAAGTTTGGTCGGCAAGTGAGCATTTGACCTCTGTCCGGTCGCTGGGTCGCTGAATCCACCGCAACGAGATACCCGAGGCGTCAGTACGAGCAGGGTCGCCAGGCGGTTCAGCGGGAATCGATTGGTTTGGGTACGCGTCCTCGACGCAACGCTGGGGTTCCGAAAAAGGGCTCCGCATTACGAGGGGAGAAAATGAGATGCGTAATCTCAAGCTGAAGCAGGTTCTTCCGGCCGATACGGAGACAGAAACGCTTCAGGAGTACAAGGGGGCCGAAAACCTCCGCACAGAATCCGGGACTGCCGGTCTCGATCCGTCAACAAAAACACCTCGCCTCCATAGTGTGAAGGAGATGCCGGGGCTGCACGTTATGGGCGACCTATTTGATGTGCAGTGCGATGAGGGTTTTCTGGTCGACCAGGATCAGCTGACCAGGCACTGTTTACAACTGGTTGAAAAAGCCGGGTTGTCCACTGTCGGTCACTATTTTCACCAGTTTGAAGGTGGCGGTGTAACCGGCATGATCGTGCTTGCCGAGTCGCATATGTCGGTTCACACCTGGCCGGAAAAGAAATACGTCACGGTGGATGTGTACGTGTGCAGCTATTCGCAGGACAACCGGCCGCGTGCGCGCCAGTTGTATCAATCGCTGCTCGACACGTTCCGGCCGGAGCGCGAAGTTTCGCACTCTGTGGAGCGGCTCTAGTCTGGTACGTCACCGTAGATTGGGCATATGTCGGATGCGTACGAGGACTTTCGACGCAACAGAACAAGCGAAGACGTTTGATATTCGGACAGTCGCGCCCACTGTAAAACAACTGAACGTTTACGTCCGGCAGGCTTCCATTGGCTGACGGCAAAGACGACCTTTACCTCCTGGAGCATTTGAACGACGGCTTCGGATTCTGGGTCCGGGCGACGCGGCAGATCGCACGCGTCAAATCTCCGTTCCAGAACATTGAACTGCTGGAAACCACGAACTTCGGCAGCACGCTGCGTATCGATGACTATTTCATGACCTCGGATGGTGACGAGTTCTACTATCACGAGAACATGATTCATCCTGCCGGAATCGCGCATCCCGGCCCGAAGCGCGCGCTGATCATAGGCGGCGGCGACGGTGGTGCGGCCGAGGAGTACTTGAAGTATCCGACGATGCAGGAAGTGCTGATGGTGGAAATCGACGAAGTCGTTGTCGATTTCTGCAAGAAGCATCTGCCCAAAGTCCATCGCGGTGCATTCGACGATCCGCGTCTCAAAGTGTTGATCACCGATGGCAAGGCTTACGTCGAGAATTGCCAGGACCAGTTCGATCTGATGATGCTCGATCTTACCGACCCGTTCGGTCCGGCAGAGGCGCTTTACCGGGTTGAATTTTTGCGCGAGTGCCGCCGGATTCTCGGGCCCAGTGGCGTATTGTCGATGCACCTTGGCTCACCGGTCGCGCGACCCGATGTATTTCACAGGCTAGTGAGTTCGTTGCGTGAGGTTTTCAAGATTGTTCGCCCGTATCTGGTTTATGTGCCCCTGTATGGAACCTCATGGGGCATGGTGACCGCTTCGGATGAGACTGATCCACTGGCAATTTCTGCGCAGGAAGTGGACAAACGAATTGCCGAACGCGGTATCTCACATTTGCAGTACTACAATGGGGATACCCACCACGGCGTCTTTGCAATGCCCAATTTTGTGCGGGACATTCTTGCGCGCCCGTCTGAGCCAATTACTTCAGCAGCACCAATGAATGAGCCCGGACTCGATCCTGCCAACCAGATTCCGCTGAAAGTCGTTTACGCAGGCGACTAGAAGTCTGTCGAAATCATCCTGAATCCTGCGGACTACCAGGTTCGGTTGGTGTGCGCAGGAACTCGAAGCAGTATTCCACTTGGTTAGTTTGTAATAATCCTGTTTCCGGTGACAGTCCGGTTGCTTCAGTCGACACGAATTGCCTGATATTTGCTGCCTGCTCTCCTGAGGTTACAACCTGTGTAGACTCGAGGGTCGGAGGAGCTGTGCTATGTCGTCAACCCACGTTCGCGTGACTGAATGAACTCGACTCCGCAAATTATGGCAGCGTTGCTTGCCTTGGGGATGGCGCTCTCGTTCTCATTGGCTGATCGCGACTCGTCGACAAGCCGCATGCTTTCATTGTTTTTTGCGGCAGTAGGCGTTGCTATTCTCGTCAGTTCGCAAATCGAAATACCCCTTCGGGAATCGGAGCAGTATCCCGCCTGGGGTGGAATTTTTGCGCTACCTGAAGTGTTTGCTTTTCTGTTTGCCTTTGAGTGGATTTTGCGCGTGCGCCGCACTATTCCGACACGCGAGTTGCGCACGAAATTCGCGGATCGGCAGCTTCGTGTCGCGCAAGCACTCGCGATCGTGTATTTCATCCTCGCCTTGTTGTTCCCCCGCGTACGCGCCGAACAGTTCATTGGAGCACTCTGGAATTCAGGCGCGCCCGGTTTCGGGTTCTTGTTGTTCGCTGCGCCACTGCTGGTGTCTTTGATTCTTGGTATTGGCGCGGGTCTTATCACGCTCAATCGCCGTCCAGACATCGCCGAGCGTCAACGATTGGTTGCGTTCAGTCTCGCGTCGCCTTTCATGGCCTCCAGCCTGATATTGCCCTACGCGTTGGCGCCGGTGCTGACATCAATTGGTCTGTTAATTTTTCTCGTTGGTGGCGTGCAATACCACGTTATCCAGGGTCGCCGCGCCCAGTTCATGTCGCGTTTTCTCGCGCCCCAGGTTGCAGACCTCGTTCGCGAAGCAGGGTTGAAGAGCGCCACTCGGCATCAAACACTTGAGATTTCGGTCGTGTGTTGCGATCTGCGGGGCTTTACCGCATTTTCTGCAGCAACTGACTCAAAAAAAGTAATACAAATACTACGCGAGTATTACGATATGGTCGGCACCGCAGTCGCAAGAGTCGGGGGCACGATCAAGGATCAGGCTGGCGACGGGGTTCTGGTTTTGATCGGTGCGCCGATATGGTCCGCTGACCATGCAAAGCGTGCGATTGATCTGGCCAGACAAATTCGTGAAGGCGGCATTGCTCTGTGTGACAAGTGGTCTACTGCGGACCTTCAGCTCGGCGTCGGTGTTGGTGCTGCGACCGGATTCGTCACTGTCGGTGTCATCGGTGCCGCCTCGCGGCTCGAGTACACCGCGGTTGGACCGGCCGTCAATCTGGCATCGCGGCTATGTTCCGAGGCGATGCACGGTGAAGTGCTGGTCGATGAACGCTGCAAGGAAATGCTCGCGACGACCGATATGAGTGCGGGCCTCCGCACACGTGAGCCACTCAGACTGAAAGGCTTCGCGCGGCCGGTGCCGAATTTCGTTCTCGATACTGCATGATTCCATATAATTTCCATGAATCAGCCGCAAGAAAAGCGGTGGCGCCTGCTGCGACCGCCGTGGTGGCAATCGAAAGTGTTGTGGTTGGCCGTTCGGGATTGAATTCGAGAATTCTACTTAGTGATGGCTTTTTCGAACATCTCGTTTGCATGCCAGATTCGATATCGGACTTCGTATCCCGTCGGCGCGTAGACGACGATTGGCAGGCGGCTGTTGTAGCGCACATGTAGTGGCGTAGCCGTTACGAATGTCTTCACCAGTGGTGCGCCCTCGGGAGATGCCATCATTGTGCTGATGGTGCCGGTGCTGTCGCGTACGACATAGTACGAGTATCCCCAGCCATCCAGCGTTTGTTTCTCCATGGCGTTTCCCAAACGCACGATATTGACGCCATCAGTCAGCATTTCCTTGCCGGCAATGATTTCTACGCGGAAAGCGTGTTCTTCGCCGCGTGCCTTGTGCGGCAGAACAATTACGAAGCGCTCAAAACCGTCTTCCGCCAACGGAAACGCGTTCAACTCGGGATGTCCGGAGCCGAGTACTGGTGCGCTGTGCATGATCACGCCGGCAATCAACAATTTTACGAACGTATTCATTGTGTCAGCCCCTTGTTCTGCATTTGTATTCTGCGCAGCAGAATAGCGCGTGGCGAAAACACCTGCCGTTGCCGCGCAAACCGTAACTAGTGTTGCCCGCTACGCTTCGAGTCCGAACGGCGCAGAATGGCAGAACGTTACTTGAGTGCACGAACACTGGCGGCAAACTCGGACGCGTTTACTGCAATTTTTCCGATGTCCATACCTGGAGAATACAGGGCTGAGCCAAGGCCGAAGCCATTTGCCCCGGCGCTCCAGTAAGCGGCAAGTTTGTCGGGCGTGATGCCTCCGACTGGAAGTATCTTCTTGTCGGCAGGCAGGACCGCGCGCATGGCTTTTAGTACAGGTGGGGGATTTCCTTCAGCGGGAAACAGCTTGAGCCCGTCTGCACCGGCAGCGAGCATTCGAAATGCTTCAGTAGGGGTCGCGAATCCGGGCAGGGCATACAAGTTCTTCGATTTCGCGGTTTCGACGACGTTGGCGTCGGCATGCGGCATGACGATCAGACGCCCGCCCGCGGCCGCGACTTCGGATACCGATGCCGGATCAATTACCGTTCCGGCTCCAGTCAGGACCCGATCGCCGAAACGTGACGACAGCAACTCAATGCTCGACAGCGGTTGCGGACTGTTCAGTGGAACCTCGATGATTCTAAAGCCCGCGTCGAACAATACCGCTGCAATTTCGAGGACTTCATCGGGTTGGACGCCACGCAGAATCGCGACCAGCGGCAGTGGGTCAAGCCATTCGCTGAGTGATGCCATCGTCATATATTTTCGGGAAGGCGTTGTGCCACCGCGTAGAGTCCACGCGCCACCGCATCGCTATCGTGAAGGACCGTACGCAAATCCATGCTTGATGCCGCCCAATTGTAGAGTTCTGTAAGCTCCGTAGCGCCAAGCAAATGAATGGTACTGGTAGCGTTAGTCGCAGCGCGCAATTCATGCCCGATCAGGATGCCGGAAAGATATGCAGCGGACTGATTTTCACCAAGCTCGCCGGACAATACTTGCGCGCGCACACCAAACAGGTGATGCAGCAGTCCATCAGAGTCAGAAGAACGCGTAATGCCGTTCAGAAAAGCTGCCTCGCTGAACTCACCGGCCACCATCGTGCGTCCGAGGATGCTGTGTTCCTTGAGAACGGCATACACCTCGCCGGTCATGTGAGTCCTGAACGAAATGATGCGCTTGTCTCGTACGATCACCCATTTGCTGTGGGTGCCGGGAAGACAGATGTAATGCTCACCGTCGCCGAGTTCATTGGCAATGCCAAGTAACTGGATTTCTTCTCCGCGCATGACGTCATGTACACCGGATCCATGCGTACAGCGGAGTCCAGGCGCGATCCAGGCGCGATGGGTGTGCCAGACAACCTCGGACATATTGGAGGCAATGTCGCCAATGCCGGCCGGGCAGGGGACGTACGGTGTTTCGAGCCAGCCCTGCCGGCTGCCGATCATGCCGCTCATGAGAATTGGCTCATCTCCGGCACCGATCCAGTCGCTGGCCTCACTTTCCAGTACGGTGGCAAATGTCGCGTCACCAACATTCAGAATTCCCCGGGATGAGTGCCTGACGTCGCGCACTTCGCCATCGGCACCGAGCCGATAAACGCGCAACGAAGATGTGCCCCAATCCACTGCCAGCATGTCGCTATGCTAATAACAGGTCATTGAAAAAGTGATTGTGCGATATCCGCTTACTGTGCGGCGCGCTCGCTGAAATTACACTGGCGGCTTGGCCTATTTAGTCAACGCGCAAAAATGCACTTCAACTGGATTCGCGTATGGGCGGCTAAAGAAGGAAGTTGCGGACCGCTTGAATCTGGTCGTCGCTCATCAGCATTGGCGCATGACCGATTCCATCGAATTCGACCACTTGCGCTTGCGGACCGCGGCGGGTCATTTCCTCCGCTGTTTCATTCAGCAGAAGGTCTGAGTCGCCGCCCCGAATGCACAAGGTCGGGCAGGAGATGTTGTCCCAAATGCCCCACATATCGACGTCATTTGTTGGCCCCGAGAACGCGTGTGCAAGCGACGGGTCGTACACCAGCTTGAGCGTACCGTCCTCAGCCTGGCGTACCGATGTTTCCGTCAGGTGCCGCCATTGTTCATCACTGAGAGGGCCGAAACCGGCCGACACGCCACGAAGATAAATCTCCGCTTTGTCGAGCGAGTCGAACGACACGTCGTGTCCGACGTATTGCTTGATACGCTCCAGCGCTGCTTGGGGAATAAACGGGCCGACGTCGTTAATTACCATTTTCTCTATCGGCGAACCGCTATGCGACGCCATTAGCATGCCGATAATGCCGCCCATCGAGGTGCCGATCCAGTCGATCGACTGGGCTCCACTGCGTGCGATCAGTGCATTCATGTCAGCACAATATTGTGCGTAACCGTAATGCGCCTTGTCGCTGAGCCAGCCGCTTTTTCCGCGGCCAATGACATCCGGGCAAATCACCCGATACTGGTCGGACAGCGCGTGCGCGATCACATCAAAATCGCGACCGTTGCGCGTTAGTCCGTGAACGCATACGACGACTCTTGGATTCTCCGGGTCGCCCCACTCGTAATAGTGAAGGCGATGGAAGCCGTTCGGGCCGAGGCCAGAATAACTATGTTCTCTCATGATGGAATTCCTGCTATACGGTGGCTTGCTCTCGCCGAGCGAGGTTACAGGTTGATTGCCGGGTTTCCCCGGGCAGATATACGGACCGGTGCAACGGTTGTGCCAGTTTTCGCGGCCGCTCATCTCAGTGTTGCGAGATAGGCCGCCATTGCTTCCAGGTCGGCGTCACTCATTGTTCTGACTACGGCGGTCATATTGCCGGCGTCGTTGGTGCGTCGTCTTTCCTTGAAGTCTTTGAGTTGTTTTAGGGTGTATTCGTAGTGCTGGCCGGCAGTTCGTGGAATCTCATTCTGACCCGCGAAACCGCCCAGATGACAGATCGTGCACAGTGCCGCGTCCGATGCCGCTTTTCCCTGCGAAAGTAGCTCGTTGCTGCCACGGGTATTCTGGCCATTGAATTTCTGCGATGAATAATACGCGGCAAGATCCAGCATATCCTGCTTCGAAAGATTGGCCGCCATCGGCGACATCAAGGGATCTTTTCGGCGCTCACGCTTGTAGTCACGTAACTGCATGTAAAGATAGCGGGCAGTTTGTTCGGCGAGAATGGGGTAGAGCGGAATGGTCGAGTTGCCATCAATGCCATGGCATGCAGCACACACTTGCGCCTTCTTTCTCCCTGCCTCGGCGTCTTGCGAAAAGGCGCACACGGGGAGAAATAGCAGCAGGGCGCTCATTGCTGCGCGTTTCATTATCAAATGCACATTCAGTTCTCGTCTATGGATACTAGCGTAGTGCTTCACTATTAACGGCACAAAAGACGGCGAGAATTCACCTCATACTGCGTTACAAATCCTCGCAAGGTGTACAACCTTGCTGTGGTTTGCGCCTTGTCTGAGGCGAATTTCGCCACTTTTGTTGATTTGAGCGCTCTATTCGCAATCCAACATAAGCGCCGATAACAGTGAAGCACTACACTAGAAGAGCCGCCCGAAGGCGGCCCCTGAGATCACTCGTTCAGTATATGAATCAGTATATGAACGGGTGAAGATTTTACGGCAGTGCGAACACAATAACGCTGTTACCGCGCTTGAAGTTCAGTTGCGTGTTGCCACCGGCTGCAACTGCTATGTACTGCTTGCCGTCAACCATGTAGGAGACCGGCGGCGCATTGACACCGGCGCCTGCCTGGAATGACCACAATTTCTTGCCGTTGCGCGCATCATATGCGTTGAAGTGGCCATTTCCCTCGCCAGTGAAGACAAGGTTGCCAGCGGTCGCCAACACGCCGCCCATCAGCGGCTGTTCTGTATCTGCTCTCCACACCATCTTGCCGTTGTCGATGTTCACCGCAGCCAGTCGTCCCCATTGCTTTTCGCCAGGGATGACCTTGAAGGCGCCACCCAGCCACAACCTGTCGCCGCCAGGATACTCCGCGGCTTCAACGTGGTAGGTCATCGGCTGATGAAGATTGGCCGCGTATGCAAGGCGCAGCTTTGCGTTGACGGCCATTGGGTTCCATTCAACGCCGCCGTTTGCACCAGGCAGCATGCGTTCGCCTTCCGGTGTCGGTAGCACCCACATGTTTTCCTGTGGAATCATTGCTTCAGAGAAGCGGATGAGGTCGCCGGTCACGCGGTCGTGAACGTAGATATGGCCTGTCTTGCCGCCGTGAATGGCGACTTTCCGCATCCTGCCGTCCCTGTCCTTGGCATTGGTCAGAATGACCGGACTGACTGCGTCGAGATCCCACACGTCATGAGCGATGTACTGGAAGTGCCACTTGTATTCGCCATTGTCCAGATCCACGGCGACAATGGAATTGGTGTAGAGGTTGTCACCCGGGCGAATCGCACCGTAGAGGTCAGGCGACGGATTGCCGACGACAAAGAATACGGTCCGCGTCTCGCGATCAATCGCTGGCGTCATCCATACGCCGCCGCCGAGCGTTTTGTAAAAGTCGCCGCCACGTTCGGCAAGCATGCGCTTCTCCGCGGAAATGTCTCGCAGCATGTTGCGCCCGGTCGCATCGTGGCTTGCCCATACACCCTCATGGCCGAATTCGGGAATTGTGTAGAACGTCCACAGAAGTGCACCAGTTTCAGCATCATATGCCTTAACGAAGCCACGAACCCCATACTCGCCGCCGTTGGTGCCGATTAGTACCTTGCCGTCAGCTGCGACTGGCGCCATGGTTTCGGAATAACCCAATTCAGGATCTTCGATCTCCGTTTCCCATAGCTTCGCACCTGTCTTTGCGTCAAGGGCCACAAGCTTCGCATCGAGTGTGCCCATGAACAACTTGCCGTCGAGCGCCGCTACACCCCGGTTGTTCGGACCGCAGCAGTAAACGGTAATCGGCCCCATCGGGTGCACGTAGTGCCAGAATTCCGTGCCTGTCTTGGCGTCGATTGCGTACACGTGGTTGTAAGATGTCGTGAGGAACATAACGCCATCAACGACAAGCGGTGCGGTTTCCATTGATTCCAGAACCTCGGTCTGGAAAATGAAGGCCGGGCGCAGACGATGCACATTTCTGTTGTTGATCTGCTTGCCGGGAAAGAAACGGGTCTGAGAATAGCCGCCATTGACTTGTAGCCAATCTACGCCTTCAGTATCGGCACCATCCAGGCGTTTCTGGGTGACATCACCCAGTTTGTCCGGCACCGGCGTTGACGCAGTGGTTGCGCCCCCGGAAATTTCCTGCGCAGCGGCAGTGTTTATGGTGCCTGCTACAGCCAGGGCGGCCGCCAATATCAGTGGTTTTCTGAATGCATTCATAACCCTCCTCCCGTCATGGGTAGTTATCTTATTTGGTGCCGTTGTGCTGCAATCGCGCACGCCGTTGCGTGCCTGTTTCGTCGCTCTCGTGAGTACATCGAACCATACGCTGAACCTCGAAAGCGGGGGAGACGTTTACGCAGGCGATCGCGCCGACTATAGTATAGTTGACTATGTACAGTGGAGCAAGGCGTAAACGCTTAATTTGTAAGCAGGAACTGCATGAAAACCACACGATCTACCGGCCGCCTGACATTGTCTTTGGCGACCTGTTTCATTATTGCGATATCGTTTTCGGTGCGTGCTGATCCGGACCAGGCGCAACAAGACAATCCGCACGCGTATACGCTGAACGCCCAGTTACTATCGGTATCGTGCGCTGGTGACGCGGACGAGACAATTCGCCTTCTCGATCGCGGGGCGGCGATCAACGCGCGCAATAAGGGTGGTAACACGCCGCTACTGATGTTCGCAAAGCGGGGCGATGCCAAGATGGTCGCAACATTGCTCAATCGTGGCGCCGACGCCAATTTGCCGGATCTGGAGAAAGTCACGCCGCTGATGGCGGCGGCACATAGCGGTCATGTCAATGTTGTCGGTTTGCTACTTGACCACGGGGTACGCACCGAGGATGCGGATCAGCTGTTCAGGACGGCGATGATTTACGCTGCAGGCGCGGGGCAATCGGATATCGTCGCAATGCTGCTCGAGAGCGGCATCGACGTGAATCAGCGCTATCGTCACGACTTGACCGCACTGATGTGGGCAGCCGGTTACGGTCATGGCGAGACAGTGGGTGTTTTATTAGCGCGTGGCGCGGACCGCGCGTTGATGGACGACAGAGGCAAGACCGCAACCCAGATCGCAAGCGATGCCGGCCATAATGAGGTTGCCCGCCTGCTACGCGAATCGCAACGCTGAGCAAAGGCGATTGATACGTAGCGTGTCGACCAATGCCGTTTATCCAGGTGCCAGCCAGTTGGGTGAGGTCATGACCCATGCAATTGCGACCGCCGAACCAGACAACACCAGAAGATGAAGCCAGGTCCATAGTTGATAGCGTCGCGCAAGTTTCATCGGATCCAGGTCGGAGATCAGGAACAATCGGCCATCGCGGGGTTTATGCACGATGTGCGTTCCCGATTGCAGTCGAATTTGATGATGTTCCTTCTTGACGTCGCGCCGTGCCTGCTGGCGAGCAAGCATCCACTCCTGCTCGTTGATGTTGCCGTCACCGTCCAGATCAAATCTCTCCAGAAGTTTTTCCTTGTTTGATTTCCACATGGTCAGAAGTTCGGAAACATCTTTTCTAAGGTCGAGATTGCTATTCGCGCCGCCAACGGTCGAAAGCTGGCCTATCGTGTAGATCTTCGCCTGCGGCAGAATCAGCCATTCCGTATAGCGGTGTTCTCCCTTTATCCAGCGTTCCTTGCGGCTGGTGATTACCTCAGCATGCTCCGGGTCGACCAGGCAGCGTCCCGAGCCATCATTGAGCATGAAACTTTCCTGGCTGCGACCACTGTTGATTTTCTTCCATTTGTCGTCGCCGACTTTCTGCTCGATGATGAACCGATACCAGACGCAAGGGAGTGCGGTTATTCGCGACAAGATCGGCCCGCCGGGATGATGCTGACCGTGTCCGACGAGTTCGACATACCATTGCGCTGCAGAGGCTATTTTCGAGGTCGGTGTGTCGGCAATAACCCGCGCGCGCCGGAAGCTCATCATCCAGGCGGCGAAAGCAAGCATTCCGGTAATTGCAAGAGTTGCGGTCCACGCGTCGCTTGTTCGAACCTGAAGTCCGATGATGAGCAGAAGTACGTAACCGCCAACGATAAGTGGTTCGACGACGCGCAGGCGTAATGAATCGAGCATGCGAATTCAATCAGAGAAGTGGACCCCGAAACTTGGACCCCCGCTTAAGTGAAATCTCCATGGGGTTCAGGCCGCGCTCTTCAACGCCGTTTGTTCGAAGTACACCGCATCGGGGGTACGCCGGTCAAGCCCAGTGTGAGGACGCCGGGTATTGTAAAAACGAAAGTATTTGTCCAGTCCGGCGCGTAATGCCGCCGGCGTTTCATACGCGCGCAGATACACGTCTTCGTACTTCACACTGCGCCACAACCGTTCGACGAACACGTTGTCGATCCAGCGAGCCTTGCCGTCCATGCTGATCGTCACTTCGTGGTCCTTGAGAACGCGGGTGAACGCATCGGCCGTGAACTGCGTGCCCTGATCGGTGTTGAATATCTCGGGTGTACCGTAGCGAGGCAATGCCTCTTCGAGCGCCTCGACGCAAAAGTCGCTGTCCATCGTGTTCGACGCCCGCCACGAAAGCACCTTGCGCGTATGCCAGTGCATAATCGCCACGAGCTACATGAACCCCTTGGCCATCGGTAGATAACAGATATCGCTCGCCCACACCTGGTTGGCCCGCGTGATTGTCATGTCCCTGAGCAAGTAAGGATAGATCTTGTGTCCCTTGTCTGGCGTGCTGGTGCGCCGCTTCGGTTACAGCGCCCTGATCTGCATCTGACGCATCAGCCGCTGTACGCGCTTACGATTGACCTGCAGCCCGCGTGTATCGAGTTCGTTGCGAATACGACGGCTTCCGTAGAACGGCAGCTCAAGGTGGATCTCGTCGATCAGGCGCATCAGCTCAAGGTCTTCGGCTGACACCTGTGCGCCGCGATAGTACGCTGTGCAGCGTGCCACTCCGAGTAACTCGCAGCGGCGTGCCCTGGACAGTTCGTGAGCGCTTTGAATCTGTGCTCGGCGCTCGCTCACCGGTCGCGCCCGAGAAACTTTGACAGAAAATCTTTCTCCATCGTCAGTTGCCCGACCTTGGCGTGCAGCTTCTCGATTTCGCGTTCGGTGTGTTGCGCCTCAACTGCGTTGCCACCGAACACGTCCTCGGCACTATCGACCAGACGTTTCTTCCAGTCCTGGATCTGATTCGGGTGAACGTCGAACTGTTCAGCCAGCTCGGCCAGTGTGTGCTCGCCACGCACTGCGCCCAGTGCTACTTTGGCCTTGAAGCTCGCCGTGTGATTTCTTCTCTTTACTACGTGTCATCTTCGGATCCTCTCTGTGTCGTAAAAGAATAATCCATAAGATTTCACTTATCAGCTACATTTTGGTGTCCAGCCGTTGGGGTCCACCTCTATCGTATTCCCGGTGCCGATGGACATTCTTCCCGCGCTGACCAAGGCGCTGACCAAGGTGGCCGACTGACGATTACATTGATGGCGACTTGACTGTCGGTTATAGCCTCACTGGTTACATCGTCGATCGTTACTTTATGTACCGCACTGATGTGGGCCGTTACATATTTGGATAATTCGGCCCGCCACCACCTTCCGGGGGAACCCAGTTGATATTTTGTGTTGGGTCCTTGATGTCGCAGGTCTTGCAGTGCACGCAGTTCTGGGCATTGATCTGTAATCGCGCGCCGGAGTCATCGGTAACAATTTCGTACACCCCGGCCGGGCAATAGCGCTGTTCGGGCGCATCATATAGTGCGAGGTTGACTTCCACGGGAACGGAAGCGTCCTTCAGTTGCAGGTGGCAGATCTGGTCTTCTTCGTGATTAGTGTTCGAGATAAGCACTGATGACAAGCGGTCGAAAGTCAGTTCGCCGTCGGGTTTCGGATAGTCGATGCGTTTGGATTCCGACGCCTTTCGCAATTGTTCGTGATCGGCATGGTGATGCATTGTCCACGGCGCCTTGCCACGCATGATGTAGGTATCGAGTGCAGAGTAGGCGAGACCTGGCCACAACCCCCAACTGAATGCCGGGCGGATATTGCGCACGCGGTGCAGTTCGTCCCATAACCAGGTGCGCGAAAGATTGTCCCGGTATTCCGTCACCTCGTTGCCGGCGCCTGACAATATGTGCTGGTACAGTGACTCGGCGGCGCTCATTCCCGATTTCATCGCGGTGTGCGAGCCCTTGATTTTTGGCACGTTCAGGAAACCGGCGGTGTCGCCGATAAGTAATCCTCCGGGAAACGACAGTTTCGGAATCGATTGAAGTCCGCCTTCCGAGATCGCGCGTGCACCATAGGAAATGCGCCGTCCGTTCTTGAAGAACGTGCGGATTTTTGGATGCGTTTTGAAGCGCTGAAATTCCTCGTAGGGCGACAGATGCGGATTGCGGTAGTCGAGTCCGACGACGAAGCCGACGGCGACCTGGTTGCCCTCCAGATGATATAGAAATGATCCGCCATAGGTTTCGCTGTTCAGCGGCCAGCCGATAGTGTGAATGACAAGGCCCGGCCGATGCTGTGACGGATCGACCTCCCATAGTTCCTTGATGCCCAATCCATAAGTTTGCGGGTCGGCCCCTTCGCGAAGCCTGAATTTTTCGAACAGGGTTTTGGTGAGCGATCCGCGGCAGCCTTCGGCAAACACCGTCTGTGACGCGTGCAATTCGATGCCTTGCTGGTGGCGATCTGTCAGCGCGCCATCCTTGCTGATACCCATGTCGCCTGTGGCAATGCCTTTGACTGAACCATCGTCGTTATAGAGAACCTCGGTCGCAGCAAATCCCGGATAGATTTCTACGCCGAGCGCTTCTGCCTGCTCGCCAAGCCAGCGCACAACATTACCCAGGCTGACTATATAGTTTCCCTTATTGTGCATCTGCGGCGGCGTTGGCAGCCTGACCGCAAACTTTCCCGTCAGAAACAGGAAACGGTCTTCTTGTACCGGGGTATTCAGTGGCGCGTCCAGTTCCTGCCAGTTGGGGATAAGTTCATTGAGGGCGCGCGGGTCAATCACTGCACCTGACATAATATGTGCGCCGACCTCTGAACCTTTCTCGACAACGCACACCGATAATTCTTCGCCGTTTTCGCTGGACAATTGCTTGAGGCGAATTGCGCAGGCCAGACCGGCTGGTCCGGCGCCGACCACTACCACGTCGTACTCCATTGACTCCCGTTGTGACAATGCGTTCTCCCTGTTGATTCAGATGCCGCTGCTAGGGAACTACACTAGATAGCTTTCCCCGAAATACGTAATGATAATGGCGGGACCCGTCAAAGCATAATTGATCGACGCGTTACCCCCGTGATTTCCATGGCTACCTTTGACAGGGGCAGCGTGGCCGCCGCGCGGAATTTGTAACATGTCCCCGTGTATTCCGGGCGAGCGCATCTTTACAGTCTGCATGTGCCCTATCATCATGTCGCGTTCGCCGACCGTCGATGTGACCGGCAGCGCTCCGCGCAAACTGTATTACCTGCTGTGGCGGGTTGCTGCGCTCGTGGAAATTCAATTTTGTCATCCGGACTAACTTGTGAGTGCGCCTGCATGAAAAATCAAAATATGAAAGATCTTGGCAAACTGGTAAAAACTGATCGCATGACGATGCGTTGGGGCGAGATGGATGCGCTGGCCCACATGAACAATGTGTCCTATTTTCGCTATTTCGAGGAAGTACGAATAGCGTGGTTCGAAAGCCTCAAAATAGAATATCAGGCGCACGGCGAGGGCCCGATACTCGGGACGATTACGTGCAAGTATCTAAAACCGGCAATTTATCCGCTCGAACTCGAAATCACGACCTATGTCGGTCAACCGGGGCACAGCAGCTTTCGCTTGTGGCACGAACTCTACAACGCGAATGATCCGGATGAGCGTTTTGCAGAGGCTGAAGCGGTTATGGTGTGGATTGATATTGCCGCGGGTCGCTCACGACCGATGCCGGACTGGATGCGTAAGGAGATTCAGTCCTGAAAGCAGGTTCAGTCCTGAAATCGAAAAAGCTGCCCGCTGATGCCACGACTGTCGGGGCCGAGTAAATACAAATACAACGGTGTGACATCCTCGGGCCGGGGAAGCGCATCGTGTAATTCGCCTGGATGGGTACGGCTGCGAAGCGGTGAAGCAATTGGTCCTGGAACGATTATATTGGCTCGCCGATTGGGATGGTCTGACCATTCGTCTGCCTGGATCATCGCCAGGGTTTCCAGTGCCGCCTTTGATACGGCATAGCCGCCCCAGTATGCCGTCGGTGCAGATGCGTGCGTTTCCGACGTAAACACAATCGATGCGTCCGGTGCATTGCTTAACAATCTTGCGCATGCCTGGTCAAGTGTGAACGGCGCAATGAGGTTCACGCGCAGCATGTTCTGCCACTCTTCGACGCGCTGGGACTCGAGAGATGACAGTTTTTCCAGATGTGAGGCACAGTGAACGATGCCGTCGAGGCGTCCAAGTTGTTTTTCGATGACGTTCGCAGCGTGTTCAAATTCCCGCCACCCGGCAGTGTCCAAATCCAACGTCAATATGGCCGGCTCCGGTAGGCCGGAATCGGTGATCTCGTCGTAGATTTGTTCAAGCCCACGCGAATCGCGCCCGCTCAGTACAACAGTAGCGCCATGATTGGCACATGCCAGTGCGACGGCGTGCCCCAGTCCACGCGTTGCACCGGTAACCACCACGGCACGACCGGCAAGCAGGTCTCCTGGTGACTGATATGCGCGCGGATCAGACATGGGGCGCGAGTATGTGCTGTGCGCAATCCAATCCGCTACGAACTGCAGTTTCCAGTGTTGCCGGATACGGGCTCTGTGTGTAGTCGCCCGCAATGAATAATCCGGGTACGGGTGTTCGAGTTGTCGGTCGCTGCAGGTTTGGCGTGCAGGCGAAAGTCGCTCGTTTTTCGGCGATTACGCGGGACCAGCGCGGTTCGGGCAGTGCAAACCGTTGTTCGAGTTCCTGGTGAACACGCTGTGCGAGTTCACTCTGGGGCAAATCCTGGTGATTCCCCGACGCGCTGATAACCACGCCGAGCATACCCCGCTGGTCGCAAAGTTGGCCGCGGTCAAATATCCATTGCGCCAACCCCCGTCGCATCCCGATCATTAGCACCGGTAGCCTGACATTTTCAGGATATTGCAGAAACACCGAGAATATTGGCTGATATGCGAAGTTGCGAACCATCGCCACCTGCGGCGCAAGTTGGGCGATGTCACCAGCGACTTGCTCGAGGCGGTGTGGACCTACGGCAAGGATGACGTGGCTATAGCGAGCTGTCGAAGCTGCCGAGACTTCAAAACTGTTGTCTAGCTTTCGTAACGATGTGACGGTCATGCCGCGCTGAACCTGACCGCCGTTTTTTCGGACATAGTCGGCGGCCGGATCCGGAAACAGATTGCTGAAATCCGTTTTTGGCAGTAGTAGATCGCTGGCACTGCGCGGCCCGGCAAGACTATCGCGCAGCACATTCAGAAATGTCTGGGCATCGGCTTGTTCGGGACCGGTATTCAGTGCCGAAATACACAGTGGAGCCCACAGGCATTCCACCAGATCGTCTGGCTGGCGATACTGATTGAGCAGTGCGCTAACGGTCAGTCCGGATTCACATTGAAAACCGCTTGCCTTCTGAGAATGCATGAATCGAGCTGCAGCGAATTTTTCTGCTACGCCAAGGCCACGCGAAAAAGCAAGTGCGACTGCGACGTGTAACGGCGCGGGAAGTCTGGCAGCATGCATCCGGAAACCAGGTTCCAGACGCAATTGCAGTGGCAGCCTCATTAACTTGGACCCATGGTCTGCGCTGCTCACTTTTTCGATGACGCGTAGCGTCTCGCGATATGCACCGATCAGAATATGCAGTCCATTGTCGAGTGCAGCACCGTCCGAATCTACTCGTCGCGCCCGCCCGCCGAGCGTTTTCGCGGCCTCGAAGACGGTCACCCGTGTTCCGTGCGTCGCCAGTTCGACCGCTGCAGACATGCCCGCCCAACCGCCGCCTATGACCGCTACATGACGTGTTTTCTCCACGCGCGCGTTTACGCCGCAAGCCAGGTACGCCATGCGATCCACAGCTTGCGAATCGGCGTCATGCTCGTGCGCGTAGTGAGAATGTCGTCCCCGGCGCTTTCTATCTTGCGAAGCAATGCCTGGTATATGCCTGCCATCACCAGCCCGGGACGTTGGGCGCGCCGGTCAGACAGAGGTAAGGCTTCAAAAGCATGTGCATAAAAGTCGCGTGCGCGCTCAATCTGGAATTTGAGCAGCGCTTTGAATTCATTCGAACTCCGGCCACCCAATAAATCATCCGAATTGACATTGAATCTGGCGAGTTCGTCCTGCGGCAAGTAGATCCGGTTGCGCCGGGCATCTTCTCCCACGTCGCGAATAATATTCGTGAGCTGGAATGCCGTTCCCAAATTCTCTGCGTAATCCAGGGTCCCGGGCTGTGTGCGTCCGAAAATCTCAGCAGCCATCAACCCGACGACACCCGCAACCCGATGGCAATATAGCTGCAGTTCACCAAAGTTTGCATAACGGCCTTGAACAAGGTCCATTTCCATGCCGTCAATGATTTCATTGAAGCGTGTCTCAGGAAGGTCAAAACGATGTATCGCGGGGGCCAGCGCCAGTGTGACCGGGTGCTGTGCCCGGGCATGAAACAAAGCCGAGACTTCGTTGCGCCACCAGGCCAGTTTGGTTCTTGCCAGATCCGCGTCAGAACACTCGTCTACGACGTCGTCAACCTCCCGGCAGAACGCATACAGAGCAGTGATGGCGCGACGTTTCTCCGGCGGTAGAAAAAGGAAGCTGTAGTAAAAACTCGATCCGTTTTGTGCAGCTTTGTCCTGGCAGTATTGATCTGGCGTCATGAGTACGCAAACACCGACCGGTACAGCATGGACATCCAGTCAATAGGACGCAACACCGGCCGGCGCTCGAAAACGTTGCCGTCGATGGCATCGAGTTTTTCAAGAATACGACTACCGCCACACACAATGGTGCGCAATTCCAGGCCGATTCTGCCGTGCAGTTTTGTTCCCAGAGGCGCTCCGGTCATCAACATCTCCCGGGCGCGGGCAATTTGATGGCGCATGAATGGTGCCCAGTTACCCGCGGCGTCCGCGTTCGCGATTTGCGCTTCGGATATTTCGAATTTTTGCATTTCGTCGAGCGCGAAGTAGATCCGGTTTCTGCGGTAGTCGGACTCGACATCCTGAAGAAAGTTGATAAGTTGAAGACTGCTGCATATGTTGTCCGAATATTCGAAGTGAATGTCGCTGGTGTCGTTGAACAGATGCAGCAAGAGCCGTCCGACCGGGTTGGCCGAACGCCGGCAATAGTCCATTACTTCTGCAAAATTTGCGTAGCGATTTTTCACGACGTCCTGGGAGAACGCCGACAGCAGGTCACGGAACAATTGGACCGGCAGTCCATATTGATTGATGATTCTTGCCACGTCCAGAAACAGAGGCAGTGTCGGCTGCTTATTCTTATCGATGAGATCCAGCTGGTGCCGGTACTGATCCAGTTGCCATAGCCGCTCATTGGGAGGCGCGTTTCCTTCGTCGGCAAAATCGTCTGCAGTTCGCGCAAAAGCGTAGATCACCTGCACCGGTTGCCTCAGTCGGCGTGGAAGCAGCACCGACCCGACCGGAAAATTCTCGTAATGTTTAGTCCCCATCGCTCATCGGTCAGTAGTAACGCATATTTTACAATGGGTTATAGTTTCGTAAAAACGCCACTCAGGACGATCTAAAGTGGCGGTCCGAGGGCCGATTATATTAAAATGCGATGTTCGCGAAAGTGGCGGAATTGGTAGACGCACCAGATTTAGGATCTGGCGCCGAAAGGCGTGAGAGTTCGAGTCTCTCCTTTCGCACCACCTTCGTATTCCAGCGTATTCCAGAAACGGCGGCGCGCGCGCAGGTTTCGACGGTCATGATGCCGGCACCCTATTTCGAAAGTTCATAGATTGATGCAATCAGATATAGAAACGATAAGCTCTCTTGAGCGTCGGCTATCCATTGCCGTGCCCATGGAGGGCCTCAACAGCGAGATTGTCAACCGCCTGAAACAGGTGGCGCGAACGGCGAAAATTCATGGATTTCGCCCTGGCAAAGTCCCTATGAAGATCGTCGAGCAACAGTATGGTGGTCACGTAAGACAGGAAGTGCTGGGAGACGAAATCCAGAAGAGTTTCGGGGATGCTATTCGCGAACAGAATTTGCGCGTGGCAGGATTACCGAAAATTGAAGTCAAGTCGCCCGACGATACCGGGGACAAATTCGAGTATACGGCGACATTCGAGATTTACCCTGAGATCCAAGTGGCTGATCTGTCGGCGGCGTCAATCGAACAGCCCGTAGTTGAAGTCGGCGAGTCCGAAGTGGACAAGACCATTGATGTCCTTCGCAAACAACGCGCTGTTTTTGAAGGCGCCGAGCGCGCCGCCGAATCGGGCGACCAGGTAAATATCGATTACCGGGGAACGATCGGCGGTGAGGTATTCGAAGGTGGCAGCGCGGAGGGTGCGATCATTCAGCTTGGCGAAGGGCGGCTGTTGCCGGATTTCGAGAGCAATGTGGTCGGTCTCGGGGCCGGAGCGTCAAAGACATTCGACTTGCAGTTTCCGGATGATTACGCCGGAAAGGAAGTTGCAGGCAAATCGGCTCAGTTTGAAATAAAGGTTAACGAGGTACTCGGCGCACGCTTACCCGAAGTTGATGGCGAATTTGCCAAGGAATTGGGTGTTGCTGATGGGGATATGGCCAAGATGCGCGCAGAGATACGTGCCAATCTCGAGCGCGAAGTGAAGAGGCGCGCCGATGCACGGGTCAAGGATCTTGCGATGAAGGTGCTTCTTGATGCAACCAATGTAGAGTTGCCGAACGCATTGGTTGAACAGGAGTCTGACCGATTGGTCGAACAGATGAAACGGGACCTGAAGGCGCGTGGCGTCAGTACCGACAAGGTTCCGGTTCCGCGCGAGGCGTTCGCGGAAGAGGCAAAAAGACGCGTTCAAATAGGACTCATCCTGGCTGAACTCGTAAAAAGCAAAAATCTGGGTGCTACTCCTGATCAGATCAAGGCGGTGGTTGAGGAGCAGGCGAAAAGCTACGACCAGCCAGAGGAGGTTGTGCGCTGGTACTACGAATCACCCGAACGTCTGGGCGAAATCGAGTCGGTCGTTTTGGAAGGCAATGTGGTGCAATGGGTGATTGGGCAGGTCAAACTGACTGAAAAAGAGACGCCGTTTGAAGATCTGATGGGAAATTCGCAATGAACTGGATGAACGACCGATATGAAGAACCCCAGGGCCTGGGCCTGGTCCCGATGGTTATCGAGCACAGTGGCAGGGGTGAGCGCGCCTATGACATATATTCGCGCCTGCTCAAGGAACGGGTGGTATTTCTGGTCGGGCCAGTCAATGAGGTGACTGCGAATCTGATCGTCGCGCAATTGTTGTTTCTTGAGTCCGAAAATCCCGAGAAAGACATCTCTTTCTACATCAATTCGCCTGGCGGCTCAGTATCGGCGGGCCTCGCCATTTACGATACGATGCAATTTATCAAACCGGACGTCAGCACGCTGTGTGTGGGGCAGGCAGCCAGTATGGGCGCATTCCTGCTGGGCGCGGGGGCCAAGGACAAGCGTTTTGCACTGCCAAATTCGCGCGTAATGATCCATCAGCCCATGGGCGGCTTCCAGGGGCAGGCGTCTGATATTGAAATCCACGCTAAGGAGATCCTGTACCTGCGCGAGCGTCTCAATCAGCTGCTGGCGACACATACCGGTCAGGATGTCGAAACGATTCAGAAAGACACCGATCGTGACAATTTCCTCAGCGCCGAAGAGGCTGTAAAGTATGGCCTGGTCGACAGTGTCCTGATTAATCGCGCCGAGGCGGGCGGGGACAGCTGAAAGACATAGATTTGTTGGTGGCCCGCCTGCTTAACAGGCGGGCAGTGATCTTGCGTGAACCTTCTGTAGGCTGGAAGTTCATATGTGCACAAACGTTTGAAGTCTGAATATTGAGAGAAACTGACAACTGATGGCATCCATGTCCGAAAAGCCTGGTGGTGAAAAGCTGCTCTACTGCTCGTTTTGCGGTAAGAGTCAGCATGAGGTTCGTAAGCTGATTGCCGGACCTTCTGTGTTCATCTGCGACGAATGCATCGAACTTTGCAATGACATCATTCGTGAGGAGAGTCAGGCCGATCTTCCCGGAAAAGGGGCGAAATCCGATCTGCCCGTTCCGCACGAAATTCGCGACATTCTCGACCAGTATGTGATTGGTCAGGACGTTGCGAAACGCATTCTTGCCGTGGCTGTTTATAACCACTACAAGCGGTTGAAGACCGGTCAGAAAAAGGACGACATCGAGTTGTCGAAGTCGAATATCCTGCTGATTGGCCCGACCGGGTCCGGCAAGACCTTACTTGCCCAGACGCTGGCAAGGCTGCTGAACGTCCCGTTTGTGATGGCTGACGCGACGACTCTCACCGAAGCAGGCTATGTTGGTGAGGATGTTGAGAACATCATTCAGAAACTGCTGCAAAAATGCGATTACGACATCGACAAGGCGCAACGCGGCATCGTCTACATCGACGAGATTGACAAAGTTTCCCGTAAATCTGACAACCCGTCGATTACCCGCGATGTTTCAGGCGAAGGCGTGCAGCAGGCGTTGCTGAAGTTAATTGAAGGAACGATCGCGTCTGTGCCGCCACAAGGTGGCCGCAAACATTCCAATCAGGAATTTGTCCAGGTCGATACGACCAACATACTATTCGTTTGTGGTGGCGCATTTGACGGTCTCGACAAGGTCATACAACAGCGTTCTGACAAGAGTGGCATCGGCTTCGGAGCCGAGGTGCGTAGCAAGGACAATCCCAAGCACATTGGTGAGGTGCTGCGTGGTGTCGAACCCGAGGACTTGATCAAGTACGGCCTGATCCCTGAATTTGTTGGTCGGTTGCCGGTCATTGCAACCCTTGACGAGCTTGATGAAGGCGCGTTGATCGAGATTCTTACGCAACCCAAGAACGCGTTGCTCAAGCAATACAAGAAGATGTTCGCGATGGAGGGCGTCGAGCTCGAAATGCGCCCTGAAGGACTAAAGGCCATTTCCGCAAAAGCGCTTGCGCGCAAGACCGGTGCGCGCGGTTTGCGCTCCATCATGGAACAGGCATTGCTGGATGTTATGTACGACTTGCCGTCGATGGAGAACGTGGAAAAAGTCGTTGTCGATGAAGGCATGATCACCGGCACCGCCAAGCCGATCTTGATCTACTCCGATCAGCCGAAAGTGGCTGGGTCCAGAGGAACCGCGTGAGGTTGCCATGAACACTTGATCCAGGTGCAGGCCGCCCCAATATCAGATATTTAGCAGCAAAATCAGGAGTCCGATGACTGACATGATCGAATCCCAGGACCGCGCGGTGATTTATCCGCTTCTGCCATTGCGCGACGTGGTGGTGTTCCCGCACATGGTGATTCCGCTATTTGTCGGCCGCCCCAAGTCCATCAAGGCACTCGAAGTGGCGATGGAGTCCGGCAAGCACATCATGCTCGTTGCCCAGAAATCTGCCGCAAAAGACGAGCCTTCGCCGGAAGATATGTATCGTATTGGCAGCATTGCCAACATTCTGCAGATGTTGAAGTTGCCCGACGGTACGGTCAAGGTCCTGGTAGAGGGTGTACAGCGCGCCGAGATAACCGCGATTACTGGCGAAAAAAGCCATTACATTGGCGAGGCAGTTGCGATCGCATCCGATGACAGCGATACACACGAAGTCGAAGCGATGCGCCGCGCGATGCTGACGCAGTTCGATCAGTATGTAAAACTGAACAAGAAGATTCCGCCGGAAATATTGACCTCTTTGTCCGGCATTGATGAGCCTGGGCGTCTGGCAGACACGGTTGCCGCACATCTGCCGCTCAAACTCGAACAAAAGCAGGATATTCTGGAAATGTTCGGCGTCAGGAAACGTCTTGAGCATCTGCTTTCGCTGCTTGAGTCCGAGCTCGACATCATGCAGGTTGAAAGACGGATTCGCGGCCGCGTCAAACGCCAGATGGAAAAGAGCCAGCGCGAGTACTATCTGAACGAACAGGTCAAGGCGATTCAGAAAGAACTCGGCGACATGGAAGAGGGCGCAGACCTGGATGAAATGGAAAAGCGCATCAAGTCGGCCCACATGCCCAAGGAAGCGCGCCAGAAAGCCGACAGCGAACTAAAAAAGCTGCGGCTGATGTCGCCTATGTCCGCTGAGGCTACTGTCGTACGCAGCTTTATCGACACGCTGGTTGGATTGCCGTGGCGAAAGAAGAGCAAAGTCAGTGCTGACCTGGCAAAAGCGCAGGACATTCTCGATGCTGACCACTACGGTCTCGAGAAAGTGAAGGAACGCATCGTCGAGTACCTTGCAGTTCAGCAGCGGGTCGACAAACTCAAAGCACCGATTTTGTGTCTCGTCGGGCCTCCCGGAGTCGGCAAAACGTCTCTCGGTCAGTCGATCGCGCGCGCTACCAATCGCAAATTTGCTCGCATGTCGCTTGGTGGCGTGAGGGATGAATCCGAGATTCGCGGCCATCGGCGCACTTACATCGGGTCTATGCCTGGAAAGATCCTGCAGAACATGACCAAGGTTGCCGTTCGGAATCCGCTGTTCCTGCTCGACGAAGTCGACAAGATGGGTATGGATTTTCGTGGCGATCCCTCATCGGCATTGCTCGAAGTGCTCGATCCGGAACAGAACGACAAGTTCGTCGACCATTACGTGGAGGTTGAATACGACCTTTCGGACGTGATGTTCGTCGCGACCGCGAACACAATGAATATTCCGGCGCCGTTGCTTGACAGAATGGAAGTCATTCGTCTGTCCGGTTACACAGAGGATGAAAAAGTCAACATCGCAATGCGTTATCTGCTTCCCAAGCAGATGAAAAACAACGGCTTGAAAGAGAACGAGATCACGGTGTCGGAAAGTGCGGTGCGCGATATCGTTCGCTATTACACGCGAGAAGCCGGCGTTCGCAGTCTGGAGCGCGACATATCCAAGATTTGCCGCAAGGTCGTGAAATCACTGTTGGTGAAGAAGCGCGACACGAGAGTTTCGGTAACGGCACGCAATCTGGAAAAGTATCTGGGGGTGCGGCGCTATACCTATGGCATTGCGGAAAAAACGAATCAGGTTGGCCAGGTCACCGGACTCGCATGGACCGAGGTCGGGGGCGAGTTGCTAACCGTCGAAGCGATCGTAATGCCTGGCAAGGGTACGATACAACGGACCGGTTCGCTCGGCGACGTGATGAAGGAATCAGTGGAGGCGGCACGCTCGGTTGTCCGTGCCAGGGCCGGCAAGCTTGGGATCAAGGACGATACGCTCGAGAAGACTGACATCCACGTGCATGTACCGGAAGGCGCGACGCCGAAGGATGGCCCTTCTGCCGGCAGCGCCATGACAACGGCACTTGTATCAGCATTGACCAATATACCGGTTCGCGCCGACGTAGCGATGACCGGCGAAATTACATTGAGAGGCGAGGTTCTTGCGATTGGTGGATTGAAGGAAAAATTGCTGGCTGCGCATCGAGGTGGTATCAAGTCAGTGTTGATTCCCGAGGAAAACACCAAGGATTTGGCGGAAATACCCGACAACATCAAGAACCGTCTCGATATTCACCCTGTCAAGTGGATTGATCAGGTACTTGAATTTGCACTTGAACGTCAACCTGAACCACTTGAAAGTGAGGCGTCCGGTACGGTTGCAATTACTGCGATTGAAGCGACTCCGGTACCGACCAGCCCGATAAAACATTAACCATTTAGCATGCTGAGAAGCAGCGCGGCCGCGCTGCTTTTTTTTGTTTGAATTGCTTGCTTGACACCGTGAATTTCATGTTGTTATAAGTCGGAACGAGGAAAAATTATTGCTTTCCTCCAGTTCCATCTCGCCACAGATTTTCTCCCGTAAACGGAATAACGAAAGGGGACCCACGTGAACAAATCCGATTTGATCGAGGCCATCGCACAGGCGGCTGATATTTCCAAAGCTGCTGCCGAGCGCGCGCTCGACGGTACTGTCGCAGCTATTACGTCGTCACTGCAGAAAGGAGACATGGTTACGCTCGTCGGCTTTGGAACTTTCCACGTCGGTGACCGGAAGGCGCGCAGCGGGCGCAATCCACGCACTGGCGATACGATCGAGATCAAGGCGTCAAGGGTGCCGAAGTTTCGTGCTGGAAAAGCCTTGAAGGATGTAGTAAACTAGCGCGCTTTCCGACGGGGGGGTCATGCGGCACGGGCTAGCGACCAGTTGCCGGGTTGACAGAGTAGTGCGCCTAACGGGTGCTTAGCTCAGTTGGTAGAGCGCCGCCCTTACAAGGCGAATGTCGGGAGTTCGAGCCTCTCAGCACCCACCACTATCTACTGGAGTGGTAGTTCAGTTGGTTAGAATACCGGCCTGTCACGCCGGGGGTCGCGGGTTCGAGTCCCGTCCACTCCGCCAGTCTCAGAGAAGGCGAACAAGCGTTCGCCTTTTTTATTGTCTTTCAGTCTGCGGCGACTGAGTCACATTTGATCGGGTAGAACAATGTTTGATCTGGTAACCAAAAACAAGACTCTGGTATACGTTGTCCTTGGATTGATCATCCTTACTTTTGCGTTCTTTGGAGTAGATTCCTATTTTCAAGGAACCAGCGCCGGACCTGAAGTGGCGACGATCGGGAAAAATCCCATTTCAGAGCAGGAGCTTGCAGTTGCATTGCGCCGTGCCCAGGATCAGATGCGCGAGCAGGGGCAGCAGAATGCCCAACAAAATGCGCAAATGAACGAGTATCTCAACTCGCCCGAGTTCAAACGCAGTGTGCTCGACGAAGTGATCCAGCGGCGCCTGTTGCTCGGCTACGCTGCCAGCACAGGAATGGTCGTCTCGGCCGATGAATTACGGACCGTGATCGCAGATATCCAGGCCTTCTACGACGCTGATGGTAAATTCTCGCCCACTCGCTATGAGCAGCTATTGCGCGCCCAGAATCTCACGCCCGCCAGCTTTGAAAGTCAGATCAAACAAGACGTCATATTGAGCCGTATCCAGGGCGCGATGGCTGGGTCCGCATTTATTCCCGACAAAGTACTGCAGCGACTGGTGCGCATTCGAGGACAAGAGCGCGAAGTCAGTCAACTGCTTGTGTCTCCATCGGAGTTCAAGAGCAATGTGTCGGTAAGCGAAGAAGATGCTAAGGCGTATTTCGACGAAAACAGGCCTCTTTTTCAGATTCCTGAACGTGCCCGGGTTGAATATCTGATGTTGACGCCGGAAGTCGCGGCAGCAAACGTCACGGTGAGTGACGACGACCTCAGGCGTGCCTACCAGGAACGTCTTTCCGAGTTCCAGTCAGTTGAGGAGCGACGTGCGAGCCATATCCTGATTGCCATTGCTTCGGGCGCGACTGACGAGGAGAAGAAGGCAGCCAGGGAAAAGGCTGACGAAATTCATCAGCAACTGGATGATTCGCCTGGTCGTTTTGCCAGCCTGGCGCGTGAACATTCCGGAGACCCCGGTTCGGCCGAGCAAGGCGGCGATCTCGGGTTTTTTCCGCGTGGCTTGATGGTTGCCGAATTTGACGAAGCAGCATTCACGCTGAATGTTGGACAAATCAGTGCGCCAGTGCAAACACAGTATGGATATCACATCATCCGCGTTGACGAAATCAAGGAAGTCGAAACCAGACCATTTGCCCAGGTCAGGAACGAATTGGAGGACGCAATTCGCAAGGTCGAGGTACAGGACGCTTACCTGCAGGCCGCGCAGACGTTCAGCGACATGGTGTACACGGAATATGACAGTCTTCAGCCAACGGCTGATGCTCTTGGCCTTACTGTCCAGCAGAGTGACTGGATCAGCCCCTCAGGGGGGGCCGTGATGCCGGTGCTCAACAATCCGAAGCTGCTTGAAGCGTTGTTCTCCCCCGAAATGCTGGAAGAGCGGCGTAATACCAATGCGATTGAGGTCGAAGCGAACACGCTGGTGTCGGCGCGCGTGATCGAGCACAAATTGCCCACGGACATGCCATTTGAGGACGTGGCGCAGGATATTATCGATCATCTTGGCGCATTGGAAGCGATCGAACTTGCGCGCGAAGACGGTGGGGCGACGCTTGCCAAGCTCAATGACGGTGAACAACTTTCGCTGAAGTGGTCAAATCCGGGTTATGTAACACTCCTGCGCCGCCAGGGGTTGCACCCTGAAGGCGCGCGCGCGGTATTCAGCGCCGACACGAGTAGCCTGCCGGCCTACGCGGGCGTTTCCGTGGATGACGGGCGTTATGTGATCTACCGGATCAGCAACATTCGCGACGTCGAGACCGTATCGGACGAAGAACTTGAAACCGCAAACAGGCAACTGTCTCAGTTGGCTGTGCAGGCACAGTACGCAGATTATGTTGCCAGCTTGCGGGAGCGTTCTGACGTGACCATAAACGAAAGCAGGCTGAATCCGGATTTGCAGTAGGCCAGGGACATCAAGCCCCTCGGCTTAAACGCCGGCATGAGGCGTGACGGATACGCCAATAATCGAGCGTTGCCGGCTTCACATCACAAAGTGACGGGCCGGCGTGCTCTCGCTGATGACGAAGCGATTCAGATCATCGAGCGGTTGCGTAAATCGCTGATCAGTCGAAGGGGGCAGCGCCCGCCGTATTAAACCCGGCATCCACGAACGTGACTTCGCCGGTCATGCCACTCGACAACTCGCTGAGCAGGAAAGCGGCAACATTGCCGACTTCATCGGTGCTTACGTTGCGCCGTAGTGGCGAGAGTTTTTCACTGAATGCCAGCAGTTTGCCGAAGTTTCCGATGCCCGCCGCTGCCAGAGTCTTGATCGGTCCTGCCGAAATAGCATTGACCCGTACGCCACGCGGACCGAGGCTTTGCGACAGATAGCGAACATTGGCTTCGAGGCTGGCTTTCGCCGGGCCCATTATGTTGTAGCTGGGAAACGCCCGATCCGCTCCAAGGTAAGTCAACGTCACTATGCTCGCCGGCCTGCCTTCCATCATTGGCAATGCTGCCTTTGCGAGTGCTGCCAGGCTGAATGAGCTGATGTCGTGTGCAATCCGGAATGCTTCGCGGGTCAGGGAATCGAGATAGTCCCCTGCCAATGCCTCTCTGGGCGCAAACGCAATTGAATGGACCAGCCCGTCGAGACCGTCCCAGCTTTTGCCCAGTGTGGAGAATAATTCGCTGATTTCCTGATCATCGGCGACATCACAGGGGAAGACCAGATCGCTTTCGAAATCTGAGGCCAGTTGAATTACGCGGTCCCTGATCTTGTCGCCGCCAGCGTAACTGAATGCCAGCTCGGCGCCCTCGCGTTTCGCTGCTTTGGCAATGCCATAGGCAATGGAACGGTTGCTGAGCAATCCGGTGACAAGAATCTTCTTTGCATCGAGAAACCCCATAATTCCTCCAACCGTCGAAAGCGGGAATTATATCTAACGCGCACGCATTGCCGTTGAAACGCGAAACTTTGCCGTGCGCAACCGGGTTAGACTCACTGTTATGTTTGTAGTCAGACCCGCAATCGTGGTGATACTTTTTCTGACGAGCGTAGTTGGCGGATGTCGTCAGGGCGCGCTGAACAATCCATATCCGTCCGCTGAACAGGGCGCCAACGTTCTTTATTCATCGTTCAAGGAACGCCCGAAGCATCTTGACCCGGTGCAGTCTTACTTCGAGAACGAAATCCGTTTTACTGCGCAGATCTATATGCCGCCGCTTCAGTACCACTATCTCAAGCGGCCTTATCAACTCATTCCGTTTGCAGCATCGGCAATGCCGAAAGTCATCTATTACGATCGCGACGGAAAGGTTCTGGCACCACAAGCACAAGCGTCCGAGGTCGCACGTACGCGCTAAGAGGTGAGCATCCGTCGTGGAATCAAATATCAACCGCACCCGGCATTCGCCACCGATGCACAGGAACGGGCGCGCTACACCGGCCTCACCCAGGAACAACTAGGTCGCTATCGTGATCTCGGCGACTTTGAACACACCGCCACGCGTGAACTGGTCGCCGCCGACTATGTATACCAGATCAAACGACTGGCGCATCCGCGTCTGCACTCACCGATTTACGGATTGATGAGCGAATACATCGTCGGACTGGGAGAATATAGCCGGAAACTGAAGGAGTTCGCGGAAAACGAAGCATCGCACGGGTATCTTGACGTCGATCGTTTCGAAATTTCCGGGGTACGAGTCCTCGATCGCTATCGCTATCGCTATGCGATCGACATTCGTGGCAAATATCCGCAGTTTCAATATTGGCTTGCCATGCCTTTTTTCTCACCTGTCCCGCACGAAGCGGAGCGCTTTTACCGGCAAGCGGGAATGCCGGCAAATATTTCACTGGACTGGTATCCGGTCGGTACGGGTCCCTACATGCTGAGCCGTCATGATCCGAACCGCATGATGGTGCTCGAGCGCAATCCGAACTTTTCAGGTGAACCCTATCCTGAGACAGGTGACGCTGGCGATCTCGAACAAGG
>CATOSA010000015.1 GCA_951812315.1 uncultured Burkholderiales bacterium
AACGTAATCGGCAGCACTGACGCTTTCGCCCTTTTTCGCGGTGAGCCAGGTTATCCGCTCGACAACTTCATCACTTGCAGTGTGCCCGGCCATTGGATGGCTCGCGAGATTGACATCGGTATTTGCTGTCGCCAGTGTCAGAAATGTTGGCACGATGTCGGCCGCATCGACCTCGGGATTGCGTTCTTCGACGTCGTGACCAAGGTCGATACAGTCCTGTACCGTTTGTTCGAGCAGGCGCAGGCACTCCGGATCGACCGCGGCGCCGCTGGGCGCCTTGTTTGTCCACGCGATTCTGAGCTTGCCGGTTTTCGCGCCGGCTTCTTCGAGGAATGAACGCGCGGGCGGCGGGGCCGCATACGGGTCTCCCGGTCCTGCACCGCAGGTTGCATCGAGCAGTGCCGCCGTGTCACGCACGGAAAGACTGACGGCATGTTCGGTAGAGCAGCCGCCGAGCCCTTCGCCGATGACCGGTGCAAACGTATTGCGGCCGCGCGTTGGTTTGAGGCCGACCAATCCGCAGCACGCTGCCGGGGCGCGAATTGATCCGAAACCGTCCGAAGCGTGCGCAATCGGCAGTATCCGTGCAGCGACCGCTGCCGCGGCGCCGCCGCTTGATCCGCCGGAAATATGTTGCGGATTCCAGGGGTTGCAGGTTGGACCGTGTAGCTGTGGTTCGCAGGTCAGTGACAGTCCGAGTTCGCAGGTGTTCGTGCGTCCGAATATCACCAGGCCGGCGCGTTTCAGGCGCTTGACGTGTTCACTGTCGATGGGTGAGGGTGGCGTGTCGGCGAAAAACTTCGAGCCGCGCGTCATTTTGACGCCGGCAATGGCCGAAGTGAGGTCCTTCATCAGGTATGGCACGCCACGAAACGGCCCGTCGGGCAATCCGTGCGCAATCGCTTGCTTGCCGTAGTCGTAAAGCTTCATCGTGACGGCATTAATCACAGGATTTCGCGTCTCGACGCGCTCGATGGCGGCCTCGAGTAGTTCTTCGGGCGCTACTTCGTTTTGGCACACCAGTTCGGCAAGTCCCAGCGCATCGAAGTCTTCGTATTCAGCGAATCCGCTCATGGTCTTTCCTCCGCGGCCAATTGCACCGGCTCACGCTGAATAGGACCGTGACGATCTTTGTCAAGAAGTCGGGCGCGTCATTATTTCGCGTCGGCGGCGTATCGTGCGGGTGCGTTTTTGCCGCTCAATTTTCATATTTCACGAAGGAGTCGCTTCTCAGTGGAAATGTGCAGGTTAAGGAACTCGAACCGAAGGAGCGGTGCCCGAGTTCCGGCTCGAGCGTGCCTGTTTGTGAGAGGCAGACGGGAGTCTGATCGAAGTATCGAATTAGATGTTGGCCTGAACGGTGGGGATGCCGGCACTGTATCCAAGCCTCCTCATAGTGCCAGGCAATTGTCATTTCCATTTTTTCATTCGACCCAAGGAACAAAGTATGTGGGAATATCGAGGACAGAAGCGACCTCCGTTTGCGCAAGAGCCTGTAGCCGGTCAGGAGTCGGTATGGGATTATCCGCGACCGCCTTTGGTGCAAGCGTGCGACCGCCTTGTCCTAGTCGAGTCGAATGCAACCACGTTGGCACGCTCGACCGAAACATTCCGGGTTATGGAAACCGCGGGTCCGCCGGGCTTCTATATTCCCGCGAATGATGTCGACCAGGGGAAGCTGTCACCGGCGTCGGGCATTTCGGTCTGTGAGTGGAAAGGGGTTGCCAGGTACTGGTGTCTCGCCGCGGATGAAAACGGGCGGCCCATTGGCTGGAGCTATCCCGACCCGACTGCTGCCTTTGCGATGCTCCGTGACTATTTTTCATTCTACCCGGGGCGGGTGGACTGTTCTGTCGACGGCGAGAAGGTTCGGCCTCAGCCTGGCGAGTTCTACGGCGGCTGGATCACTGGCGACGTAGTCGGGCCTTTCAAGGGCGAGCCAGGAACGGGGCATTGGTAGTGTCAACGGTAGCGCTCTCTTTTTTCGCCCAGGCAACGGGCAGCGTAAAATTCAATTTGATTATCGGTTGATTGCAGCCATGTTGGCAGATAAACGTAGTTTATGTGGTCCGGTTTTGGCAAACTGATCCTGTGCAATCCTGAAAACACTCCGGGGTTAATGCAAACACCGGAGTTAATGCAAAATTGGTATCTTCGAATTGGCGATCCGGAATACAACGATCTGCGCGAGTCCTTTCTAATTATTTGTGGAAATCGTGAATGAACGACCTTAAGCATCTTCTTGAAAGCAATCGTGCCTGGGCCGAAGGCGTGCGTCAGCGCGAGCCGGGATTCTTCGACAAGCTCGCGCAACAGCAAGCGCCCGAATATTTGTGGATCGGGTGTTCAGACAGCCGTGTACCTGCAAATCAGATCACCGGGCTCGTTCCAGGCGAAGTGTTTGTCCACCGCAACGTTGCCAACCTCGTGGTGCATGCAGATCTGAACTTCCTGTCGGTACTGCAGTTCGCTGTTGATATATTGAAGGTCAAGCACATCATCGTATGTGGCCACTATGGTTGCGGGGGCGTCATAGCGGCACACGATCAGCAAAAACTCGGTCTGGTCGACAACTGGCTTCGAAACGTCCGATACACCAAGCAGAAACACGAAGAGCTGCTCGAGAAGGAAGACGGCAGAGACGCGCGTATTGCGCGGCTGTGTGAAATCAACGTCATTGAACAAGTGGTCAACGTTGTCCAGACGACAGTCGTACAGGATGCGTGGGCGCGTGGCCAGGCGCTAGCGGTCCATGGATGGATATACGGTATCCAGGATGGATTGATACGAGATCTCGAAATGAGCGTTTCCAAAGCGCAGGACTTGCAAACCCGGTACGCAGCAGCGATCGGGTAGCCAGGTCGGGCAGTGACAGGGGGTTGGAATTGTGCGCGCAACATTGCGCGTTTAGGATGCGCGGCTGCTCGAAACCTTTAGCGGCCGGAGCGTTCCAATGTCTGCTTTTTACTCGACACCGAATTTGTTCAATGATTAACCATCAAGAAATGACGGGAGATACTGTGGGAGTCCAATTCCGAATACGATCGCTTGCAACCGCAATGGTGATATTGCTGCTTTCCAGCATGTCTGCGGTGGCCAAAACGGATATCGTTCATGATGCCGAATATTATGTTCTGAAAGCGCAGCATGCCAAAAAGTGGATGGCAGAGGACAGGGCATTAAATCGGAAACTGGCGCAACTGAGGAATAAATATGGCCGCCCGCCGAACTTGATTCATATTATGTGGACGACACCGCATTTGGTGATGTTGGTATTCCGGCAATACAACAGGTTCGTGGTTTTCAGACACCCCACCTGAATCAGTTGGCCAACGAGGGCATTCTCTTTACGCGCATGTATACCGAAGTCGGTTGTACGCCCAGCCGTGCTGCCGCAGTGACTGGCCGTTTGGCGGTTCGAAGTGGAATGTACAACATCGGGATGTTGCTGGAGAGCCACGGTATTGGCAAGCGCGAGGTGACGATGGCAGAAGTCCTGTCCGAGGCCGGTTACGCAACCGCGTTCCACGGCAAGTGGCATCTTGGAGATATCGAGGAGAGTTACCCCAATAATCAGGGCTTCGACGAAGCGTTCTTTACCGGGTACAACCAAATCCTGTCGCTGAATACCGTCGAAGCAGAGCAGGGCAATGCGTCGATTGGACTTCAGGAAAGTATTCTGCCTGAGGATCGTTACAAGATTGATAACACATTTATTACGAATGCCTGGGTACAAGTAGCCGAGGGCACGAAGGGTGGCGAGACAAGACAGTGGCGCGACAACAGCCTTGAGACATACGAGGCCATTGACCCCGAGGCACAGAAACGCACGCTGGAATTTATCGAACGCAGTGCGAAAGCGGGCAGGCCGTTTTACGTTGCGAACTGGCCGATGATGTCAAGTTTCTTGCCCATTCGCCCAAAAAACTGTTCCGTTGCGAGAAGCATGTTGCAGGACGGATTGCAGTGCAATGTCGACGTGTTTGTCGGAAAGCTCATGGACAAGTTGAAAGAACTTGGTATCGCCGAAAATACCTTGATTGTTGCAATGGCCGACAATGGGCCAATGAGTCATAACTCTCCACCGGGAACCGGGTTTGCCGAAACCATCTATCGTGGTGGTAAGGGCGACTTCCTCGAGGGCGGCGTGCGTGTACCGGCAATGGCCTGGTGGCCCGGCACAATCAGGAAGGGTCAGCTCGTCGGCGACATGATTCACATCACTGATTTGTTTACGACGTTTGCGCGTTTGGGTGGTGCTATGAAAGCGATTCCGACGGATCGTGTTATCGATGGCCTGGATCAGACTGCACTGTTGTTGCATGGTGACGCCCATAGTCGTCGAGACTACACGTTCACGTATGCTGGGCCACGGCTCGGCGCTATCGTAAAAGGCAACTACAAGCGCCATATGATCTCGCCGGATCCGGTGGGCGAGGCGAGCGGAATTCCGGCCGCTTTCTATTTCTTGCCCAGCGACCCGTGCGAGAAGATGCCTGTCCTGACACCTTTAATTCATTTGAAGCGGCCGTTCAATCGAATGATGCTGCGCCATGATCTGTGGAAGAAGAAATATCCTGACTCACGTGAAGTCCATGGTGTGCCATGGACAGGGTTGTCCAATGCAACGCAGGGCATCAAGGAACTGGCCAGACCGAAACTGGATATTCGCGAACTGCCATTTGATCCGCTCGAGTACATAGAGCATTTGGATGAAGTGCCGTTTGACCGGGCGATGGACCCGAGTATCGGCGACTAAACATGTCTGTTTGGCGCGGCCACAACAATTAGTGCGGCCGTGCCAATTGGTGTGGCCGCAATCCAATGCAGCAAAGAACCTTGAGAATCATTCTGAATTTCTAAGGCACTGGCGGAGTGCGCGATTGCCACACTACGCTCGGCAGAGGATTGGCGCCCAGCCGTGAACGTAAGACGAACTCGTTTGAATGCAGTTGTCGCCTGGTTGGGCGCAATTGCGCAAACCCTTAGCCGGTTGCCTGTCGCCGGGGTACTGGTACGGGCTGGCGCCAAGGCGGTGAAGGATCGCTCCAAGGACATGGCGGCGAGTATCGCTTTTTTTACTTTTCTGTCCTTGTTTCCGTTGATCCTCGGCCTGTTTTCATTGAGCGGGTTTTCCTGGCGTCTGAGGATGCCCAGGTCCGGTTGCGTGATTTTCTGTTTGAAGCGCTTCCTTCGAGCGCGGAGTTTCTGTGGGGCAACGTTGAGTCAGTGATTCGAATGCGTAGCGCAGCAGGTATTGCCAGCGTTCTTTTGCTGTTCTGGTCCGCTAGCAAAATGGTCGGTGCACTCGGCCGGGGAATTAACAATGCGCTTGAAATCGAACGGCGGCACGCGGCTTACTTTTCACCACTTCGGAATTTCGCGTTGACGCTGGTCGTTACCATCCTGGTGCTTGTGACGTTGGCATTAGCGCCGTTAATCGAAATTCTGGCAGACCTGGATGCGAGCCATTTTGGCCATCGGTGGAACGCGTACTTCGATGTCGCGGCCAGCCACGTCAGCGGAATAGCGACAACAGTTGTGCTGATGTATGTGATTTACTGGTTGGTTCCGTACAAACGTCTGCCGATCAGGGATCTGCTTCCAGGCATCCTGGTTGCCGCAGTAGCGATGAAACTGGGCCGGGAGGTGTTTGCGCTGTACGTGAGTAGTGCGTCGCGATTCGACGCCGTCTATGGTTCGGTCTCTTCAATTATCGTTTTGCTGATCTGGTTGTATTTTTCAGCGGTAGTGGTTTTGTACAGCACGGAAGTCGTCAGCGTGTATCGGTAATTAAGGGGAAATTCGAAGACGCCCGAAGCGCACTCGTCCGAAGATGGTGAGCGAGACGGCGTGTGAGTCGATGGAAGTGGCGTGGAACTATTTTGAGCTCATCCTGGCCTGCGGTTTCGGCGCCAGCCTGACACCATACGCACCGGGAACGCTGGGTAGTTTGATCGGGGTCGCGCTGTTCCTGGCGATCGCGCGGCTGCGTGCAAGAGTTTATGTTGCGATTGTTGTAGATGTTCGCCGCGGGCATCTACATTTGCGGTGTGGCTGCCCGAGCCGCGGGCGCGACCGATCCAGGATTCATTGTCTACGACGAAGTAGTCGGTTTTCTTGTCGCAGTTTTTTCGATGCCCAGGCGGTGGCAATGGATTGTCGGCGGATTCGTGATTTTCCGGATCTTCGATATCCTGAAGCCCTGGCCGATCTATGTTGTCGAGGAGCAGTTTGGTCTGGGCACCGCGATCATGGCAGACGACGCTATTGCCGGTATCTACACGTACACAATATTGGCGACGGTGAGATTCTTTGTTGGAAAATACCCTCGAGCGGTGTAGCGGGAACTACGCGCGCGTCGCCAATCGGCAGGGAATTCGTTTCAACTAACCACCCCAGACCTGCGCAATACGCGCGTCTCGCCGGCATGTCGTTCGATAAAACTTGTAGCGGATCGGATTCTTCTTGTAATAGTCCTGGTGATATTCCTCGGCGAGATAGAATTCTCCGGCCATCGCGATCTCGGTATAAATCTTCTCGAATTTTCCGCTGTTCTCCAGCTCGGTCTTGCTGGCGATGGCAATTGCCTTTTCCTTTTCGTTGCCGTAGTAGATTCCGGAGCGATACTGGTCGCCCACGTCGCAAAACTGGCGGTCCTCTACGGTCGGATCGATGTGTCGCCAGAAGTACTCTACGAGTTGCTCGTACGTTAGCGTTGCTGGTTCGTAATACACCCGCACAACTTCCGCATGACCGGTTCCGCCGCGGCTGACCTGCTGGTAGGTGGGGTCATCTACATGCCCGTTAATGTATCCGGACTCGGCCTCGATTACGCCGGGCAGTTTTTCGAAATCGGCCTCGATACACCAGAAACCACCGCCGGCAAATACGGCAGTTGCGGATTCCTGCTTTGCAGTATCGGCGGCGTGTGCGGCGGCGCAAAAGGCCAGCGCGCAGACGGTGTTAATGGCAATGCGGTAGTAATTTGTCATGAATTAGTCGAATCCAGGTGAAGGTCTATGCCGCAAATACGGGAATTGACAGGTTACGGATGCAGCCAGAATGCGAGAGCTAGTGAAAACGCCAACGCCCTGATCATTTATGATGCGTGTTTACATTTCACCGCGTGATACGCAGATCATGAACGATTCGACACCCGTAGCCTTCTATGGTTCGCCGGGCTCGCCATATACGCAGAAGATGCTGGCACTGCTACGCTACCGGCGTATTGCGTACCGCTTTTTGCACGCTGGAGCTGCCGAACTCGCGCAGTTGCCCAAGCCTAAAGTGGCGCTCTTGCCGACCTTTTATTTGCCGGATGATAGCGGTGCACTGCAAGCAGTGGTGGATTCAACGCCGCTTATTCGCAGATTTGAGTGTATCCACAAAGGACGTTCCGTCGTGCCGGCAGATCCCGTGCTGGCATTTATTGATTACCTGCTCGAAGACTATGCCGACGAATGGTTAACCAAGGCAATGTTTCACTTTCGTTGGCAATATGCCGGCGATATTGAGAAAGTCGGCAATATTCTTCCTCGCTGGAGCGCGATATCCGCTTCGGAGAGCGAGATCGCCGCGAGAGGAAAGGAATTCTCCGACCGGCAAATCTCGCGGCTCTATGTGGTCGGATCCAACGACACGACGACCCCGTTGATCGAGGCGAGCTATGTTCGGCTGCTGGGACTTCTTGACGACATCATTGGTCAACGCCCGTTTGTTCTTGGACAGCGCCCGGCTGCGGTTGATTTTGCGCTGTACGGACAGCTTTCCGCGCTCGCGAAGTTTGATCCGACGCCAACTGCGCTGACGCTCAAGCACGCGCCCAGAATCTATGCGTGGATTGATCTGGTCAGTGATCTTTCTGGTCAGGAGCCGTCCGATGGAGACTGGATGGACCGAACGCAAATCAGGGAGTCGCTGAAACCATTGCTGTCGGAACTTGGCCGTACGTACGTTCCGGTGATGTTGGCGAATGCGCAAGCGCTGACGCGTAATGCAGAAACAGTGAACGCGACAATTGACGGTCTGCAATGGGTGCAGAAACCGTTCCCTTATCAAGGCAAATGCCTGGCGTGGCTGAACGATATGTTCTCGTCACTTGGCAACGCCGACCAGAATAGCGTACGCGAGATTTTCGACGGCACCGGCTGCGAACGTTTGCTGCAGTAAGCGCGATGGCCTGACGGCATGCAAGGCCATGGTTCTATCCTTACTGGTTCTATCCGTACTGGTTCTCTCTATTACTGGTTCCCTCTTTACTCGTTCTCCCTTTACTAATCCTGCGCAGTTCAACCGCTTGCAGCGCCGAGTTGTTCGGGTTGCGAGGCATCCAGTTGCAGGCGAGTGGCGGCAAATAATTCCTCCAGCTGGGACAGGGTTGTTGCACTTGCAATCGGTGCAGTGATTCCCGGCTGTGCGATCAGCCAGGCAATGGCGACACGCGCCGGCGTCGATCCGGTCTGTTTGGCGACATTGTCCAATGCGTCGAGAACCCGGTAGCCGCGATCGTTCAGGTATTTCTTGACCATGCGTGCGCGCGGCTCGCCGGCAAGGTCTGCTTCAGAGCGGTATTTTCCGGCCAGAAATCCACTGGCAAGTGAAAAGTAGCTGATGACGCCGACCTCGTTTTGGACGCAGACGTTCTGCAGCTTGGTCTCGAAGTCTGCGCGGTCGTACAGATTGTAGTTCGGTTGCATCGACTCGTAACGCGGCAGGTTGTTCTGTGTGCTCACGGCAAGCGCCTCTTCGAAGCGTTCGGCGCTGTAGTTCGATGCCCCGATCACACGAATCTTGCCGGCCTTGATGAGATCGTCGTAGGTGTCCAGTGTGTCCGCCAGTGGAGTTTGATCGTCATCGATGTGAGACTGGTACAAATCAATGCAATCGATTTGCAGACGTTTGAGTGAGTTATCGACTGCGCTACGTATGTAGTCCGGCGCAAGACCTTTCTTGCCCGGTCCCATTTCCATGCCGACTTTTGTTGCGATGACAACCTTGTCGCGTTTGCCGCTTTTCCTGAGCCATTTCCCGATGACAGTTTCCGATTCGCCGCCTTCGTTGCCAGGTACCCAGCGCGAGTACATGTCAGCCGTGTCAATAAAGTTGAAGCCTTCGTCAACGAAGCGGTCGAGCAGGTGCATCGAGGTATATTCATCGGCGGTCCAGCCGAACACATTGCCGCCGAATGCCAGCGGTGAGACTTCCAGGTCCGAGCGGCCGAGTTTGCGCGTTTGCATGTTATTTCCTCGATTGAATGATGTGCGTCACGTAGTGGATAGCGTCAGGCAGATTCTGGTCTTCGTAGGGACTTGTGCAGTCTGACAGGCTTGGCAGATTTGCGGCGCATACGAATGTTGAGCATCTCGACTGCTACTGAGAACGCCATTGCAAAATAGACGTAGCCCTTGGGTACATGCACTTCGAAGCCTTCGATAACGAGTGTGACGCCAACCAGAATCAGGAACGACAAGGCCAGCATTTTCACAGTCGGATGCCGGTCCACGAACACACTGATGGCCTCGGCCGCAAGGAGCATCACGACGACGGCAAGCACGATAGCGATCGCCATGATGGAAACGTGATCGACAAGACCGACGGCGGTGATGACGGAGTCCAGCGAAAAGACGATATCCAGAATGGCTATTTGCACCAGCACCATGCCCAGCCCGGTTACAACGACTTGCTTGCCGTTTTCTTCTGCCCCTTCAAGACTGTTGTGAATTTCGTGAGTCGCTTTCGCAAGCAGGAACAGCCCGCCACCTATCAGAATGATGTCGCGGCCGGAAATTTCCTGGCCGAATACGCTGAACCACGGTTCGGTAAGGTCCATGACCCATGAGATCGAGAATAACAATGCCAGCCGGGCAAACATGGCAAGCCCGATGCCGGTGCGTCTTGCGAATGCGCGCTGGTGCTCTGGCAGCCTTCCAACCAGAATCGAAATGAAAATGATGTTGTCCACGCCGAGGACAATCTCCAGTGCGGTCAACGTACCCAGCGCTATCCAGGCTTCGGGCGATGCGATCCATTCAAACATGCTGATCCCGTGGTGAATATTGAAGGTGGCAATGATGCCTGATCAGCGTCAACTACAAAAGACGCCACGAGCGGCTAGGACTCTTGTCGCGATAACGACAGTAAACTCAATGCAAGTGCCGCGACGGTCAGGGCCGGAATCATTGCGTACTGCACTGCAGGCCATCCGTATCCGTTCAGCAACGCGCCCGAACTGAACGACGCGGCTGCGACCAGGCCGAATACCAGGAAGTCGTTCAGACCTTGCACCTTCGCGCGTTCTTCACTGGTATGGGCGCTTGCAAGCAAGCTGGTCGCGCCAATGAATCCGAAGTTTCAGCCAACTCCCAGTACGATCAAAGCCCAGTAAAAATGTGCCAGCTCGACGCCGGCAGTCGCGATCACGCCGCAGGCGCCCAGCAGCGCGAGTCCGCTGCCGATGATCTTGCCATGACCATAGCGTGCAATCAGTGACCCCGTTACGAAACTGGGCGCAAACATTGCGATGACGTGAAAGCGCACAACATCGGCCGCGTGGTCGGGCGTAAATCCATGGTTGACCATCGCGAGAGGCGTCGAGGTCATGACCAGACCCATCAGTGCATAGGAAATCATTGCGCACAGCACGGCTACGACGACTTTTGGCTGGCGGAATATTTCGGCGAGCGGCCGGCCGGTACTTGCGCCTTTGACTTGCGTGGGCGGCAGGGGAATACGAAGGAATAATAGTCCGAATGCGCCGACAATATTGATTACGACGATTGCGATGTATGCGCCTGCAAATGGCACCGGCGCGAAGAGGTCCGCCGCAACATGGACGGTTTCCGGTCCAATCAATGCGCTCACCAGGCCGCCGGCCAGAACCCACGAAATCGCTTTCGGTTTGAATCCCTCGGACGCAGTATCCGCAGCCGCGAATCTGTAGAAACCCTGAAACGCCTGGTAAACCCCGGTAAATGCGGTGCCGGCCAACAAGGTTTCGAAGCTGCCGATTATCAGCGCGGTCGTGCTTAGCGCGCCGCCGATCGCGCCGAACAATGCACCCGTCAGAAAACCGGCGCGCCGTCCGTAGCGTCCCATCATCAGCGATGCTGCCGGTGCCGTGAACATCGATACGAGCACCGTAATCGATATCGGCAAAGTCGTGAGCGATGCGTCGTTTGCGAGGTAAGCGCCCGCAAGACCGCCAAGAATGATGTGAATCGACATCTGCGAGCCAAGTATCGCTTGGGCATAGGCGAGAATCGCAACATTGCGCTTGGCGAGCCGGTCGTCGATCGTTGTTTTTTGCACTTCGGCCAATTTCTTCTTGTTAATGGACCAGTATCCCACGGCAGTGACCCGTGTGATTTGAAACGGTGCTGCGAGTGCCCGGTCGATGCCGCCAAAGACAGCATCGGAACCGTATGGCTGCGCCTGCAGTGCGGGTTCATCAGGGGCAGCGCCAGCAACTACAATGTCTGTTGGGGAGAGTTGGTTTTTGCCCTTTTCATGTGCCGGATTGACGTTGTACTGGACGCAGCAACTGCGACCCGGCGAAATCATGGAGATTCACAAGTGTCTGTTGCAGAACATCAACGAAAGGCGGAGGGAACTGGCCCAGCGAGTTTTGATGTGGTTGTGGTTGGCGCCGGACTCGGCGGGCTCTACGCATTGCACCGGTTACGTGCGCTCGGGCTGACGGTAAAAGTCTTTGAAGCCGGTGGTGATGTCGGTGGCACCTGGTTCTGGAACCGGTACCCCGGTTGCCGTTGCGATGTCGAGAGCATGGAGTACTCGTATTCATTCTCCAACGAGCTTCAGCAGGAATGGAAATGGCCGGAGCGATACGGAACGCAACCGGAGATCTTGCGCTACATCAATCACGTCGCCGAGCGTTTTGACCTGCGCCGGGACATTGAATTCAATTGCCGGGTGGTATCCGCATTTTTTGACGACGCGATCAATCAATGGTCAGTGACGACTGAGCGGGGAGATGTCGTCGCCGCGACCTTTTGCATTATGGCGACCGGCAACTTGTCGACGCCGCGTGTGCCGGAATTCAACGGCCTGGGGTCGTTCGAGAGCGACTGGTATCACACGGGGTTGTGGCCTCATGAGGGTGTGGATTTTTCCGGTCAGCGGGTTGCGGTCGTTGGCACCGGTTCGTCGGGTGTGCAAATGATTCCGCATATTGCGGAACAGGCGAAACACCTCTATGTGTTCCAGCGCACTGCCAACTTCAGCTTGCCTGCCTGCAACGCACCGTTAGACCCCGAAAAAGAACGTCAGCACAAGGCGGATTATCCAGAGCGACGGCGCGCCGCCTACGACACCCCGTTCGGCATTGCCGGCTATCCGCCGCCTGTTCGAAAAGCACTGGAGGCAACGCCTGAAGAAAGACAGCAGGCCTACGAGGAGAAGTGGGCTACCGGTGGGAACATCAGTTTTCTGTACGCGTTTACTGATCTGTTGCTGGACAAGTCCGCTAACGATACGGCGGCGGAGTTCGTACGCGAGAAGATTCGACGGACGGTTCGCGATCCGGCGGTCGCAGAGTTGTTATCGCCGAAAGACCATCCGATCGGCACCAAGCGGCTCATTCTCGATACGAATTATTACGAGACCTACAACCGCGACAACGTAACTCTGGTCGACGCGAGAAGCGATCCGATTGAACAGATTACGCCCGCCGGTGTTCGAACACGAGCCCGGGAATACGCTGTGGACAGCATCGCATTTGCGACCGGATACGATGCGATGACCGGTGCCATGCTTGAAATTGATATCCGTACAAGCAGCGGAGCGAATCTGCGCGAGAAGTGGTCCGCCAGCCCGAGAACATACATGGGTATTATGGTCGCTGCGTTTCCAAACTTGTTCATGATCACCGGCCCGGGAAGTCCGGGTGTGAAGTCACAGATGATCCTGTCCATCGAGCAGCATGTCGACTGGATAACGGATTGCATCAAGCAGTTGCGCTCGCGTAGCCTTTCTCGCGTGGAGGCAGATGAACAAGCGGAGAAGGCCTGGATCGAACACGTCAACGAGGTTGCCGGCGCGACGCTCTATCCACTCGCAAATTCCTGGTACATGGGCGCAAACATTCCAGGAAAGCCGCGCATATTCATGCCTTATGTCGGCGGCGTGGCAGCGTATAAAAACAAATGCGATGAAGTGGTTGCCGATGGCTACCAGGGATTTTTGATGACGAGCGGGGCAGTCAATGTCACTGGTGATGGTGCCTCAGGGGATACAACGGCAGATGCTGACATGTCAGGCAAGTAAAAAGGGCTCCTCAATCCAACCAATCAAGCTTGCCGTCAAGAAACCTTCATCCTATTGTCGGAGCTGGAAGTCATTGCGCCCGCTGCGGTCCACGCCGCGAACGAGGAATAGTGTGCGCTCTGCATGATCGAGCACGCCTAGCTTGGCCGCCTGGCGGCTGGCGAGTTCCCGGTCGAAGTGCGAAGTCGTTGGCATGAAGCGCAAAGTCATGCCGCGACGGGGTCGCTGCGACCGGTTCGTCTCCGAGCCGTGCAACAGATACACGTCGTGCAATGACATCTGTCCCGCTTCGAGGATGATGTCCTCTGCCTGTGCCGCATCGTATTCGCTCGGATCGAGTTCCTGGTTGAGCGTCACGTCGTCCGCTTCGAGGGATCGATGGGCACGCAAGCGGCGTTCATGATGCGACCCCGGAATGACTCGCAAACAACCCGTCTCAGGCGTCGAATCGTCGAGCGCGATCCACACGCTGCACGTTGCCAGCGGCCGGATCGGCCAGTACTGTCCGTCCTGATGCCACGGCGTACGATGCCCGTCGCGTGCGGGTTTGGAGAACAGACTCGAATTCCACAGCGCAAAGTCCGGGCCGATGATTTGCTCGACCATGTCCAGGATTTCGGGCGTGCGGGCGATTTCGAGAAATCGCAGGTCGTGGGCGAGTAGATTCGGGCACAGATCACGAAACTGTGGCGTGCGCGTGACCAGCCGCTCCTGATCTGCTCGTAAATCCTCGACCGTTGACGCCGGCAAGCGAAAGTCGGCTATCACATAACCCTTGGCCCGGTATGCTTCCATCTGTTGCTCGCTCAGCATGTCTCCGTCCCGCCGATCTCGTCAATAGATCAGGATAACAGGCGTAAATGATCAGGATCAAATGCATTGTAAACACCGCAACGTGCCCCGGGTTTCAATGATTGAAGATGCGAAGGTAGCGCTGTCCGGTTTAGGCCGGGTAAAGGGGCTGTTCTGGCAGGCAAAAGGCAAGGCCTGACCCCAAAAAGTTTGACCTCCAGGGTTTTACCCCGCCACAATGAAAATCTGATGCGATATTGATTCTGTCGGTGCCAATGTTGGCGCAGCTGCACCTCAGTCAGATGTGCTGAGTACCGTCGACGTCTTGCCGGATTGTTTTGCGCTGGCGGTATCGCTCAGTCGCGTGTACTTACCATTGGCGTACACGAGGGGAGGGCGCTCACTTTTTTCAAAGGAGACGACTTCGCCAATAAAAATCAGGTGATCGCCTCCGGAAAAGCGCTGAGCATTGCGGCAAGTCAACGTCGCGGCTGTGCCTTCGAGCCGGGGCATGTCGGCAACCGTGTTGCACCAGGCGACATTGGAGAACTTGTCACCGCCGGTTTTCGCGAAAGCCTCTGAAACCGGTATCTGGTCGGCGGCCAGCACATTGACGACGAAATGATTTGCCTGCACAAATGCGTCGAAACTCGCGGCGTGCAGCGACAGGCTCCACAGAATCAGCGGCGGCGACAGCGAAACCGTGTTGAACGAATTGACGGTGAGTCCTACCGGCTCACCGTCGGCGTTCCGGGTCGTGACGACGGTGACGCCGGTCACAAACGAGCCGAGCGCGCTGCGAAGCCGCAACGGGTCGAAAGGTTCCTGTCTCATATTCATGGGTCGGTGAAAATCATGCGGCCTTTGCCTGAGATGGTTCGGCCGCCTCAAGCGTCGGCCAGACGTGGCGCATGAACTGCTCCAGTTCCCAGATCACTTCGTCTTTGGGTTGTTGCGCGTAGTGGTAGATGAGTGTCAGGTATTCGCACGGACACTTCGCGAATTCCTCTTGAAACTGCGCGCGTGCCTGATCCAGGGTGCCGCCGAGGAAAAGCCCGGAGTCTTTCATGTTCTGAATCCAGTCGACATTGGCAGGCAACTGGGGAAAGAACGGCGAATAGAAATTTTTGTAAATGTCGAGGTCATACTTTTTCAGCTTTCGATCATAATCGTCAGCGTTCTTTACGATATGCGGCCATCTTACCGAATTCTGACGCTGGCCGTACGCGAAGCTTTGTCCATGTTCTGCCGCTTCTTCCTGGTAGACCTTTGCATATTTGGCGATGCCATCGCCCTTGGAAAAGTGTACGACGGTGAAGCCATTGCGCGCGCAATAGCGCACTGATGGTTCGTTGCGACTGACCGCGACGAATATCGGCGGATGCGGGTCCTGGTAAGGCGCCGGCACGACGCTGAACTGACGCAGTACGCCGTCGGCGTCGACTTCTCCCTGGCCTCCGGCGGCGCTCGCAATCTTGTGCGCGGGATAACCTGCGATGCCGGTGTCCAGCGGGAACGGTGCCTGGTAGTACTTGCCGTCGAGGGACAGTGAATCCTGTTTCCAGCATTTCAACACCATGTTGACGCGTTCTTCGAAAATTTGGCGGTTGCGCTTATCATCGCTGCCGCCGTCGGACAGCGTGGCGCGTGTTTCGGTGAATTGCCCGAGAGTGTTGGTCCAGCGGGACTGGTAGCCGCGCGCAAAACCGACAAAATAACGACCCTTGGTGAGGTGATCGAGAATTGCCGTTTCTTCTGCCACCCTGATCGGATCCTGGGTTGCCATGACGTAGCCGAGCGCGCCGATATTGATCTTGTCGAATTGCGAAGCCCACCACGCGTTCAGAATCCCCGGATTGGGGCCGACTTCATAGCCCTCGGAGTGCAAATGATGCTCGATTGTGCTGGCACCCCAGACGCCGAGTTCTTCGGCCGCCCGAATGATGTCGATCCAGTCGTGCAGTGCGCGGTTATAAGCGTCCCGGTCGCGCCCGAGCGGACGCTGGCGTTTGCGGTCTTCTTCGTCCTCTGCTGGAAGCATTGGATAGAGTTGCAGTATGACTTTCGGCGGCGCCCTTGTGGTCCTCCTTCATTGTTGTCTGGATTGTAGAGGCAAGTTTTGCGCAGTTTAGGTGGGAGTGCCTGCTCCGCTCTAATAGTCGTTGACTATGGTCGTCATTGCGCCTGACGATAGCCCGGTAGAGGGGTGGGGCGCTAGGGGTGCTAGGCTCGCGAGGGATCGGGCAGGGACGGCGAGGAGCGTAATTGCTCTTCGAGCATCGCTATAAAGCGCTCGGAGGCGGTACTAAGTGTGCGCCGCGGAGAACGCAATTCGTAAAGCTCGGTAGACAGCGCCGGATCTTCGATCGGATTGATCGTGAATCGGGACGAGTCAAATTCATTGATGAGTGCGATGGTGGGCAGAATTGTCGACCAGTCCGAATGCGCAACGAACTGCAGGGTTGCGCTTTGCCCGTCAATTTCGAGAGTTGTTGCCGGACGGAAGTCTCCGCGCGTAATGTGATGGTCCAGCGTATGCCGCAGGAAATGGTTGGGCGATGGCAACACCAGCTTCAGATCGGCAACCTCGTTGAGTTTGCACGGTGCGAACGCTAGCCGCGCGTTGTCGCGGGCGGACACCAGTACGAGTCGATCCGTGACCAGCAGGCGCAAGGACAACTCCGCGCTTGCCGCCGGCCGGTTGCATATTGCGAAGTCGACTTCATCGGACAATACCCAGTCAGCCAGCGTTCCACTCAATCCTTCGACGATGCGCACCGCTACGTTTGGATAGGCTGACGTGTAGCGAGCGAGTATCGGCGCCAACGGCCCATGGCAGATCGACGGCATGATGCCCGCCGTGATCGAACCGGCGACGTCGCCACGGAATTCCTGCATTTCATCGCCGATTGTTGCCAGCCGCCGCAGAAGATTCTGGCAAATACCGTAAAAATGCTCGCCTGCCGGCGTTGGTTTTACCCCGTGTGCGGAACGTTCGAACAGCTTCACCTGCATCTCATCCTCGATTTGCTGGAGGTGTACGGTGAGTGCCGGCTGGGCGATGTGCTCGCGCTCGGCCGCGCGCGTGATACTCCCGGTCTCGTACGCGGCAACAAAGAAACGCATCTTGCGGATGTCGAGCATCAATTCCTGATGAATTATCCTGACAAGTGCCCAGAATAGCATCGACGGGAATCTTGATCGCTAGCCATGGAATCCTGCAGGCTGCCTGCGCGTCTTGCCTGTTATTACGACGCGTCTTCCGTCGGTTGCGCTGGTGACCCCGGACTTTCATCCAGATTGTTGTTCGCGCAATCTGCGGCGTACAACGAGTTGGCCGGCAATCGCGACCGAGATGATTGCCAGGCCAATCAGATCAGAAACGAGGCCCGGTTTGATCAGTAGCATCGCGGCGACAAGATACAGAACCCGTTCCCACATGGATACGCGGCTGATGAGGTAGCCGGACAACCCTGACGCCAGGCAGACTACACCGATGACGGCAGTAAACGTCGTCTGCATGACTTCGGCAGTCGTGCCAATGAACAACAAGGACGGTCCGAACACAAACATGAACGGAATGATGTAACCAGTCGCACCCAGGCGTAGCGCGGCGACGCTTGACTCCCATAGAGCCGCCCGCGAAATGCCGTTAGCGGCATAGACGGCAAGCGCTACTGGCGGCGTGATCGCTGACAGTATCGCGAAATAAAACACGAACATGTGCGCGGCTTCGACAATCACGCCCAGTTTTACCAAGGCCGGCACCAACAATGCGGTTTGCATGATGTAGGCAGGTGCTGTCGGCATGCCCATTCCAAGCAGGATGCCGGCAATCATCGTAAGCCCGAGCGCGATCAGCATGTGATTGCCGGCGGCACGCAATACCAGGTCGGTAAATTCGAGACCGAGTCTGGTCATGAATATGACACCGATCACGATGCCGGCACAGGCGCACGACAGTGCCACCATGACGGTGTTACGCGCGCCGACTTCCAGCGCGGTGACAACGTTTGCAAGGTGGACGTACTGGCGTGTCGTCTTGCGCAGCAACGCGGTCGGAATCACGCTGGCAATGCCGCACAGTGCCGCGAACGGCGCACTGTAACCGGCCAGCAATGTGCCGACGATGATGATCAACGGCAGGAACAAATGACCGCGTTCTTTCAGTACCGTTCCCAGTTTTGGTAGCTCGGAGCGCGGAAGACCATGCATGTTCGTTCGTTTTGCCTCGAAATGCACGGTCATGAAAACGGCGATGTAGTAGAGCACAGCCGGGAGCAGGGCGAAGGCAGCGACGCTGAGATAACTGATACCCAGAAACTCCGCCATGATGAATGCAGTGGCGCCCATGATCGGCGGCATGATCTGGCCGCCGGTTGATGCGACCGCTTCTACCGCACCTGCAAACGCCGGCTTGTAGCCGATGCGTTTCATCAACGGTATCGTAAACGTCCCGGTGGTCATGACATTGGCAACTGCGCTTCCGGACACCGTTCCGAACATGCCACTGGTGATGCAGGCGACCTTGGCCGGACCACCAGCGGTGTGGCCGGTCAGACTCATCGCAAAATCCATGAACAGTTGTCCAGTGCCAGTGCGCTCGACCAGCGCACCGAACAGGATGAACAGCATCACATAGGTTGCCGACACGTACAGCGGAATTCCGAAAACACCTTCAGTTCCCAGGTACATCTGTTCGACAAGCTGGCGCATGTCGGCGCCACCGATGGTCAGTCCGTAGACCAGAAAACCGATCGCGGTCAGCGGTAGCGTCCAGCCTACGGCCCGTCGCGTCGCTTCCAGGACAAGCAGTACAGTGCCAATCGAGAACACCCAGTCGATGGGTCTGAGTTCATCGACGTAGGCCATCCGGTTGACCACATACTCTTGCTCGACCACGAGATAGCCGCACACGACGATGCTGGCAATAATCAGAACGAATTCCAGCCATCGCGGTTTATCGGCTTCGCCGTGACGCCGCGACATCGGCAGCATCAGAAACGCCAGTGTCAGTGCAAAACCGAGGTGTACGCAGCGCAACGTCAGTGCGTCGGGCGGACCATACCAGGCAACAAAGAGGTGGAAGGCAGACATCGCCAATGCGACGACGGTTATTGTCCAGCCGATACCGGTCTTGTTCGTAAACATCGTGATTTAATTTTTATGCCGGTTACCTGGTGGCGCGAGATTGCTTTGCTGACGCGCTGCTAGTGAGGTATTACGCTAATCAGCGCCCTTTTCCTTGTACCAGCGGGCCGCGCCGGGATGCATCGGCACGCCGATGTCTTTACCCATCGACGCCGGCGTGGCGCCCTGAATTGCGCGGGCAATCGCTGCGAGATCATCGCGGCCGTTGTATATGCTATCCAGCATGTCATACACGGTTTGCTCGTCCAGTTCGCAACGCGCAACAAAATGGGTCGCGTATTCCACCGTCGGCACATCCTGTTCCTGTCCGGGGTAGGTTCCTTTCGGAATGTAGCCGCGGCGGTATCCGGAGTTAAATTCGCGCATTCTCTCCAGCCCGTCGTCAGGAATGCCGATGAGCCGGACATCGCGCGCTGGCGAGATCCATGACAGCGCCTGCTGGAATGGTTGTTCCCAGAGTAAAGAACTGCGCGTTTCCATCTTTCATCAATGTCACCGAGTCGGTATAAGAACCGAAACTGACGCGTGACATGTTGTCGAATCCGAGATCGTATGCTTGTAGCAAGTGGCCGGTGATCGCCTCGCCGGTGTTACCTTTTTGCTGGCCTGCAAGAGCCTTGCTTTTCAGGTCAGCAGGGGTGTTGATGCCGGAACCGGCAACCGTGACGACCTGAAAAAACTGCGGATAGAGCGTCGCGACATTGCAGATGTTTGTCGCCTTTTTGTCGAATGGTGGCTTGCCGTTGATACCGTCGACAGTCGACACCGAGTTGGCCAGGCCGATTTGCGCCTGGCCTGACTCGACCGCTTTGACATTGGCTATGCCTGCGCCAGGAAGCACCTGGACCGATATGCCTTCGATTCTTCCTTCAATGCGATTCTTGATCGCGCCGCCCAACGGATACCACGAGCCGCCCTGCGGGCCGGTGACGAATTTGATCCGCGTCGTCGACGAGTCCGAGCAACCGGTGATTGAAATGCTGACCAGAATTACCAGCAGTGCTGCGCAAACTGAACTCAAGTGATTTTTCTTCATTGCATCAGCATCCTGATTTCAATGTAATTTTCGTATGAACAGTATGTCCGGACCTGTCGAAACGAGCGAAGCACGGCACTAGATCAGCGTCACACGGTAGCCAACGCGAGGAAAATGTATGCAAACAGTCCCGACGCGTTCTTCGCTGTGCAGTATCGCGATACTGTCACGAGCGACCAGGCGCACCTCACCGCTTACCGGTGTTTCGCCGCCGTCAACGTCAGCGACGATGCTCACTTTCATACCCGGTTCGATGCCTTGCGTGTCGTGCGCATCGGCTTGCACAGGCGTACCGGTTTCGGCCGACTTCGCGGTTTCCAGCGCTTCCACCGCCGTCATGTCCGATGGCGTGCCATGGCCAATGGCTGCAACTCTTTTCTCCCACGCTTCAATTGCCGCAAATTCGGCGAGAAACTCCGGCCCTTGCGGCCAGCGCCCGCGGACAAACCAGACAAGGTAATAGGCGACTGCGTCGGGCAGTCCGGGCTGATCGCCGAGAATGAATTTGCGCCCGGTAGCGAGTCGTTGATCCAGCCAGCCCAACTGCCCGCGTAGCTGCGCGGCGCTGTGCGGAACGCCGGCCTTGATTTTCTGGAAATCGTAGTTTGGACCGAAATACAACCGGCCGCGGTCTTTTGCGAATGCTTCAGGTAGTTGGTCCGCGCCTGCGCCCAATATGACCGCCGCGGCCGCGTCAAATACATAGTCGGTCCAGCGGTTCACAGCCCATGGCATTCCATCACCGCCGCCCGGAAAGAATGTGGGTTCCGGAAAGCGCCTCTGTAACTCTCGCAAAATACACTGGCTGTCACAATAAATATCGGCACCAATCTGCATCACCGGCGTGCGCCGGAACCCGCCCGTCAGCGGCATCAGGTCAGGTTTTGGCGGTACGCGTGGAATCTCGACCGAACGCCAGGCGAGCTGTTTTATGCCAAGTGCGACGCGCACCTTTTCGGAAAAAGGTGACGGCGGATAGTGATGAAGTATGACGTCGTTCAAGATGACTCCCCCTGTGATCCCGTCTGACGCGGGACTATTCTGTTTTGTGCTTCCGGCCGATCAGGCTCGCGCGCCTTCGAATGCGGCCGCGTCTCGGAAAATTCGGCGCGCTGCGGTTTGATTTTGGCCGCAGCGCGATTGACGAAATGTGTTCAGCCCGTCTCAGCCGACAATGGTCACGCCGCCATCCGCAACAATTGTCTGGCCGGTGACAAATGCGCCTGCCGGCGAAGCGAGAAAGACCGCAATGCCTCCGATGTCGTCCGGGTCGCCGAGTCTGCGCAGCGGCGTCTGGGTTTCGTACTTCTTGCGAAGGTCCGGGTTCCCAAAGCGCACGCGCAAAATCAGTCTTGATCAGCCCGGGCGCGATGCAGTTGACGCGAATGTTGTGCTCGCCCCATTCCATCGCGAGGTTGCGCGCGAGCTGCATGTCGGCTGCTTTCGAGATTGCGTAGGCGCCCAACACCGCCGACCCTTTGAGCCCGCCGATTGACGATACGATGACGACTGCGCCGTCTTTGCGTTCAGCCATATCGGGCAAAACCATGTTGGCAAGCCAATGATTGCTGACGATATTGTTGCGCAGGGTTTTGTCAAACGCTTCGTCCGGCATCTCGGCCATTGGCCCGTAATACGGATTGGAAGCCGCATTGCATACGAGTACGTCGATGCGTCCCCATTGCTTGCGGGTTTCTGATACGAGTTTTTCGAGCTGAGTCTTGTCCGAAATATTTGCCGGTATGGCAATGGCTTCGCCGCCACTGTCTCGAATAGACTTGACGACCGCCTCGCAGGCATCTGCCTTGCGGCTGGATATAACGACTTTTGCCCCTGCCGCTGCAAGGTGTTCGGCGATGGAACGGCCAATTCCTCGGCTGGAGCCCGTAATGACGGCGACTTTTCCGTCCAGATTGAACGCATTCATAATTTAATCCGATTGGCTGGTGGGTTAATGGATGAAGATACTCGCACGAATCCGTGCCGGTCCAGCGAAACAATATCAGATTATCTGTTCGCTTACGGGCGGCGTTTGAACGGCGCCGCATGGCGTGCGCGAAGATGCGGGCATGTCGGCCGATTCGTCTGGAAAAGCGACGGTCCTCAGTCAGGCAAATCGCCGGGCAGTGCAAATCGATGCCGGCTGGTGCAATAACGCGTTCCGAAGATTCGGCCGACCGGAAAATAACCGTCCTCGGATACGCGTTTGGTGTCCGGGTCGACGAGACCATCGCGCGCGTAGACGTGCACGACTTCGCCCAGGATGATGTCACGAGCATCGCTGATCTCGATGCGCTGGAACAGGCGGCATTCGAAGCTCACCGGTGCTTCGGCAACACGCGGATGAGCTACGACCTTGCCCGGTGCTTCGGTAAAGCCGGCTTTGGTGAACTCGCTGACCGATTCCGGAAACTCCTCGCTGGAAATATGCATACCGTTGGCGATTGCCTCGTCCACCAGGTTGACGACAAATTCGCCGGTGCGCAGGATATTGGCAAGCGAGTGTTTGGTGTTGCTGTCAGTGCGCGGGCCGAAACTGATCATCACCAACGGCGGTTCTTCGCAAACTGCATTGAACCAGGAATAAGGGGCGCAATTGGCAATGCCGTTCTCGCTCCGTGTGGACACCAGCGCGATAGGCCTTGGAAATACAAGACCCGCGAGAATCTTGTAGCGTTCAATTCGGGTGAGACTATCTGCGCTCAGTTCCATGGGTCAGGATGCAACGCGGGTGAAAATATTGCGCGAACGGGAATCGAGCAGGGGCACGGCGGTATTCAGATAATTCTTGAAATGCGCCGTTTGCTGATGGGCATCAAACGCATCAGCGTCGTCGTAAACTTCGTAGTAGGCAACTTTCTTCGGGTCGTCCGGGTCGACAACCACATCAAATTGCCTGCAGCCCGGTTCAGTGGAGCGTGTTGCCTCGGCGTTGGCAAGAGCCATTGGCATGAATCGGTCAACAGCGTCCGGTTTGATCTGAATATTCACAACAAGCACGAATTCGCTCATTATCTGGTGCCCTTTTCTTTCTTGACGATGTAATGATTAGCATGACCGCTGTCGTTAGCGGTTGCGCATGCTCACGTATTGTCCAGTGACGAGAGAAATGTCTTCAGGAAATCATTGACCTCTTTCGGCCGCTCTTGCTGTATCCAGTGACCTGCGCCTTCAATGATTGTGCACACGCGCAAGTCGTCCACCCAGCGTTTCATGTTCTCTACCATGTCTACTCCGGGTATGAAGCGCAACACGGCGTCGCGACTACCGGCGACGAAGCACGTTGGTCTGGTAATGCGGGCACCCTCCAGCGCAGTGAGTCGTTCCCAGTCACGATCCTGGTTACGGTAACGATTGAGCGTGCCACGGAAGCCATTTTTCTCGAATTGGGCAGCGTAGTAATCGAGATCGCTTTCGGATAGCCAGGACGGAAATACGTCGGGGTCGGGCATGTCGTCGAGCATGCGAGCATCCCGCGGCTTGTCCGCCTTGAACATGCCATTCGGCGCATCGCCGGATCCCGAGTAATAAATTTTGCGTAATGCAGTACGGATGTCGGCTTCGAATTCCGCTTCGGCAACCCCGGGTTCCTGGAAATACAGTTGGTAGAAAAAGCGCTCTTGATAGAGCTCGCGCCACAGTGCCATTGACGACATCTTGGCTCGTGGCGAATACGGCACGCTCATCGCTGCAACCGCCCGCACCCGTTGCGGGTGCAGGCGGTCGTGTTCCAGACAATAGGCGCGCCCCAGTCGTGACCGAACAGGACCGCCTGCTCTTCGCCAAAGTGATCGATCAAGCCGAGCACATCGCCGATCATTGTTTCCATGTCATACGCTTCGATTGGTTGCGGTGCATCGCTGCCACCATAGCCGCGTACGTCCGGAACGACGACGCGGTAACCTGCGTCGCGCACAAGATCGATCTGATGGCGCCATGAATACCAGGATTCCGGCCAACCGTGCACCATGATTGCAAGCGGGCCGCTTCCTTCAACGACGCAGCGAAGCGTCACGCCATTGGTGGCAATTCTTTCAAATTGCCGATTCAGGTTTGGGTTGTCTAACGCCATAACACCTCACATTTTCTTTTGGCTGCCCGCTCCAGCAGTTCTATGAGTGGAAACGCGCGCTGCCTTAGTGATACCGGAAGTTCGTATTCGTGATCGTTTGCTGTTTGCTCCCGTGCCGGGGCGGCAGCATCCGATTGGGTGGCTGCCGCGGCTTTCAGACGCTCAACAGCGGCCGGAATATCCTCCGGTAAAATTGCACTGGGTATCTCGCCTGTATGCCCCATCGCCTTCAGGAGCTGTCCCGCGACCTCGCCGAACATCGTGAGTGTTCCCGCGTCACTGTCAAATCTCACTAGCATGTCATTCTCGCAACCATTCGATTGGCGCCACCAATTTATCGAGACACTCGTTGTTATTGAGACACTCGATATTATTGAGGCGCTCGTTGTTTGTTGGACACTCGTTGTATATCGGACAATGGCGCAAGCCTATCGCAGTTTTGCCGGCCATGCTGCTGCTATGCTTCAGAAATACGGTGCGCCAGCATGTTCTTGCGGTACCAATAACGTTTCTATCGGGATGTGAATCGTGAACTAAAGTCAAAATCCAGCATTTTTCGGACGTGTTGTGCGTGTGGGCTTACGTGTCGCAAGTGCGCATAGATGAACTGAAGCACAGTTTCTCCGATCAGATCGAGATGAACTACCACTTCGTGCAGGTGTTCGGCCATGTCCATCAGAAACTTGAAACCCAATGGGGGCAGCGGGGCGGGGCAGCTGCCTACGGCCAGCACGTAAAAGAGGTGATCGGCAAGTTCGAACACGTGCCCGTGCACCCCGATATCTGGCAGCGTGACATACCGCGCTCGTCGTTGCCGGCGCACCTTTTTCTGAGTGCGCTCAAGCTGCTCGACCCGCAACCGCCGCGAACAGATGGGCGTTCAACGTTGGAATGCGCGGCCTGGGCGGTGCGCGAGGCATTTTTCAGGGATCGTGTGGATGTGTCCCAACGGGACGAGTTGTTCACGATCGCGGAAGGACTGGACTTGCCGGTAGAGCGAATCAGGACCATTCTCGATAGCGGCGCGGCACATGCGTTGTTGTCGGAGGACATTGCGGCGGCGCGTGACCAGTCAATTCGATTCAGTCCGACGTTGTTATTCAATGAGGGGCGGCAATTGCTTACCGGCAATGTCGGTTACCGGGTCATCGAAGCGAATGTGCGCGAACTGCTGCGCGCGCCCACTGAGCATCAGTCGTCGTGGTGCTGAACCCGCTCTTGGGATCGGATCACGGCGCTCCGTGCGCAGATGTGGCCGGTTTTGGTTGGGTTAGCCGCAAACCCCTGACCAGCCTTGCGTGCGCGCCGGTGTCCGCCGCATTCTGCAACGATCAGACAATGAGATGTTCCCGGATGTCCGTACATTTGCAGGCCGGGCGCCAATCGTGAACATCGCCAATCTGCTTGCGCGTGCCGCGCGTTCATATCCTGACAATCCGGCTTCGTCCTCCGGTTCGACCGTATGGGCGAACTACGCCCAGTTGATGAAGAAAGTGGCCACCATGGCCGCCGCATTTCGCGATTCGCTGGGGCTGGTTCCGGGTGACCGGATCGCGCTGGGAATGACTAACTGCCCGCAGTATCTCGAAGTGCGGTACGCGGCGTGGTGCGCAGGTCTGATTGCGGTTCCGATGAATGCGAAGCTGCATTCGAGCGAATTCAGCTATCTGTTGGCAGATTCAGGCGCACGTGTGGTTTTTGCGACCCCCGGTTTGATGGCGGCAGTTGCGCCATTGCTGGACGAGCTGCCGGATCTCGATCGCGTCATTGAAATTGGATCGGCCGACTACGAAGCCCTCGGCAATGGCGCCCGGCAGATCGAAATTTATCCTTCCAGACCGGATGACGTTGCCTGGTTGTTTTATACCAGTGGTACAACCGGACGGCCGAAGGGCGTAATGATCAGCCATCGCAATCTGCTGTGCGCGGCGCAAAGCTATTTCACCGACGTTGATCTCATTGGTCCGCGCGATTGCATTGTTCACGCCGCGCCCATGTCACACGGGTCCGGCATTTATGATTGTCCGCATGTGCTCAAGGCGGCAAATCAGGTCACCCCGGAAAGCGGACGTTTTGATCCGGAAGAGGTGTTCTCGCTCTGTAAACACTGGGGTGGCGTGTCGATGTTTCTTGCGCCGACGATGGTGCATCGCCTGGTTGTTCATGCGCGTGATAGTTTGTCCGCCCGTGAGTCCGATCACGCGTTCGACGTCAGCGGGTTGAAAACGGTTGTCTATGGCGGTGGACCGATGTACGTGGCCGACATTCGCGAAGCGCTGCGCGTATTAGGACCCAGGTTTGTGCAGATTTACGGAATGGGCGAGGTGCCGATGACGATTACGGCACTGTCACGTGAACACATCGGCGACAGCGAGCACCCGCGTTACCTGGAAAGGCTGGCGTCGGTCGGAATCGCGCAGTCGCCAGTGGAAGTGGTTGTCGCGGATGAGCAAGACCGGCCCCTGCCGGCGGGCGAGATCGGCGAAATCCTGGTGCGCGGAGACGTCGTGGCACAAGGATACTGGCGCAATCCGGAGGCTAGTGCGGCCTTGCTTCGAAACGGTTGGTCGCATACTGGTGACCTGGGCTCGTTCGATGAAGACGGATTCCTCACTCTTAGGGATCGCTCAAAAGACATGATCATCAGCGGCGGTACGAATATTTACCCGCGCGAAGTCGAAGAGGTATTGATTCATCATCCGGCGGTCGCAGAAGTATCCGTCGTGGGACGTGCCGGTTCTGAATGGGGGGAAGAGGTAGTGGCATTTGTCGTACCCCGGTCTGAATCCGCCGTGACCAAAGAATCACTGAATGCGTTTTGTCTGGAACGGATTGCGCGGTTCAAGCGCCCTCGTCATTACCGATTCGTCGAGAGCCTGCCAAAGAACAACTACGGAAAGATTCTCAAGACCGAGCTTCGCGACATGCTTGCCGCGGAGGGGGTTGAACAGGCCGGACATGAGGCGGACGGGTGATGCTATATGCGCAGCGAAGGCGCAAAGCCGGGTAAGATCAAACAAATAGAGGATTGGAAAACAACCGCATGATCTCAATCGAACACGAAGACCAGTTAACCATTGTCGGCATATTCGGCGAGTTCAACGTTACCGACTACCGCAAATTCGAGGACGAAGTCAGCGCCCAGTTGAAAGATCGCGGCCGGCTGAACTTGCTGATCGACCTGACCGGTATGTTGAAGTACACGCTCGATGTCGCGCTTGAAGACATTCGATTCTCACGGGAACATGCTAAAGACGTCGGGCGCATAGCCATCATCAGCGAGAAGGATATGGTCGCATGGCTTGCCATGTTGACGGCATTGTTCATCGACGCGGACATCAAGGTGTTCGATGGGGAAGCTGCGGCGCGCGCCTGGCTGGCCGACGGCGCCGACTGAAACGTAGGGTGATTCGCGGGCAGGCTGGTTTGCAGGTAGGTGGGTTTGCAGGTAACAGCCCCGCCGGAATTTCGTTGATGATTCCCGGGATCGCCACGGCCGAGTGGGTGCAGCTCTGATCGGGCAATATCACGCTCCTGCCCAGCATATACCGGCGTCGCCTTGATGCCCGGGCGGTTGAGTCGCATGTCGCGGGTCTGTACAATGAGCGACAATCGTCATCTCACGATTAACGCCCCTTGCCGGCATTGGCTGGTTAGGGGTTTTTTATTTCTGGCGTCTGGCCGGGCCCGATTGTATTTGCGATCTTATTCCGACTCGTTGCGCCTACGGTGAAAGGAGTATTAATCAATGCCGAAAAAGCTGTCTCCTGAAGAAGCGACTGTTATGATCATCCGGCGTCGCTTGCAACAGATGGAAGAGGCTAAAATGGCCGAGCAGGAGAAGGCAGGCGATCGAACTGCGGCAAATGACGACGACATCGGCTTATCTGGTGCCGGTGCTACAAGCGACGATTCTTCGGGTACTGACTCGGCAAATATCGAATCGCAGAGCAATCAATCGAGCAGTACCGACAAAGACCTGCCAAAAGAGTAGAGTTCCGGGTTTGGCGCTAAAAGGGGGCATGTTTTGAACACGAGAAAGTGGGGCACATGAGTGGCAAAAGAAGAACTAATAGAAATGGAAGGGGTAGTGGACGAAGTGTTGCCAAACACGACGTTCAAAGTAACGCTTAGCAATGACGTACAGGTGATCGCCTACGCTTCCGGGAAAATGCGAAAGCATCGAATCCGCATCACCGCAGGCGACCGGGTAACCCTGGAGTTGTCGCCGTACGATCTGACGAAAGCACGTATCAACTTTCGCCATCGGGACGAACGCGCCGCACCAGGTGGCGTGCGCAGACGCAATTACCGCAGGTAAAGGCTAGAGCGCTTCCGGTTCCCCCCGAGGGCCGTCGCCTTGCCTGAGACTACTCCCGAACTTTACTTTTCGGGACCAATTCTTACCGGATCATCGGAACCGTTTTTTGACCAGAAGCGCAGCTGTTTTCCGGCTAAAAGCTAACCTTGTTTCTTCCGGTTTGCTTGGCACGATACAAGGCCTGGTCGGCCGCACGAAGAACCGCCGCAGGCGTATGTAACCGCCTGTTTCTTTCCGCCACACCAATACTGACTGTTACCGACAGCGGCTCAGCGTCGACATCGTCTCCAACGGCGCCAGAAGTACCGTCTGAGCTTCCCGCGGTACTGGCCCTCCTGTCCTCGTGGTCACGCTCGGATTTTCTCCTGTCCTGTGCGCGTGCGACTAATGCATAGTTTTCGATAACGCTACACAGTTTCTCGAGATGCGACAGTGTCTCTTCAGCACTCTTGTCCTGAAACAGGATAGAGAACTCCTCGCCGCCGTAGCGATAGGCACGCCCACTTCCTTCGACCTCGGCGAGGCGTGCGCCGATCATACGAAGCACCTGATCGCCGACATCATGTCCATGGGTATCGTTGACTTTTTTGAAATGGTCAATGTCAACCATCGCGATCGTGAAAGCGGAACCCATTCCCAACAAATGTTCTTCCAGCATGCGGCGGCCCGGCAGGCAGGCCGGTCAGCTCGTCCCGAAACGCCATGTCATGCGATTCCTGGAGCACTGATACCAGCAAAATCAACCCGGCCCCGGAAAAGAAGACAGTAAAGGCGCCGGTGGCGTGAATCCAGGTGACCGCCATGAAAAATGCCAGTAACGAGGCGCCCAGGCCGATCTCCAGCGGCGACTGGCGCTCGAATACACGGCCGATCTCGAGTGCAATACCGGCTGCGAACAGCAAGCGGCCCAGAAATGGCGTTGGGTCCGGGTCAAATAGCCAGTGGGAGAGGACATCGCGCCAGGCAACACCCGACAATGGGCTGTTGCCCGCGCTTGCGACCCATGCGGTCAGAACAGTTTCAACCACTATCAGGAGCAGCCAGCGATAGCTGCGAAAATGGAAGACCCCGCGCTCGGGCAGCGCCAGCATCAAGGCAAAGTTGAGCGGGATAAAAATTGCGATCGCCGACAACACGGCATGTGCGGCGAACGCATCAGCGTCCATCCTCGATGCAATGGTATAGCCGGTGTATGCAAGAAACAGCGAGGCCAGGGAAAGGAATGCCCGTCCACGGTTGAACCACATGCTCAGGATCGCACCAACCGGAAGAATGACGAAAGGCAGAAATCTGCTCGCGGAGAGCAGGTCGTCCGGAATGGTCAGTGTCAACAATGCCGCCACGACGACGACCACGGCGGACGCAAGAAATGGTTCGACGTTGTGAATAAGGGCCGTGTGCAATGCCGTCCCGCTTCGAGGCGGGCAATCTGTCTGGCCGCGGCGTTTTGCGGTTGGCGACGCCGATTGGCGGCGACTCGTATCCGTACGTACCGCATCGGTACGGATTTCGTCGCAGCCTGGTCTCGCAAATTCACGTTGCCAGACCAAGCGAGATATATGCCGATTCAAACGACGCTACTTCGAGGTGGGTTAAACTGCGCGGCTGTTTTCCAATATCAACTTTCAGAAATAGGCGTTTACGTATGGCTGGGCCGCTTGCAGGTGTAAAAATTGTTGATCTCACCACCGTGGCGATGGGACCGTTTTCGACACAAATTCTTGCCGAACTCGGCGCTGAGGTTATCAAGATCGAACCGCGTGATGGGGACAATATGCGCGATGTCGGGCCAATGCGCTCGGCTGCGATGGGGCACTTGCATATGCATCTCAATCGCGGCAAACGCGGCATTGTGCTCGACTTGAAGAATCCGGCAGGACGCGAAGTTGTGATGCGCCTGTTGCCGTCTGCCGATGTGCTTGTGTACAACGTTCGCCCGCAGGCGATGGCCCGGCTGGGCTTGTCCTATGAGGACGTCCGTGAAGCCAATCCCGGCATTGTCTACGTTGGTGCGTACGGTTATTCCCAGCGCGGAGCAAAGGCCGGAAAGCCTGCTTACGATGATCTGATCCAGGCAAGTACCGGTATTCCATGGTTAATGGCGCAAGACGGCCAGGCTGAGCCGCGCTACGTGCCGCTGAATTTTGCCGATCGCGTAACCGGTCTGCACATTGTTTATGCAGTTACCGCGGCACTGTTTCACCGGGAACGAACCGGCCGGGGCCAGTCTGTCGAGGTTCCGATGTTCGAGTCTGTTTCGCACTTTGTGCTCGGTGACCATCTTGCCGGACTCAGTTACCGGCCACCCGAAGGCGGCTCGGGCTATGAACGATTGCGCCATCGTCGTCCATATCAGACCAGCGACGGATACTTGTGTGTGCTTGTTTACAACAGCGGTCAGTGGACGCGGTTTTTCGAGGCGGTCGGCCAGCCGGAAATGATGGACGACCCGCGCTTCGCGTCACATGCTGCCAGGGCAAACCACATTGGTGAAATTTACGCACTGCTTGGCGAGATTCTGAAAACCCGGTCCACCGCAGAATGGACCGAGCTTCTAGAGAAAGCCGATATTCCGGTGGCACCCATGAACAAAATCGACGACTTGCTGTCTGACCCGCATCTGACGAGCAGTGAGTTTTTTGTTGAAGAGCAGCATCCCACCGAAGGCGAAATGGTTGCAATGCGAACGCCAACCGGCTGGTCAGACTCAACGCCGGATGCGCCCAGGCCAGCACCTCGGCACGGTGAACACACTGGCGAGGTGCTGCGCGAACTTGGCTACTCCGAAGACGAGATAGCCCAGATGGAGCGCAGCGGCGCAGTCAAACTTGGTTAGTGTATTGCTTCGCTATTATTGGCAGGAAAGTAATGGCACATAAGATGGCGCTGGCAACATCCGGAAGTTAGCCGATGTGTGGCGAGTGCGCGACGGACGAGGCGGATTTGCTCGTCCGCAAGCGATTCCGTACGAGACAGGAAGCTTTGCCGGTTGACAAAATAGTGGCACCCTTGGAGTTTCGCTATTGTGTCGAAATCGCATGACGGAAGGCAGGCAATGATCGACAGACGCAAGTTCCTGAAAGCCGGAACCAGCGCTGCACTGGGCATCGCTGGCGTGAGTGTCGTATCGCGCGACGGCCGCGCGCAAACAACTGAAACGCGGACCGCTAAGGCTCCGAACATACGCCGCTACCGGTGCCTCGGGCGCACTGAATTGCAGGTGTCCGATATTTCTCTGGGTTCTTCGAGAACCACCGATCCGGAAGTAATCGCCCACGCCTACGACCGTGGTGTGAATTTCTTTGACAGTGCCGAAAGCTACCGCTGGGGAAATGCGGAGGAGGCTATTGGCAAAGCGTTCAAGGGCCGGCGTGACAAGGTGATTCTGACCAGCAAGACAAAAGCGGGCGCAAATGACTCGCGCCGCGAAATCATGAAGTCTCTGGAAGGTAGTCTGCGCCGTTTGCAGACTGATTACGTCGACATTTATTTCAATCATTCCGTCAATGATGTCGACCGGCTTCGCAATCAGGAATGGCTGGAATTTACGGAAGCCGCGAAACGCCAGGGAAAAATCCGTTTCCGTGGTGTATCCGGCCATGGCAGAAATCTGGCCGCATCGATTGATTATGCAATTGACCATGACATCGCGGATGTCATTCTTGTTGCTTACAATTTTTCGCAGGATCCGGATTTTTACGACCAGCTTCGCCACACGTTTCATTGGTCCGCAATTCAGCCCGAGCTGCCGCGATTTCTGAAGAAGGCAAAACAGAAGGATGTCGGCGTTCTGGCGATGAAAACGCTTATGGGCGCGAAACTGAATGATATGCGCCCCTATGAGCGTTCCGGAGGCACCTTTTCTCAGGCTGCATTTCGCTGGGTGCTGTCTGATCCAAACATCGACGCGCTGTTGATTTCAATGTCCAGTACACGCAGTATCGATGAGTATCTGGCAGCCTCGGGCTCAACAGCGCTTAGCGCATATGACCGGCAATTACTCGAACGCTACGCGTTCCTGCAGGCAGGCCAGTATTGCCAACCCGGTTGCAATGCATGCGCGAACGTTTGTCCGCAGAACGTGGAGATCGCAGAAGCACTACGCACGCGCATGTACGCCGTCGATTACAGGGACGAGCAACTTGCAAGAATGGACTATGCGGCGCTCGAGGGTGGTGCCGCGGCTTGTATTACTTGCACAACGTAGGCTTGCATGGGAAGTTGTCCGATCTGTGTGCCAATCGCCCGGTTTACGCGCGATGCTGCATTGAAACTTGGCTGAGCGCGAATGCCAGTTGCCTCACAGAGCCGGCGTGGGTAAACAATGACACCTGATAGTGCGCCAATAGTTCGATTCTTAGCACACTTCCTGTTCATCCTGGCCGCCTGGACGCTAGTCATCAAGTACCTGTTTCCGATGGCGTATGCGATTCAGCATGGCCTGCCAGTCGGAACCTTTATTTATCTGGACTTGTGGCCTGTGGTGCATATATGGCTCGGCTGGTCGCTATTGCACTGGCAGCGCTACACATTTGAGTTTGCGCTGGGTGTGTCAGTTGCCGAGATCCTGATCGTTGTCAGCAAATTTGTGCTGTTTCTTTCCGCGCCGGAGTGGACGATCTGGCGAACAAACTGGTTCGTCAACAAGATCTTTGTGCTGTCGTGCTTTGTGATGCTGCTGACTTGGCTTCTGGTCAACAGAAAGCGTCTGCCAAGCCAATCACGGGACTAACCTCTCAGGGCATCTTGAGCTTGCCACCGCCGGCGAGGCCGGGCGGGACACTGTCAGGCAGGACGATGGAAGATGATGCTTCCTGGCGCATTTTCTGCAATTCCTGCATCGCGTGCTCGACAGCGACCTGGGCTCCAGCCGCAAATTTTTCGACTGCCTCTGCAAGGGTTTCGCATTCAAGCTGGAAGGCTAACGGAAGGGCGCCCATTTGCGTCATGATTTGAGTTTCGCCCACATGGATGCGCTCTCTGCTGTCGTCAAGTGTGCCATCGGGTTTGATCGGCGTCAGTATGCGAATCGTGCCAACCTTTCTGTCAGTGACAACTTCTTCGCGAAAAAGGTTGGAGGTGTCCATCTTGATTTCGTCGGCGGTTTTGTCGAGAGCCATGGCGGATGATCCTGATGTGGGTTAGGAATATGAGGTTGATTATCCCACGGTCTCGACCACTAGTTGATTCGTGAGCATCGCGAATACAGCAAATCCTCAACATTTGTCGCCGGTGATGGTAAAGTGCGCGCTGTGACATGCGGACCCGGCTGCTTTGGGCATAGTGCCTGCATCGGGGAACTGGGCCAGCCGGCGCTGGAATTTGCGGATGGCCCGATGAGCGGCACGATATTGCCAGCGACATCGAACGGGAGCGAACCGCTGCTTCCACAGGAACGGAGATTCCTTGAACCCCTAGGGTGCGTACGCCGAAATGCCCAAAGCCAGGCAGCGGCGAACATAACGATTGAATACGAAAGTTCTTACAAGGTCTGGGTGCTGGACACCCGGGACCACTGCTAATCCGAGACAAGTAGCATGGTCTGAACGGTTGCTATTGGGCAACCGGAAACCGCATCGATTGAAACATACGGATCGAACGATATGGGTCGCAGTGTATGGACGACGCCGTATGGCTCAAACCACGCCGCTGGTCCAACCGAGAATGGACCGCTTGCCGTGAGTTGTACCTTTGTATTCTCGCGCCGCATGGTTGGCGGCTGCATGCATAACCGTTGGTCGTGCAGGTGCCTGCGCAGGCAGATTTGTCATTTTGGGTTGATTGAAACGCAAATGACGTTGTTATCGGATGGGGGTTGAAATGAATGCATCACAGACGGTCGTTACGGGAAGGATCCGATAGGTGGCCAGAAACAGAAGAGGTTCACGTTCGAAAGGTCAGGGATCGTCTCCGGGACAGGGTTCATCACGGCCCGAGCCGCGTCGCGATGGTGGTTCGAAGGCTAACAACCTCAAGGTGGTATCGGGAGGACAGACCGGCATTGACCGGGGCGCGCTGGATGGGGCGATGGAACTCAGTCTCGAGGTTGGCGGCTGGTGTCCGGAAGGTCGCCTCGCCGAGGATGGCCCGATACCGGAGGAGTATCCACTTCAGGAACTCGAAGGCGGTGGTTATCGCGAGCGCACACGCAAGAATGTGCTCGACAGCGATGGCACGGCCATCATCTTCTTTGGAGAGATCGAGGGTGGAACAGAATGCACGCTCGATGACTGCGTGCAACTCGACAGACCTTATAAGCTCATCAATGGTTCCGATGTTCAGCCCGGCCAGGCTGCCAAGCTGATTGCGGAATTCGTGCGTGAAATTGGCGTTTACACGCTTAACATTGCCGGACCACGTGCCAGCAAAGTCGAGAAAGGCCATCGATACGCGTTCGATACAGTGCGCATGTTGGTCGATGCGTTAAAAAGAAAAAGTCCACCAGCCGGCCGCAAATCGGCCGCGTCAGGCGGCAGGCAAAAGGCCTCGGGACAATCACAATCACAAGGCCATGGCGGCAATGGGAACGGGCGCGGCGGCAAAAGTCATAATCCCCAGTTCAATGCGCAAAAGCGAAAAGGCTCTGGCCAGCAACACCGGTCCAGGCACGGCGGAAGGCCAACCGCGCCAAAGGAGCCTGTAATAACAATAGCTGGTTCGAAAGAGCCTGGCAGCAAAGAGCCTGGAACCAAAGAGTCAGGTACGGAATAGGCCTGCTCAGACAGGCTATTTGCTCAGAAACTGGTTTTTCTGAGCAGCAACACCTGGTAGCTGGGAATGTCGTCGTCCGGGTTGATCGGAAATGCGAAATCCAGGTGCCACACCGATCCGAATGCCGAACGCATGCTGAATATGCGCAAGCCAAATCCAACATCGGCTAACCAGTCCGGCTCGCTACTGCCGGATGCCTCGTCGCCCCAGGCGCTGCCCACGTCGAAGAAAACCGCAGCACCGAGTCGAAACAGGCGAAACGGATAATAGTCCGTATAAACTCGTTGTTCGAAATTGAGCAATGCGCGGCGATCGCCGCGTTGATAATCGGTCGGATAGCCAGGCAAACCATTGTTACCGCCGAGAGTGAGCTGCGTTGACACGAGTCTGTCGCGCGCTATGTCTGCGCCGATTCCAAAGAAAGTCACTGCGCGGTCACTGCGCGGAATGTAGTACTTGAGCCCGCCCGAAAACAGCCTGTTTTCGTCATCCCCGCCCGTGTACACACCGCTTACCCCCGCCGCGGCAACGATCATGCGCTCGTCCGCGAGCATTACACCGTTGCTGATGGCGGCAGTGTAAGACCAGGCAGGCCGGGTCGAGCCGAGCGCGGTAGCAGCGTAGCCGACCCTGACGTTTGCCCGGAATCCGAGCTCGAAGTATTCGGCCCGTTCAATCTGGTCGCGATTCGTCAGCTTCGCGTAATTGTCTTCAATGATGTCGTAGCGCACGAATGGAGATACGCGAATCTCATCGTCCGGAATTGATTCCGGTGTCGGTAATCCTGGTACCGGGCGGTATATTGCATTGTCGTAATCAATACCGATGCTGTACCTCTGCGTCCAGCCGTCGATCAGGCCTTTGGACCAGCCTCCGAAGACCGACGCGAAGTCACGCTGGGCCCGATACTGGCCGACTACAACATTATTGCCGGAGTAGGTTGATACAAGACTATCGCTCGTGAATCCGGAAACGCCTGCAGACCAGCGCGCGTCGAGCCTGTAAAACGGCCGACTGAGAGAGAATAATTGCCGGTCTTCGTCGTCGGATGTTACATACGCGTAGTTGAACTGACCGCGGGTTCCGAACAGCAGCGGGTGTGAGTATTCGAATGTTTCGGTTATGTCACCTTCATTATCCTGCTGCTTGTAGCCAATTGCGACACCGGTTCCAAACAGGTTCAGTTCAGACAATCCGAATGTGCTTCTGGTGTCTCCGCCCTTGCGAGAGAATCCGATTCCCGGATCCAGAGTCCAGGTGTCCTTGGTTATGACTTCGACGTCAACGACGCCGTCGTGATAGGCGATTGGCCGAATAATGGCTTCGTACAGGAATCCACTGGAAAACAACAGCCGCTCGCTTTCCTCCATCACTTGCGCTGATACAGGATCTCCGCTTTCGAACAGTAACGCTCGTCTGATGACTGACGGGCGCGTACGAATATGCAGCTTGTTTGCCAGACGATATAGCGCATTATTTTCTCGTGGATCGTCGAGATCGAATATGTTCTGGTTGTCGATGCGAATTTCGCCGATGATTGCGCCTTCTGCTTCCAGCTGTTCGAATGTCGGTAGTGGCGGCGTTTCCTGTCCAACTGCCTGCTGGAGCAAGCAGAACGTTGTGAACAACATTGCGCCGCCACTGCGCCAGACATGCGGGTGCAGTGTGCTGCGCAGATATACGAGCGCAGGGTACTGCGCTGGCGAATCAGAATCAGAACTCTGCGGAAATAGTGCAGGAGCGAGACGCCGTACCTGTTATTCAGGGCAATGTGATTGCGCTGGCCCGGTTCACGGTTCACGGTGCTCGCGCAATACATTAGTCATTCAGGTCTGGTCATCAGTTGAATTGATGATGTGATTTAACCACGCTCGGTGGATGATCGCCGCGAGCGCATTTAGGCGCTATGCTTCGCACATGAATTCGATTGACAGTTTGCAGACGCTCGCCACTCGACTTGCCGAATTTGTCGATGAGCGTGACTGGGACCAATTCCACAACCCCAAAAATCTGGCGATGGCGTTGACCGTGGAGGCTGGAGAGCTTCAGGAGCATTTTCAATGGCTGCATGCGGACGAGGCAGAATCGCTCACGCCAGAGCAGCGAGAAGCTGTAGCATTGGAGATGGCCGACGTTTTGATGTTTCTCGTTCGCCTCGCCGACAAACTCGGTGTCGACTTGTTGGCGGCTGCCGAACGCAAAATCGAATTGAATCGCGAAAAGTATCCGGTAGAAAAAGCACGTGGACGCGCGACCAAGTACGATCGGTTATAAGCGCCTTACATGGGCGCAACGCGTGAATGGCGTGATGGCCGAACAGAGCTGTGCTGTTTCAGAACGAACCGCTGATTCCTCACAAATAGGGGCCCGAAAGTTGCATTATATACAGTGGGAAAACAACTGTTTGCCACCCGAGCGGCGGGAGGAGCACCCGGGTACGAAAGGAGATCCATAATGGACCCTGTCGCACTTGCTGCTCTTTTAGCAAAATTATTCGTTTCAATTCATGACATTGGCGGATATCCCGTGCCCGAGATACACCCGCAGGTGCACCAGATTTCGGGTGACGAGCTGCAGGAACGGTTCTGCAAAGGCCCGTGCGGTGTCAAAGCTTTCTATGACCCGGATGAGGGCGTATTTATTGATGAATCTCTCGACCTCTCTCGCGACGTTCAGGCACGATCGATTCTGTTGCACGAACTCGTGCATCACGTACAGGCGGTCAGTGGCCGATTCGATTCCATGACGAACGCTTGCGCGCGCAGCAACCAGGCGGAAGCGGAAGCCTACCGAATCCAGAACCGCTACCTGGTCAGCATACATTCCACTCACAGAGTCGCAATGACAGGCTGGGCGGCACGTTGCCGCAGGACCGAAGTGCCGACGCCTACCATTCGCTGAGACCCTGCTACCCAGGCTGCGCCCGTTTTGCCACGCCGCCTGATGTGCTTGCGGGCCGCTTTCGTGCCGGTTCGGTGTAAGCTCAGGGCATGAAAGAAGTCATTGCAACGCAAATGTTGCGTCAGGCAACTTCGATTGATTGCCCAAATGCCCATCGCTTCTGAGCGAGCATCGGGACGTTTGCGCTGATTGTGCTTGCCTATCGACATTTGTTCCATGCCGGTAATTTTGCTGATGTTTTCAAGCACGCACTTCTGGTACAGCTGGCAATCGCCATCGCTCGCAAGGAAACCCCCTTCTTCTATCTGGATACTCACGCTGGAATTGGCCGCTACGACCTGCAGCACGCCTGGGCGCAGAAGAACTCGGAGTATCGCGACGGGATAGCACGGATATTCAGCCGCACCGACTGCCCGGAAGCCGTGCGCCCCTATCTCGAAGCGGTTCGGGCAGAAAATACCGACGCGCAATTGCATTTCTATCCTGGCTCTCCCGCATTAATGGGCCGGCTTCTGCGCAGCAATGACCGCATGGCGCTAACGGAGCTAAACCGCAAAGATTGTGAACAACTGCAAAGCGAATTCGCAGGGGATCGTCGCGTGCAGGTGCGCAACATGGATGGTTATCAGGCGCTCAAGGCATTCCTTCCGCCGAAGGAACGGCGCGCACTCATACTTGTCGACTCATCGTTTGATCGCGCGAACGAACTGCGGCGCATTGCTGACGCGCTTGCAATGGCCCACGATCGTTTCGCTACCGGCGTCTATGCGATCTGGTATCCGCTGATGGGGTCACGCGATACAAGTGAATTTGAACGGCACCTCGTGAACATCGGACTGCGTAAACTGCTGAAGCTTGAACTTTCCGTGCGTTCCGGAAGTCCTCAAGGTGGATTGTCGGGCAGCGCGATGCTTGTCGTTAACCCCCCTTATGAGTTTGACAAGACCGCTTCGGCGTTGCTGCACTGGCTGTGGAAAGCGCTGTCCGTCGACGGCGGCGGCCGCTACCGGGTGAAGTGGCTATCAGGTGAATAGCTGTCAGGTGAATAGGCGAACGTCAGGATATTCAAAGAAGCGTGGCAGATAGATTCCCTTCCGGACATTGCGAGACCAGGCGCGAGCCGCTTTCTGACTATCTCGCGAGTGATGCATTCATTTCGAGTTCGAATTTGCGCCGTTTCGACCGGCTTGGTTTGACTGCGCCGCAATTACCCAATGGAGGTACGGTTCAGGGAAACATCATGGGCGAGGCACTTCATGCACTGGTGTTGGAGCCTGACACGTTTTCAACGCACTATCTTGTTCCTGATGAGGCGCAATCTGCGCAACCCGCAATTTCGGAGCAAGAGACAATGCAGCGCCAATCACTTGATGCCTGGCAATGGTCGACGTTGTGTCATGCTCGCGATGCACTGCTTGCCTGCACGCAGTTTCCTGTTGCCAGTTGGTTGTCTGAGGGGGAAAAAGAACTGTCAATCTACTGGAGCGATGAGGCTGGCGCAATGTGGAAAGCGCGGCCCGATTGTTTCACAGCGGATGTCGTACTGGATCTGAAATCGACCAGCGATGTTCGGCCCGACGCGTTCAGACGTACGCGCGAGCGACTTGATTACGATGTACAGGCTGCCCACTACATCGAGGCGGTTTCGAGGCTGGCCGGGCAAGAACCACGGTTCGCGTTTGTGGCGGTCGAACTGACCGAACCATACTCGGTCGGGGTCTACGAGCTCGATACCGCTGAACTGTCTGCAGCACGTGCGCGTCTTGCAGACCTGAAGACTGGCTATCTTGCCGCGGTCACTGAGGCGAACAGCGGCTAATTCCCGGGACTGGGTATTGCGCTATCGCACTGCCGTAGCGCATAGATCCTGCCACCATGAGTTCCGTCCCAAAATACGCTGCGCAATCGATGTGGTTGTGTGCGATGTCATTGTGCGAGTTGGGCGCGCAAAATTGCGACGTTAGTTATCAACCCGGGAAGCAGCCACTGGAAAAGCCTCGTCACCTGAAGAATTTCGTCCGCATTGCCGACGCGCATCGCAGCGGCGCGAAGCGCGTCGGCGTCCAGTTTCCCGGGATTCGGAAGGGTCTCACCCATTAGCATGTCAGCATGTGCGTGTACGTCGTCGCAAATTGCCGTGTGCTCAGGCGTACCAATCATGGTTTTCAGATCTCGCCATGCGACTGAAAAATAGGTCGGCCAGCGGGCAAGTGCCCGGTAGTCGGTATTGACGAAAGGCAAGCCCAGCGTCTGCTTGATGTCTTCGTAGACCGCGCGTGTGTCATGGTCAGCATGGTGCGTTTCCATCAAGACGAACGGCACATCTGCCCGCTGCGCATGCTGTCCCTCGAATGGTTGTGCTTCTGCGACCTTGCCAGGTTGGTAGCCTTCGAGCAGTCGGCGTGCCGCTGTTGCCGCGAGAAGGTACGGGAAGTTACCGTGAGAAAACACTTCGATCGTGGCGCGTATTTGATCAACTTCGCGCGGGGCATAACCAATTGCAGCAAGTCGCCGAACAATTATGTCGGGTTGCAGATCGCCAGCGCGGCGTTGCGTTTGCACCCGAAATTCCTGGCAAGCTTCGACGAAGGGTTTGCTTTGTGCGAGCGGTCTCAGACCATTCCACAGGTTCTCGAAAAACTGCGGATAGTGGGAAAACGCCATGGTCACGACGCCCATCCACGGCACCTGAAATACGCTTTTCATGTCCGCATACCATTGCGCCCGCTGACCAGTGACGCGATATTCCGGTTCAGGGTGGATCGGTGGGAGCGGGTCCGGTTGGCGGCGCTCTAGTTTTTGCATGGTCTTCAAAGTCTGTCGGAAGAATGCCAAGAATACGACGTATCCGGGATGTGCGGCCAGCAGTGCGGCATCCCGGAGGTAGATTCTCGCGCCGGTTTCGGCACTGGCGCAGGTTGTGATACGGTTGCGCCACTTCATTTCAGCAACCTCTTTATACTCCGGCAAATATGTCTAAAAACGTTTTTGACAACATTCTTGGCACCATTGGCAACACGCCAATGGTACGGCTCAATCGCATTACCAGCGACATCAAGGCAACGGTGTACGCCAAAGTCGAGACTTTCAACCCCGGCCACAGCATCAAGGACCGTATGGCCCTGAAAATGATCGAGGATGCTGAAGCGCAAGGCTTGCTCAAGCCTGGAGGCACCATCATTGAAGGCACCAGTGGCAATACCGGCATGGGTCTGGCAATCGCCGGCATCGTCAAGGGCTACAAGTGCATTTTCACGACGACCGACAAGCAGTCGCCAGAAAAGAATGATGCGTTACGAGCGTTTGGAGCAGAGGTGATCGTCTGCCCGACCGATGTCGAACCGGAAGACCCACGCTCTTATTATTCAGTATCGGCGCGACTGGAAAAAGAAACGCCTAATGCGTGGAAAGCCAATCAATATGACAACCTCAGCAATTCCCAGGCGCATTACGAAAGCACCGGCCCTGAAATCTGGAAGCAAACTGGCGGGAAGATAGACCATCTGCTCGTCGGTGTCGGAACCGGGGGTACGATTACCGGAACTGGCCGATACCTGAAGGAAAAGAATGCCGCCATCAAGGTCTGGGGTGTTGATACCTATGGCTCCATTTTCAAGAAGTACAAGGAGACCGGGGTCTTCGACAAGAACGAGATCTACCCTTATGTAACCGAAGGCATTGGCGAAGATTTTCTGCCGCAGAACGTCGATTTTTCGGTCGTCGACCATTTCGAAAAGGTTACTGATCGCAACGCTGCGATCTATACGCGAGAGATCGTCAAGCATGAAGGCATCTGGGTCGGCAACTCGGCGGGTGCCGCGATCGCCGGCTTGCTGCAGTTGAAAGATCAATTCAAGGAAGGCGAGACGGTCGTCGTCATCTTTCATGACCACGGCACGCGTTACGTCGGCAAGATGTTCAATTCGGAGTGGATGCGCAAGATGGGCTACGAAACGGTGCCCGGCCCGGCCGCCCGCGAGCTCATCCGCAACAAGGAAGTTGCCGACGTCGTTGGCGTCATGTCGACGGACACCATTGAGCATGCGGTCTCATTGATGAACGACCACAATTTCTCACAGATTCCGGTGCGGCAGAATGATCGAATTGTTGGCTCACTCAGCGAGTCGCATGCGTATTCGTGCATCGTCAAGGATCCTGACATTCGCGAACAACCCGTACAGAAAATAATGCAGACGGCGTTTCCCTACGTCGATATCGAAACGCCTGTGACATTGCTGGCGCAAATGATTACACCCGAGCACCCCGCGGTTCTGGTGCGCGACTTCGTGGCCGACAAGACCTACATCATGACCGGGTATGATGTGCTCAACGCGATTTGAAAAGGCGTAACCAAATAGCGCCATGATGAATAGCCTGGCCGAAATTGGGGATCCGGGATTGATCGGGGCCTGGTTCAGATTAAATCAACGCCGGGCTTTCTCACCGGTCCGGAACATATCCCGGAAATTTTCAATGCGTTTCCAAAACTGGAGGAGTACAAATCATGAGTATCACCGTATTACTTGATCTGACCGCCAAGTCAGGTTTGGCTGATGCACTCAAGGACATCTTTGTCGACATACTGCCTGACACCCGAAAATATGATGGCTGCGAAGGGCTGGAGGTCAAAGTCAATAACGACGATCCAAACAATCTGGTCATCGTCGAGCGCTGGCAATCACGGCCGCATTACGAGAAATACTTTGCCTGGCGCCAGGAGACCGGATTGATCGATCGACTGGGTCCGGTACTCGGCGCGCCGCCCAGTGTTCGCTATCTGGAAGACACTGGTATCTGACCGTAATCAGCAAGTTGTTGCGTCAGCATCATGGGCCGGCACGGGACGCCAAGTTGTGTGTACACAGACAATCGTCCTCGTGCTGCCAGCTCCAGCGGGATTAGAATGTGACGGGATTCGTATACCTGACGGGTTAACACCAACAGATTGAGACGGCGTGAGAATATGACGGATGAACAAATAGTTCGGGCTCTGTGGGAATGCCACCAGCAGGGGGATTTTTTTCCTGATGTCTGGGTAGGCAAACTTGATCTTGAGCAAGCTTACCGCGTGCAGATGGGCCTGCTTGAAATGAAACTCGCCCATGGCGATCAGCAAGCCGGCTGGAAGGTGGGCCTCACTGCAGATGCGATGCGCGAAATGTTTGGCGGTAAAGAACCCGTATTAGGACATTTAGTGGCAAGCGGTAGCGTTGCGACCGGTTACACGTTCGATTTTTCGAGTTTGCGGAATCCGATGGTGGAAAACGAATTGTTGATCGTCATGGGTGGGGATCTGTCCGGGCCCGACGCCACGCTCGCTGATGCACGCCAGGTGATGGCCACAATTGCCCCTGCGTTTGAGATTGTTGAAATGCGCGGTGCGGATATGCGTGTGGATATACCGTTAGCGATCACAGACAACGTCGCGCAATGTGCGTTCGTGCACGGCGAGCCAATAGAACTTCTGCCCGACTTTGACCTTGGCGCAGTTCAGGCCGAGGTGCGAGTCAATGACGAAGTGGTCGAAACGGCTGTGGGAAGCGAGGTAATGGACAATCAGGTGCAGACAGTTGCATGGCTTGTAAACGCTTTGCATCGTTACGGCAAGCAATTGCATGCCGGGCAGCAGATCATGTCCGGGTCTTTTACCAAACCAATACCGGTCAAGGCTGGCGATACAGTCCAGACGCACTTCAGCGGTGTTGGAACGGTTACCGCAACTTTCGACTGATCCGCAATAAAATCATCTGGTCGAAAAGGTGTGATTGCCGGCATCCAGGTTTGATATCTGCTAGCGCCGAGCCGGGCTCAAGCACGTACCCGATCAATGGATTTCGAACGTAGATGAAGCCTGCACCTGTAATTTCTCCTCTCTGGTTCAATTGGTTACTGCTGGTCGTTCTCGGCGTCATGGCAGCCGGTATTGCAATGGTTCTGGCGCCGGGACTTATTCGCCAGGCATTCAGTCTGATGCTGTATAGCGCTGCGGATGCCGTGGACAGCAGCTTTAGCGGGCCTGCCATCGAGTACGTAACGCTTGTTCACGGCGTGCTCGGTGCAGTCATGTTCGGATGGGCTGTGGCGTTGCTTCTTATTGTGCTTGGGCCATATCGGCGTGGCAGCCGGGAAGGGTGGCTGATGCTCGTGGCGTCTCTTGCAGCATGGTTCATTCCGGACACACTGTTTTCGCTGTGGACAGGGTTTTGGCAGAATGCCGTCCTGAATGCGGCAATTGCAGTGTTGTTTGCAATTCCACTCGCCGCTACATTCAACGCCTTTTACGGTGAAAGAACCTGAGGTAACAATTCGGCCGGCAATCGGAAGTGGCGCGCGGACGTTGAGCGACCTGGCCGTGCGCTCGAAAGCACATTGGGGATATTCACCCGAGTTCATGGAGGAATGCAGGGCCGAACTCACATATTCGGCTGAGCAGATCGACGCCCCTGAATTCGTCTTTACGGTGGCAGAACTTTCGGGCCGTCTGGTTGGTTTCTACGCACTCGAAAGGCTGTCCACCAGCAATTTCGATCTGACCGCGTTGTTTGTCGAACCAGACGTTATCGGCGCGGGAATCGGTCGCATGCTGATGCGCCACGCAATCGAGATTGCTGCGAACGAAGGTGCCAGCGATATAGTCATCCAAAGCGATCCTCATGCTAGAGAATTCTACGAGCGCGTCGGCGCCAGGTATGACGGAGAAACGGAATCGGACAGCATTCAGGGCCGCTTCCTGCCAAACCTGATAATTAGCCTGGACTAATAGACGATACTGATACTGTCCGCTGGCTCAGATCCTGTCGCACTGAATGCATTTCGTTCTGCACGCTCTTCGCCTGTGATCACGGCCGGTCTATTTATGTGAGACGTTTCGTCGCACATAAAGCGACTTCTGCGCAAATGGCCTCCGATTCGCGTTATTTTTCACAAAACGCGAAGTTCGTATGCAATACTAATTACGTCATATCGAAAACAGCGCAGTGCAATGACAATGGGATAGTGCGAAAACTGGCAAGCGATAGAAGAGCTGACTGCTATTGGGCTCAACGCACGGCAATGCCGAAACCAGCGAACCTGGTTGGCGTTACAGGCAGTCGGAATTCGAAGGCGGGGACCGCTGCGGCAATCGCGCAATGAACTAGAGGTCAAAACAATAGCGCAACGAGAATGACGTTCGATTTGGTCGTATCTATTTTTTCTAATGGGAGGAGTAAATTATGTCGTCTGCAAACGCACGGTTGATAAATATCCGGTTGATTTCGTCGAAACAACTCGCTTCAACGCTCGTTGCATTCGCTTTGGCGTCGTCACCGCTGGCTTCATGGTCGCAGGATGAGGGCGTCGCTGTGAAGATGAGCAAAAGCGGTATTTGCCACAGCGCATCTAGCAGGCACTATGAGCGCGTGAAAAATTTCACGCCTTATGAATCAATGCAACAATGCCTGGATGGCGGCGGGCGAGAGCCGAAGAAGTAGCAGAGCAAACATCCCGATTAGTACTTTGTGGTAGAAACCGCCGTCCGCTATGTAGCGGGCGGCGGTTTTTCGTCTACGCGTTGTTCTGAAAAGTCTTCTCGCTTCTCGCAGCAAATGAAGTGCTGCGCTTTCTTAACGCACTACGCCACGCGTCTACCGTCCGGTGCAGACGCTACTGCTTCCGGTACACGCCATCAGGTTGGCAGGGACTGGGCATCTCGTGACAACCTTCGCGGTCGACAAGCAGCATTTCGCCGAGACGAGAGAACTTCAACTTACAGCCTGCTTTGGGGTTTTCATAGAACAGAACGCCGTCGCGTTCATCGGCAATCGTCTGCGTCCATGATCTGCACATGGGCCTCTTCAGGTAGTCGACGCGAAATTTCATAGACCCTCTTGCGGCAGGTTCTATCAGCACGGTCATTTCTGGCTTGCCGTACAGCGTCGGGCCGCGGCGAAGATTGGGCAAGGGGCGTTGTCCGGAATCAAACGCACCTAACTCGTGCACTCTCTGAACGAATTTGGCCGGCGCGGTCTCATTCTCGCTGCGCAGAATGAGTTCATCATCCTTTTCGCTGCGATAGGTTGAATAAACCACCGGGGTGACGATGTCATCTCCCTCTAATTTGATGTCAAGTTTTCTCAGCAGGGTCGTTTGTACAGACTGACTGTCTTTCAGTGCCGCAACGCCCGATGGCAGCGTAACCAGGATATTGGCCTGACAGCTATGCTTGTCAATGGATTTGTCGTGATCGGTCGTCGTTATGTCGGCGACCTCAAGGTTCATATCGTAGACCAGCTTTTGCGCATCAACAGCGGAGTCATTCTTTATCAGACTGTTTGCGATCGCTTCTTCTGCATACTTCGCGACCTGGGCTACTACGGCCTTGTCAGTGCAGTCCGGTGTTCCACCGCAAGCGCTGGTCATCAAGGTAATGATGACAAGGATTGTCAATCGCATGCCGCGAATCTTCCATATCGTTTGGGACAACGACGATACGCGGTAGTGCGTATTTCGCCGGGAACGCCTGATGGGGCTCGAAATAGTCCGCGCAGGTCAAAGCGGAACCGGGGCTGCGAGTCATTCCGTGGGCCTCACCCGCATATAACCCGGGGGCAAGAAGCTTGCCTATTTCGGTATGGTGACTCGCGGCGTATTGACGACCCAGCTTCCGCGCTCAGCTGTGCCATCTTTCGAAAAGCTGACCCAGGCGTAGCGGCCGAAGTGGCGAAGGCGGCGCCCCAATTTTGGCAAATCCTGATTTGCGACGGCTTCTGGATCAAGGGCGACCATAACAATTTTTCGGGAATAATCCGGGACGATCCACACCTCGACCTGGCCGGCGGGCAATTCTTCGGAGCGCGGACTTAGAGACAGACGTTCCAGAAAATCGGCACTGCCGGCTTTACTGCTGACAACAAGGACCGGCGCATCGCCGTCCAATTCACTACCGGCGTCGATTTCTTTCGCGATGCCTTCGCCGAATTCCTGCGCAAAAGCCAGGACAGTTTCGTCCGGCTTTCGATCGACAGTAGCGACCAGGATCTGCTCTGCCGCGATCAGGTCGCGCAGGATCGGCGGCGCTTCGCCTGGGACCAGTTTGCGCCAGACTTCGAAGCCGGGATCGACTTGAACCGCAGTGGCAGCCTCCCGTGTTGCAAGCCGGAATGACTGATCCGGTTGCGACAACTCAATGCGGAAATCCTGCTCTTGCGCTCGGCTAAAGACTTTAAGGGGTATCGACAGAGAATATGGCTCAGCGTCCTGGGAGATATGTACCTCCAGCCCGGCGTCTTCTTCGATCGTGCGCGCGCTGGTGATGTCAAGCATCGGCGCACCCGTGCGATCCAGCCATTGATCGAAAAATTCAACCAGCGGTTGTTCGCCTGTTTCCTCGAATACTTGCCTGAGGTTGTCGAAATTTGCCGTCTTGAACTTGTACGTTTCCCAGAATTTGCGGACGCCGTCGCGGAAGGCATCTTCGCCGAGCCGGGCGCGCAATGCATGAAACATCATCGCGGCCTTTCCATAACCTATTGCAGCGGATGCGGCGCGATGGCGGCCACGAAAAGTGGACAATGGCTGCTCGCTGCCGGCGGGTAGCGCAGCATAATCACGCAACCAGCCATGACGCATTTGTGCTGCAGACTCCGCGCTGTCATCTTCTCTGTAGGCGTAATCCGCCATAAAAGTAGTTAGCCCCTCCGCCCAGTTTCCACGTACCGGATCTACGCGTACGCCATTGCCCCACCAGTTGTGCAGAACTTCGTGTCCCAGAGATATGTCGCGAATAAACGGGTAGTGAAGTACAGCCTGACCGAGGTAAGTGAGCGTCGGCATTCCGAATCCGGTCGGGATCGGGCTCGAAACCACGCTGAACTCGGAATACGGATAAGGCCCGATTTGCGCTGAATAGCGCTTGATGAAAGCATGCGCTGCATCCAGATACTGTTCGCAAGTGCACTCGCATTCGCGTCAAAATAGGTGCGCAGCCGTATGCTCGCATCGCCAACCTGTACTTCGCGCTCGTTAATCTTCCACGGCCCCACCATCAGATCGATACCGTCGATCGGATGCTTCAGGGAGAAAACGCATGATGCGTGTCGCCGAGTAGTGCGCACCTCTGAAACCGTACCTGGCGCCACCGGATCTGTCCGCCCGGTACTGTGACCGCGGCTCGATACGTTAAATGCGGATTCGAGCATCGGATGCCATCCGCTGTTGCCGGGCAGGTAGCTCCCTTTAGCTGATGCCATAGCGGGCAGGGCGGCAAGCGTTTCATCGTGCGTCATGGAGAAATCCAGGGGTTCCAGCTCTCCGTGGTAGCGCAACTTGAGAACCTGCAGGCTGGTCTCGGCATAAAGCTCGATCTCGAAGCGCTGCAGGCTGTCGATGACTGTTCGGTCGGTCGGAACCGTCGGCGCCATCAACCTCGGCAGATTCCAGGACAAATCCCTTTGCTAAATAGAACGTCAGAGTATCGGAATCGGTGGTGATCGAGGCGGTGGCACCAAGCGTTCGCTTCGCAGGGTCGAGAACTACGCCCAGATCGATGTGAGCCGCACCCCAGGTATGCGGCGACCACAATAGTGCGAGCAAACCAAGGCGCTGTGGACAGGCGTATCGAGTGAAATATCTTTCTTCTGATCAATCAGTCGTCCTCATCATCTTCGTGACCGGCTTCGTGCTGAAAATCGGCGGCATTGACCGCGTCAGTTGCCGGAAATTTTGCGACCAGGCTCGATTTGCGTTCCATTTCTCTCGACG